>NZ_FYDN01000016.1:0-193577 GCF_900187485.1 Pseudomonas sp. Irchel s3a12
CAGAGCTGTAGGGCCCACGCCCATTGCTTCGCAGGCTTCACTCACCGAATAGTCTTTATCCAAAACCAGGCAAGCCGCATCCCGTTTGAAATCTGTCGAAAAATATCGTCTGGTCAAATCACACCTCATCGTTGGGCGTAGATTAACGCCCTTTAGGGGTGTCCAGAATCATTAAGCCAGATCAGTCAGTTCCCTCTACCTCAGGGGGTGAGGGGGAAAGGGAGCCGATCTTCGTTGTTTTTGAGATTGCATTCACCTTAGATATTTCAAGTCGGCGTAACCCGAACAAACAACTCGGTCAGTTCCCTCTCCCCCAGGGGGAGAGGGAGCCGATCTTCATTGTTTGTGAGATTGCATTCACCTTAGATATTGCAGGTCGACGTGCCCTGAACAAACAACTCGGTCAGTTCCCTCTCCCTCTGGGAGAGGGCTAGGGTGAGGGCTGCCCGACTGACACCCCTCACATATCAAGATTCACCCACCCCGGCTTCGCCACCTCCGGCGCCACCGCTTTCACGGTTTTCCCGGTAGCCAGCTCCACCCGCCGCGCCACCTCCGGATCATCGGCAAACGGCACCATACTCGCTTCATCCAGGCTGTCCGCCGTCTCCCGTCGCAAGCAGTACTCAACCGCCAGCCAAAGAAACATCACGCCCAACACATCAAAGAAAATCTCCATCACGAGCGGCTCCCAGCCTCAGGCGATCTGCGCTTCACTGCGCGCCAGTGCAACGTCGGCCACCCGCACCGTACGCCACACGTTGTAGGCCATCAGCAACATCCCGGTAAGGAAGAACACCCCGCCAGCAAAGCGCACGATGAACCCCGGATGACTGGCCTGCAGCGCCTCGACGAATGAATAGGTCAGCGTGCCGTCCTCGTTGATCGCCCGCCACATCAGGCCCTGGGTGATGCCGTTGACCCACATCGAGGCGATGTACAACACCGTGCCGATGGTCGCCAGCCAGAAGTGCAGGTTGATCAGCGGCGTGCTGTACATCTGCTCGCGGCCAAACACTTTGGGCACCATGTGATAAGTCGCACCGAAGGTGATCATCGCCACCCAGCCCAACGCGCCGGCGTGAACGTGGCCGATTGTCCAGTCGGTGTAGTGGGAGAGGGCGTTGACGGTTTTGATCGCCATCATCGGCCCTTCGAAGGTCGACATGCCGTAGAACGCCAGCGACAGCACGAGGAAGCGCAGGATCGGGTCGGTGCGCAACTTATGCCAGGCGCCGGACAAGGTCATCATGCCGTTGATCATCCCGCCCCAGCTCGGCGCCAGCAGGATCAGTGACATGGCCATGCCCAGCGACTGCGCCCAGTCCGGCAGCGCGGTGTAATGCAAATGGTGCGGCCCGGCCCAGATGTACAGGGTGATCAGCGCCCAGAAATGCACAATCGACAACCGGTACGAATACACCGGCCGATTGACCTGTTTCGGCACGAAGTAATACATCATGCCGAGGAACCCGGTGGTCAGGAAGAAACCCACCGCGTTGTGCCCGTACCACCACTGCACCATCGCATCGGTGGCGCCGGAATACACCGGATACGACTTGAACCAGTCCACCGGAATCGACAGGTGATTGACCACGTGCAACATGGCGATCACCAGGATGAACGCACCAAAAAACCAGTTGCCGACGTAGATGTGTTTGGTCTTGCGCTGCACCACGGTGGTGAAAAACACAATGGCGTAAGCGACCCAGACGACAGCCATCCACACCGCGCCGGAGAATTCGATCTCGGCGTATTCCTTGGTGGTGGTGTAGCCCAGCGGCAGGGTGATCAGCATGACCACAATCACCGATTGCCAGCCCCAGAAGGTGAACGCGGCGAGTTTGTCTGAATACAGCCGCACCTGGCAGGTGCGCTGCACTGCGTAGTAGCTGGCGGCGAATTGCGCGCTGCCGGCGAAACCGAAAATCACCAGGCTGGTGTGCAGCGGTCGCAGTCGGCCGAAGGTGGTCCACGGCAGGTCCAGATTCATCTCTGGCCACACCAGTTGCGAGGCGATCAACACGCCCATCGCCATGCCCACCACACCCCAGAAAATTGTGGCAATGACGAATTGGCGGACGACCTTGTAGTTATAAGCCTGTCCGATTGTTGCTGTGCTCATGGTCAGTTCATCCACGGTTGCAAAGTCTTGCCAGGCCACCCGGTCTGGCATGAGTTGCACTGTAGAAACCCCGTCAGAAACAAAACAGGCTCAGGAATCTTTGATTTATGCGGATCAGATTAAAGGGCTGACTGCGGCGTTCTGCCGCGCCCTGATATGGTTTTTATGAGTTCAGGTGAATCTGTAACGCGCTGCGCTGCTTCGTCATAGTGCTCTGAAGAAAACTGTGGGAGCGAGCCTGCTCGCGAATGCGGTGTGTCAGCCAACAATGCAGTTGCCTGACACACCGCATTCGCGAGCAGGCTCGCTCCCACAGGAATAACTGATGAGGTGGCAGGCATGTATCAATACGATGATTACGACCGGGCGCTGGTGTTCGAGCGTGTTGCGCAGTTTCGCGATCAGGTCGAGCGCTTCATGGCCGGGGAATTGAGCGAAGAGGAGTTTTTGCCGCTGCGTCTGCAGAACGGCCTGTACATGCAGAAGCACGCCTACATGCTGCGCGTGGCGATTCCCTACGGCACCTTGAGCGCCGAACAGATGCGCACGCTGGCCAGCATCGCCAGCGATTACGATCGTGGTTACGGTCACTTCACTACGCGGCAGAACATGCAGTTCAACTGGATCGAACTGAGCGACGTGCCGGACATCCTCGAACGTCTGGCGCAGGTCAACATGCATGCGATCCAGACCTCCGGCAACTGCGTGCGCAACATCACCACCGAGGCGTTCGCCGGGGTCGCGGCGGACGAGTTGATCGACCCGCGCCCATTGGCCGAGATTCTGCGGCAGTGGTCGACGATCAACCCGGAATTCCTGTTTCTGCCACGCAAATTCAAGATCGCCATTTGCTCGGCGAAGCAGGATCGCGCGGCAATCATGATGCACGACATCGGTCTGTACCTTTACCCCGGCCGCGATGGGCAGATGCTTCTGCGAGTGATCGTCGGCGGTGGTCTGGGGCGCACGCCGATTCTCGGTTTGCAGATCCGCGAAGGCTTGCCGTGGCAGCATTTGCTGTCTTACGTCGAAGCGGTTTTGCGCGTGTACAACCGTCACGGTCGGCGCGATAACAAGTACAAGGCGCGGATCAAGATTCTGGTCAAGGCGCTAGGCATCGAGGCGTTCGCCAAGGAAGTCGAAGAGGAATGGCAACACCTCAAGGACGGCCCGGCGCAGTTGACCGAAGCCGAATATCAGCGGGTCGCCAGCGCCTTCGTGCCGCCGGTTTATCACACCCTGGCCGACACCGATCTGGACTTCGGCACGCGCTTGGCCGAAAGCCCGGCGTTTGCCCGTTGGGTCGCGCGCAACGTGCAGCCGCACAAGGTGCCGGGCTACACCAGCGTGGTGCTGTCGACCAAACCGGGCATGGCGGCGCCGCCGGGGGATGTCACCGCTGTGCAGATGCTGGCGGTGGCCGACTGGTCGCAGCGTTTCGGTTTTGGCGAGATTCGCATCGCCCATGAGCAGAACATCGTCTTGCCCGATGTGCCGAAAACCGACCTCTATGCGTTGTGGCAACTGGCGTGCAAACACGACCTGGGCAGCGCCAACGTCGGCCTGCTCACCGACATCATTGCCTGCCCCGGTGGCGATTTCTGTGCGTTGGCCAACGCCAAATCGATCCCGATTGCCCAGGCGATTCAGGCACGCTTCGACAACCTCGATTACCTGCATGATCTGGGCGATATCAGCCTGAACATCTCTGGCTGCATGAACGCCTGCGGTCACCACCACATCGGCAATATCGGCATCCTCGGCGTCGATAAGAACGGCAGCGAGTGGTATCAGATCACCCTCGGCGGCGCCCAGGGCAAAAACAGCGCATTGGGCAAAGTCATCGGCCCGTCGTTCAGTGCTGCGGAAGTGCCGCAGGTGATCGAGCGGATCATCGGTACGTTTGTGCGCTATCGCGAGCACGAGGAACTGTTTGTCGACACCGTCGCGCGGATTGGCCTGGAGCCGTTCAAAGAGCGGGTTTATCCGAAAACGCTGGAGGCGGTATGAATAATTTGTTGCGGCTGGAGCAGGGCGTAGCGCGAATAGTGACGGACGATCCGTGGACGCTAGTGCGTGAGCCATCGACGCCAAGGCCTGCAGGTTTGCTGATGTTGCCGCTGACGCACTGGTTGGAATCACCGTCGACTCATGCGGTGTGGCTTGGCCCGGATGATGAGGTTGAAAGTCTGGTGCCGTGGCTGGCCTCGTTACCGCTGATTGCACTGGATTTTCCGAGTTTTCGCGACGGGCGTGCTTACAGCCAGGCTTATCTGCTGCGCAGCCGGTTCGGCTGGGCAGGGGAGTTGCGCGCGATTGGCGATGTCTTGCGTGATCAGCTCAGCCATATGCGCCAGTGCGGGTTCGACAGTTTCGCGGTGCGTGAGGACAAATCGGCTGAGGATGCGCTGAAAGGATTGGCCGGAATGAGCGTGCTCTACGGCCGCTCAGTCATCGAACCACGCCCGCTGTTCCGGCGGCGCTGACGCTTGAAAAGATCGCAGCCTGCGGCAGCCCCTACAGTGGATCCCGTGTAGGAGCTGCCGCAGGCTGCGATCTTTTGTTCTTCGAAGTACACCGGGGAAACCCCTAGAAACCTCCTGAATCGGGCATTTTCCCTTGGGTGAGTGGTGGCCTTTTGGTAGAGTCGCCGTCGCCAGCGGGTTTTCGGCTGGACGATGGAACCGAAGAAGGGAGTCTGATCAGTGAGTCCGGGCAAAAAAATCCTCGGCCTCACAGCGTTGCTGTTAATGGTGACGCTGTGGGCCAGTTACTTTTATGTATTCAAGGAAAACCGCGACGGCCAACTCGGCGGTGTCGGCGAAAGCACCGCGTGGTGCGGCACGCCGCCATCCACGGAAGCGGCGTTGCTGGGCAAGGACCAACTGACCTTGCGCGTCACCAACAACCTGCGCGGCGAGTTCATGCTCAGCGGTTCCCTGGTGGTTTCGGAACGCACCTTCAACCGTTACGACCTCAGCCGCAACGAACTGCGTCTGCGTCTGGAACCGTTGCAATGGTCCTACGGCGTCACGCCGATCTTCCTTGAGCAGGTCAAGGTGCAGCCGCTGAGCCGCAACCTTTCCGCCACCAATAAAAGTGCCTACGCCGAACTTGAACCACGGCCGATCGGTGTCCAGGGTCAGGTCACCGAATTCCCTTTCGACAGCTATCGCTACGGCTATAAGCCGGTGCTTTATTACCTCAAGGGTAGCGAGCGCATCGACCTGCGCTTCAAGAACATCACCACGTTGATGGAGATGTCCAACACCTTCACGCCGATCCAGAAGTACAACCGCATCGACTACATCAACGAGAAAACCTCGATGATCCGCGACGAGGATTACAAGGCGTACGGGCCGCACGAATGTGCCTTCAGCGTCGAGCGCAAAGGTTCGTTCAAGGTGGTGGTGTTGTTGCTGCTGTTGGTGTTGTGCCTGCCGTTACTGCTGGTGTTTTACCGCAATGAACCGGGGATCGACTTCCTTGCCACGCTGTTGGGCGCCGCGATCGTGCGGGTGCTGCTGATCGGGCCGGTGCAGGACTTCCAGCTGTACAACATCGACTTCCTGTTGGGGGCGGCGATTTTGCTGGTGGGCACGGTGTCCTTGATCAAGGCGATGCACATCAACAGTCGGCGGGAGATGGCGTTGCGCAGTGGTGAGACTTCGTCCTGGTAACGGGGTGAACCCCTGAAAAGCCCCTCACCCTAACCCTCTCCCGGAGGGAGAGGGGACTGACCGAGGTGTCTGGCGTCCTGCACCGACGTGGAAGACCGAGTCGATTATGGATTCAAAGCCAACCGGTCACGTCGGTGTATCTCTCGAATCATCCCGAATCGGTCCCCTCTATTTACCTCTGAAAGAGGGGACTGACCGAGTTGTCTGGCGTCCTGCACCGACGTGAAAGACCGAGTCGATTATGGATTCAAAGGCACTCGCTCAAGTCGGCGGAACTCTTGAATATCCCCCAATCGGTCCCCTCTCCCTCTGGGAGAGGGCTAGGGTGAGGGAAGACAATTTCCAGCCCGTCACTTAAGCGCCGGATCGCCCATGTTCATCTTCTTCCACCCCTGCAACAGCACTTGCGGGCGTTCTAGCTCAGCTTGTTCCAGTGCAGCGGATTCTTGAAGCTCACCAATGGCCAAGAGCTCGATGCAGCGCTGCCGGATGCTCGACGTCTTTCAAATGACGCTTGTGATCCTCCGCGCAGCCTTGCGTGAATATTGTGCTGTGCAATCGCAATTACTGAAGTTTTAGCTATACCTGTAATTCCCCCGGGCAAAGTTTTTCGGCCTTCTGACAGGAGTTACAGCATGAAGCTAGCAGTGATGATGGGCACTCTGTGCATTGCCACCGTCGCAATGGTGGGTTGTTCCAGCAAAACCGTCGACCCGAAAGAGTACTCAGGATTCCTCAAAGACTACAGCCAGCTCAAGGAGGCCAAATCCCCGTCCGGTGCCGAGGTGATGCGCTGGATCGATCCGAAGGTCGACGTCAGGAAATTCACCAGTGTGTACATCGAGCCGACTCAGCTCTACCCGAAACCGCAACCGACCGCGAAAATCTCCCAGCAAACCCTCAATGGCATCACTTCCTACTACGATCAGGCGCTCAAGCGTGAGATCGGCAAAGACTTGCCGTTGGCCACCGGTCCTGGCCCGGGCGTGATTGTGGTGCGTGCGGCAATCACCGCCGTGAGCAGCTCCACCGAAGGCCTGCATGCTTACGAGGTAATTCCGATTGCGTTGGTCGCCGCTGCGGTCAGCACCGCCAGCGGTATTCGTGATCAGGAAACTACGTTGGCCACCGAAGCGGTGTTCCTCGATGGCGCGAATAATAAGGTCGTCGCGCAAGTGGTGCGCAAAGGCACCGGCAAGCCACTGGAAAATGATTCGCAGGCAATGAGCACCAATGACGTCAAACCCGTCATTGATGGCTGGGCCTCGGACCTGCGTCAGTCGTATCTTAAGCTCAAGAAAGCCAAGTAAGCGTACGAGGCCGGATTGTCCGCGAGGACCGTCCGGCCTGTGCACACCCTCAGAAATTGGCGCGTGCCTGGCGGTTGTATTGGCTGAGTAGGGCGTCGTAGCCATGGGTGACGGCGTAGTAATCGTCGCTCAAGCGTTGCGGTTCGGCGTGGTTCTGCCAGTCCTTATGCAGGGTGTTCAGCGCGTCGAGATAGCTTTGCGCTGGCGCACTGATGTGCCGCCACAGCTCCCGCGCGTCATCGTCCTTGTTTCGAAATCCACCCTCGCGAAGAGCGATGAAGGGCGCGCGACGATTCCACGCCTGTTGCAGATCGGCGGTGGTATCGGCCACGGCTTGCGGGGTCAGGGTGCGGTGTTTCATCCCGTCTTCGAGCAGCTCCAATGTCTCCCGGGCTTGCATCATGTACGCCAGCAGAGACCAATGAATCTCCCTGCCCACCCGCGCTTCCAGCAGCTTGAGCTGCTCGGAGCGCTGTGCCACATCAAGTGGCAGCAGTTCCTCTCGCAAGGCTGTCGATGCGTTGATGTAGGCATTGCTGGCGGCCTGGATTTGCCCCGAGCCCTGTGACAACCGGGCGAGCGGCGTGGCATAAAAGTTCGCACTTCTGTCGAGTCGCTCCGGCGTAAAGATCACCGCCGCGCCCTGCAGTGCTTGCGCGTAGTCACGGACTTTTTGCGAAAGCACTGGCTGATAGGCCAAGAGTTCGAGTTTTTCGTTGATATGACTGAGGCAGAGATCCTTTTGGATGTCATGCACGGTGTACGCATCCGTGTTGTCGAAATCCCGAGCCTCAGCAAGATAACTATCGAATGCATTACCTGCTGGTCGCGGACGCTCGAATTTGTCGTAGGCGTTGCGCCAGTGCACATCGACACGGTTGACGCATGCAATGATCGGACTCAACGCATTGGCCTGTGCGGTCACCACTGAGTCGCGCTGATCAAGCCACAGATCGAGCTTCAGGAACGGCCGGGTCGCGCTCGACAGCCCCATCACCACCAGAACGACCACTACGCCGCTGACAAACATGAATCTCGACGTCATGGCCGTGCCTCCGCGGGATACCACTGTTCACGGGTGGCGGGAGCGCCGCAATCGAAAGAACTCGCCGGCAACCGGCTACACAAACGCTCCGCCCAGGGTTGCAGGCCCTGATTGCGATTGACCGTGCCTTGACTGGCGGCCACTTTGAACACGCCCAGCACCAGCACCAGGGCGACAACCCCAAGTAGCGTCAGGCCGATTTTCACCGGCAGGTTGGTCTTTTCCCAGGACGTGTGTGGTTTGACCTGACGGCGACGGATCAAACCCACGCAGGCCAGTGTCGCGGCATAGACGACGCCAGCGATGGGGCCGAAAAACCAGGTGAGCCCGGCCACCATCAATGCGCAGGGAATCAGATCGCGCAGTACGCCGAACGGCGCAGCGTCCTTGGCAAAACCCGGCCACAACCGCGCGCTGAGGCGGTCATCCAGCAGCCAATGGGTGTGCGCCAGTTCGTGCGTCAGCCAGTTGATGCCCGCAGCGATCACGCCAAACACGATTGTTGAGGTCATGACGATATTGATCAGCCCGGTGACGCGCAGCCCCAGCGGGATGAAATGAGTAAATGCACCGATCAGGCAGGCCAGCACCACGCCAACGTAGGTCGGCCATTCGCCGCGTTTCAGTTCCCAGTCGCGCCAGAAAAACGCGGTGCCACCGGGCAATTCCGCGCAGACCTTCGGATGATTGGCATACAGCGCCGAACTCAAATGTCGGCAATGCTCCCAATCTTTCTCACGCAGGCGCCGGGCCAATGCTCGACGCTGGCTGAACGGGCCAGTACCGAGCAGCAGGCGGGCGGCGCGGTGTTCGGCGGTGGCGGGCGGCTCTTCGGCGAGTTGACGCTGTTGCGCGATAAAAATCGGAGCTTCATGGCGCGCGACCAGACGTTTCCATTCATCTTTCGGGCAACGGTTGGCCGGGCCAGAATGCCAGCCCTGGCCCGCACAAACCTGCTCGAAAATAGCGGAAGACCAGTATTCGCAGTCCAGTAGCAATCGACTGAGGAACAGGTTGAACCACTGCCGGTGCACTTCAGCGTCGAGCCAGAGGTATTGCGCGCACTGTGCATAGGCCTGCAAAAAGGCCGCACTGTCCTCACGTTCGAGGGCATCACGCAGCGGTCGAGTCATGCGTTCCCGCTGGTGATCGAGCAAATGTTCGATGGATTCCTCGTCCAGTTCCAGCCGCTGCCAGGCACTGAACCAGTGATACGTCTGCACCGCCCAATCGACCATCGGCGCCGATGTATCCGGGTGCTCGATGCAATGCTGCAGCAGGGTCTCTTCGAGGATATGCGCGCAACCCTGCTCAACGGCGAGGGCATGGCGCTGTTGCAATTGTGCAAGGCTGGTGTCGGCCAGCGAGCGCGTCGCCTGCTGCAAGGCATCGACTTCGACTACGGTCAGACCGGTCAAATCCCAGGCGTCTTCATCAGCCCCGTGGTCCTCGCTGGCCTGCGCCCATTCCTTGTAATTCAGGGCTTGCTCATAGGCGTCACGCAGGCGCTGGAAGCCCTCGGCGTCTTCGTCCGGGCGGGTCTGTTTGAGCAGGGCAGCGTATTGGCGTTTGATACTGCGCGTATCGGCGTCGGCCGTAAGGCCAAGGACGGTCCAGCAACTCATTGCGTGTACAACTCCATGAAAACCTGCGACGCGGCCCAGTGATGGCACTTTGATTTTGCGCACCCTACCTGTTTCGCGTGAAAAAGTCCTCAGCTGTTGCTTATTGGCCGACAAACCAGCGGCAGTACGGGTTGCCGCCGTTGCCGGGCATCACCCGCCAACTACCCTGCAAGCGGACGGCGCACTGGCAACAAGAGCTGGCGAGTGACACGAGGTTGCGATCTTTTGATCGTGTTTTTTAAATGCAAAATCAAAGGTTCGTCCGATCGCGGCTCTAGCCTTCGGCTGCTCCTACATATGCGTATTTCAATTCGGGATGTTTAAACGTTGTTTGGAATTTGCGGAACGTTCCCACAAGGTTTTCAGGTTGTCCGTCGGACGTCGGGTCTCTAGCCTGTGTTCGTCGCTGCCAAATCAGCGACCGGGACTGGAAACCCCGACGGGTATTAGTGGCGCGTACACGCCTTTCATAACGTATCCTTGCGCACTTCGAATGTGTGCACTCCGTTATGGCGGCTGTGCGCGGGGGACCTTCGGGTCGTCCGGGTCGCCGCTGCCCGGGTTTCCAACCTGCGTACAGCTGCCACCTCTTCGTCCGGAAACCGAATGGGGCAGCTCCAATTTTCCAGTGGAGTTACACCATGAAAAAGCCAACACCCAATCCCCCAGAATCAGACGCCGACACCACATCCCCCTACGCCTCAGTCGACAGTAAAAAACTCCACGAAGCCGCCGACCGCGCGCTCGATTTCTACCTCAACCCCAGCGCCCATATCATGTCCAGCGCCAACGAGCCGGAACCCATGTACCTCGCCAATCCCAGGTACAACACTGAATCCCTGCTCGCCAACGCCAGCGAAACCCTCGGCTCGGCCAGCGAAATGCTGATGAACTTCGCCGCCTCGCTGGAAACCTCGCAGCGCAAGACTGCATTGGGGATCGCACAGGTCGTCATGTTGGGGGAACTCGCGGTGAATCAAGCCTTGGATCACGTCGAACTCAAGAACTGATCTCCCTTGAATGATCGTTCCCACGCTCTGTACTGGAATGCAGCCCTTGACGCCCTGCGTCAAATTCGCAAGCTGGAACGCAGAGCGTCCCTTGAGGCATTCCCACTGCACTGGGTATCGCACAGGTCGTCATGCTGGGTGAACTCGCGGTGAATCAAGCCCAGGATCACGTCGAGCTCAATAACTGATCTCTGTTGAATGATCGTTCCCACGCTCTGCGTGGGAATGCAGCCCTTGACGCTCTGCGTCAAATTCGCAAGCTGGAACGCAGAGCGTCCCTTGAGGCATTCCCACGCAGAGCGTGGGAACCATCAAGATCCGCTCTATGCCCGAGTGATCGATTCTGTAGCTGTCGAATGAAATGAGGCTGTGATCTTTTGACTTTGCTTTTTGAGGTCAAAAGATCGCAGCCTTCGGCAGCTCCTACATAGGATCTCCGGTTTAGCCGTTTTTCTTGGCCTGTTCGCGAACGCGTTCTTCTTGCTCACGCGCTTCAGGGGTGAACTCAGCGCCGAAGTCTTCTGCAGAAAATATCTGGCGGATTTCAATATCAGAATCGCCTGACATTGGGTTGGGGCAGCGCTTGACCCATTCGATGGCTTCTTCTTTTGATTTCACTTCCCAGATCCAGTAGCCGGCCACCAGTTCTTTGGTTTCGATGAACGGCCCGTCGATGACCGTGCGTTTGTCACCGGAGAAATGCACGCGAGCACCTTTGCTACTCGGGTGCAGGCCATCGCAATCGATCAGGATGCCGGCCTTGACCAGTTCTTCGTTGAAGTTGCCCATCGCGGTGATCAGCTCTTCGCTGGGCATGATGCCGGCTTCCGAATCGGCGCTGGCTTTGACAAGGATCATGAAGCGCATGGCGGTTACTCCGTGAGTTTGGTGGGATTCATTGCTTAGTCGAACGGGCCACACTTGAATCGACAGGGTCTCTGGTAAAAGTGCGGAGAATTTTTCACACCGCAGATCTAATTGTAGGAGTGAGCCTGCTCGCGATAGCGATGTGTCATTCAACATTTGCGTATATGACACACCGCTATCGCGAGCAGGCTCACTCCTACAGGGGGATGGTTGTGGTTTTGTATACAATTTTTCGCGCAGGCACCCAACAATTTCCAAACAGGGCATAGGTCGTCGGACCATTTCGTGGTTAACTTCGGCCTCTTGCATGCTTTCCAATCAAAACATCAGAAGGACTCAAGTCATGGCTCAAGTCACCCTTAAAGGCAATCCGGTTCAAGTCAACGGCCAGTTGCCACAAGCCGGTTCCAAGGCGCCAGCCTTTTCTCTGGTTGCCGGCAATCTGTCCGACGTCACCCTGAAAGACTTCGCCGGCAAGCGCAAAGTGCTGAACATCTTCCCAAGCGTCGACACCCCGACCTGCGCCACTTCCGTGCGCAAGTTCAACGCTCAGGCCAACGACATCGCCAACACCGTGGTGCTGTGCATCTCGGCTGACCTGCCGTTCGCCCAAGCGCGTTTCTGCGGCGCCGAAGGTCTGGAAAACGTCCAAAACCTGTCGACCCTGCGCGGTGCCGAGTTCATCGAGAACTACGGCGTAGCCATCGCCGACGGCCCGCTGAAAGGCCTGACCGCTCGCGCCGTTGTGGTGCTGGACGAAAACGACAACGTCCTGCACAGCGAACTGGTCAAGGAAATCGCTGAAGAGCCTAACTACGAAGCGGCACTGTCCGTTCTCAAGTAAGCGCTTTTACAATTGTTAACGGCCTGGCCCTGTCCAGGCCGTTTTCATTTGTGTATCAGTGTTTTGCCTCACACCTTGAAACGTAAGGTGTAAGTAAATTGCCGGTAAAGCTGCTTTGCTAATTCCCCACCAGTGCTTATCGTTCAGCCTCCCGTAAAAGAAGCCCACGCGCCCAATGGTTAATGACTCCATGCAATCGTCCCCTCGTAACTCCCGTCGCTGGCTGATCAGCCTGCTGGTCTTGTTGGTGATCGCCGTCCTGTGCTGGAAATTCTGGCCCGCCGGTTCAGCCCACAAAGAGGGCGCTGACAAGGCGGCGGCCGGGCACACCGGGCGTTCGGGGATGATGCGGCCGGGCTTCGGAGGCGGCACCGGGCCGATTCCGGTGCGCGTGGCGCCGGCGGTTACTGGCGACTTCCCGCTGTACTACAAGGCGCTGGGCACGGTGACCGCGCTCAACACCATCAATGTGCGCAGCCGGGTGGGCGGCGAGCTGGTCAAGATCAATTTCGAAGAAGGGCAGATGGTCAAGGCCGGTGACCTGTTGGCCGAGATCGACCCACGCCCGTACCAGAACGCCTTGCTGCAAGCCGAAGGCACTCTGCTGCAGAATCAGGCACAACTGAAAAACGCTCAGGTCGACGTCGAGCGTTATCGCGGTTTGTACAAAGAGGACAGCATCGCCAAACAGACGCTGGACACCGCCGAAGCGCTGGTCGGTCAGTATCTGGGCACGGTCAAGACCAACCAGGCCGCAGTCAACGACGCCAAGCTCAATCTCGAATTCACCAAGATCCGCGCGCCGATTGCCGGTCGTGTCGGCCTGCGCCAGGTCGACGTCGGCAACCTGGTGACCGCCAACGACACCACGTCCCTCGCGGTGATCACCCAGACGCAACCGATCAGTGTGGCTTTCACCTTGCCGGAAAACAGCCTGGAAACCGTGCTCGCCCGCTATCGCAGCGGCGCCAAGCTGCCGGCGGAGGCGTGGGACCGCGGCGACAGCAAACTGCAAGCCACCGGCGTTCTGCAAAGCCTCGACAACCAGATCGACGTTGCCACCGGCACCTTGAAGTTCAAGGCCCGCTACGATAACCGTGATCAGGCGCTGTTCCCCAACCAGTTCGTCAACGTTCACTTGCTCGCTGACACGCTGAAAGGCGTGGTGCTGGCACCGTCGGCGGCCATCCAGTTCGGCACCAACGGCACCTTCGTCTATGCACTGGATGGCGACAAGAAAGTCACCATTCGCCAATTGAAGATCGGCGCCAGTGATGGCGAAAACACCGTGGTCACCGAAGGCCTGGCTGCCGGCGACCGCGTGGTGCTGGAAGGTACTGACCGTCTGAAGGAGGGCAGTGAAGTGGAAGTGGTCAACGACAGCAATCAAGTGCCGACCACCCCGACCGAACACCTGCAAGGCAAATCTGCCGCCACCCCGACTGACGCTGCTGTCACCGACAAGGCCAAGAAGGGCGCATGAACATTTCGCGGCTGTTCATCCTCCGACCGGTAGCCACCACCCTGAGCATGCTGGCCATTGTTCTGGCCGGCCTGATCGCTTATCGCTTGCTGCCGGTATCGGCGCTGCCACAGGTTGATTACCCGACCATCCGTGTCATGACCTTGTATCCCGGCGCCAGCCCGGACGTGATGACCAGTGCCGTGACTGCACCGCTCGAGCGGCAGTTCGGGCAGATGCCGGGCTTGACGCAAATGGCCTCGACCAGTTCCGGCGGTGCGTCGGTGCTGACCCTGCGTTTCAGCCTCGACATCAACATGGACGTCGCCGAACAGCAGGTGCAAGCCGCGATCAACGCCGCGACAAATCTGCTGCCCACCGATTTGCCGGCACCGCCGGTGTACAACAAGGTCAACCCGGCGGACACCCCGGTCCTGACCCTGGCGATTACCTCGAAAACCATGCTGCTGCCCAAGCTCAATGACCTGGTCGATACGCGCATGGCGCAGAAAATCGCCCAGATCAGCGGCGTCGGCATGGTCAGCATTGCCGGCGGCCAGCGTCAGGCCGTGCGCATCAAGGTCAACCCGGAAGCGTTGGCGGCCAACAGCTTGAACCTGGCGGACGTGCGCACCTTGATCAGTGCTTCCAACGTCAACCAGCCGAAGGGCAACTTTGACGGCCCGACGCGGGTGTCGATGCTCGACGCCAACGACCAACTGACCTCGCCCAAGGATTACGCCAACCTGATCCTCGCCTACAAGAACGGCGCGCCGTTGCGGCTCAAGGACGTGGCGGAAATTGTCGATGGCGCCGAGAACGAACGTCTCGCTGCGTGGGCCAACCAGAATCAGGCGGTATTGCTGAACATCCAGCGTCAGCCGGGTGCCAACGTCATTGAAGTGGTCGACCGCATCAAGGCGCTGCTGCCGAGCATCACCGACAACCTGCCGGCCGGCCTCGAAGTGACGGTGCTGACGGATCGCACGCAGACCATCCGCGCCTCGGTCACTGACGTGCAACACGAATTGCTGATCGCCATCGCCCTGGTGGTGATGGTGACGTTTCTGTTCCTGCGGCGCGCCAGTGCCACGATCATTCCGTCGGTGGCCGTGCCTCTGTCGCTGATCGGCACTTTCGGCGTGATGTATCTGGCCGGCTTCTCGGTCAACAACCTGACCTTGATGGCGCTGACCATTGCCACCGGTTTTGTGGTCGACGACGCCATCGTCATGCTCGAGAACATTGCGCGTTTCATCGAAGAGGGCGACAGCCCGATGCAGGCCGCGCTCAAAGGTGCCAAGCAAATTGGTTTCACCCTGATTTCCCTGACCCTATCGCTGATCGCAGTATTGATTCCGCTGTTGTTCATGGCCGACGTGGTCGGGCGGCTGTTCCGCGAGTTCGCCATCACCCTGGCCGTGGCGATCCTGATTTCGCTGGTGGTCTCGCTGACCCTGACGCCGATGATGTGCGCGCGTCTGCTCAAGCGTGAACCTGAAGAACACGAGCAAGGCCGTTTCTACCGTGCCAGCGGCGCTGTCATCGACTGGATGATCGCCGAGTACGGTCGGATGCTGCGCTGGGTGCTCAAGCATCAGCCGCTGACCTTGCTGGTGGCTATCGGCACACTGGCGTTGACCGTGTTTCTTTACATGGTGGTGCCGAAGGGCTTCTTCCCGGTGCAGGACACCGGGGTGATTCAGGGCATTTCCGAAGCGCCGCAATCGATTTCCTTCGCGGCGATGGGCGAGCGTCAGCAGCAACTGGCGAAAATCATTCTTGAAGATCCGGCGGTGCAGAGCCTGTCGTCCTACATCGGTGTCGACGGCGATAACGCCACGCTCAACAGCGGCCGCTTGCTGATCAACCTCAAGCCCCATGGCGATCGCGATCTAAGCGCCACTGAAGTGATTGCGCGCCTGCAACCGCAATTGGACAAACTGGTCGGCATCCGCCTGTTCATGCAGCCGGTGCAGGACCTGACCATCGAAGACCGTGTCAGCCGGACCCAGTATCAGTTCAGCATGTCCTCGCCGGATTCCGAACTGCTCAGCCAGTGGAGCGGGCGACTGGTCGAAGCGCTGGCACAACGTCCGGAATTGACCGACGTTGCCAGTGATTTGCAGGACAAGGGCCTGCAGGTTTATCTGGTGATCGATCGCGATGCCGCCTCACGCCTTGGTGTTTCGGTGGCGAACATCACCGATGCGCTCTATGACGCTTTCGGCCAGCGGCAGATCTCGACTATTTACACCCAGGCGAGCCAGTACCGCGTGGTGCTGCAAGCCCAGGCCGGAGAGAAGATCGGCCCGCAGGCGCTGGACCAGATTCACGTCAAGACCACCGATGACGCGCAGGTACGCCTGTCGAGTCTGGCTCATATCGAGGAGCGTCAGGCGCAACTGGCGATCACCCATATTGGCCAGTTCCCGGCGGTAATGATGTCGTTCAACCTCGCGCCCGGTGTGGCGCTGGGGCATGCGGTCGACATCATTGAACAGGTGCAGAAGGACATCGGCATGCCGGTCGGCGTGCAGACCCAGTTCCAGGGCGCGGCCGAAGCGTTCCAGGCTTCGCTGTCGAGCACCTTGCTGCTGATTCTGGCGGCGGTGGTGACCATGTACATCGTGCTGGGCGTGCTGTACGAGAGCTACATTCACCCGATCACCATTCTCTCGACCTTGCCGTCGGCGGCCGTCGGTGCTTTGCTGGCGTTGCTGCTCAGCGGCAATGATCTGGGCATGATCGCGATCATCGGCATCATCTTGCTGATCGGTATCGTCAAGAAAAACGCGATCATGATGATCGACTTCGCCCTCGATGCTGAGCGCACGCAAGGCATGGCGCCGGAACAGGCGATCTATCAGGCGGCGCTGTTGCGCTTCCGGCCGATTCTGATGACCACGCTGGCGGCGCTGTTTGGTGCGGTGCCGTTGATGCTCGCCACGGGCTCAGGTGCTGAATTGCGTCAGCCGCTGGGTCTGGTGATGGTCGGCGGTTTGCTGGTCAGCCAGGTGCTGACGCTGTTCACCACGCCAGTGATCTACCTGTATTTCGACCGCCTCGGCCGGCGCTTTGGCAAGACTAATGCGGATGCCGAAGAGGTGTCGGTATGACTGTCCGAACACATAACCCCTGTAGGAGTGAGCCTGCTCGCGATGAGGCCGGCACCTGCAACATCAATGTAAACAGACACACCGCTATCGCAAGCAGGCTCACTCCTACAGGGGATTGGTGTGACGTTGGGGATCGCGGTCAATGAACCTCTCCGGTCCTTTCATCAAGCGCCCGGTCGCGACGATGCTGCTGAGCCTGGCGATCATGCTGCTCGGCGGTGTCAGCTTCGGCCTGCTGCCGGTTTCGCCACTGCCGCAAATGGATTTCCCGGTGATCGTCGTGCAGGCGAGCCTTCCCGGCGCGAGCCCGGAGGTCATGGCGTCCACCGTGGCCACACCGCTGGAGCGTTCCTTCGGCGCAATCGCCGGCGTCAACACCATGAGCAGCCGCTCCAGTCAGGGTTCGACCCGGGTCATTCTGCAATTTGATCTCGACCGCGACATCAACGGTGCCGCGCGGGAAGTGCAGGCGGCGATCAACGCTTCGCGCAATCTGTTGCCAAGCGGCATGCGCAGTATGCCGACCTACAAGAAGGTCAACCCGTCGCAGGCACCGATCATGGTGCTGTCGCTGACCTCCGATGTGCTGGAAAAAGGCCAGCTCTACGATCTGGCCTCGACCATTCTGTCCCAGAGCCTGTCGCAAGTGCAGGGCGTCGGTGAAGTGCAGATCGGCGGCAGTTCGCTGCCGGCGGTGCGCATCGAGCTCGAACCGCAGGCGCTGAACCAGTACGGTGTAGCGCTCGACGATGTGCGCAAGACCATCGCCGATGCCAACGTACGCCGGCCGAAGGGTTCGGTCGAGGACGGTCAACGCCTGTGGCAGATCCAGGCCAATGACCAGTTGGAGAAAGCCAAGGATTACGAGTCACTGATCATCCACTACGCCGACGGCGCCGCGCTGCGCCTCAAGGACGTGGCCAAGGTCAGCGACGGCGTTGAAGACCGCTACAACAGCGGCTTCTTCAACGATGACGCGGCGGTGCTGCTGGTGATCAACCGCCAGGCTGGCGCCAACATCATCGAGACGGTCAACGAGATCAAGGCGCAACTGCCGGCCTTGCAAGCGGTGTTGCCGGCCAGCGTAAAGCTGAATCTGGCCATGGACCGCTCGCCGGTGATCAAGGCGACGCTGCATGAAGCCGAGATGACCTTGCTGATTGCCGTGGCGCTGGTGATTCTGGTGGTATTCCTGTTCCTCGGTAATTTCCGCGCCTCGCTGATTCCGACATTGGCCGTGCCGGTGTCGCTGGTTGGCACCTTTGCGGTGATGTACCTCTACGGTTTCTCGCTGAACAACCTCTCGCTCATGGCGCTGATCCTCGCTACAGGATTGGTGGTGGACGACGCCATCGTGGTGCTGGAGAACATCTCGCGGCACATCGACGAAGGCGTCAAACCGATGCAGGCCGCGTACCTCGGGGCCAAGGAAGTCGGTTTTACCTTGCTGTCGATGAACGTTTCGCTGGTCGCAGTGTTCCTCTCGATCCTGTTTATGGGCGGGATTGTCGAGAGTCTGTTTCGCGAATTTTCCATCACCCTGGCGGCGGCCATCGTCGTATCGCTGGTGGTTTCGCTGACGTTGACGCCGATGCTTTGCGCCCGTTGGCTCAAGCCGCACACGCCGGGGCAGGAAAATCGCCTGCAACGCTGGAGCCGCCGCACCAACGACTGGATGGTCGGCAAGTACGCCACCAGCCTCGATTGGGTGTTGCGTCACCGGCGCTTGACGTTGCTCAGCCTGCTGATCACCGTCGGCGTCAACGTCGCGCTGTACGTGGTGGTGCCGAAAACATTCATGCCGCAGCAGGACACCGGCCAGTTGATCGGTTTTGTGCGCGGCGACGACGGCCTGTCGTTCAGCGTGATGCAGCCGAAAATGGAAATCTTCCGCCGCGCGGTGCTCAAGGACGAAGCAGTGGAAAGCGTCGCCGGGTTCATTGGCGGCAGCAACGGCACCAACAACGCGTTCATGATTGTGCGTCTAAAACCGATCAAGGAGCGGCAACTGTCGGCACAGAAAGTCATCGAGCGTCTGCGTAAGGAAATGCCCAAAGTGCCCGGTGCGCAGTTGATGCTGATGGCCGACCAGGATCTGCAATTTGGCGGCGGTCGCGAGCAGACCAGTTCGCAATACAGCTACATCCTGCAAAGCGCCGACCTCGGCGAGTTGCGTAAATGGTTCCCGAAAGTGGTCGCGGCATTGCGAGCCCTGCCCGAACTGACCGCCATTGATGCCCGAGAAGGCGCCGGGGCGCAACAAGTGACGCTGATTGTCGACCGCGACCAGGCCAAACGCCTCGGTGTCGACATGAACATGGTCACGGCGGTGCTGAACAACGCCTACAGCCAGCGGCAGATCTCGACGATCTACGACAGCCTCAACCAGTATCAGGTGGTGATGGAGGTCAATCCGAAATACGCCCAGGATCCGGTGACGCTCAAGCAAGTGCAGGTGATCACCGCTGACGGTGCGCGGGTGCCGCTGTCGACGTTCGCTCATTACGAAAACAGCCTGGAAGACGACCGCGTCAGCCACGAAGGCCAGTTCGCCTCCGAAGACATTTCCTTCGACATGGCCGAAGGCGTGACGGTGGAGCAGGGCAGTGCCGCGATCGAGCGGGCGATTGCCAAGCTCGGCCTGCCGGAAGACGTCATCGCGAAAATGGCCGGCACTGCCGACGCCTTCGCCGCGACGCAGAAGAGCCAGCCGTTCATGATTCTCGGCGCGTTGCTGGCGGTGTATCTGGTGCTGGGCGTGCTGTATGAAAGCTACATCCATCCGCTGACGATTCTGTCGACCCTGCCGTCGGCCGGTGTCGGTGCGTTGCTGTCGATCTATGCGCTGGGCGGCGAGTTCAGCCTGATCTCGCTGCTCGGGCTGTTCCTGCTGATTGGCGTGGTGAAGAAAAACGCCATTCTGATGATCGACCTTGCGCTGCAACTGGAACGGCATCAGGGCCTTACCCCGCTGGAATCGATCCGCAGCGCCTGTCTGCAACGGCTACGACCGATCCTGATGACTACGCTGGCGGCGATTCTCGGTGCCTTGCCATTGCTGCTCGGCCGGGCCGAGGGCGCGGAAATGCGCCAGCCGCTGGGCCTCACCATCATCGGCGGGCTGATCTTCAGTCAGGTGCTGACGCTTTACACCACGCCTGTGGTTTACCTCTATCTCGACAAGCTGCGCCATCGTTTCAACAAATGGCGTGGCGTGCGTACTGACGCCGCTCTGGAAACTCCGCTATGACTGACCGTTCGCTTATCAATCTGGCCACTGTTCGGGGCTCGCGCTTGCTGAGTCTGTCACTGTGCGTGGCGATGCTCAGTGCCTGCGCCGTCGGCCCGGACTATCAACGTCCGCAAACCGCTGAAATCACCCAGTACAAGGAAGCCGCTGGCTGGACCCAGGCCAACCCGAGCGACTCGCTGGCCCGTGGTGCGTGGTGGGAGTTGTATGGCGATCAGCAGCTAAACGGGCTGATCGAAAAACTCAACAATTCCAACCAGACCGTCGCGCAGTCGGAAGCCCAGTACCGCCAGGCTCAGGCCTTGGTGCGCAGTGCCCGTGGCGCGTTTTATCCCAAAGTAGACTTGAGCCTGGGCAAGACCCGCTCCAGTCAGGGCACCGGCAGCAGCAGTTCGAGCCTGAGCAGTTCCTCCAGTGGCATCCGCGACACCTATAACGCCGAACTTGGCGTCAGTTGGGAAGCCGATGTCTGGGGCAAATTGCGCCGTGGTCTGGAAGCCGATGAGGCCAGTGCTCAGGCCAGTTTTGCCGATCTGGCCGCCATGCGCCTGAGCCAGCAGTCGGAGTTGGTGCAGAACTACCTGCAACTGCGCGTGATCGATCAGCAAAAACGCCTGCTCGAAGCCACGGTTGCCGCTTACGAACGTTCGCTGAAAATGACCCAGAATCAGTACCGCGCCGGGGTTTCCGGGCGTGATGCAGTGGCGCAGGCGCAGACGCAACTGAAAAGCACCCAGGCTGATCTGGTCGACCTGATCTGGCAGCGCGCGCAGTTCGAAAACGCCATTGCCGTGCTGACCGGGCAGGCGCCGGCGGACTTCAACATTGCCGAAGTACAGACCATTCCAAAGCTGCCGCAGGTGCCGTTGAGCCTGCCCTCGCAGTTGCTTGAGCGGCGTCCGGACATCGCTTCGGCGGAGCGTTCGGTGATTGCCGCCAACGCCAATATCGGCGTGGCCAAAGCGGCGTATTACCCGGACCTGAGCCTGAGCCTGAGCGGCGGTTACAGCAGCAGTACCTCGCAGAACCTGGTCAGCCTGCCGAACCGCTTCTGGTCGGTGGGGCCAAAACTGGCGCTGCCGCTGTTTGACGGTGGCATTCGTTCGGCAGAAGTCGACCGCACCGAAGCGGTGTACGACCAGACCGTGGCCAAGTACCGCCAGACTGTGCTCGACGGTTTCCGCGAGGTGGAAAACTACCTGGTGCAACTCAAGGTGTACGAAGACGAAGCGGCGGTGCGCCAGGAAGCCCTCGATGCGGCCCGCGACTCCCTGCGCCTGACGGAAAACCAGTATAAGGCCGGGTTGATTGCCTATATCGATGTGGTGGTGGTGCAAGCGACAGCGTTGAGCAATGAGCGCAATGTGCTGAACATTCTGCAAAGCCGCTTGATTGCCAGCGTGCAACTCATCGCAGCGCTGGGCGGCGGTTGGGATGGGCAACTGGATGTAAGTGATAACACCCGCTGAAGGCTGGCTTCACTGATCGTTCCCACGCTCTGCGTGGGAATGCCTCAACGGACGCTCCGCGTTTGGCTTTGAAGGGACGCGGAGCGTCCCGGGCTGCATTCCCACGCGGAGCGTGGGAACGATCAACGCGCCTATTCGCGAGCAGGCTCGCTCCCACAGTGAGTTGCGCAAGCTGCAGAAAGGCCCACTCCAGAGCCTTACCGAACAATCAAGCAAGCGTTTCATCGGCTTGATGGCCAATTGCTCACTTTGTCAGTGCGTTCTTCTGTGCAATCAGTACAATCGCCGCATTTGCCCGACCGAGAATGGACGCAGTCCGCGTTGGGTGGCCACGAGAAATCCCATGCTCATCGGTAGTTATTCCTCCACCCTGGTTTTTATTTCGTTGTGCGTGGCGATTCTTGCTTCCTACACTGCGCTCGACCTCACCGGTCGCATTGCCACGGCCAAGGGCCGCGCGGTGCATTTCTGGACTGCCGGCGGTGCGTTTGCCATGGGCATCGGCGTCTGGTCGATGCATTTCATTGGCATGCTTGCCTTTAAACTGCCGATCGACCTTGGCTACGACATCACCCTGACCGCGCTCTCACTGTTGATTGCCGTGTTGTCCTGCGGGTTCGCCTTGTGGCTGGTCAGCCAGCCGAAACTGCCGGTTCTGCAACTGGCCTTCGGTGCGCTGATCATGGGCGCCGGGATCAGTGCCATGCATTACACCGGCATGGCGGCGATGCGCATGACGCCGGGGATCGACTACGACCCGACGCTGTTCGGCGCTTCGTTGCTGATTGCGGTCGGCGCGTCGGCAGCGGCGCTGTGGATTGCCTTTCGCCTGCGTAAGCACTCGCCGTATGTGCGCCTGATTCGCGGCGGCGCAGCGGTCATCATGGGTATCGCCATTGTCGGTATGCACTACACCGGCATGGCCGCCGCGCAATTTCCAGACGGCAGTTTCTGCGGTGCCACCGTCAGCGGTTTGAAGGGCAACGGCCTCGACAGCCTGGTGCTGATCACCACGCTGGCGGTGCTGTCGATTGCCTTGCTCACCTCGATCCTCGACGCACGGCTTGAAGCGCGCACTGCCGATCTGGCGCATTCGTTGACCGTCGCCAACCGTGAACTCACGCAGTTGGCCTTGCACGACACCCTGACCGGCCTGCCGAATCGCATGTTGCTCGACGACCGGATCAATCAGGCGATGAAAAAGGTCAACGAGCAGGGCGGCTGCTTTGCCTTGATGTTCATCGATCTGGACGGCTTCAAACCGGTTAATGATGCGTTCGGTCATCACATGGGTGATCAGTTGTTGCGCGAAGTCGGCGTGCGTCTGCGTGAAGACTTGCGCAGCCTCGACACGCTGGCGCGGATCGGTGGCGATGAATTCGTGTTACTGGTGCGCCTCAGCGAACCCAATGATGCGCTGGGACTGGCGGCGCGTCAGGTCGGTCTGATCGCACAATCATTCCGCGTTGCCGAGCATGACTTGCAGATCTCCGCTAGCGTCGGCATCGCCCTGTACCCGGGCAATGGCCAGACCGCGCAGGAATTGCTAATGAACGCCGACGCGGCGATGTACCACGCCAAGGGCGGCGGCAAAAACGGTTACAGCTTTTTCGATGCGTCGATGAACAACAACGCGCGCAAGCAGTTGCAGTTGTTGCAGGACCTGCGCGCGGCGCTGGAACACAGCCAGTTCAGCTTGCATTACCAACCCAAGTTCGACGCCGCCAACGGCCGCCCGGTCGGGGCTGAAGCGCTGTTGCGCTGGCAACACCCGATTCACGGCATGCTGATGCCGGACAAGTTCATTGACCTGGCCGAAAAATCCGGGCTGATCATCCCGATCGGCGACTGGGTGCTCAACGAAGCCTGCCGCCAGATGCGCGAATGGTACGTGCTCGGTTACACCGATTGGCGTATCGCGGTGAATCTGTCGGCGTTGCAGTTCTGCCACACGGGACTGGTGCGCAGCGTGGCCAAGGCGTTGGCTACTCACCACTTGCCGGCCAACAGCCTGACCCTGGAAATCACCGAAACCACAGCGATGAGCGATGCCGATGCGAGCATGATGGTGTTGCAGGAACTGTCGGACATGGGCGTCGACCTGTCGATCGATGACTTCGGCACCGGTTATTCCAGCCTGATGTACCTCAAGCGGTTGCCGGCCAATGAGCTGAAGATTGATCGCGGTTTTGTGCGCGATCTGGAGCATGACAGCGATGATGCGGCGATTGTCTCGGCGATTGTCGCGTTGGGGCAGGCACTGGGTTTGCGCATTGTCGCTGAAGGTGTCGAGACCGGTGTGCAGCAGGCGTTTCTGACTGAACTGGGCTGTGATTCGTTGCAGGGTTATCTGCTCGGGCATCCGATGCCGGCGGAAAAATTCATGCAGGATATTGCGCGCAGTGAGCAGTCAGCGGCGGTCTGATCGACCGCGTTATCGTTCTTCGCGAGCAAGCTCACTCCCACATTTGGAATGCACACCCCTGTGGGAGCGAGCCTGCTCGCGAAGGCGTCCGGCCCGACACAACAGACCTCATGCAAAACCCGCCAATGGCGGTTATTCTTCCCCCCGACTGTTACGTGTGCATTTGGGGGAAAGGCCAGCATGGATAAAGTCATTGTGATCACCGGTGGCGGGCGCGGGATTGGCGCCGCTACGGCGCTGTTGGCTGCCGAGCAAGGTTATCGGATCTGCATCAACTATCAGTCGGATGAGCAAGCTGCGCAAAGCGTGCTCGAGCAAGTTCGCGCATTGGGCGCCCAGGCCATCGCCGTGCGTGCCGACGTCAGCATCGAAGACGAAGTGATCGCATTGTTCCATCGGGTCGACACCGAGTTGGGCCGGGTCACCGCGCTGGTGAACAACGCCGGCACTGTCGGACACAAATCGCGGGTCGACGAAATGTCCGAATTCCGCATCCTCAAAATCATGAAAACCAATGTCCTGGCGCCGATTCTCTGCGCCAAACACGCGATCCTGCGCATGTCGCCCAAGCACGGCGGGCAGGGTGGCAGCATCGTCAACGTGTCGTCGGTGGCCGCGCGTCTCGGTTCGCCCAACGAATACGTCGATTACGCGGCCTCCAAAGGTGCGCTCGACACCTTCACCATTGGCTTGTCCAAAGAAGTGGCGGGCGAGGGGATTCGCGTCAACGCGGTGCGCCCGGGTTACATCTATACCGATTTCCACGCCTTGAGCGGCGATCCGGATCGGGTCAGCAAGCTCGAGTCGGCGATTCCGATGGCCCGTGGCGGGCGCCCGGATGAAGTGGCGGAGGCGATTGTCTGGTTGTTGTCGGATAAGGCTTCTTATGCGACCGGGACATTTGTTGATTTGGGTGGCGGGCGCTGATCGTTGGGATTTGTGTTGCCTGATCCGGCCCCATCGCTGGCAAGCCAGCTCCCACAGGTTTCTGTGTCGTACACAACATACGCGGTGACATAGAACACTGTGGGAGCTGGCTTGCCAGCGATGGGGCCAGTGCAGTCAGCAACAATCTTTCAGAACGACCGCACAATCCGCCCCAATGTCTCCATGGCCTTTTCCGAATCCTCGGTCCAAGGGCTGCCATAGTTCAACCGAATACAATTCCTGAAGCGCTGCGTCGGCGAAAAGATCGGCCCCGGCGCAATGCTGATCCCCTGCGCCAGTGCCATCTGAAACAACTTCAGCGAATCCATTTGCGGTGGCAGTTCCAGCCACAAAAAGTAACCGCCCGCCGGTTGGCTGACCCGCGTCTGCGCCGGGAAGTAGCGGGCAATCGCCGCGAGCATCGCGCTCTGCTGTTCTTCCAGTGCGTAACGCAGTTTGCGCAGGTGCCGGTCATAACCGCCGTGTTGCAGGTAGTCGGCAATCGCCGCTTGCGCTGGCATCGACGCACACAGTGAGGTCATCAGTTTCAGTCGTTCGATCTTCTGCGCGTAGCGCCCGGCAGCGACCCAGCCGATGCGGTAGCCGGGGGCGAGGCTTTTGGCGAATGAACCGCAGTGCATCACCAGACCTTCCGTGTCGAACGCCTTGGCCGGTTTCGGTGCTTGTTGGCCGTAATAGAGTTCGGCGTACACGTCGTCTTCGATCAGCGGCACCTGATGACGGCGCAGCAGTTCGACCAGTTCCTGTTTCTTCGCCTCGGGCATGGTTGCGCCCATCGGGTTCTGGAAACTGGTCATGCACCAGCAGGCCTTGATCGGATGGCGTTCGAGGGTTTGCGCAAGTACGCCGAGGTCAATGCCATCGCGCGGGTGCACGGGAATTTCCACGGCTTTGAGTTTCAGCCGTTCGAGCACTTGCAGGCTGGCGTAGAACGCCGGGGCTTCGATGGCCACCAGATCGCCCGGTTCGGTGACGGCTTGCAGGCACAGGTTCAACGCTTCAAGGGCGCCGTTGGTGATCAGCAGCTCTTCCATCGGCAGCATCAGGCCGCCGACCATGTAGCGCAGGGCTATCTGCCGGCGCAGTTGCGGATTGCCCGGCGACATGTCGGTGACGACCATGCGCGGGTCCATCTCGCGGGCCGCGCTGGCCAGCGAACGCGACAGGCGCTGCAACGGGAACAGGGTCGGGCTGGGGAACGCCGAACCGAACGGCACGGTACTCGGGTCCTTGATCGAATCGAGGACCGAGAACACCAGTTCGCTGACGTCGACTTCGGTGGAATCGTTGACGTGGCTGCTGATCACCGGCTCCGAGAACGGGCTCGGTGCATGGGTGTTGACGAAATAGCCGGAGCGCGGCCGGGCGCGGATCAGGCCTCGACGTTCGAGCAGGTAATAGGCCTGGAACACCGTGGACGGGCTGACCCCGTAGGTCTGGCTGGCGTAACGCACCGAGGGCACGCGCTGGCCGGGGCCAAGGACGCCGGAGCGGATCAGTTCAGCGATGTCGTCGGCGAATTTTTCGTAGCGTTTCATCGAGGAGCCTTGGTGCTGGTTGTTGATGAGGTGTGTCAGGGGAACTGCCCCTCACCCTAGCCCTCTCCCAGAGGGAAAGGGGACTGATTGGGGGATGCTTGCGAACTACACCGACCTGAAAGTGCTTTGCTGAATCCACAATCGACTCAGCCTGAAAAGTGCTTTGCTAAATCCGTAATCGACTCGGCCTGAAAGTGCTTTGCTGAATCCATAGTCGATTCGGTCTGTCAGGTCGATGTATAGCGACAGACACCTCGGTCGGCTCCCTCTCCCTCCGGGAGAGGGCTGGGGTGAGGGAAAAAGATTCTAACGGCTCAGCGATTCATCGGCGCAACAAACCTGCTCTTCGCCACGCTGTAAACCTCAGGCTCATCGCTGTCGACAATCTTGAAACTCAAGGTCTGCGAGCTGCTGGCCGGGCGTTCCGTGGTCATCGCCACCGACACCGGCACATCGACAATTTCCCCCGGGGCCAGGCTCAGTTCAGTCTTGCCCTGCAACTGGAAGCCGTCGCCATCCACCAGGCTCAGGTTGTAGTCCTGGCGCTGCTGGGTCTTGTTGATGACTTTGAGGGTGTAGATGTTTTCGATCTGGCCCTGACCATTCTCGCGGAACAACCCGCGATCCTTGGTCACGTCCAGCGAGACCATTGGCCGCTCGACCAGCGCCAATGCCAATGCGCCGATCATCGCCACCAGCACCACGGTGTAACCGATCAAACGCGGCCGCAGCAGGTGGGTTTTGCCACCCTGCAGTTCGCGCTCGGAACTGTAGCGGATCAAGCCGCGCGGGTAGTTCATCTTGTCCATGATCGAGTCACAAGCGTCGATGCACGCCGCGCAGCCGATGCATTCCATCTGCAGGCCATCGCGAATGTCGATGCCGGTCGGGCAGACCTGCACGCACAACTGGCAGTCGATGCAATCACCCAAGCCAGCCTCAAGCGGTTTCACGTCGCGTTTGCGCGGGCCACGGTTTTCGCCACGGGCGACGTCATAGGAAATCGCCAGGGTGTCCTTGTCGAACATCACGCTCTGGAACCGCGCATACGGGCACATGTGCATGCACACCGCCTCACGCAGCCAACCGGCGTTGATGTAGGTGGCGGCGGTGAAAAACAGCACCCAGAACAGACTGACGCCGCCAATTTGCAGGGTCAGCAGTTCTTCGGCCAGTGGCCGGATCGGGGTGAAGTAACCGACGAAGGTCAGGCCGGTCAGCACGCTGATCGCCAGCCACAAGGTGTGCTTGGCTGCACGCCGTGCCAGTTTGTTCAGGCTCCACGGTGCGGCTTGCAATTTGATGCGCTGGTTGCGCTCGCCTTCGGTGATCTTCTCGCACCACATGAAAATCCACGTCCACGAACTCTGCGGGCAGGTGTAGCCGCACCAGACCCGGCCGGCGAACACGGTGATGGCGAACAGGCCGAATGCGGCGATGATCAACAGCGCCGAGAGCAGGATGAAATCCTGCGGCCAGAACGTCGCGCCGAAGATGTGGAATTTGCTTTCGGAAAGGTCCCAGAGCACCGCCTGACGTCCGCCCCAATTCAGCCACACGGTGCCGAAAAACAGCACGAACAGAAATCCCGCGCCACTCATGCGCAGGGTGCGGAACAGACCGGTGAAGCTGCGGGTGTGGATCTGGTTGTCGCTGGATTTGGCCGTCGCCTTCATTGGACGTGCGGGCACACTTTTGATAGTTGGAGATGCTTCTACGGTTCGGACGGGGATTTGTTCGCTCATGGTAATTCGCTCATCAGCCTCCATCAGGCCAGAGCACTATGAGCGTCGATCTGTTTGCATAACAGACTCAGGTATTTCAATAAAAAGCGGATCAGATGGCTTTTTGCGCAGCGCCTGCGACAACTTGAAGCAGCCCGCAGACAAAGGCGCAAACGCCTATCGCAGACGTTTGCGCGGGGTGTTGATCAGGGTCAGTCAAATCACCGAATCACTGTCGTCGGCTTTCAGGTGTTTGCGACCGTCCTTGGCACCGGCAACGGTCAAGGCATCGGCTTCTTTTTCGCTGATGTAAACGCGCCGGCCTTCTATTTCCACGAATGACATGGATTTTTCGCTATCCGTCATGACTTCCAGGGTGTCGCAAATGCGAATTTCCTCGCCATGTTCAACGGTGAAAAAACACACTTTCTGTTCGGGGTTGGATTGATCGACTCGAACGGGCATGAGGGCAGTCCTTTTTTCAGGGGTGTCTGAAATGTTAGGGCGCACGCTGCGCTGATCGTTCTGCGCAACTGATTAATGGTCGTCGCTGTCCATCCTCTATAGACCCAATAACAAGGACTGCACGATGAACGCGTGGTGGCATGAAGTGTGGCAAACCCTGCAGGCGGAATTCGCCGACGTCGCGGATGCGTCGCAATTGACGCGCATCACCGTGCGCCTGCTGATGGCCGCCATTCTGGGCGGCATTCTCGGTTTTGAACGCGAGCACAAGGGCAAGGCTGCCGGGGTGCGCACGCATATGTTGGTGGCGCTCGGGGCCGCGCTGTTTGTGCTGGTGCCGCAGACGTCGGGGGCGGAATCGGATGCGATGAGTCGCGTGGTGCAAGGGGTGATTGCCGGGATCGGCTTTCTCGGTGCCGGGACTATTCTGAAAAACAAGGAAGGCGATGAAGGCCATGTCAAAGGCCTGACCACCGCTGCCGGGCTGTGGATGACGGCGGCCATTGGTGTGGCGACCGGGTTGGGCCGGGAAGCGACGGCGCTGCTCAGTACCTTTTTGGCGCTGGGGATTTTCAGCGTGATGCCGCGCATCGTAAAACTCTTCGAAAAAGAAGAGGAGAAGACTGATGATCACTGACTGATCGTTGCCACGTTGATCGTTCCCACGCTCTGCGTGGGAATGCCTCAATGGACGCTCCGCGTCCGCTTTGGGACGCGGAGCGTCCGGGGCTGCATTCCCACGCGGAGCGTGGGAATGATCAGTTAGACGATGACTGGTGGCATCGTCGTTGGTGGTTCTTCTTTCGGCGGTGGCGTGGTGCCGGGTGGTTCCTGCTCGGGAATTGGCTGCGGCTCGGTCTCGGGCAGCGTGGGTTTGTCGATGTTCGGATCAGGCGTTTCGGCCGGGATCGGGATATTCATCTGATGACCTCCGTGTGGCACATGGCGTGAGAAGTGCTTAAGTGGATTGACCACCCTGCACGCAATTCGATCCGCTTTTCTGACACGGCAATTTCATCTGAACTTTTCCCGGCGCCGGTCGCTCGGAACCTAAGTGAGTTCATTTCGGGGCAGGCGCTTCGTTGTGAACACTGATCCGGCACAAGAGCGTCCTTGGGGCGTTAAGGAGAGATGCTCAATGACTGCTGAAAGACCTTCTGAACTGAGCTACAACCCGCACATGCCGCTGTCGCAGGCGTTGCTGCTGCCGCGCATTGCCATCGAAAACACCATGCCGACCCTCGATGGCGGGCAGTTCGCCGTGAAGTCGATTGCCGGCCGTGAGGTGGTGGTCACCAGCAAGGTGTTTGCCGACGGTCACGACAAACTCGCGGTGCGTATCCGCTGGCGCGAGGAAGGCGAAGACACCTGGCAAAGCGAGGTCATGACCGATCAGGGCAATAACGGCTGGCAAGGCCAGTTCCGCCCTGAACACCAAGGGCGCTTCCTCTATTGCATCGAGGCGTGGATCGACCAATTCGCCAGTTTTCAGTATGAACTGGAGAAGAAACACAATGCTGCTGTACCGGTGTCGCTGGAGTTGCAGGAAGGCCGGAGCATGGTGCAACAGGCCGCCGAGCGCAGCGAAGGTCAGCTCAGCGAACAGCTCGCCGCGTTGCACCATGAATTGTCCGGGCTGCTCGAAACCGAGCAAGTCGCGCTGTTCCTGCACTCGCGCAGTGCGCAGTTGATGGCTGAGGCCGATCACCGTGCCTACCTGAGCGTCAGTCCGGAATTCCCGGTAGACGTTGAACGCGAACTGGCCGAATTTGCCAGTTGGTACGAACTGTTTCCGCGCTCGATCACCGACGATCCCCACCGTCATGGCACTTTTAACGATGTGCACGCGCGTTTGCCAATGATTCAGGACATGGGCTTCGACGTGCTCTATTTCACGCCGATCCACCCGATTGGCCGCGCCCATCGCAAGGGGCGCAACAATTCCCTGACCGCCGGCCCCGATGATCCCGGCAGCCCTTATGCCATCGGTAGCGAGGAGGGCGGCCACGAAGCCATTCACTCGCAACTCGGCACTCGCGAGGACTTCCGTCGACTGGTCGCTGCCGCCGCCGATCACGGTCTGGAAATCGCCCTCGACTTCGCCATTCAGTGTTCCCAGGATCACCCGTGGCTCAAGCAGCATCCGGGCTGGTTCAACTGGCGCCCGGACGGCACGATCAAATACGCGGAGAATCCGCCGAAGAAATATCAGGACATCGTCAACGTCGACTTCTATGCGCCGGACGCCATTCCGAGCCTGTGGGTCGAGTTGCGCGACATCGTTATTGGCTGGGTCGAAGAGGGCGTGAAGATCTTTCGCGTCGACAATCCGCACACCAAACCACTGCCGTTCTGGCAATGGTTGATCGCCGATGTTCGCGCGTTGTACCCGGAAGTGATCTTCCTCGCCGAAGCGTTCACCACGCCGGCGATGATGGCGCGGCTGGGCAAGGTCGGTTACACGCAGAGCTACACCTATTTCACCTGGCGCAACAGCAAGGCTGAGCTGGCGACGTATTTCACTGAGCTGAATGAATCGCCGTGGCGCGAATGCTACCGGCCGAATTTCTTTGTTAACACGCCGGACATCAACCCGGCATTCCTGCACGAATCCGGGCGCGCGGGTTTTCTGATCCGTGCGGCGCTGGCGACCATGGGTTCAGGCTTGTGGGGCATGTATTCGGGGTTCGAGTTGTGCGAGTCGGCACCGGTGCCGGGCAAAGAGGAATACCTCGACTCGGAGAAGTACGAGATCCGCGTCCGCGACTTCACCGCGCCGGGCAACATCATTGCCGAGATCGCCCAGCTAAACCGCATCCGCCGGCAGAACCCGGCGCTGCACACGCATTTGGGTCTGAAGGTCTACAACGCCTGGAACGACAACATTCTGTATTTCGGCAAGCGCAGCTTTGACGGCAGCAACTTCATTCTGGTCGCGGTCAGCCTTGATCCGCACAACGTGCAGGAGGCGAATTTCGAACTGCCGCTGTGGGAAATGGGCCTGCCCGACGATGCGACGACCCATGGCGAAGACTTGATGAACGGGCATCGCTGGGACTGGCACGGCAAGTATCAGTTCATGCGCATCGACCCGGCGTACCAGCCATTCGGCATCTGGCGAATTACCGCTACGTAATGATCGTTCCCACGCTCTGCGTGGGAACGCATCCCGGGACGCTCCGCGTCCCAGAAACTGACGCAGAGCGTCCATGGCGGCATTCCCACGCGGAGCGGGGGAACGATCATCGTGGGGCGCTTTTAAAGCATTCAGCAGGAGTTTCACATGGCGAAGAAACCCAAGGCAGCCACCTTTATCAAAGACCCGCTCTGGTACAAGGACGCGGTGATCTATCAAGTTCACGTCAAATCGTTTTTCGACTCCAACAATGACGGGATCGGCGACTTTCCCGGCCTGATCGCCAAACTCGATTACATCGCTGACCTCGGCGTAAACACCATCTGGCTGTTGCCGTTCTATCCCTCGCCACGTCGCGACGATGGCTATGACATTGCCGAATACCGTGGCGTGCACAGCGATTACGGGACCATGGCCGACGCCAAGCGCTTTATCGCCGAGGCGCACAAGCGTGGCTTGCGGGTGATCACCGAACTGGTCATCAACCACACCTCCGACCAGCACCCGTGGTTCCAGCGTGCGCGCAAGGCCAAGCCCGGCTCGGCGGCGCGGGACTTTTACGTGTGGTCGGATGACGATCAGAAATACGACGGCACGCGGATCATTTTCCTCGATACGGAAAAATCCAACTGGACCTGGGACCCGGTCGCCGGCCAGTACTTCTGGCACCGTTTCTATTCGCACCAACCGGATCTGAATTTCGACAATCCGCAAGTGATGAAAGCCGTGCTCTCGGTGATGCGCTACTGGTTGGACATGGGCATCGACGGCCTGCGCCTCGACGCGATTCCGTACCTGATCGAGCGTGACGGCACCAATAACGAAAACCTGCCGGAAACCCACGACGTCCTCAAGCAGATCCGCGCCGAGATCGACGCCAATTACCCCGATCGCATGCTACTCGCCGAGGCCAACCAATGGCCTGAAGACACTCAGCTGTACTTCGGTGATACCGATGCGGCGGGCCTCAATGGCGACGAATGCCACATGGCGTTTCACTTCCCGCTGATGCCGCGCATGTACATGGCGCTGGCTCAGGAAGATCGTTTCCCGATCACCGATATTCTGCGCCAGACCCCGGAAATTCCTGCCAACTGCCAGTGGGCGATTTTCCTGCGCAACCACGATGAGCTGACCCTGGAAATGGTCACCGATAAAGAACGCGACTATCTGTGGAATTACTACGCTGCTGACCGTCGCGCGCGGATCAACCTCGGCATTCGCCGTCGCCTGGCGCCGTTGATGGAGCGTGATCGCCGCCGCATCGAATTGCTCAACAGCCTGCTGCTGTCGATGCCGGGCACGCCGACCCTGTATTACGGCGACGAGATCGGCATGGGCGACAACATCTACCTTGGCGACCGCGATGGTGTGCGTACGCCGATGCAGTGGTCGATCGACCGCAACGGCGGCTTCTCCCGTGCCGATCCGGCCAGCCTGGTGCTACCGCCGATCATGGACCCGCAATACGGCTATCTGTCGGTCAACGTCGAAACCCAGTCCGGCGATCCGCATTCGCTGCTCAACTGGACCCGACGCTTGCTCGCTGTGCGCAAACAGTCCAAGGCGTTCGGCCGTGGCACGTTGAAAATGCTCTCGCCGAACAACCGTCGCGTGTTGGCCTACACCCGTGAATTCACCGATGCCGATGGCAAACACGAAATCATTCTCTGCGTGGCCAACGTTTCGCGCAGTGCGCAAGCAGTGGAGCTGGACCTGTCGGCCTACGTCGGCATGGTGCCGGTGGAGATGCTCGGCGGTAACGCCTTCCCGCCGATCGGCCAGTTGAATTTTCTTCTGACGTTAGCGCCGTACGGTTTCTACTGGTTTGCACTGGCGGCGGAAAATCAGATGCCGAGCTGGCACGTGGAACCGGCGCAAAGCCTGCCGGACTTCACCACCCTAGTGCTGAAAAAACGCATGGAAGAACTGCTCGAAGCGCCGTCGCGCACGACGCTGGAGCAAAGCATCCTGCCGAGCTGGCTGCAGAATCGCCGCTGGTTCGCCGGCAAGGACGCGGCCATCGACAAGGTGCATCTGGCCTACGGCGTGCGTTTCGGCGATGCGCAGCATCCGGTGCTGCTCAGCGAAATCGAAGTCACCAGTGGCGGGCAGACCAGTCGTTATCAGTTGCCGTTCGGCTTTATTTCCGAAGATCAGGTCGGCCCGGCGTTGCCGCAGCAATTGGCCTTGTCCCGTGTACGCCGAGTGCGACAGGTCGGCTTGATTACTGACGCGTTCAGCCTTGAAACGTTTATTCGTGCGGTGCTGCAAGGCATGCAGAACAACGCCGTGCTGGAGTCGAGCGAAGGCGAAATCCGCTTTGCACCGACGCCGCATCTGGAAACGCTTGGCCTCAGTGCCGAGTCGGAAGTGCGTTATCTGTCTGCCGAGCAATCAAACAGTTCGGTGGTGATCGGCAATAGCCTGGTACTTAAGCTGATACGCAAAGTCGCTTCTGGCGTACACCCGGAACTGGAGATGAGCGCTTACCTGACCGAGGCCGGATTTGCCAATATCTCTCCGCTGCTCGGCTCGGTGATTCGCCGCGATGCCAAGGGCGAAGACAATCTGCTGATGATCGCCCAAGGCTATCTGAGCAATCAGGGCGACGCCTGGGAATGGACGCAGAACAACCTTGAACGGGCGCTGCGCGATGAGCTGGCCGATGCCATGTCCGAACAGGAACAGCATTACAACGCCCTCAGTGAGCTGAAGGATTTTGCTGGCATGCTCGGTCAGCGTCTGGGCGAGATGCACAAGGTGCTCGCCGCGCCCACCGACAATGCCGACTTCGCCCCACAGGTGTCGACGGCCAAGGACATGCAGGCCACCGGCAAGGATGTTGTGGCGCAGGTCGAACACGCGCTGAAACTGCTCAAGCAGCATCAGGGCGAACTCAATGCGGCGGATCAGAAACTGGTCAAACGCCTGATCGACGAGAAGAAAACCATCCTCACGCACGTGCAGGATCTGGCGAAAAAAGCTGTCGGCGGTTTGCGCATTCGCGTCCACGGCGATCTGCATTTGGGCCAGGTGCTGGTGATCAAGGGCGATGCCTACCTGATCGACTTCGAGGGTGAACCGGCGCGGCCACTGGGCGAGCGTCGTGGCAAACACAGTCCGTACAAGGATGTCAGCGGCGTGCTGCGCTCCTTCGATTATGCGGCCGCAATGACCATCAACGTGCACAACGTTGACCACAGCGCCGAGTCTGAAACGGCGCGGCGTCTAGTCGCCGAGCGCTATCTGCGTGAGGCCCGCGAGGCATTTGTTCAGGCATATCGCCGCGCGGCAGCTAGTCTTGATCATGCCTGGCAAGATCCCGAAGGTGCCGACGCCGCGCTGGCGTTGTTCGGCCTGGAGAAGGCGGCCTATGAAGTGGCCTATGAAGCCGAAAATCGCCCCACGTGGCTGCCCGTGCCGTTGCACGGTTTGTATGGGTTATTGACGGGGCTTAAACCCTTTTCCGATCTTGGTGGAGAGTAGTCATGAGTTTCTCGAACAAGGAACAGGGTGCGGTTAAAGAAACATTGCTGCCCTCGGCGAAAGATATTGATGCCTTGGTCCGCGCTGAACATCACGACCCTTTTTCCATTCTCGGCCCGCACGGCGATGGCGCTGGCGGGCAGTTCATTCGTGCTTATCTGCCCGGAGCGCTGAGTGTCGTGGTGCTGGACAAGGACAGCGGTGAAGAACGCGGTCCGCTGGAGCAAACCGAAACGCCGGGGCTGTTTGTCGGCCATTTCGATCAGGCGCGGCCGTATCAGTTGCGCACGCGCTGGGCCGGCGGCGAACAGGTTGCAGAGGATCCTTATAGCTTTGGCCAGCTACTCGGTGAAATGGATTTGTATCTGTTCGCCGAAGGCAATCACCGTGATCTCAGCGCCTGTCTCGGCGCGCAATTGAAAACCGTTGATGGCGTCGACGGTGTGCGTTTTGCCGTGTGGGCGCCGAATGCCCGGCGCGTGTCCGTAGTGGGGGATTTCAACGTCTGGGACGGCCGCCGCCATCCGATGCGCTTGCGGCATCCGTCCGGGGTCTGGGAATTGTTCATCCCGCGCCTGCAAGCAGGCGAGCTGTACAAATATGAAATTCTTGGCGCTCACGGGATCCTGCCGCTCAAGGCTGACCCGATGGCGCTGGCCACCAGTCTGCCGCCGGACACCGCCTCGAAAGTCGCTGAGCCACTGCAGATCGATTGGCAGGATCAGGAGTGGATGAGCAGCCGCCGTGACCGCCAGAAGCATTCCGCGCCGCTGTCGATTTACGAACTGCACGCCGGTTCGTGGCAGTGCGAACTGGATGATCTCGGTGAAGTCGCCCGCCAGTACACCTGGCCGGAACTCGCCGAACGCTTGATTCCCTACGTCAAGGAACTGGGTTTCACTCACATCGAACTGATGCCGATCATGGAGCACCCGTTTGGTGGGTCCTGGGGTTATCAACTGCTCTCGCAATTCGCCCCGAGTGCGCGGTACGGCTCGCCGGCGCAGTTCGCTGAATTCGTCGACGCCTGCCACCGGGCCGAGATCGGCGTGATTCTCGACTGGGTGCCGGCGCATTTCCCAACCGATACTCATGGTCTCGCCCAGTTCGACGGCACCGCGCTGTACGAATACGGCAACCCGCTGGAAGGTTTTCATCAGGATTGGGACACGCTGATCTACAACCTCGGCCGCACCGAAGTACATGGCTACATGCTCGCTTCGGGGTTGCACTGGTTGAAGCATTTCCATGTCGACGGCCTGCGCGTCGATGCGGTGGCCTCGATGCTCTATCGCGACTATTCGCGCAAGGCTGGCGAATGGGTGCCGAACCGCCATGGCGGCCGGGAAAATCTGGAGGCCATCGACTTCTTGCGGCATTTGAACGACGTGGTCGAACTGGAAGCGCCGGGCGCACTGGTGATCGCTGAAGAATCAACCGCGTGGCCGGGTGTCAGCCAAAGTACGCAGCAGGGCGGTCTCGGTTTTGCCTACAAATGGAACATGGGTTGGATGCACGATTCGCTGCATTACATTCAGCAGGATCCGGTGTACCGCGCGCATCATCACAATGAGTTGAGTTTTGGTCTGGTCTACGCCTGGTCCGAGCGTTTCATCCTGCCGATTTCCCACGATGAAGTGGTGCACGGCAAGCACTCGCTGATCGACAAGATGCCCGGCGATCGCTGGCAAAAATTCGCCAACCTGCGCGCGTATCTGAGTTTTATGTGGACGCACCCGGGCAAGAAGCTGTTGTTCATGGGCTGCGAGTTTGGCCAGTGGCGCGAGTGGAATCACGATCAGCAACTGGATTGGTATCTGCTGCAGTATTCTGAGCACAAGGGCGTGCAGAAACTGGTCGGCGATCTCAATCGGCTGTATCGCGAAGAGCCGGCGCTGCACGATCAGGACGACGCGCCGCAGGGTTTCCAGTGGTTGATCGGTGACGATGCGATCAACAGCGTTTATGCCTGGCTGCGTTGGAGCAAGGAGGGTAAACCGGTGCTGGTGGTGGCCAACTTCACGCCGGTGCCGCGTCAGGCGTATCGCGTGGGTGTGCCGTTTGCCGGGCGCTGGACTGAATTGCTCAATAGCGATGCCGACACCTATGCCGGTTCCAATTACGGCAATGGCGGCGGGGCGTTTACCGAGGAAGTGCCGAGTCATGGCCAGTCGTTGTCGCTGGAGCTGAATCTGCCGCCGTTGGCGGTGTTGATCCTCAAGCCAGAGGGCTGATCCGAGACCGCGTCGCTGCCATCGCGAGCAGGCTCGCTCCCACAGGGGAAATACATTCCAAATGTGGGAGCGAGCCTGCTCGCGAAGGCGCCAGTTCAGACACCTCCAAAATCCGGCTCAACGCTCACCAGCGCATCCGCACCCCAAGGCTGCCAATGATCCCGTTCAAATCATTGTCATCGACATCACTGCTGTAATCGGCACTGACATACAGACTCACCACAGGCGTTACCCGCGCCACCAGCCCCAGTCCCAACTCAACGGTGGATGACTTGCGGCTGCTGCTGATCTTGTCGACCTGATCCAGCGTCACCGTGCTGCCGGTATAAACGGTGTGCCACAGGTTGGTGCGCACATAGGGTTCGAGCGGCAGACCATTCAAATCGTAACTGCCTTTCAAACGGGCGCCGACGCGGCCGCTCCAGGCGGTCAGATCGGTGGAGGACGCATTGCCCGAGCCGGCGTACGGCGTGTCGAGGGTGATGCGTTGATTGATCAATTGCGCCTGCGGTTCGACCACCCAGTTGTCGCTCAAGCCAATCGGAAAACCGCCTTCGACCGAGAAGGTCATGGCGCTGCCTTCGGTGGCTTGCCGGGCGCCTTGGCCGTTGCGACTGAAACCGCTGACCCGGCCACCGCTGGCCGACAGATCAACGTGCCAGCCTTGCGCACCAGTGAGGCTGTAGTAGGCCCCGAGGCTCTGGCCTTGTAGATTGAGGGTGTCAGTGTTCGGATCGGCCAAGGCGCGACTAGTGAGCACCCCGTTGCCATTGGCTTGAATCTGATTGACGCCGCCGATCAAGCCGATGGTCTGGGTATGCCCGCCACCTTGTACGGTCAACACGGCTGGCCCTTTGAAGTCGCCGCTGCCGGGCATTGCGTAGCCTGACGACAGCACATCGGTTTGCGCCTGACGGGCGCTTCTACCGTACAACTCGTCCCAGGCCGACGGTGCGAGGTCTTCGGTAATCAAGCGTGTGCCCTGCAGATCGGGCCGTGGGCTGAAGCGTTGCGGGCCGGGGGTGATGACGGTGGCGGGCAACGTCATCACGGGCACATCCGCGCGGTACCACGGGGTCGTTTCATCCGCCGCAGGACCGGCCTGCGCCTCCATGGATGAGCACAGCAAGATAGAACTCGACACTGTGCAGAAAGTGATTTTGATCTCGTGTGGGGTGATTGAAGTTCTCATGGAGGTCTACCTTGCAGGCGCATGCGGCATCTCGATGTGGCGTCTCTCCTACCCCGAACGAGGGGCGACCGAATGGAGCGGGGCGAACCGTGGCCGCTCGATTTCGCGAGTGTCCGAAGGCTCGTCCCGGTAGTGATTCCGGGGGTAGTAAGGTAGAGATAAGAAGAGTCGCGCGCCGCCGTCAAGAAATTGAACGATGAGCGGTAGTGGCAAAACAGGCTTTGCAAGCGTTTGTTTTTCTGCACATAACTAAGTGGTTGTTTGTATGGAAGAACGCATTGAGAGCCGCAAGGTAGAGAGTTTAAATTGTCGACGGAAGGTCTACCAACTGAGGCGAATGCTAGGTTGCCCACCACGCCGCGCACGTCATTGCTGTCAATATTGCTGGTGTAATCGGTACTGGCGTACACACTGACCGCGCGATCAAGGGTCAACACTACGCCCAGGCCGATGTCCGCTGTCGAGGATTTCCGTTCGCTGGAAATCACATCGTTGTCGCCAAACGTGACCGAGTCAGTAGCGGAAAACGTATGCCACACATTGGCGCGCAGGTACGGTTCGACAGGAAGGCCGCTGACCTGATATCGACCTTTGAGGCGTGCGCCGAGGCGAGCGGTCCAGGCGCCGTCGGAATCAAACGAGACGCGTGAAATACCGTCGTTCTGGCTGTCGAGGGAGATTTTCTGATGGATGAGCTGCGCCTGCGGCTCGATCACCCAGGTGTCATTGATCGGCAACGGGTAACCGGCCTCGGTGGACAACGTCAGGGCGTGCCCGCGATTGTCCAGTTTTACCCCGCGATCGGAATGGTTGTCTCCGTCGAAGCGAGTGCCCATTACCACGGTATCGAGGTACCCGCCGGTGGGCGCCATCAGCGTCCAGTACAGGCCATAGCTGTCGCCCTCGAGTTTGATCTTGCCGGCGCTGTTGTGCTGAAAGCCTTCGTTGAAACCGTCGACATCACCTTGCAAGCGGCTGTGACCGACAAAGAAACCCAAGCGCTGATTCAGGCTGCCGGACGTCTGCGAGCTGTACAGATCGTTGCCGACCTGAAAGCCATTGAGCGAGCCATCCAGTCGCGGCGTGACCGTGCCGGCCCAGGTCTGCTCGAGTTTTTACCATAGACACGGCCCCATCCGGCGCCGAATGCACCGGTTTCCGCGAGCAGGCGTTGATCGCCCTGACGGTCATGAAAGGTGCCCAGGGCGTTAAGCGTCAGTTGCGCGGCAGCGGGCGGCAACACCGACCAAGTCGGGACTTCCTGGCGATACAAAGGGATCGGTTCGGCTCCCGCAACGGCTGCGGGCAATACCGGCAACGGCGGGCTCCCGGCCGGCGTCGCCGCCGCTACGGGGGTAGCGACCACCGGCACCAGGATGGGCGGCTGCGTTGGATCGGGGTTGGGAGCGCTCACCAGCTGCGGCGCAACGATGGCGGAGCGCAGATACCAGCTGTTTTCCGTGCCGGCAGTGACACCTCCTTTGAACAGATAGTAATCGTAAGCTCCGGCCGACACCGGGCCATTGAGGGTGAAGGCGTTATTGCTGCTCAGCGTGCTGCCTTGCGCCTGCACCAGTTGGATGCCGTTCACCTCGGTAAGGCCGCCTAGTCCGCCGAGGTTGCTGACCGTGATCACCGTGCCGCCGCTTAAGCTGCCATCGTTGACCACCAGTTTGTCACTCGGTGAATCATCGCCACCGACCACGCTTTGCAAGCGTAACTGGCCGCTGTTACCGACGTAGTTGCCCTGTACGGTCAGCGTATCGTCAGTGCGGCTGTTATTGCGGGTCAAATCGATGATCCCCGCGTTATTCAGCGTCACTGGCTGACCCGCCACCGCCGATGCCACCGTACCTTGTGTGGCAAACAATGTGCTGCGGGTATCGATGTTCAACACGCCACTGCCGGTGCCGGCGTCCCCCAGCACCAGTCCTGACGACCCCAGATCGAGTTGCGAGCCATTAACCAGGCTCACCGCTTCCCAATTGATGAAGCTCGCGGGCAGGGCCGTGCGGGTGTTATCCAGTGACAGGGTATCGCTACCGACGCCGCCATTAACGCTGGGCGTCAGCGCAAGAATATTATCGTCGAGATTGCGCAGGGTGACGGTGTCATTGCCGACGTCCATGAGGATCGTCGAACGGATAATGCCGCCGCCATCCCACAGCAAACGGTCATCACCCACGCTGGCGCGAACCTCGCCGACGATTTCCCCACCGCTCACCGTGATGCTGTCGTTGCCGCCGCTGACACTAATGTTGCCGCCGATGCGGCCACCGGAAACGATAATGGTGTCAGTGCCGAAACCGGTGACCAGATTGCCAATAATCTGCCCGCCCGACAGGTCAAAAATATTGTTATCGAGTTTCATGTCCACGCGGCCGATGGTGCCGCCCGTCATGCGCGCGACGTCGCCATCCTCAAAGGCGCCGACGATGATGCCCCCGTTCATCAAGAACGTATCGCGGCTGTCGCCTTGAGCCAACGAGCCAATTGAGCCGCCCGTCATGACAAAGTCATCGATACCGTTGCCCTGATTGACCGCGCCGGTAATCACGCCGGAGTTGATTTCGACCCGGTCGGCTCCAGCGCCGAAGGTCACGCTGCCATTGATCTGACCGCTGCCGTTAGCGGCGAATGTCAGGCTGTTGTTGCCGGCGAGATCCGTCAGCGAACCGCTGGTACCGCTGTCACAGGTGAAATTGTCATTGCCCGGCCCGGGCACGAGCGTGCAGGCCGCTGAAACGGGGTGGCTGGTCAAAATCAGCAAGGAAGCAGGCAGGAGCAAGGCGTGCGGTAATGTCAGCAAGTGCGTGGAGTAGCGCGGCATGGTCATTCCCTAGGGCAAATTCGGGGAATTCATCCCTGAGCGTGTCATGGTCTAGGCATCGTTTACAGTTGATGCCTTACATCAAGTCCATGATCTAACGGATTGAATGCGCTACTCCTTGAGCTTTTTTAGGTGTAGATGAATTTCCTCGCGGTTCAAGCATGGCTGACGGACGGTCTTGTCAGAAATGCGCTTACAGATGCACCTCTACCGCGAGCGGCAGGTGATCGGACAGATGCGTCCACGGCTTGTTGCCGAGGATCTGCGGGTCATGACTACTGGCATTGCGCAGGTAGATCCGGTCCAGTCGCAGCAATGGAAACCGCGCCGGGTAGGTCTTGGCCGGGCGCCCATGGTGGCGCTCGAACGCTTCGTGCAGGTAGTCACGACGGGCGAGGGCGGCGTTGCCCTGTAACTGCCAGTCGTTGAAGTCGCCGGCGATGATCACCGGGGCATCGTCGGGCAGCGATTCGAGCAATTGACAGAGCAGTTGCAGCTGTAATTGCCGGTGGCTTTCGAGCAGACTCAGGTGCACGCAGATTGCGTGGACCTCGGTGTGACCCGGGACGTCGAGCACACAGTGCAACAGTCCACGGCGCTCGGGGCCGGTGATCGACACGTCGAGGTTGCGGTATTCACGGATCGGGTATTTCGACAGCAGGGCATTGCCATGGTGGCCGTCGGGGTAAACGGCATTGCGCCCGTAGGCGAAATCGCTCCACATGCTGTCGGCGAGAAATTCGTATTGCGAGGTTTGTGGCCATTCGTTGTAACGGTTCGAATGCCGTTCGTGTTCACCCACCACTTCTTGCAGAAACACCAGATCGGCCGAGGTGCTGCGCACCGCTTCGCGCAGCTCCGGCAGGATGAAGCGCCTGTTAAGCGCGGTGAAGCCTTTGTGGGTGTTGACCGTCAGCACCCTAAGACGATGAATGACAGGCGCGTCGACAACATGACGCTTGGGTTCGCTGGACACGTTCACTCCTCTGGATTGCGGGCCGCTTATTCATGCGACTGATGGCGAGGGGCGGCAGTTCCTTGCAAATCATGGTTGATGACAACCCAATTCCTGTGGGAGCGAGCCTGCTCGCGAAGGCGTCGGTAAATCCAATACATAAGTTGGTAGAACCACCGCTTTCGCGAGCAGGCTCGCTCCCACCCGAAACGGCGTCAGACAAACACGATTTCGTAGGGCAGGCGCATTCTTTCGAGAATCACCGGCGGCAGCATCGGTGCAATACCAATCGCCGGTTCACCCTTGAGCTGACTGGCGTAAGCATGGGTGGCGTGGCTCTTGCGCGCGACGGTCCAGGTGTCGAGGCGCAGTTTGCGCGCGCGTTCCCAAGGGATCAGTTGCTGGTCGCGCTCGGGCCAGTGCCAGGCCCAGACTGGTACATCGTGGAAGGTCGCCCCGGCTTGTTCCGCTGCATGCGCGCTGGCCCGACCCACCGCTTCATGGTCGTCGTTGCCATCGCCGCGCCAGGTGCTGAACACCACATCGCCTGGGCGCAGGTAGCGGCTGATGAATTCGGTCACTTGCGCTTGCTGTTCGCACAGAGCGTTGTCAGTGAAACCACCGCGCACCCATTTCAGGCTGTGCATTGGCAAGCCGAGACGGCGCAGGGCCTCGACGCTTTCCTGCGGGCGGAACACGCTCAGGCGTTTTTCCGACCATTGCCGCGAACCCGGGTGGCTGGCGCTGCCATCGGTGATCGAGAGCAATTGCAACGGATGACCGAGGCTGGAGAGTAATTGCAGCAGACCGCCACAGGTGACCACTTCATCGCCCGGATGCGGCGCGATGACCACGGCGCGGGCGCCGGCGGGTACCAGACTTAAAGTATTGATGACCGGAATGTTGTCCAGTTGCGGGGCGCTGTTCCAGATTTGCGCCGACGAACTGCTGTCGCTGAGGGTTAACGGTTTCATGGTGTGACGTCCTTGTGTTGTTTCGCCCTCAGTCGTGCGTTTGGCGGTGATTGCCAGACGCCGCCGACCCGTGAAGGCTGGTTGATTGCCCAGCGACGCTCCGAACCCTGGATTGCCGCGCAGCAGAGTATTGCTCATGAAGCGTAGTTCGTCGCGTCACAGATCAATCTGATCCGCTTTTTTTTGCTCCATCTGTGCCAGGTTTCGCAGATAGTCACCAAAGCCACCGCGCGCACGGCTGTCGAACCGCGCGCTGGTGAGCACTTGCGGGCGATGGCTCCAGGCGATGTTCGCGCCGTCGAGTTCCAGCTCCCGCACCAATTGCACATCTTCGTCGCAGGCCAGCGGTTTAAAGCCCCCGGCCCAGCGATAGGCGTCGGCGCTGATGCCCAGATTGGCGCCGTGGATATGCCGATGGCCATCGCTGGCATGGTAATGCCGGTGATAGCGGATTTGCGCCGCTTCATCGAACGACTCGTGCCAGCGTTCGACCGTGACGGTACCGCATACCGCGTCCGCGCCCAACCCCAGTTGCGCTACCAGCCAGTCGTCGGCCACGCGGCTGTCGGCGTCCGAGCAAGAGATCCAGCGCGCGCCGCGCTCCAGCAATAGCTGCGCGCCGGCCGCCCGGGCCTGGCCAACATTGCGTGCGTCGATGTGCAGGCTCAGCACCGGATAGCGACTGACAATCTGCGCCGAGCGGTCGGTGCAGCTGTCGAGCACCACCAACACTTCAACCTTTTCACCGGCCAGCAAACCGTGGCGGCTGGCGCGCATGGCCGCGCTCAGGCAGTCGTCGAGCAAGTCTTCCTCATTGTGCGCCGGGATCAGAATGCCGATCATCGCAAGCCCTCCAGTGCCGCCACCGAGCGCGGTTCGCGGCTCCACACCTCAAGGATGAAGTCCGCTTCCTGATGCAAGACCAGACGGGGCAGATGCAGTTTTTCGTGAATCAGGTCGTGAACCTGCCGCGCATTCAGCGGGCAGCCGTCAATGGGCGGACGCCAGTGACAGGCGAGGAACTGGCCGTCGGCAGTCAGGCAATCACTGGCTCGACGGATCACTTCTGTCAGATCCTGACTATCCAGGTAGTAGCCGATCTCGCTAAATACGATCAGGTCGAATTTTTCCTCCGGCCAGTCGCCCGGAAGACGGTTTTGCCGCACTTCGGCGTGGTCGAACACGCTCAACCGCGTGCGCGCCAGAGTCACTGCCGCACTGGCCGTGTCACAGCACAACAACCGATCGCAACGCGCGGCCAGTTCGGCGCTCAACTCGCCGTTGGCGCAACCCGGTTCGAAGATTGCCCGGTAGTGCGGACGCGGCAGGGCGGCGAGGGTGATCGCGCGTTTGCGCTGCTCGTACCAGCGCTCACGGAACGCCCATGGGTCATCGTTGCCGGCGAACAAACCGTCGAAATAGCGATCCTCGACACTCATAGAAACACCACTTCGAAGGGCTGTAAGAGGCGATCGAGCACATACGGTGCGAGCACCGGACCGAGTCCGGCGTCAGGATCGCCTTCCAGTTGACTGGCGAAAGCGTGCACCGCGTGGCGTTTGCGCGCGACTTGCGCCGGCGTCAGAAGAATCTTGCGTGCGCGTTGCCACGGTACGAAGGCGTCTTCCGGAGTTGCCCAGTGCCAAGTCCACACCGGCAGTTCATGGCAAGTCGCACCGACGCGACGGGCAGCCTCGACACTGGCGCGGCCGACGGCTTCGTGGTCGCAATGTCCGTCCTCGCTCCACGTGGTAAAGAGCACGTCGTCGGGACGCAGATGACGTTCGATGAAATCGACCAGCTCCGCTTCCTGAGCCGCCACCTGGGTGTCGCTGAAGCCACCGCGCAGCCACTTCACGCGGTGCATCGGCAGTCCGAGACGACGCAGCGCTTCGGCCGATTCCTGCGGCCGCACCACGCTCAGACGTTCCACCGGCCAGCGACTTGAACCGGGATGACTGGCGCTGCCGTCGGTGACCGACATCAGTTGCAAAGGCCGACCGGCCTCAGCGAGCAATTGCAGCAAACCGCCACAACCGAGCACTTCGTCGTCCGGGTGCGGCGCGACAATCACCGCCCGCGCGCCCGGAGGCACCAGACTGAGGATGTCGATGCTATCCAGTTCCGCCAGATGCCGCGAAGCCTGCCATTGGTGCAGGCTGGTGCCCTGGCCGACAATCGGATTGGTTTTCATAGCGCCCATGCCTCCGCGGAGTGCCCGGCCACCATTTGCCCGAGCGCGGCCAGATCCCGTTCGGCATGACTCTGGCGCAGGAACACCGGCAGATCAGCGCTGAGCCGGGCAAAGTGGCGATCCTTGCAAAACGGCCCGGCACCGAGGGCGCGCCCGACCTCACGCATCACCTGTTCAGCCGACTGCTCGACCACCGCGCGGGCACGACGGGCGAGTAATTCGGCGTTGTCTTCCGGGTGCGCATCGATGTGCAAGGCGCTGAAGCGCAGCACATCCGCCGCGGCCTGCAAGGCGCTATCGACCGCGCCGAGATGGGCGAGGGCGTGCGGTTCCGGGCGTTGCTCACACTGGATGCGCAACGCGTCGGCGATTTGCCGTGCGGCGCCGTACCAGCACGCGGCAATTCCGATCCCGCCCTGCCAGAAACCCGGGCGTTGCAGATAGTCGCCGGGATTGCCAATGGCCTGCGCTTCGGCACCGTCGAACAGCACCTCGACGCTGCCAGTAGCCGCCATGCCCACCGCTTGCCAGCCTTGCTCGGTGACGGTGACGCCCGGTTGGTCGAGGGCGACGGCGACCAGTTGCTGCTGATCGTCGCCATCCCAGGCGGTGAGCAAGGCGTGGCTGAGCACGGCGGCGCCGGAGCACCATGCCTTGCGTCCATGCAGCGCGACCATGTGCCCGACTGGGCTGACTTTGACTCGTGCTTGCGGTGGCTCCGCTGCCCACATGCCCCAAGTGCTGCCCGGCGTAGGTGAGCCGCCGAGTTGTTCAATGATCGCCAGCGCGTCGGTGTGGCCTTCAAACAGTTTGCACAGACCCAGGTCATGTCCGCCGACTTCCGCCAACTGCTGAAAGCGCTCCAGCGTGCGGCCACTGCCCGGTAACGGCAGACGATCCAGCCCGGCCTCGACCAGCGCCCGCAGGCACCCGCCGAGGGCTGCGGTGTGCGGATAATCCGTTGGTCGTCGGCTCAGATAACGGTGCAGGTCCATATCAGTCTTCTTCATCACGTTGCAGTTCGAACAGCAGCAGCGAGCGCCCGGTGACCGAGTATTCGTGGCCGAAATCGAAGCGTTCCTGACCACGGATCGACGGCTGATTGGTGTCGATCATGCAGGTCCAGAAACTGCCTTCCGGTACTTCCGGCAGGGTGAAGTTGACGATGTCATGATGGGCGTTGACCACCAGCAGCAGCGTCGCATCCGCACCCTTGCGGCGAATCCCGGTTTCCTGCGCGCGGCCGTCGAGCAACATGCCCAGGCAGCGGTTGTGCGCATCGTGCCAATGCTCGGTGGTCATCTCGGTGGCATCCGGCGCCAGCCAGGTGATGTCCTTGACGCCGATGTCCTCGTTGTATTCGCCAACCAGGAAGCGGCCGCGACGCAGAATCGGATAAGCCAGACGCAACTTGATCAGGCGCTTGACGAATTTCAGCAACGCCTTGCCGTCCTCGCTCAGGTCCCAGTTGACCCAACCGATCTCGCTGTCCTGGCAATAGGCGTTGTTGTTGCCGTCCTGGGTACGGGCGAACTCATCACCGGCGACGATCATCGGCGTGCCTTGGGCGAGCAGCAGGGTGGCGAAGAAATTGCGCATCTGCCGATGGCGCAGGGCATTGATTTCAGGATCGTCGGTCGGGCCTTCGACGCCATGGTTCCACGACAGATTGTTGTTGCTGCCGTCCTGATTGTTTTCGTCGTTGGCTTCGTTGTGCTTGTCGTTGTAAGAGACCAGGTCGTTGAGAGTGAAACCGTCGTGGGCGGTGATGAAGTTCACCGAGGAGTACGGCCGCCGCCCGCGCTGGTTGAACATCTCACCGGAGGCAGTCATGCGGCTGGCGAAATCGGCAACCTGGCCGTCGTCGCCTTTCCAGAACGCGCGCACGGTGTCGCGGAACTTGTCGTTCCACTCGACCCAGCCCGGCGGGAAGTTGCCGACCTGATAACCACCGGGGCCACAGTCCCATGGCTCGGCGATCATCTTCACCTGACGCAGCACCGGGTCCTGACGGCAAGCAACGAGGAAGCTGTGACGCTCGTCGAAACCGTCGTGGTAGCGGCCGAGAATCGTTGCCAGGTCGAAGCGGAAACCGTCGACGTGCATCTCGCTGGCCCAGTAACGCAGCGAGTCGGTGACCATTTGCAGCACGCACGGGTGGCTCAGGTCGAGGGTGTTGCCGGTGCCGGAATCATTGATGTAGTAGCGCTTGTCGTCGGGCATCAAGCGATAGTACGAGGCGTTGTCGATGCCGCGCATCGACAGGGTCGGGCCTTGCTCGTTGCCCTCGGCGGTGTGGTTATAGACCACGTCGAGGATCACTTCGAGGTTGGCTTCGTGCAGGTGCGCGACCATCTCCTTGAATTCGGCAATCTTGCCGCTGGCCAGGTAGCGCGGGTCCGGGGCGAAGAACGCGATGCTGTTGTAACCCCAGTAATTGGTCATGCCTTTGTGCAGCAGATGCTGGTCATTGACGAAGGCATGAATCGGCAGCAACTCGACGGTAGACACGCCGAGCTTGCGAATGTGTTCGAGCACGTCGTCGACCATCAGCCCGGCAAAGGTGCCGCGTACGTTCTCCGGTACCGAAGGGTGACGCATGCTGATGCCGCGCACGTGGGTTTCATAAATGATGGTTTTGTCCCACGGCACGCTGACGCGGTGGTCGTTGCCCCAGGTGTGCGCCGGGTCGATGACTTTACATTTGGGCACGAAGGGCGCGCTGTCACGTTCATCGAAACTGAGGTCGGCGTCGGGGTGGCCGATGGTGTAGCCGAACAACGCTTCCGACCATTTCAGTTGACCGACCAGTTGCTTGGCGTACGGATCGATGAGTAATTTGTTGTGGTTGAAGCGGTGGCCGTTGGCCGGGTCATACGGGCCGTAGACGCGGTAACCGTAGATCAGCCCCGGGTGCGCATCAGGCAGGTAGCCGTGGTAGATCTCGTCGGTGTATTCCGGCAGTTCGATGCGTTCGAGTTCAACTTCGCCGGCATCGTCGAAGATGCACAGTTCGACCTTGGTGGCGTTGGCGGAAAACAGAGCAAAGTTCACCCCCAGACCATCCCAGGTCGCACCGAGCGGGAAGGGCAGGCCTTCACGGATTCTCGACGGCTCGGCGTGCGCGGTGGGTTCGGCATTCTTTGGACGGGTCATGATTGCTCCTGCAAAAATCGGGATGGTTCGGTTCACACTGTTTCCCCTGTGGGAGCGAGCCTGCTCGCGAAAGCGGTGGGTCAGCTGACACAGATGTCGGATGTGCCGACGTCTTCGCGAGCTGGCTCGCTCCCACAGGGTTTATGTGTTTCTTCAGGGCGAGTGAGCCCTCGGTGGCGAGCGAACCCGCCACACGGTCATTCAGTTCAATCGTCGTTAAAGCGTCAGATCGCCGAAGGCTTTCGCGGCGCCCGAGGCTTTTTCTCGGCAGGCTTTTCGCCCGGGGGAATCACTTTGGCGGCGCTGGCCGGTTTGGCTTTGGCCGGTGGTTTCGGCTTAGCGGCCGGGGCCTTGGCCTCGGCTGTCTTGCCAGCCGGTTTGCTGCCGGTGGCTTTCGGCGGTTTCTTCGGTGCCAGCGCTTCCGCTTCGGCGAGCTTGCGCGCCATTTCCCAGTGGCGTTCTTCATGCCCCTCGGGCTTACCTTCCGATTCCCAGATTTGATAGGCGAATTCGCGGATGCGTTTATCGTCGGTACTCATCGCAATGCTCCTGAACTGAACTCATGCTTACGTTAAGTGTTGGATAAAGAGATTGACCGGGACATCCCCCAGCGCGTCGCTGATATTCAGCTCCCTGTTTTTTGTGACTGCGCTGCTTGAAAAAAGTCCCTTCAGGTTTGTCGCAGAGGCGGCGAACGGTAAAACCACTCGCGTATCGCCCCAGCGCAGCGCATCGACCTGAGGTACAGCACCGTTTTCCAGCAGGGTCGCGCAACGGACCGGCACGATCACGATGGCCTGCTTGCCCGCGTGCTCACGGGCAAACGCGAGCACGTTGTGCGCCTGACTGCCGAGCACCTCCAGGGCCTGGTAGCTGCCCCGGCGGAACAGCTCGGCATACTCCACGCGCAGGTTCAGCACTTGGGCAATCAAGGCTTGCTTGATACGCCCGTCACGCCAGTTCGCCAGCAACTCCACAGGTGGCAATGGCTCCTGCAAAGCGTGTTCGCGAGCGGCGTAATCCACCGGCCGGCGGTTGTCCGGATCGACCAGGCTGAAGTCCCAGAACTCATTGCCCTGATACAAATCGGGCACACCCGGCACGGTCATGCGCAGCAAGGTTTGCGCCAAGCCATTGAGCGCGCCGGCGGCGGCGATGCTGTTGACGGTCTTGCTCAGCGCGGCGCGCAGCAGTTCGCCTTCCTCACCGGTGAGGAGTTTTTCGGTGAACGCATGCGCGGCGTTTTCGTAGCTTTCGCTCGGTGCGCTCCAACTGCTTTGCAGCTTGGCTTCACGCAGGGCTTTCTGTTGCCATTGCCAGATGCGCTTGGCGTAATCGGCGAAACCCGCCTGGTCGTCGTCACGCAGTTGCAGCGGCCAACTGCCCAGCAACGCTTGATAGAGAATCAGCTCATCGCCGCTCGATGGCATCTGATCATCCACCCGCACCGGACGGGCGAGGGCGCGCCACAGCTCGATCTGCTCGGCGTACCAATGGCTGCGTTCACTGAGTACGGCCAGACGTGCGCGGGTGTCTTCACCACGTTTGTGATCGTGGGTCGCGGTGGCCAGCAAGTTGTCGGGGAATTCACTCAGCCGTTGTTGATTGACCGCATGAAAGTCGCTGAGCGGAGCGCTGAACTGTTCGGTGTTGTAGCCGACGTCATTGCGCGACAGCAGCACGGCGGAACGATACAGCGCGGTGTCTTCCACGGCTTTGGCCGCTGCCGGTGAGGTCAGTTGCTGAAAGCGTACGCAGGCATGCTTGAGAATCTTGCGCGAACGCCCGCGCGGTTTACGCCGCCATGGCGTACCGCCAAGCCAGGCGGCAACGCAGTCGAGCACCGGCCAGTCGCCTTCACCGAGGCTCTGTCGCGCGCCGTCCATGGCCTGCTGGAAGAACTTTTCATCCTGCGCGGAGCGGCCCATGGCGCTGATGTACGTGCGATACACCGGGAAGTGCACGATCAACGCTTGCAGCACTCGGCGGATCGCCCCGAGGGTCAGGTCGCGGGTCATCAGGTCATCGCGGGCGACTTGCAGCAGCGCCTGGGCGACGCTTTCGCAATCGCTGGCGAGTGAGCCGTTGAGGATCTGCTGGCGCGCCAGTTGCGCTTCCTCGATGAACGCGGCCGGACGTTCGGTACGCCGTTGCCAGAGGTCACCGAGCACAAATTCGCCGTCCGGGTCGTGTTGCAGCAGCGACAGCTGATTCATGAATTCATAACCGGTGGTGCCATCCACCGCCCAGTCGCGGTGCAGGGTTTCGCCGGCGCCGAGGATCTTCTCGACGTAGATCGGCAGATGCCTGCCCGGCGCCAGCAGATCAACCCGGCGGCGCAGTTTTCGGCAGTAACCGCGCGGGTCGGCGAGACCGTCGATGTGGTCGATGCGCAAACCGTCGACCAGCCCTTCGGCAATCAACTGGAAGATCTTGCCGTGGGTGGCTTCGAACACTGCCGGGCGCTCAACGCGCAGCCCGCCGAGTTCGTTGATGTCGAAAAAGCGCCGCCAGTTGATGTCGTCAGCCGCCGTGCGCCAACTCGCCAGGCGATAGCTTTGACGTTCGAGCAACTCATGCAGTTTGTGGAAGCCGTCTTCGGTGGTCGAGTCGTAGTGCTGCAGGTTGTTCTGGATCGCTTCGAGGATCTGCGGGTCTGTCGCCTGTTGCCGCAGTTGTTCTTTCAGCGGCATCGCCAGTGAATGGGCATCGGTCTGATAGCTGAGGGCGCCGAAGCGATCGGCCAACGGCTTCAGTGCATCCGTGGATTTCAGCAGCTCAGGGTAATCATTCGGGCACACCGGGAAGTGATGGTCGTAGTGCTCGACATGGAAACTGCCGGTCTGCGCATTGAAGTGCAGTTTCAGCGTGCCTTCCTGCAAGGCTACGCCGTAATCGCTGCCGAGGAACGGCAGCAGCAACTGGCCTTCCATCAGTGGGTCCGGCGAATGCCATTGAATGTCGAAGAACTCGCCATAAGGACTCAGCCGTCCCCATTCCAGCAGATCAAGCCACCACGGGTTGTCGTTGCCACCGACCGCCATGTGGTTGGAGACGATGTCGAGGATCAGGCCCATGTTGTGTTCGCGCAACGTGCTGACCAAGCGCCGTAACGCCGGCTCGCCGCCAAGTTCCGGGTTGACCTGGGTCGGGTCCACCACGTCGTAGCCGTGCATCGAACCGGCCCGTGCTGCGAGCAGCGGCGAGGCATAAATATGGCTGATGCCGAGCCGGGCGAAGTACGGCACCAATGGCACCGCGTGTTCGAGGGTAAAACCTTTATGAAATTGCAGGCGCAATGTCGCACGCAGGGGCTGGATGAGCGTTTGATTCATTGGTCACGCTCGGCAGCCTGGAGCCTTGCGCAGGCGAGTAATTCCAGGCGTCGCGCCGCATCCGCGCCATCGAGCAGCGCCTCACTGGTGCCGGGCAAGCGCCGTGACCAGTTCGGATGGGTGTCGATCGTGCCGGGCAGATTCGCCTGTTCATTGATGCCCAGCGCATCTTCCAGCGGCAACAGCACCAACGGCGCGCGGGTGTGGCCGAGGAAACGCACAGCGGCATCGACCACTTGATCGGCCTCGTGGGATTCCTCGCGAAAGTTTTGCGGGTCCTGGCTCAACGCGTTGCGCAGGCCTTCGCGCTCACGCTGGCGGTGATGCCGCCATTCGATTTCACCGTTGGCATCGACGAAACCCAAGCGTGCGTTCCAGTCGATATCACGGCCATGCCACCAGCCGTTGAGCGTCGGCAGATCGTGGGTGCTGGTGGTTGCCAAGGCGTTGTCCGGCCAGTCGAGAATCGGTTTGAAAAAGGTGTTGTCCTGCTCGAACAGCAGCACGCGCATGCCGAGCATGGAACGGGCGATGAGCTTTTCACGCAGGCCATCGGGCACCGTGCCGAGGTCTTCACCGAGGACGATGGCCTGGTGGCGATGGGATTCGAGGGTCAGCAATCGCAGCAAGTCATCGACCGGGTAATACAGGTACGCGCCATCGGCCGGCGCCGCGCCGTTGGGGATCACCCACAAGCGTTGCAGGCCCATCACATGGTCAATGCGCAAGCCGCCGGCATGGGCGAAGTTGGCGCGCAGCATGTCGATGAAGGCACGAAAGCCATTGCGAATCAGGCCTTCCGGCGAGAATGCGGAAATGCCCCAGCCCTGGCCCGAGCGATTGAGAATGTCCGGCGGCGCACCCACGGTCAGCGACGCGAGCAATTCATCCTGGAAACTCCAGGCCTGGCTACCGGCGCCGTCGGCACCCACCGCCAGATCGGCGATCAGGCCAATGCCCATGCCGGCGCTGCGTGCAGCGGTTTGCGCGCGCTCCAGGCAACGGTGGATCAGCCATTGGCAAAAAGCGAAGTAGCCGATGCGTTCGGCATATTCCTCGGCAAACGCTTCGAGCGCTGCGCCGCGTGGGTCGTGCCAGTGTTCCGGCCATTGCCGCCAGTCGAGGTTTTCACCACGGGCGGCGCGCATTTCCTGAATCGCTTCGAAACGGCAGTGGTTTTCCAGTGCTTCGCCACCGGCATGGCGGAAACTGCCGAAGTCCGGGTGCAGTGGGTGGTCACCGGCGATGAAACCTTCGTACAACGCTTGCAAGAGTTTTTGCTTGGCGTCGGCGGCGCTTGGCCAGTCGATCAGGGTCAGGTCTTCCAGTTGCGCAAACTGCTCGGCCAGGCCGGTTGCGTCGATCGCATCGCGCAAAGCGCGCTCACCGAGAATCGCGCCGGGGGCGGCGTACAGGGGATTGAGGAACAGACGACTGGACGGCGAATAAGGACTGTAGCGCCCGGTATCGGCGCTGAACATGGCGTGCAATGGGCTGATCGCCAGCGCATCGGCGCCGCGTTCACCGGCCACGCGGACCAGATCTTCCAACGCTTGGGTGTCACCGAAACCGCCATCGCCGGGGCGGCGCAGCGAATACAGTTGCGCACTCAGACCCCAAACACGGGGAATCGGATTATCCACCGCATCGCCGACACTGAAGCAACGCTCAGGCGCCACGGCCAAGGTGAAGTATTGATCGCCGATGTGCACCTGTTGATAGCCGACCGGAATCAGTCCCGGCAGTACCGCTTCAGAGTCCAGTTTCAGGTCCAGCCGCGAGCCGTCTTCAAGGTGGATTTCGCACGGGGTTTGCGGGGCGAAATACCGACCCAGATCAAGGCCGACGCCAACATCGCTGGTCAGCAGCGGCGGCAAGTGCCGGTCTTGTTGGGCAGCTTGCAGTTCCAGCAGGCTGGCGTCGATTTCCTGCGCGGTGCTGGCGGGGTGGCCGAGTCCGATCAGAACATTGCGCAGCACCGCCGGGGCGACTTTTTGCGGGCGGCCGTTGGCGTCGATCCAGTCGACGGCAAGGCCGGCGCGGCTTGCAAGTATTTCCAGTTGCGCATCGCTCATAGGCGCTCTCCATCCAGAGGTTGCAAAGGGATTGCGGCCGTGAGGCTGACAAGCGCGCAATACGCGGGCAGTTCACCCGATTCCGATAGATCGACGCTGGATGGCTGTTGAAACAACCACACGGCCTCGGTCTGTGGAGGGTTGACCACTGGCGTGTCGCTGAGGTTCAGGTCAATTCGCAGCTCGCTGCCATTGCCCAGACGCCAGCGCGCACTGACCGCGCCATAACCGAGCATATGGGCGCCGAGCGCTTGCGTGCCGGACAGATGTGGAATGATGTATTGATGGCGAAATTGCAGCAGCTTCTGGTACAGCGTGAGGGTTTCCTGCTGTTTCACGCTGCCATTGCCGATCAACCTGGGCTGTGAGGCGTGAAAGGTTTTTTCGGCGTTCGGGTCGGGAATCTGCTCGCGTTTGTGCGGATCGGTGAAGGCACTGAACGCGGCGAATTCATTGCGGCGGCCCTCGCGCACCAACTTGGCCAGTTCACCGTGATGACTGGTGAAAAACAGGAACGGCTGCTCGGCGGCGAACTCATCGCCCATGAACATCAGCGGAATCATCGGCGACAGCAGTAACAACACGGTCGCTGCCTGCACGGCACGCGGATCGGCCAGGTGATGCAGGCGCTCGCCGAACGCACGGTTGCCGATCTGATCGTGGTTTTGCAGGAACAGCACGAACGCCGTGGAGGGCAGGTGTTCGCTGGGTTCGCCGCGTGGTTCGCCATGGCGGGTGATGTGGCCCTGGAAAACAAAACCCTGACTGAGGCAGCGCACCAATTGTTCGGTGGGTTGTGCGGCGTAGTCGGCGTAATACGCATCGGTTTCGCCAGTGAGCAGGACGTGCAGGGCGTTATGGCCGTCGTCGTTCCACTGCGCGTCGTAGTCGTATTCCAGCAGGCTCGACTGGTTGAGTTCGTTTTCCACGGTCAGCCAGACATGCCGACTGGGATCGATCTGCGCGCGGATACGTCGGGCCATTTCGCTGAGAAAATCCGGATCCTCAATGGCATGCACGGCGTCGAGGCGCAGGCCGTCGAAACGGTATTCGAGCAGCCACATCAGCGCGTTTTCGATGAAGAACTCGCGCACTTCGCTGCGACGAAAATCGATCGCCGCGCCCCACGGCGTGTGCTTGTCTTCGCGAAAAAAGCCTTTGGCGTAACGGTGCAGGTAATTGCCGTCCGGCCCGAAGTGGTTGTAGACCACGTCGAGAATTACTGCCAGACCATGGCCGTGGGCGCTGTCGATCAGGTGTTTGAGTTGTTCCGGCGTACCGTAGGAGGCTTGCGGGGCGAAGGGCAAAACACCGTCGTAGCCCCAATTGCGCTCGCCGGGAAACTGCGCCAGCGGCATCAGTTCGATGGCGGTGACGCCCAGGCCTGCAAGGCGCGCCAGATGTTGTTCGACTTCCGCGAAACCACCGAGCGCACCGACGTGCAACTCGTAGATCACTGCTTCGCTCCATGGCCGACCGTGCCAGGCCGTGTGTCGCCATTGATAAGCCAGAGGATCGACCACCACACTCTGGCGGTCGAGGTCGCCATCCTGGGCTCTGGAGGCCGGGTCAGGCACCTCCAGTTCGCCGTCGATGTTGTAGCGGTAGCGGGTGCCCGCCGGACAGCGGGCCTTGATCACAAACCAGCCCTCTGCCTGAGGCAGCATCGGCAGCGACTGGCCGTTTTCAAGTTCGACACTCACGTAAAACGCATCCGGCGCCCATAGCGCAAATTGCGTGTGTTCGGCGTCTAGCATGATCGCGCCGTGGGGCCAGGTTTCAGTAGACCGTAACGGCATCGTGGTGAACCTCCCTGGTTATTTGTGGTGAGCTTTACCCAGCGCCTTGGCGACCAGTTGTTCGTAGAGTTCGGCGTACGGTTCAACCGCTTTGCACCAGTTGAACGGCGCAGCCATTGCGCGGCAACGCATGGCGTTGAGCAGTTCGGGGAAGGCGAATACCTTGAACGCGCGGCTCAGGGCCTCTTGATAGCTTTCAGCGGTGGACTCATCGAAGAGGAAACCGGTGACGCCGTTTTCAATGGTGTCGGCCAGACCGCCGGTATTGCGCGCCACCGGCAGCGAGCCGAAGCGCTGGGCGTACATCTGACTCAAACCGCAAGGCTCGTAACGCGAAGGCATCAGCAGGAAATCGCTGCCGGCGAACATGCGCCGGGCGTCGGTTTCATTGAAGCCGATGCGCACACCGATCTGCCCAGGAAAGCGCAGCGCCAGTTCTCGCATGGCTTGTTCTTCTTCCGGTTCGCCGCGACCGATGATTGCGATCTGGCCTCCGTTCTGCACGATGTATTCGGATACCGCTATCGTCAGGTCCAGACCTTTCTGGTAGACCAGTCGCGACACCACAGCGAACAGCGGTCCGGTGGAATCGTTGAGGCCGAACAGCTCACGCACGTGCGCGGCGTTGATCGCTTTGCCTTCCCAGTCGCCAATTGCAAACGGTGCAAACAGGTGCGGATCGGTCGCAGCGTCCCAGCTCTCATCGATGCCGTTGGGGATGCCGCTGAGCAAACCTTGCTGGGTCTTGGCGGCGAGAAAGCCGTCGAGGCCACAGCCGAAATCCGGGGTGGTGATTTCCTGCGCATAAGTGGCGCTGACCGTGGTGATATGGCTTGAATACGCCATGCCGGCCTTGAGGAACGACATTTTGCCGTAGAACTCCATGCCTTCCTGTTGCAGGGCATGGGCTGGAATCCCCAGCTCCGGGCAGGAGCCGAGGCTGGTCACGCCTTGATAGGCGAGGTTGTGAATGGTGAACAGGGTGGGCGTACGCTGCCCGCGCCAGTGCATATAGGCAGGCGCGAGACCGGCCGGCCAGTCATGGGCGTGCACCAGATCCGGGCACCAGTGAATTTGCGCGAGGTTGGCGGCGATGTCGGCGGCGGCCAGACCGAGGCGGGCGAAACGAATGTGGTTATCCGGCCAGTCGCGGCCGTTGTTGGCGCCGTAGGGCGAACCTTCGCGCTCGTAGAGTTCGGGGCAGATCAGTACGTAGATGACCAGACCGTCCGGCATGTCCATGCGCCCGATCTTGCATGGTGGCAGCGCTGCGTGGCCACCCAGTTCGCCGATGATATGGATCGGGTTTTCGCTGTGCATCACCTGCGGGTAACCGGGGATCAACACGCGCACGTCGTGCAGATGGGCCATGGCCCGGGGCAGTGCAGCGGAGACGTCACCCAGACCACCGGTCTTGACCAGATCGGCGATTTCCGAGGTGACGAACAACACTTTTTTCTTGTTGGGATTCTGGCTCGCTACCGGAGTCAGCGTTTTTGTGCCGGGGATGTTGATCTGTCGGCTGCCAGGAACACTGATGGTGCTCGATTCACCAACCGCCTGCTGAGCACGCTCTCCCTGAATTTCCAATGCCGCACTGATCATATGAATCTCCCGTCTCGTTGATCTGATTCTTGTCTTGAACAAGCGATGTCCATGGCCAAGTCCTGTGGCCGGGCGCAAACGCGCCACGCATCGGTGAGCAAACGCTACCCAACACGCGCAAGCAGAATGGGTGAACGGGCCGTTGCAAGGATTGCACCAGTCGCTATGGCCCTGTCTTTCAGATGACCAGCCGCCGCGCGCAAAAGTTTCGACTTTTTTTCCGCGATGTGACCGGTCGGTTTTACCCCGCGAAAGTCAGTCTAGGCCAGATCCTAGAGCGGGGCGGAGCAAATGGGTAAATTGTTCGACAATCGGTTGGCAGGCCACGCCCACCGTGCTTTTGAGGGGGGAACGCACCGACGAAGTGCAGGTTTTTCTGCGAGGGAGGGCTAAAACGGTGACTGATCGGTCACGATTCTGTGCTAGCGGAAAGTGCGGTTGCACTGTTGTGGTGCGGGCAGTTAGTTGATCGGCTGACCACAGACAACACCTGTAGGAGCTGCCGAAGGCTGCGATCTTTTGATTTTGCATTTAAAAGCGAAGATCAAAAGATCGCAGCCTTCGGCAGCTCCTACAGTGGGGGTTAATTTAACGCACGGATTGGATGACCAGCCACCCAAGCCTGAATATCCTCGATCATCTGCGAAAAGAACTGCTCATAGTTCTGCCGGCTGACATACCCGACATGCGGCGTCGCCAGTACATTGTCCAGCGTTCGAAACGGGTGCATCGCGGGCAGCGGTTCCTGTTCGAACACGTCCAGCGCCGCCCCGGCGATCTGCTGTTTCTGCAACGCCTTGATCAGCGCCGCCTCATCGACAATCGGCCCGCGGGCGGTGTTGACCAGCAGGGCCGTCGGCTTCATCCAGCCCAGTGCCTGCGCATCGACCAGCCCGCGACTGCGCTCGCTGAGCACCAGATGCACCGATAACACATCGGACTGTTCGAACAATGCCTGTTTGCTCACGTACGTCACGCCAGCCTGTTCAGCGCGTTCGGCGGTGAGGTTTTCGCTCCAGGCAATCACCCGCATGCCGAACACCTGGCCAAACTGCGCGACGCGCTGGCCGATGCTGCCAAGACCCAAAATCCCGAGGGTCTTGCCATGCAGATCGCCGCCCAGCCCTTGCTGCCAGTGACCGTCGCGCAGGGCATTGGCTTCGTTCACCAGATTGCGCGTGGCCGCCATGATCAGCGCCCAGGTCAATTCCGGCGCGGCATGCTTGTAACTGTCGGTGCCGCAAACCTTGATCCCCAGCCTGGCGGCCGCTTGCATATCCAGCGCTGCGTTGCGCATGCCGCCGGTGACCAGCAACTTCAGATGAGGCAAACGCTTGAGCAAATCCTCATCGAAGCGCGTGCGCTCGCGCATCACGCAGATCACCTGATAGCGGCCCAGTCGCTCGGCCAGTGTGGCATTGTCCGCCGGGTAATCGTGCTCGAACGTCACCTCACCGAGGCTATCGAGCACCGACCAGTCGACCACGTCGCGGGCCACGTCCTGCCAGTCATCGATTACTGCAATCTGCACCGCCATCAGCCTTACCTCATCAACGAACGGGATTGGTTGTATTCAGCCAGCCGAGCAAGGCCTTGTGGAACTGTGCCGGTTCTTCCATTTGTGGCGCGTGGCCCATGCCGGGAAACTCCACCAGCGTCGACTGCGGGATCAGCTTGGCCACTTGTTTGCCGAGTACGTCGTAATGGCCGATTTTCGCTTTCACCTCAGGCGGCGCGAGGTCTTTGCCGATGGCCGTGGTGTCGGAGGTGCCGATCAGCAGCAGGGTCGGCATCTTCAGGTCCTTGAACTCGTAATACACCGGCTGGGTGAAAATCATGTCGTAGATCAGCGCTGAGTTCCACGCGACCTGAGTCTTGCCCGGGCCTTTGCTCAGGCCGGCGAGCATGTCTACCCAACGGTCGAATTCCGGTTTCCAGCGGCCGTCGTAGTAAGTGGTGCGTTCGTAATCACGGATGCCTTGGGCAGTGACTTTCAGCTCACGCTGATACCACTGATCCACGGTGCGATAGGGCACGCCGAGGGCTTTCCAGTCTTCCAGTCCGATCGGGTTGACCAGCGCCAGTTGCTCGACCTGCTCGGGGAACAGCAAGGCATAACGCGTGGCGAGCATGCCGCCGGTGGAATGACCGAGCAGCGTGGCTTTTTGAATGCCCAGCGCTTTGAGCAACTGCTGAGTGTTGGTCGCCAGTTGCTGAAAGCTGTATTGATAGTTGTCGGGTTTGCTGGAGGTGCAAAAGCCGATCTGGTCCGGTGCGACCACCCGGTAACCGGCCTCGCTCAAGGCCTTGATCGAACTGTCCCAGGTGGCTGCGCAAAAGTTCTTGCCGTGCATCAGCACCACAGTGCGGCCGTTGGCCTTGCCGTGAGCGGCGACGTCCATGTAACCCATCTGCAGGGATTCGCCCTGTGACTGAAAGGCAAAGTGTTTAAGGGTGTAGGGATAATCGAAGCCTTGCAGTTCCGGGCCATAGGCCGGGCCTTCCGGCGTCGCTTCGCTTGACGTCGCAGCCTGCGCCGACAGGGGCAGGGCGGCGCAGAGGAGCAGGGAGGGAAGCCAACGGGAAAACATGACAGACATAAGGTCAAACTCCGTTTGAAATCGGCCGATGCTGGAACGAGCGGATTACGCCGACGTTAAACACAGGCAATGCCCGCGCCCGAACGTTCAACCCAGCCACCCCAGCGTCAGCAGGGCCAGCACGCCGTAACGTGCACCTTTGGCCAGGGTGACGATCAACAGAAAGCGCCCGAGTGGTTCGCGCATGACACCGGCAATCAGTGTCAGGGGGTCGCCAATGATCGGCAACCAGCTCAGCAGCAACGACCAGTGACCGTAGCGCTCATAGTGTTTGCGCGCTTTGGCCATGTGCGCGGGGCTGACCGGAAACCACCGCCGATCCTGAAAGCGCTCGATCCCGCGCCCCAGCCACCAGTTGACCAGCGAGCCGAGTACATTGCCCAGTGTCGCCACCGCCAGCAGCCCCCACAGCCAGTAACGCTCGCTGACGATCAGGCCGACCAGTAACGCCTCGGATTGCAGCGGCAACAAGGTCGCCGCGCCGAAAGCGGCGAGAAACAGGCCGCCGTACGCCGCGATGATCAATGGGCCGGGTAATCCGCCACGACCACGTCAGCCCCGTCTTTCTTCAGGCCGATAATCTGATAAGCATCACTCATGCCGTCCATTTCCATGCCCGGCGAGCCCATTGGCATGCCCGGTGCGGCGACGCCGAGCAGATCGTCACGCTTGCTCAGGGCCAGAACCTGTTCCGCGGGCACATGGCCTTCGACGAATTTGCCGTTGATGATCGCGGTGTGGCACGAGGCCAGACGCGGCGGTACGCCATGTTGCTGCTTGAAGCTGCTCATGTCGTTTTCGACGTGATCTTCGACTTTGAAGCCATTGGCTTCGAGGTGGCTGATCCATTTTTTGCAGCAGCCGCAATTGGCGTCGCGGTGGACTTCGATCGGTATCAGGTCGGCGGCCTGGGCCATTGCGGAGATGAACAGGGCGCTCAGGGCGAGCAGACGCAGGTGGGTTCGCATAACGGATTCTCGGCTCGGGTGACAATCGGAAAGCACGCATTTTGACCGGTTTTTGCCGCCGGGCATCAACGCAATGTTTCCAGTTGTTGCAAAACGCAGCACCAACCTGTGGGAGCGAGCCTGCTCGCGAATGCGGTAGTTCAAACACTGAAGCGGGGACTGAGAGATCGCTTTCGCGAGCAGGCTCGCTCCCACAAGGGTTATCTGTTGGGCAGAGAACCCTTATGGGAGCTTCGATCAGCGCACTTTGAAACGCCCCATGATCGCACTCACCCGGCTGTTGGCTTCAAGCAACTGGTGAGTGTTGAGTTCGCTGGCTTTGCCACTCTGCACCAGCTCATCGACCATGTGGCGGATCTGCACCATGCTGCGGTTGATTTCTTCGGTCACGGCGCTTTGCTGCTCGGCGGCGGTGGCGATCTGGGTGCTGAGGCTGTTGATGTGGCTGACCGAACCGGCCATTTCATCCAGACCGGAGTTGACCCGTGCGGTCGCGTCGGCGGCGGACTGACAACTGGCCTGGGTGTTTTCCATGGCGCTGACCGACGAGCTCACGCCCTGAGTCAGACGCGTCAACATCTCGTTGATTTCCGAGGTGCTGGCCTGGGTGCGCGCGGCGAGGGCACGCACTTCATCGGCAACCACGGCAAAACCACGGCCCTGTTCACCGGCGCGTGCCGCTTCGATGGCCGCGTTGAGCGCCAACAGGTTGGTCTGCCCGGCAATCGCGCCGATCACCCCGAGAATTTCGGTGATGCGCTGGGCGTCCTGCTGCATGTTTTCAACTTTGTGTGTCGCACTGGCCACTTCATCGATCAACGCGACCACGCTGTTGGTCGCTTCGCCCACCACCACCCGCGAACGGTCGGCGTTTTCATTGGCGCGCTGGGTAAACGCGGCGGTTTCGGCGGCGTTCTGCGCAACGCTTTCTGCCGTCGAACTCATTTCGGTGATGGCGGTAACGGTCTGATCAGTTTCCGAAGCATGACGCAACAGAATCTGGCTGGTGTGTGCCGAGGTGCGTTGCAGGTTATCCAGGCTGGAGGCCATGGCGCCGGTAGCCTGGGTGACTTCACCGATCATGTTTTGCAGGTAGGCAATAAAGGTGTTCACCGAGTGACCGATGGCGCCAAGTTCATCTTCGGCGCGAATGGTGATGCGCCGGGTCAGGTCAGCATCGCCGCTGGACAGCAAATCGATGTTGGCTTTCAAGGCTTTCATGCGTTGCACCAACTGACGAATCGCGTAGACCTGCAACAGCACCAGCAGGATCACCAGTGGAATCTGCAACAGGCTCAAGGTGCTGAGGACGTCATCACGCTGGGCGGTGAGCATTTTCGTCGGCAGCGCCGTGGCGAGGAACCACGGCGTGCCTTCAATCGGCCGCATGAAGAACGTGCTGGCTTCGCCGTTGTTATCGAACTCGATGCGCTGCGCCTGATCGCGGCTTTGCAGCCCGGCTTTGACTTGGCTGGCGAAAGTCGACGTGCCGGCCAGTTCGCTGATGTTCTTCAGCACGATCGGGCCACTGATGCGCGAGCTGTTACTGATGATCTTGCCGTCGGCTTCAACGATCAGCATCTCGGCGTTGAGGTCTTTTTCCTTGCGCGCCACCAGATCGTTGAAGAAGCCGAGGGTGACGTCAATCGTCGACACGCCCCACGCGTTGCCGTTTTTCTGGATGGCCATGGCGCAGTTGGTGCGCGGCTCGGCGCTGGCGTCGTCTTTATACGCCGCCGCCCAGGCGCATTGACCGCGTGGTGTGGCCATGCCGCCTTTGTACCAGCTCTGGTCGTAATAGTTGGGCGCCGCGTCGCTGTTCCAGAACGTGTTGACGGCGAGTTTGCCCGAGGCATCGCGGTGCCAGAACGTACTGAATTTGTTGCGCCCGGCTTCACGTTGCCCCGGCAGAGGCCAGATCCCGCCGCCGAATACTTTGAGCTCGCCGTATTGATCGACCAGACCTGGCAGCACCGCGTCGATGGCGGTGCTGTCGAGCAGCGGGATGGTCTGGGTGATGCTGCGCTGTTGCGCCTGCACTTTGTTCAACTCGCCCTGAATCTGCTCGGCGACTTCGGCGATGCGGTTGAGTACCACCTGTTCTTCGGTGTGACGCAACTTGGGGGCGACCAGTTGGCTGATGCCGACCACGGTCAACACCGACAACAGCAGGATGAACAGAACCAGAAACAGCGTGTAGCGAGCCTGAATAGTGCGGAATGCGGGCATGGAGACCGGTCCTTGAGCAGCGTTTCTTATTAGGGGGCGGGGATAGAACAGTGCGGGTATCTACAGCGTATCGTCGTGGTGCCTGGAAGCTTTAGGTACTCGCGTCCTAAAAAATGCGCGTGCCGATGACTGGTCAGTACCATGGCTGATACATAGCGGCTGATCAGTGCCTATTAGCGCTCGAAAAAGCAAATTTCATTGCATTGCCATGACAGCTTCGGGGCAGTCGTTACGGGCTAATTGGCTTTTGTATCGAGAATGTACAAGAATTGTAAAAATGTGCATAAATAGGTTGGTGCCATCAATTCGCCCGCCGATACTCGCGTCCATTATTGCCGTTCAATACGGATACTTTTTATGTTCATTTCACAGGGAGTCTTTTCATGACGATCGGTATTGTCGGCGGCTGGGAGAGCAAGGCAGGCGTTATGGTTCGTAACACCGGCGCGAAAAAACAAGTGGCCCAGAGCATCAAAGTGCAGCAGATGCTGACCAAGGTCGGTACCAATCCCACCGCGCTGAATACCGCTGAAATGGACAAGCAGGGCATGCGCAAGGCCATCAAGGGCTTTGATCCTGCGAATGTTTCGGTAAAGCAATTGGGAAATCTGAGCGAGATGCTGCGCAGCCGCGGCCTGATCTCCGAGATCACGTCGTTTACCTTGAAGAACGCCGGTGACAAGTTCGACCGTTTTGGCGTGACCAAAGATATCGATGCCAAATTCAACGCCCTGGAGTATTTCGCGACCCAGCTCGACGCCATTCAGAATAATGGCCTCAATGGCAACGCTTACGGCCAGAGTCTGATTCCCGAGTTCAAGAAAGCGATCTATGTCCTGCAGAACCTCAAGACCTACGGTGAAGGCAACGCCGCGAAACCGGTCGATGAAGGTGTCAAAGCTAAAGCTTGAGGCTGACCGTTTAGCCCGCTCAACGCTTGAACGGGCTGGTTGATGTGCAAGAACCCGGCAACGCCTCGCTTCAGCGTGCTGCGACGCGTTGTTGAGCCTGATCATGCAGTCGTTGCAGGTGTGGGCAGCGCAGCTCCAGCGATCGCGCGCGATAGCCTCGATGAAACAAAGCCAACCATCCAGCGCCCCGTTCATTCGGGGCAATCCCGGTGAAGACGAAGCCCATTGCCGACAGGCTATCCACGGCATTGGCGAAGCCTGTTGCCAGCCTTAGCCTGATCGAGATCATCCAGTGTTCGGGCAGTCGTCGTAGCTGTTGAAGCAAGCCGGCGTCGAGTTTTTTCAGCACCACGTCATAACGTCCTGAGCATTGTTCAACCTGCATCGGCTCTCCCACCCAACGCGCTTCTTTGTCGTGTGTTCCGTATACGCCGCACAAATGCGCCATGAAATCGTGACAGCTTTGCGGCCAGGACAATGCCGGGAGCGGGCGGCGATAGCCTTCCACAAGGGTGTAGCCGATGACGATGGACTCCGGCAGTGGCTCGCCAAACGGTGAGGGTACGTAGTCAAGCAACAACCCGGTGCTGCAAAAACCGAGTCGGTCAGCCATGCGTTGGGTGTAGAGATGCTGCGTCACCTGTTTGATGGTCACGCCGTGGCAACCAAGTGCCTGGGCATGGATCAACAGCCGCATGCCCAACTGCGTCGCGATGTTCTGCCCGCGTGTTGACGGATGGACCACGCTCAACGCCAGTTCCGCCGTAGGCGATCCCGCGTTTCTGCACAACGTGGCGTGGCCGAGGATTTTTTTCCCGGATTCCGCCACCAGCGAATGCCAGCGACCCTCGCCATGGTTCTGATTGATCATCAACGGCAAATACACGTGCGGCTGCACGTAGTGGTCGCCATAGATTTCCCGAAACAGATGGCTGATCGCCCTGGCGTCGGATCGGCGATAACTGCGCAGCGTCAAGTTGTCCATGGACGTTGCTCCGGTCCGGGCGTGGCGTAGACACGCAGATCGACGACGCGTTGGCGCTTGCCGGAACGCGGATGGCGAGCGAGTTCATCGGGTGTGCAATGGGTAATCTGCAACTCGATCAAGCGCTCAGCGCAGAGTTGCATGATCAGCGGGTATTGCTCGATCAGTGCACGCTGCAAGGTCGTGTTGGCGTCAGCGGTCTCGGCCGTCAGCGTGTCGGGTAGCCATTTCAGGCATACGATATCGACGTTGGCCGATTGGCTGATGACCAGTTGCCAGTCGTCGCTGGCGGTGATGCGTGCGACGATTGCGGCAATGTCTTCGATCAACAGAGTCAGGCTGCTCACGCGCACCCGCTGACTGCTGGCGCTGCGGCCCATCAAGGCGAACTTGCGCATCGACGCGGTAGCCGGCTCTCGCCAGCAAGCGAGATCACCCACGGGGTAGCGGATCAGCGGCATCAGTCGGCGGGTGAGGTTGGTGATCAGCAGTCGCCCGGTTCGGTCGCATTCTTCGATCACTTCACCGGTGTGTTCATCGACGATTTCCAGCACGCTGTGGCTGGCCAGCATCCGATGCTCGCCGAGTGCGCAATCGCGGCTTGCGGCACCGATGAAACCGGCGTCGACACTGGCGTAACCGATCGAGGCAATCCGCGCGTTGGGAAACACCCGGTGCAACGCCTGCAATTGTCCGGTGAACAGGCTTTCTCCGCCGTAAAGGATTGTCTCGACTTCGCCCAGGGTTCGCGCCTGACGCTCCAGCACGCCGGCGAATGTCAGCAATTGTGCGGGTACGCCGGCCAGCACATTGATCCGGTGTTGGCGGATCGAGTCGGCCAGCACCGCAGGGTCGACGTCGCCGGTAAACGGGTATTCGGTAACACCCGCCGGTTCGTGCGCCAGGGCGTCGTGGATAAAAATGAAACTGGCGTACAGGTCGCCGACGAAAAACAGGTTCGCCACCCGGTCGCCGGGATTGAGTTGACCGGCGAGATGGCTGCCGAAGTCCCGCACAAGTGTCTGCCATTCTTCGCGGGTAAATACTGAAAGTTTACCGGCGCTGGTTGTTCCACCGGTCTTGAATACCAGGGCGCGTTCGACCGTTGAGGTCAGTACCGGCCATTGTTCCAGGTTTTCGCTACTTGCCCAGTATTGTTGTGGATCAATTACCGGAAGTTCATCCAGGGTGTTTGTCTGCGGCGCAACGTTTTGCAAATGTCTGGCGTAATACGCTGAATGTTCGCGGGCAAAAGCGAACAACTTGCCAAGTTCTGTTGTTGTATTCATGGTGCTCTCGTTAATTATTTTGGCCATGGCTGACGATCGCTGTTAACGGCGCGAATCGATTACTGGCGGTATCTTTCCGCTGTGTTTGTTTCTGTCGAAATGTTGCGGCTCACAGGTTTGCGCCTGCACGGTGAGAAGCCCGGTGCGCACGAGTGTCGCCAGCGTCGCGTAGCCCTCGAGTCGGCAGAGAATGTCTGCGGGTTCGCCAGGGCTGTGAATCAGCAGGCGCTCGAGGCCATCGGGGGCGTGATCGAGGTGTAACTGAAACGGCGCCTGCAAGTGCCGGGCGAGTTCGTTCAGACAGATGAAATCGCTGCCGATGCGCAGCAGCCGGCCGTGTCGTTGCAGCAATTCGAAACGCGGCGAATTCAGCCCGCACGGGCAGTCGCCGTGCAGCCAGCGGCCGGTGTCGCCGACTTCATAGCGCTGCACCTGTTGCCCTTCACGTGCTTTGGAGGTGAACAGCAAACGGCCGATTTCATCGCCAATGACCGGCTTGTCCTGCTCCAGTGCGACGATTTCCAGCTGCTGGATAGCGTCCATCAGATGAAACACGCCGTCGCCGGTGGCGGCGCAGGCATGCCCGAATGGCCCCGCATCGACACTGCCGTACACCGCCGAACGGATGCTGGCGACGCCGCAGCGATGCAGTAATTCGCGGCACTGATCGCTGATGTGCTCTCCGCCGAGGAAAACCTTTTCAATCACCCCATAACGACTCAGACGCGGCCCCTCGTTGAGGAACAATCGATGCAGGGTGCTGGGCATGCCGATCAGCACGGTCACGCGCTGCTCGATGATCACTTGCGCAATATCGCGGTAATCATCGTCGGCCGGCGCGCCCATGGGCAGGTGCGTCGCACCCAGCAATTCCAGGACTTTGGCAAAACTGAAGAAGCCGCCGTACAAGCCGCCACTGAAGAACAGGTTCATCACCTTGTCGCGGCGCGGATCAAGGCCCGCCGCGAACAACCCATCGGCCGTCGCGCGCATTTGCCGTTGAAAATCGCGGTAACTGAAGCCCGACAGCGCCGGTGTGCCGCTGCTGCCGCCGGAGCGGAAAAACAGCTGCGCCGCCGCTGTCGTCGGTTGCCCGATAAACGCTGCTTTGTCGGTGATCGGCAGACCTGTCAGTGTGAGTGCGCAAGGTGGCTGGTCGAGGTTCATATGGGTGGGCAACTGCGTTGGCGCGAGGCTGACCGACACGCGGCGGCTCAGGCGTTGCAGTGCGTAAACGCCGTCGTGGGGCTCGCCGTCGTAGCCGTCATGGATCGCATTGATCGGCGTAATTCGGCTGACGCCCGCTGCAATCAATGTGCGTGCGAGTTCATTGATCTGCGCCTCACCGCAGACCAGCGCGCAACTCTGTAACACGTTGCGCCAAGGCAGCAGCGTTTGCGTCAGTCGCGCCCGTGGCAGTGGTTTGAGCAGCAATGTGCGAAACAGCGGCGAAGGCGCAAGCAACCGATCATGGCTCCAGATCAGCCGCCAGCCCGTCGCGCTCCAGACCTGCCCGGTGCTGCCGGAAAAGCTTTGGCCCAGACGCGCCATCAGGGTATGGCTGGTGATCTCGCTGGCTTCCTGAACCGTCGGAGTCAGCGCCGGCCATTGCCCGACGCGACGCTCGAATGCCTCGGCCAGTGCGCTGCCGATGCCTTGCACAACGGCGGGATCGTCGCTGTCGACCAGCAACCATTGCGGGCTGGAGCAAGCTTGTTGGTCCAGTCGGCAGACTTCATCGACAATTGCGTCCAGTGCTGGCGGCGAGGCCGCGTCTGGCGTCAGGTAGGCGAAACTGATGCGGTGCCCCCAGTCGATCCAGCGGCATCCGGGTGGCAACTGTTGGCGGATGGCTTGCAGCGCGGTTTCGCCTCCCCACGCCGATACGCCATTGGCCATTTTGCACAAGCGGCCGATCTGCTCCGTGGCTACGGGTAACACCGCGACGTAGTGGCGGAGTTGAGCGCTGGGGTCGCATTGCACCAATGCGTGCAGCAGGCGCGCGGTCAGGCCTTGGTCGCTGCGGCTGGGGCGTAGCCAGTTGAGGTTACCGGCCAACAGGCTTTCGAGCATGGCGCAGCAGGCCAGCAGCGGCGCGTTGGCCGGGGTGATGTGAACCACCAGGCCCAAGGGGCTCCAGCGCTCAAAGCGCGATTGCTGATAATCAACACGCCGCAGTGAATCGGCCTGATCACCCAGTTCGCGTTCAAGTTTGGTTTGCAGGGCGTGAGGCTGACAGAAATCAATCAGCGCCAGGCGTTGTTCGTCATCCAGCGGCAGTTCGGCGCTGTGCAGATGCCGCGCAAAGTTGCCCGCGGCGGTCAGAACGACGGCGCTATCCAGCGGTGTGCTGAGGTGGTGCGGCAAGGTCTGATGCAGTTGCGCCAGTGCGTTGTCGAGGTCAATTTCAGCGAAAAGCTCTCCGTTGAGCAGGTACATGTCAGTGCCTCCCCAATAATTCGGAGGCGGCCATCGCGCAACTCCTGCCGGCGGTGGTGCCCGCACGGCCATGCAGTTCGAACCAGTCGCTGGCGAGGCCACAGCCGCAACTTGAGCCCGGGTGCAGCGTCGCCAGATCGCTCATCACCACCGCATGCGCCGGGCTGGACGAAATGTAGGGCGAGACGAATCCCAGCAAGCCTTGCTGGCCGTAGGGCTGGATGGAAAAATCCTGCGCATTGCGCACGTACGCCTTGGCGTAAACCGGCACATGAAAATGATGCCGGTCACATTCGATGTACGGCACGGCGTGCTCGACTGCACCGTAACCGTCGCGGCACCGCGAGATTTCGATGCCCAGTTGCCGGGCGATGCGTCCATACAATTGCTGTTTGGGGATTTCCTCGCTGGCTCGGGTTTTCCAGCCACCGCCAAAAAATGCCAGCGAACCTGCCGGCAGTTTCAGCTCAGGCACGCCGGTGGCCTGCATGTGTTGCAGGGTCTGCCAAAGGAACGCCGGGAAACCGAAAATGCGCACGGGCAGGCCTTCTGCGGCGAACGATTGCAGGGCCGTGATGACGCCGAACACATCGAATTGATGGCCGTCGCCGTTACTGCGTAACGCGTAGGCGACGCGGTTGACGGGAGCAAAGCGGCACAGGAACTGATCGGTATACGACGTTCCCAAGGTGATCGCACCTTGCGGTTCGTAGCTCAGCAGCAGGTAATTGCAAGGCGTATCTGGTGAGTACCAGCCGTAATGACTGAAGATCCGCTCGACCATGAACTGAGCGCCCGCGAGGCTGCGCGGGTCATAGCGCATACGGCTTTTCTGGCCGCTGGTGCCGGACGATGTCAGTTCTAGGGCGCGCTCTCCGGTCGGACTGAGCAGCAATTGCTGTTTGAAGAAGTTCGCCAGAATCGGCGGCAGACGGGCCCAGTCATCAAGACTGTCCAGGTCCTGTTCGTCGAGGCCGTTGGCGTTCAGCCAATGGGCGTAGCCGGGGGTGTGCCGGCAATGAAACCGACTGATCTCGGTCATGGCCTGATCGAACAGGCCCACCGGCACGGAATCCGGGCAATAGGGGTGTGGCAACGCGCAAAGCGCATCGCTGGCGGGGAAGTGATGCATTCAATATTCCTTTACTGAGCAGAGGCGGAGTCGGGAGGGGTGCGTTGCAACAAACCCTGCAACAGAGGGAGACACATCAAGCCGCTGAAAGCGGCGCAAAGCGCGAAAAGCTCGAGCCTTGCGCCACCGCCGATGGCAGCAATCAGCAAGCCGCCGAGGCCCATCACGGCAATCGAAATCATCCCGACCAGTGCCGATACCAGACCTTTGCTGTCATCACTGGCAAACAGCGCCAACCGATACAGCGCGGCATTGCTCATACCCAATCCGACTGCGTACAACGCCAGACTGGCGACCACCGGACCGAGTCCGGCGCCAGCCAGTGCGCAGACGATCAGGGCCAGAAGCCCCAGGCAAAAAGGCCAGAGCGCCAAGCGGATCAGTTGCGGCAAGGCGTGAGTGATCAGCAACCGGTCAAGGATCAGATTGCCGACAATCACCGCAGAGAAAATCGGGATTTGCCAGACGCCATATTCAAGCGGCGTCAGCCCGAGCAACTCGATCAGCAGCAATGGCGCCAGGCCGATCCAGGCGATCAGCGGCAGGCTCATCAGCCCCAGCGCCAAACTGGCGGCGAGGAATCGGCGATTGCCGAACAGGGCGCGATAACGCTTGCAAGTCTGGCGCAAGGAGAAACGCACGGCCGGTTGCTTGTGTCCGTCTCGACGGGCGACGCCGACGGTTTCCGGCATCCAGGCAAAAAGCCCCAGCCAGACCATCGACGCGGCCAGACCCAGCCCCAGAAACAATTCGCGCCAAGACAACCATTGCAGCAGCAGAATGCCCAGTAGCGGCCCCATCAAGGGTGAAAGCAGGGCGATATTGCCGAGCAGAGCCATCAAACGCACCGCATCCGCTTCACAGAACACTTCCTGAAGGGCCGGATAACTGACCGCCACAACGAAACCCAGGCCCATGCCCTGCAGCAGTCGCAGTAGATTGAAGGCTTCAATGCTTTCGGTGCTGTAGGCCCCCGCGCAGGCGACCGCAAATAACGCGCAGCCGATCAACAATACCCGCCTTCGCCCCCATTGATCGGACAGCGGCCCAATCAGCCATTGCAGGCAGACACCGCCAAGCAGATAAAGATTGAAAGCGTTCGGTACATGCCGCACATCGGCATCAAGTTCGGTGGTAACGCTTAACATCGCAGGCATGATCAAGTCGCTGGCCATATACGTCAGAAGTTCAAACGCGCTGATCACCAAACAAAATCCGAGCGCTTTTTGCGGCCGGATCTGTATAAGAGTTCTCTGCATAAACGTTCCTGTTAGTGAGTGAAAGGAAGTTGCCAGAGATTAGTTGCAGATGTGCGTCCAGCCTATTGTTTTGCTGCGACATTAGATTTCAAATGCTTGCAACTTATTTAGTGATTTGATTTAGCGCAGCGCACAAGTTAGAGCGATTTATAGAAGCATTTGGCAAAAACAGAAAAGCCCGCAACGGGGCGGGCTTTGTTTGAAGTTAATCGGACTTGTTGATTTCCTGCCACGGTCTGTTCATTGGCAAGCGGGCAGGGCGAACAATCCTGTTCTAGCGATGTTGGTAATAACCAGGGCCACCCTGGTAGTAACGGTGGTGATCGTCATGCCAGCCGCCGTGGGGGAAGATGATGCAGCCACTCAGGGTCAGCAGGGCAAGAATGGGAATCAGCCAGGTGATTCGACGCAGCATTTTGAAAATTCCTCATGGTTACGCCGTCATGAAGCCAAAACTCTTCATCGGCTGTAACATGAGACCCCGATTGCAGCGGCGCATCCCCGTAGAACGGTAAGTGCATGGCATGCAAACGGATACAAACCGGATACATTTCAAAGTTTCAGGAAGCCGCAATGACCCACAAGCAACGCTTGATTTATTCGATTCTGATCGCCGTGTCGGTCCTGGCCATCATGCTCGGCCTGTCTTGGCTGCAAAATGCCGGCATGATTTCGGAGAAGACGTTTCAGTTCGTCGCCATCGGTGTGGCGGTGATCGTGGTGGTGATCAACGGCGTGATGCGCCGCAAGGTCAAGCCTTGACGGCGATGGCTGCACGCTTCAATCGTGGTTGAGGACAGCTGCGGCCTGTGGATGCAGGCTGTAGCTCTTATCTTCATTGAAGGTGATCACGCCTTCGGCGCACAGGCGCTTGAGCACCTCACGCACACTGAGGAAGGACAGCGGAATATCCAGGTCCAGCAATTGGCTGTGGACACCGCGCACGCCGAGGCGCCGCTCGCTTTGTGCGGCGACCAGCAAGGCGTCGATGACTTTCAGACGAATCAGGCTGGTGCGCAGCCCGAAACTTTTCAGCAGCAAGCGGATGCGTTCGTTACCGTGACGCTCGACGCGTTGCCCGAAATCGCTCGCGTGAGGGCTCATGGTAACTCCTTTGGGTGCCTGGCTACCGTCCGTTGGTAGTTGCGAGTTGTACATGCGATTACTCCTTTTCAGAGTCTGATCGGGGTGGTTTTTTTGCGCTCTCTAGAACAAGACGTATCAGCACGACAAATCATGAAAGAAAAAATGTAGAAATTTTGTCGGGGATTTGTCTTTTCCTTGTGATTGCGGGTTGGCCTTGGCGGCCTTTGGGCCGACCAGGTTCTTTGGGTTTTGGGTGTATATCCGTTTTTTTGGGTGTTGCGGCTGGCGGTTTCGCTCTTACAGCGACTCACTTTTCCAGACGCCGAAAAGTAAGCAAAAGGCTGGGCCCCGGCGTTCGGCCCGCTCGCTGGGGCTCGGGGTTCCTTCGCTCCGGGATCGATCCGGGCGCAGCGCCTACGGTTTGCTTCGCTGCACCTCCTCTCGCTGTGTTTGGCTTCGCCAAACGGTCGCTGCGCTCCCACACCCGGATCAATCCCTCCACTCAGCCTGCCGAAGGGGCCAGCACGGCAAGATCAAGAGCTGCAGCCGAGCTAACGCTCATCCTGTGGAGTGGTGAGGGGCGGGGTGTGGTTGGGTTTGGTCACCTCAGATCAGTTCCTTCTCCCTCCGGGAGAGGGCCAGGGTGAGGGGCTTTTGATCTGCGTCTGAATTTCAGTCCAGCTCGGTATTTCAAGTCGGCGTAACTCTGGCAATCACCTCGGTCAGTTCCCTCTCCCTCCGGGAGAGGGCTAGGGTGAGGGGCTTTTGATCTGCTTCTGGATTTGAGTTCGGCTCGGTATTTCAAGTCGGCGTAACTCTGGCAATCACCTCGGTCAGTTCCCTCTCCCTCCGGGAGAGGGCTAGGGTGAGGGGCTTTTGATTCTGCTTCGGGGATTACGTGGAGAGCCTAAATTTTTTCCTCTGACTTCGTTTCTTGGACAGGCTCATTGCGCGTGGACGCGTGGGTGTTTCCAGAGCGGATCCGTGCCAGCGCCGGGTTCGCTCTTTGGCATGTCGATCAGGAGCGAGCGTGATAATTTCCAGACAGTTAATGGGACTGACCTTGGCCGGCGTGGCTTTCGGGCTGAGTTGTTCGGCCTATGCGTTCAGCCCGGCCACGGATGTCAGCGCCGATATTCGCCGTACCGCTTTTGGTGTGCCGCATATTCGTGCGCAGGACGAGCGAGGGCTTGGTTTCGGCATCGGGTATGCCTATGCGCAGGACAACCTCTGTCTGCTGGCCAATGAGATCGTGACGGTCAATGGTCAGCGTTCACGCTACTTCGGCCCGGACCAGTTCACCGTCGAGCAGCGTGAAAACCGTGTCAGCGATGTGTTCTTTACCTGGCTCAACACACCGGAAGCGGTCAAGGCGTTCTGGCAGGCGCAACCTGCGCAGGTGCGTGATCTGGTCGAAGGCTATGCTGCGGGCTACAACCGCTATCTGGGCGAGCGTCGTCAGCAAGGCTTGCCGCCACAGTGTCAGGGCGAGTGGGTGCGTGAGATTGCACCGCAAGATCTGGTGAAGCTGACCCGCCGTCTGCTGGTCGAGGGTGGCGTCGGGCAGTTCGCCGAGGCGCTGGCTGGGGCTACGCCGCCGCAGGCGAGCGCGGTGATCGAACACGATGTGCAGGCCTATCAGTTGGCCGATGCGCGTCAGCAGCGCTTCGCTCTGGACCGTGGCAGTAACGCTGTCGCGGTGGGTAGCGAGCGCTCGTTCAACGGGCGCGGGATGTTGCTCGCCAACCCGCATTTCCCGTGGGTCGGTGGCATGCGCTTCTATCAAATGCATCTGACCATCCCCGGCAAGCTCGACGTCATGGGCGCTGCCTTGCCAGGCTTGCCGATGATCAATATCGGCTTCAATCAGCATCTGGCGTGGACGCACACGGTCGATTCGTCGAAACACTTCACTTTGTATCGTCTGCAACTCGATCCAAAGGATTCCACACGCTATATGCTCGATGGCCAATCCTTGCCGCTGAACAAGCAGACCGTGACCGTGCAGGTCAAACAGGCCGACGGCCAGGTGGTGCCGGTTTCGCGTGATGTCTACAGCTCGCAGTTTGGCCCGATCGTGCAGTGGCCGGGCAAGCTCGACTGGGACAATCAGTTCGCCTACAGCCTGCGCGATGCCAATATCGACAATGATCGCGTGCTGAACCAGTGGTACGCGATGAATCAGGCGTCCACGCTTCAGGAACTGCAAAATTCGGTACACAAGATTCAGGGCATTCCGTGGGTCAACACCCTGGCCGTGGATGACAAAGGCCAGACGCTGTACATGAACCTGTCGGTGGTGCCGAACGTCAACGCCGAGAAACTGGCCAAGTGCAGTGATCCGCGTATCGGCACGCAGATGATCGTGCTGGATGGCTCCAACAGCGCGTGCGCATGGGACATTGATCCGCAAGCGGCGCAGCAGGGTATTTATGCTTCCAGCCAATTGCCGCAACTGCTGCGCAAGGACTTCGTTCAGCACTCCAACGACTCGGCGTGGCTGGCCAACCCGGCGCAACCGCTGACCGGTTTCTCGCCGCTGATCAGTCAGGATAGCCAACCATTGGGCTTGCGCTCCCGGTTTGCTCTGGATCGCTTAAGCACGCTGAGTAAAAAAGGCCCGCTGGCGGTGAAGGATCTGCAGCAGATGGTGATGGACGATCAGGTGTACCTGGCGACTCAGGTGGTGCCGGATCTGTTGAAGTTCTGTGCCTCTGACCTCGGTGTCGATGCGCCAGCGCTGAAGCCGGTTTGCACCAGCCTTAAAGCTTGGGATGGCCGTGCCAATCTTGATTCGGGTATGGGCCTGATGCATTTCCACAACATCATGCAGGCCTTGCAGGCTTCGCCGGATGTCTGGCGTGTCGCGTTCGATCCCAAAGATGCGCAACACACGCCGCGCGGTCTGGCGGTCGAGCAGCCAACCGTGGCCAAGGCACTGCGTGAGGCCATGTTGGCATCGGTCGAGTCGAGCACAAAAATGGGCCTCAAGCCGCAGACCCGCTGGGGGGATATCCAGGTTGTCAGCAGCGGCGGGCAACAGACGCCAATTCACGGTGGGCCGGGCACGCTAGGCATCTACAACGCTATCCAAAGCGTGCCGCGTGAAGACGGCAAACTCGAAGTGGTCAGTGGCACCAGCTACCTGCAAGTCGTGACCTTTGACGAAAAGGGCCCGCACGCCCAGGGGCTACTGGCGTTCTCGCTGTCGAGCGATCCGGCGTCGAAGTATTCGCGGGATCAGACCGAGGCGTTCTCGAAGAAACAGTGGAGTGTCCTGCCGTTCACCGAACAGCAGATTCAGGCTGACCCGCAGTATCAGGTGCAGACTGTGCGCCAGACACTGGACAAAGTGGGGAAGGTCGCCACTCAGTAAGCCCGAGCGTCAATTACGTTGAGCCAGAGGGCCGCATCCTGCAAGGGGTGCGGCCTTCAGCTTTTTGGCGGTTGTTGCGGTATCGAGTTGATCACCGGGTTACCTTCCTTGTTACGGGTCAGGTAGACCGGCAGCACTTTGGGCAGGCTGTTGGCGAGATTGTTCAGCTCTTTGATGTTGTAGATGCCACCCACGCGAATCGTACCGGTGCTGTTATCCGCCAGCTCCAATGGATTGCTCAGATAACGGTTGATCAGAGGCAGTGCTTCGCTCAGTGCCAGGTTATCAAGTACCAATTTGCCGTTGCGCCAGGCCAGCGAGGTATCACCAGGGTAGGTCTGGCTGATCTGGGGTATGTAATCGCCCTGTTTGTAGCGCGCCTGCATTGACGGGCCGAGGCGCAAACCATCGCCCGGCAATGAGCGATTGCTGGCGACCAGCACCGAACCTTCGATCAGGTTCACACGCACTTGGTCCTGATACATCCAGACATTGAAACGCGTCCCGGTGACGCGAATCCTGCCTTCGCCTGCGCGGACGACAAACGGGTGGGCCATGTCGTGGCTGACCGTAAAGAACGCTTCACCTTTTTTCAGGGTGACGCGGCGTTCGTCCTTGTAATTGCTGAAGGTCAGATCAGTGTTCAGGTTCAGTTCGAGTTGGCTACCGTCACTCAGCGTGACCTGGCGGACAGTATCGGTAGCGGCGAAATGCTGATAGCTGTTGGGCAGCCAGCCCAGATTCCAGCCGGTGTACGCCGCCAGCGGCAGGGCGAGCGCACAGACGCCGGCCGCTACAGCGAGTTGACGCCACGAGCGCGAAGTCTGACGGGCTGGCATAACCGGAACGGATTCAGGGCGCGGCAAATGTTCGGCCACCTCCCAGATTTCCAGCATGGCCTCGTACTCGAATGCATGAAGGGGATGAGCGTCGTGCCATTGCTTGAATGCACGACGTTCGGCGTCCGTGCAGTCATCGGCGTGCACCCGCATGCACCAATGCGCGGCGGCATCGGTGATCGCATCGTATTCGGCTTCCGAGAGAGTGTCTTGGGTCATTGACTCGTCCTGATTTCGCCCATTCTAACCTTGTCGGGAAGTGACCGAGAACAACCGTCATGGCATTTACCCATCAAAGTGGAACTTATTTTTCCCTCAGGCACCCAAAAAGCAGGACGACCAAGACCACTATCCACAAATGGAGAAAACAAATGATCAAGAAGACATTCGCAGCGTTGATTGCCACGGCCGGTTTGCTCAGTGCTGGCGCAGCATTGGCCGATCGGCCGGGCGCTGGCTGGGTCACCATCGAAAAAGCCATTGAGATCGTCAAGACCAAGGCCGGTTACGTCGAGGTTTACGAGATCGAAGCCGACAACGACGGCTACTGGAAAGGTGAAGGACGCAAGGCGGACGGCGTGGTTTACGAGTTCCGCATCGACGGCGCATCGGGCAATATTTTGCGCGATCAGAAGGATTGATCACGCGGTAAATACTCCGTGTGTTCTTAAAAAATGCGCCGGCCTTAGACCGGCGCATTTTTTTGTCCAGGTGGTCACGGTGACGCTTGCACTGAATCCGCCTGGCTTGAAGTCGGCGCCGGCAACGGTATCGGCGCCGTTGGCGGATCCAGTTGTCTGCCCATTTCGCTGATGAGTAAGGCGATCGAGTCAGCGTTGGCCATCACCACTTCGATGCGAGCTTCATCAGCGAGCGGATTGCGAAAGGCTTTACGTGCCTCTGCAAGGTTTCTGGTTTTGGTCAGACTGAGGACTTTTTTGTAGACATCGGCCTGCTCCGGCAACTGATCCAGATCTACCCACAGCCCTTGCTCATTCCTGTTCGCGAATAACTGTTCGGGCGCAGCGGAGCGTGACAAGGATTTACGATAACGTTCCAGACCCGTTTTGAGCTGTTGCCCGTCCGCGGTGGTGGTATCGATAAGGTCGGGGTATGGACTCATCGCCTCTACGGAGACGAAATCTTCGCTATCGTTGATCAGGTGCGACAGTTCGTGCAGCAGCGTGATCGCGCGAGCATGGGAATCAACATTGAACCTGGGCGGCAAGAAAGCGGTGTAGACATCCAGTTTCGGATTGAAAAAATGCTCGGTGAAGTGCACGACTTTTCGCCGGTCTTCCTTGAAGACAAAGGCAACCGTGTCATCGTCGTAGCGCGCATTGAGGCCAGCGAAAAAACGCTCTGTGTAAAGCAAGTCATCCTTTGGGTCCGTCAGTTCGCGGCAAATCGGCAGGATCACCTTCTCGATTTTCTTCAGCAGCATCGGCGTGACCTGTCGCACGTCGAAAAAATCTTTGAGGACCGTTTCCACACGAGTGCCCCCGAGGTTGTCGCGATGTTCGACGAAGTTATACAGGCAATACAACGCGTAGTTTCTTGCCCGGGTAACCGCTTGCTGAATCACGAAGGCTCTGGCGGGAAATCGGCGGTTGATCTCTGCCATCCCTCGCGCCTGGATCAGCATCAGAATTGAACAGTGCTGCTCCACTCTGGTTTGCAGAGCCAGGGGCCTCCTCGATCGACAGCGATGCACGGCCTGACTGGCGTGGGCAAGCACCAGTCGTGAGTTTTTCTGCTCAAGCGCCGGCCCACGGCCCCCGTCTTTTTTGCGCAAGTACCAGGCTTTTTCGGCCTGGATCACCGGATAAACCTTGCCGGCAATCGTTGCATATTTGTGCGTGCTGGATGAATCCCCGTAAACCAGCTTATTGCTATCAAGTGTGAGGCTGTCGAGTGCGGTGGTCGTTTCATAAGACTGCAAGTTCGCGCGGGAGGTGGTAATCGGTGGGACTTTTGACCAGCGAGCGGCGGTTTTTTCCGTGGTGTTCGCGCCGGTTTCGGCAACATTTGATCCAGTGGCCTGCGCCCCGGAGGCAAATTCGGCCGTTTGCGCCTCTGCCTCTGTTTCCCAGGACAGCCGACCCAGACTAAACAGGGATAACGCCCCGGCGATAAAGCCTTTCAGAGCGTTGGCCCAATGATGATCCTGAAGGTTTTCGGCGGACTCCTTGAAGTCGTTGTAGCTTTTCCAGAGAAAAAACAACGAGGCGATTTTCCCCGACAAGAGATGGGGAACCAGGCGCACACCGTGACTGAACAGGGACTTCGCGGTTTCCCAATCGGCTTGTGCGTTGATCTGCGGCTGGCAAGCGAGCAGTTGCGGTAGAAGGCTGAGCGTGTCCTTGTGCAAATGCTCCAGCAGATTGCCGGTGATGGGCATGCTGTGAAGTTTGATTTCACTGGTCTTGCCAATCGTCGTGTTCAGCAGATCCTTGAAGACGGCTTGTTGCCCGGAAGGCAAGCGCCGGATGACCAGGTCCTGAAAATGCCCCGGTGTATTTAAGGCCTCGATCAATTGCGCCTCGTCCTCGAATTCACGAAATACGAACCGCGAGTAGGGGGCGTAGAGCACGCGTGGCCCTGTATGTCCCGCCCCGGGGCCAATGACATAAAGTCCGAGGGCGTCGACGAAATCGCTACCGGTGGTCTTGATCAATGACAGCGGGCAAGCACTGGCGTGAGCGCCCTCTACGGTGGCGCGCGCTACGCCGTCGGGCATGTCCAGAACCTGGCAAACGTAGTCGAAACCGCTTTGCGACAACTGTTGTTGCAACTTCAAGGCGTGCGCGTGCTGCATCAACTGCCACGGCAACTGACGGAGGAAACGTGCTTTGCTGGTGCGTGCCGGCTCAGTGTCGGATGAGAGCGCCTCGGTGACTTTCCGGGTGTAGGCGGTGGTGATGTCGAGGGATTGCAGCAGTTGCTGAACCGCAGACTGATCGAGCGTTGCTGGCAAAGCGCTGGCGATGGTCGAGGCGACCTTGAACCCGGTGTCCTGCACGATGTTGTAGTGATGCAAGGCAAAATCGAGCAGGTTGCAGGGCGGGCCTGCCAGCGTGAGATTCGGGGTGATCTGGATCTGCTTTGGTTTGAGATCAGTGCCAGGGAATCGGGCGTCGAGCAGTGTTTTCAGCGTCTGCTCCACATGGCTGGCTAAAGCGGGGACGTCGTGGAGAAAATCCTTGCCATCGATAACGCTGCGCCGCACTTCATCCAGCAGTGCTAGTTGTGTGCGTTGTTCTGTGACCGGCGCTATGCGTAACCAGTCAGGGAAGTCCTGCTGGCGGACGAAAGCCCGGGCCAGGTCGATGGCCCGGCGCAAGTTGGTATCGATGGAGGTGTTTGTTATTTGAGTAAGGAAACTGGCGAGTACGTCCTTGTCCGTGATGCAAACGCGTAATGCCTCACAATGGGCCAGGAAGTGTTCAATGGCCGATTGCATGCGATCGTTCAACACGTTGCCTTCAATCAACTGGAACGGGTCCAGTGTGTATTGTTGATCCAGCTGATAGTGCGCCGTTGGCAGATTTTCCAGCAGTGTCTGAGACTGGTTGTTGTTGTCCAGGCGCTGTTGCAGTTGCTTCTGCGCGATGGCGATGTCGTTGAACGATTCCAGACCCATGGCCGGCGTCCACAGGATCGCACGCCCGGAATGCTCGACGTCCATGCCTCCGCGCTCGGTCAACAGTACGCAATGCGCAAGCGACAGTGCATCGGCTTTGCCTGCGCAGGTAACGCTGAGCGACCAGGCATCCGGCCGGAAGCCATTGAGTGACTGACGATCCCTGCGTGTGGCGTATTTTGCATCGAACACGGCATCGATAATCTTTCGCTCGGCCGTCTGCCAGGAACCGCTGAGGTTCCTTATGTGTGCCTCAGCGCGCACGCCATCCTCAAAGGCCTGTGCCAGTTTCCATCGAATACCTTCGAGAAACACGCGTTGTTCGGCGTTGCTCGTGGTCGGCTGATCCTTGAAGTGACTGCCGAGATTCTCCTCGGCGCGTTCAAGCTTTATCGCCAGTTGCCTGGCCTTGTCGGTCTGCACCCGTGACGAGAGCGGCGCACTTGAAAACAACGGTCGGGTACTCCAGCGCTCGTTGACGTCGAGCTTGAGCAGACGTTCATGAATCATCGAACGGATATCCAGCGCTTTGTCGAAAAGCGCATGGATGTCGGTTGTGCGTTCACTCTGGCGGAAGAGCTGCAAGACGAATTCAATGTTTTGCCGTTGTTTGGTGAGGATCGCTTCAAACAGCGTGCTGATGATGTCGCCGCCGATGTTTTCCCCGGATACTTGCGCGTGGGCAAATCCGAGATAGCGATTGCGCTCCTCCAGGTTCATCAGTCCGTACAGCTCGTCTTCATGGCCGGCGGCATTGAGTTTGGCGGTCAGCGTCTGTTTGAGATCGGCGTAGTTGGTGAGGACTTGCAAGCCTTGGGTAGGGGTGTAGAGATAAGCCTTGTCATGGTTGATCATCAGCGACCCGGCCAGTTCGATGTAGGCGGTGTCCTCGCGCAAACACACGGTTTCGAAGTTGGGCCGCCGGGACGCCACATTCGGTTCGCGGATCACGCTGTGCAAGGCGTCGAATTCAGTGGCAGACAGGATTTCCGCTTCGCGCTTGAGCATCAGATCTGCACGCATTTGATCCTTTAACGCCTGGCTGAAGTATGTGCGCCTGGGCGAGCCCTCGAATGCCGCGGCATTCCAGTAGGCCTCTAGCTGTCGAAACAGCAGCATGGTCAGTCGTCCCGATGCGGACTTGATCGCATCGCCCCAGGCGGTCTGGTCAGCCGCCTGGCTTGCGCGGGCCGGGTGGGAGAATTCCGCTGTCTGGCCGCGCGGCCAGCCCTGACGGCGAAAGTGCAGCAGCAGCGCTTCACTCAATGACAGCGAACTGACCCATTGCCTCATCTCCGCGGACATCGGGGCGCTGTCGAGGTAAAAACCGACGCGGGTGCGCGACTGCGGTAAATCGCCAAAATGCGGTTCGAGCAGTTCGCCGAGAATGTTCTCCAGCAAAGTGGCGAGCGACGGCAGACGTTTCAGCTCATCCAGCACATCGCGGGCGCAGGTGTCCTGAGACTGGCTGATCGCCGCTTTTTGATCGTCAAACACATCACCTTCGATGGTTTCGCGGGTGAGGGTGATGCCGCGTTTCTCTACCAGTTCCTTGCGCAGCAAGACACTGAGAAAGGCCAACAGATCATCGGTTTCTTCAGCGTTATCGAGGCGTGTTTGCAGCGCGTCCATCAGCGTCTGGTAATCGCTGTATTTTTTCAGACCGTCGTAAGGTGTGTACAAAAACACGCCATGGTCATCCGGCCCAGTGCCGAGAATAAAACTGCCGGGCAGGGGGATGGCGAGTTGCTTGTCGGCGTTTAGCAGAATGCGTTCGGCGAGCATGGGCGGGGTTTGTTCGCTGCGCAGGGCGTGGGTCGCCAGTTGCACATGTGCGAGCCAGCTGAAATCTTTGCTGTTGAGGCCGTGGGTCCGACCCAGGCTGGCATGCCGGCCCGGGGATTTGAGTATCTCTGGGAATAGCAGGAGGCTGGACATCATTGGAACTCTGAACGGGGCGCCGTGGGCGGGGAGTTCAAGAGTAGGTACGCAGGTCGCTGTGCAGGCGGTACATAGTTACCGCACACGTCGAGTTGAAATGTGCCATGAGCCAACGCCCGTCATCGCCAATCCAAGGGTTGACAGCCGACAGCTGTGGCATGGTTAATCGGCGGGCAAGTCGTCCGTACGCTGTTGTTCCCTCCAATAATCATTCTGGAGCTTCAGATGTCTGCGCCACACGATCATGTGTCCTCTGCTGTCTCGTCCTCGTTGTCTCTTGAAACGCTGACGCAACTGCTTGAAACGATTTTTCTGCGCCACGGCACCTCCGCCGAAGTCGCCCGAGTGCTGGCCGCCAACTGCGCCGGCGCCGAGCGCGATGGTGCCCACAGCCATGGCGTGTTCCGCATGCCCGGGTATGTCTCGACCCTGAACAGCGGCTGGGTCAACGGCCAGGCGGTGCCGCAAGTCGAAGATGTCGCTTCCGGTTTTGTGCGTGTCGATGCTGGCAACGGTTTCGCCCAACCGGCATTGGCCGCCGCCCGGTCGTTGCTGGTGGAGAAGGCGCGTAGCGCCGGGATTGCCGTGTTGGCGATTCGCAACTCGCATCATTTCGCCGCGTTGTGGCCGGACGTCGAGCCATTTGCCGACGAAGGGCTGGTGGCGCTGAGCGTGGTCAACAGCATGACCTGCGTGGTGCCGCACGGCGCCGACCGGCCGCTGTTCGGCACCAATCCGATTGCGTTCGCCGCGCCACGGGCCGGCGCCGCGCCGATTGTCTTCGACCTGGCCACCAGCGCAATCGCCCATGGCGACGTGCAGATCGCTGCGCGCAAAGGCGAGCGGTTGCCCGCCGGAATGGGCGTGGATAGCCTCGGTCAGCCGACTCAGGATCCCAAGGCGATTCTCGAGGGCGGGGCGTTGCTGCCGTTTGGTGGGCATAAAGGTTCGGCGCTGTCGATGATGGTTGAGCTGCTGGCGGCCGCATTAACGGGAGGGAATTTTTCTTTCGAGTTCGATTGGGCCAATCATCCCGGGGCGAAGACGCCGTGGACCGGGCAATTGTTGATCGTCATCGACCCGAGCAAAGCCGCCGGGCAGAGTTTTGCCGAGCGCAGTGGTGAGCTGGTGCGGCAGATGCACAGTGTCGGCCTCAAGCGGTTGCCGGGCGATCGCAGGCATTGGCAGCGCAGCAAGTCGCTGGCTGAGGGCATTGTGCTGGATGCGCAGACGCTGGCGCAGTTGCGTGAACTGGCGGGGGCGTGATCAAAGATCAAAAGCCCCTCACCCTAGCCCTCTCCCCGAGGGAGAGGGGACTGGCCGCGGTGAATGGGGGATGTGCGCCGACGTGAAAGATCGAGTTGAGCTCAGGTTCTGAAAGCCCGGAACTGGTTCAAAGCCGGCAAAAATACGCAGGCATAAAAAAGGCGAACCCAGCGGGTTCGCCTTTTTTGTGTGCCTGACTCAGCGACGGCCGAGCAGCAAGCCAACCACCAGACCGAAACCGGCGGAGATCGCCACGGTCTGCCACGGATGACCGCCGATGTAGCTTTCGGTGGCATCGACCGCCGGTTTGGTGCGATCACGTACGCTCGACACCGAATCCAGCGCCTGTTGCAGTTTCAGGGCGATTTGTCCGCGCAGCGTTTCCGCTTCCTCGCCGACCAGTGAGGCGCTGCTCTTGAGGAGTTTGTCGGACTCTTGGATCAGAGCCTGAAGTTCGCTGAAGGCCTGATCCTTGATTTGATCTTCGGCGGCTTGCACGGCGGATTTGCGGGCCATTGGGTGACTCCTTGCAGTTGAATGGACAGTGATCAATGGAGTGTGGCGCTTGCTGAAAAGTTGCACTGAATTTAGGTCAGAAATAAAAACCTGCGCGGGAGATTTCCGTCGAGCGTGTAAGATGTCGCCATTTTACGCAGCAGGATAATTCCCCATGAGTTTCAATCTGGCCGACAAGTCACTCGCAGAGCGCGCTGCGCTGGAAGACGAGAAATCCCGTCTGTTCGAACTCTGGCAGAACAATCTGGGCAAAGCCAAAGGCGAAGCCGCGCGTTTGTTCGGCGAGCGTGGCAAGCGCAAAGGCAAATGGGCCGAGTGGGTCCGCGCGGAACTGGACGGCATGTCGCCACCAGAATTCGCCAACATGGTGCGCAGTGAAGTCAATCGCCTGATGGCCGCGAACAAGTAACGCTTCAGGTGAACGTCGCGGCAATCGCTTCGCGGACTTTGACCACCACCGGATCGATCTGCGTGCTGGTACGCCAGCCCAGTTCGATCGGATAACGCGGCAGCTTCAGCGGGCAGGGCAGCAGCGCCAGGCCGCTGAGCTCAGCAATACTTTCGGCGGCATGCGTCGGAATTGTCGCCACCGCCCGACTGCCCTTAAGCAAATACGGCAGCGCGGCGAAATGCGTGGTCGACGCGCAGACCCGTCGAGTCAGGCCCAGCGTCGCCAAGCCCTCATCGGTGATCCCGATAAAGCCGCCGGACGACACCAGGATGTGCTCGCGGTCGACAAACTCCTCAAGATCGATCTGCTGCTGACCGGGCGCAAGGCTCGCCGGATCGATCAGACATGCATAACCGCCTTCGCCCAACACCTGACGGCTGAGCAAGCGCTCGGCAAAGCCTCCGGCCGTAATCGCCAGATCGATGCTGCGCTCCATCAGCGCGCGGGCGACGATCTGGCTATGAGTCTGACGAAAGATCAGGCGCAACTTCGGAGCGCTGCGGGCAATTTCCTCGATCAGGCGGCGACCGTAGGCAATTTCGAAATCATCCGACAGTCCTACGGTGACCGAGCGGCCATCGTACTGGTTGGCCGCCGGGTCGACCATCGCCAGGCTTTGCCGGCACTTGTTCAGCGCTTCGCTGACCACCGGTTTCAATTGATTGGCTTTGAGCGTTGGTGCCAGGCCGCGCCCGGTACGCACGAACAATTGATCGCCGTAGACCTCGCGCAAGCGGCGCAGCGCCGCACTGACCGCCGATTGTGTCACCCCCAGTCGCAATGCCGCGCGGCTGGCACTGGACTCTTCATGCAGGGCTTCCAAGACTTTCAGCAGGTTGAGGTCGACCGTGGCGATATTCATTTGGCTCATATCATTCAGCAGTGAATGGGGCTTTATTCATGATCGCGTGGCGCCGCAGAATCGGCAACCACTGAACCTCATGGAGTTATAGCGATGGCCAAATCAATTGTTGCTGCGCTGCAAATCGGCGCTTTGCCCGAAGGCAAAAGCGCGACCCTGGAGCAGATTCTGAGTTGGGAGGGCGCGATCATCGAGGCTGGCGCGGCATTGGTGGTGATGCCGGAAGCGCTGTTGGGTGGTTATCCGAAAGGCGAGGGCTTCGGCACGCAATTGGGTTATCGCCTGCCCGAGGGGCGCGAAGCCTATGCCCGATATTTTGCCAATGCGATCGATGTGCCGGGTGCCGAAACGCAAGCGCTCGCCGGTCTGTCGGCGCGCACCGGGGCCAATCTGGTGATTGGCGTGATTGAACGGGCTGGCAGCACGTTGTATTGCACGGCGCTGTATTTCGACCCGCAGGCTGGTCTCGTCGGCAAACATCGCAAACTGATGCCCACCGGCACCGAACGGTTGATCTGGGGCAAGGGCGACGGCTCGACCTTGCCGGTGTTCGACAGTCAGGTTGGCAAGCTCGGCGCGGTGGTGTGCTGGGAAAACATGATGCCTCTGCTGCGCACGGCGATGTACGCCAAAGGCATCGAAGTCTGGTGCGCACCGACCGTCGACGAGCGCGAGATGTGGCAGGTCAGCATGCGCCACATCGCTCATGAAGGCCGTTGCTTTGTGGTCAGCGCCTGTCAGGTGCAAGCGTCACCGAATGAACTGGGTGTGGAGATTGCCAACTGGCCGGCGGATCGCCCGTTGATTGCCGGGGGGAGCGTGATTGTCGGGCCGATGGGCGATGTGCTGGCAGGGCCGTTGCGCAGCGAGGCGGGGTTGCTCACGGCGCAAATTGACACCGATGAACTGGTGCGTGCGCGCTATGACTACGATGTGGTCGGGCACTACGCGCGGCCGGATGTGTTTGAGCTGTCAGTGGATGAACGGGCCAAACCTGGAGTGCGTTTCAACACATAACCCACTGGCTGACACAAAAACTGTAGGAGTGAGCCTGCTCGCGATAGCAATCTGTCAGTCAACGATTATGGTGTCTGGCAGCCCGCCATCGCGAGCAGGCTCACTCCCACAATGGATTTTTGTTTTGTCTGCGGGGTCAGTGGCGCTCCAGCCATTCTTTCCGGGTGATTTCCCAGATTTCCCGTGGAAAACGCCCACCGACGAAATCATCTTCATCGGTCCGGATCAAGCGCATCCCGGCGCGCTCCGAGAGTCTGCGCGAGCCGGTATTCGGCGCCGCTTTCGGCACACGCATCAGCGGGCGTTGAAGTACGTTGAACCAGTAATCGGTCACCGCTGCGCTCGCTTCGGTCATAAAGCCCTGACCTTGCCACGCCGGTGTCAGCCAGAATCCACGGTGGTTGTCAGTTTGATCCATCAGGCTGATGTTGCCGATCAACTGTTCGGGCGCGGACTTGCGGCGAATCGACCAGTGCCATTCCTTACCCGCCGCCACGGCCGGCAAGGCAACATCGCGCAAATAGGTGAGGGCGCCGTCCTCGGGATACGGCCATGGCACCGCCGCGTTCAGATAACGCACCACATCCCAGTGGGGAAACAGTTGCTGCACGGCGTCGGCATCGGCCAGTTGCAACGGGCGCAGGATCAGTCGTTCGGTGTACAGCGTCGGTGTGTCTTCCATAAACCTGCAGCCTCCCTGAATGCCTTTAATGAACGGAGCAGGCTAACGCATTTTTACCAGGTCGCGGCAGTGGCCTTGGGCAGGCTGAGCTTGCCGCTGTCGACAAAGCGCATGGTGCCAAACAGACCTCCGGCAAGCTTGCCGCGCAGCACGTAGGGCAGGTTGTCGAGGGTTTGTGTCTGGCTCAGGCCCAAGGTCTGGCGCAGTACCGAGAACGCCGAGATGCTGACCGGCACGCTGACAATGGTTTCGGAGAAGCGTGGGATCGAACCGCTCTGATCGCTGACACCCGAGGCCAGTGAATGACCGTTGACCTCCAGATCCAGCGCGATGCCGTTGTAGTCGATGGCCGTCTCATTGGGGTTCTGTACGCGAATCTTGATGGCGAAGCGCACTTCCAGATCCTGGCTTGGCAACGGTTCGAGGCCGACTACGTTGATGTTCACCGGATCACGGTTGGGGAATAGCGCACAGGCGCTGAGGGACAGCAGAAGCAGTGACAGAATGACGGCTTGAAAACGGCGCATAAACGGTCTCTCAACAAAAAAGGGCTGAACCGTCGCCGGCTCAGCCCTTTCTATTGAAGGCCAGACGTTAGCGGTTCAACTGTGCGACAGCCGCCGCTGGGGCAGGTTCACCTTTGGCCGGCATGTCCGGGTTTTCCATGACCTGAAGAATAGAAGCTTCCGGGTCGAAATCGTCTTCTTCCAGCTCAATGAATTCTTCCGGCAGGAAGATGTTCAGCACGATAGCGCACAACGCGCCGACGGTGATCGGCGATTCGAAGATGTTGCGCAGCGCTTGCGGCAGTTCGCGCAACACTTCCGGCACTGCCGCGATGCCCAGGCCCATGCCCAGCGAAATCGCCACGATCAGCATGTTGCGCCGGTGCAGGCCGGCTTCGGCGAGGATCTTGATCCCGGCCACCGCCACAGTGCCAAACATCACCAGTTCGGCGCCGCCGAGTACCGGTTTCGGCATCAGTTGCAACACCGCGCCGATCATCGGGAACAGCCCCAGCAGCACCAGCAGACCGGCAATGAAGAAGGCCACGTAACGGCTGGCCACGCCGGTGAGCTGAATCACGCCGTTGTTCTGCGCGAAGGTCACCATTGGCATGCTGTTGAACACGGCGGCCATGGCCGAGTTGAGGCCGTCTGCGAGCAGGCCGGACTTGATCCGCCGGATGTAGAGCGGGCCTTTGACCGGTTGCCGGGAAATCATCGAGTTGGCGGTCAGGTCACCCGCGGCCTCCAGCGGCGACACGAGGAAAATCACCGCCACTGGCACGAACGCCACCCAGTCGAAGTTGAAACCGTACTTGAACGGCACTGGCACGCTGACCAGTGGCACCTCTGGCATCGAGGCGAAATCCACGGTGCCCATCAGCCATGCGACTACGTAGCCAAGGGTCAGGCCGATAACGATCGCGCCCAAGCGCAGAAACGGCACGTCGACGCGGTTCAACACGACGATGGTGCCGATCACCAGCGCCGCCAGAAACACATGGCTGGCTGCGCCCAAGTCAGGCGCGCCGAAACCGCCGGCGATGTCGGTCATCGCCACTTTGATCAGCGACAGCCCCATCAGCGTGATGATGGTGCCGGTGACCACCGGGGTGATCAACATGCGCAGTTTGCCGATGAACTGGCTCAGCACCACCTCGATGAACGCGGCAAAAAAGCACACACCGAAGATCGTCGAGAGGATTTCATCGGTGCCGCCACCGCGCGCCTTGACCATGAACCCGGCGCTGAGAATCACGCTGATAAAGGAAAAACTGGTGCCTTGCAGACACAACAACCCCGAACCGACCGGGCCAAAACGCTTGGCCTGGACGAAAGTGCCGAGCCCGGAGACGAACAGCGCCATGCTGATCAGGTAAGGGATTTCACTTTGCAGACCGAGGGCGCCGCCCATGATCAGGGTTGGGGTGATGATGCCGACGAAGCTGGCCAGCACGTGTTGCAGCGCGGCAAACACTGTGGCGGTCAGGTGCGGACGATCGTTGAGGCCGTAAATCAGGTCGTTGTTGCGCGGGGCTTTTTCAGAGGCGGTCATGGTGTTTTGCGCGCCGCGAGGCGGGGCCGGGTCAGAAAATGGAGGCGCAGAATGCCGGAAGAGGGCGGTAAGGGCAACGAGCAATAACTGCCTGAAAGGTCAGGTTTTATGGGTCGCTATCAGCAAACTCCCCTGTAGGAGCTGTCGAGTGAAACGAGGCTGCGATCTTTTAAGATCAAAGGATCGTCCGATCGCGGCCCGAGCCTGCGGCAGCTCCTACACGAGATTGAATGCGCCCAGTAAATCCTCTTCAAAAGCTTTTTGCGCATCCCCCGGCACCTGCGCCCGATGCCGGGCCAGATGAAAGTCGACTTCGAAACTCAACTCGCCCTCACGAATTGGCCGCAGCAGGCCCTTTTCTTGCCAGCTCCGCGCATAGTGATCCGGCAGATAACCCACATGTTTGCCGGACAGAATAAACGTCAGCGTACCCTCAACCTGCTCCGAGCGCGCCGAGCAGACCTTGCCCTGAAACGGCTCGTCACTGCGAAAAAATCGATAGGGGTGATCGACCCGGTCGCAGGCCTGCAACGCGGCATCGCTGGGTGCGTAATCAGTGAACAATGGATGGCCAGCAGCGCAGTACAAATGCTGGGTTTCGCTGAACAACTGGCGATAGTCGAAGGCACTTTGCACCTGCGAAAAATAGCCGATCGCCAAGTCCAGCCGCTGTTGCAACAGCAGCCGTTCCATTTCGCCGGGCATGGCGCTGATCAGTTCGATGCGCACCGACTCATCACGCTCGCGAAAACGCCGGATCGCCGCCGCCACCCGTTGCAGCACCGACTGATCGACCGACTCGGAAATCCCCAGGCGCACTTCACCGATCAAGCGCCCGGCGACGCCGTTGGATTGATGGCGGAACGTTTCAATCGATTCAAACAGCGTGCGCACCGCGATCAGCAACTGCTCGCCCTTGGGCGTGACACTGAAACCGCCCTTGCCACGGCTGCACAGACGATAGCCGAGGCGAGTTTCGAGTTTAGCCATTTGCTGGCTGATGCTCGACTGGCTCAGGCCCAGATCACCCTGGGCTGCGCTGAAGCCACCGCACTCGACCACCCGCACAAACAGGCGCAACAGTTGCAAGTCCACATCGTGGAGTTGACCCAACATCACATTACTCCTGGATAAAGTCAGGATAATTATTCGACAATTTTTCTAATGTATCCGACGGCGCATCCTGCAACCACTTCCTCTGGTCAGGTGTTCGTCATGGCTCCCGTGTTCAAGCTGTGTTTCCCCGCGCTTTTGTTGTTGGTGGCTGTTCAGGCTCAGGCCGAGGACAAGACACTCAATCTCTACAGCTGGGCCGATTACGTGCCGCCGCCAACTCTGCAACGGTTTGAGCAGGAAACCGGTATTCATGTGCGTTACGACACCTTTGATACTTCCGAGGTGCTGGAGACCAAGTTGCTCACCGGCGGCAGTGGTTATGACGTGGTGGTGCCGTCGTCCAGCGTTCTGGCCCGTGGACTTGCGGCGGGTGCCTTGAAAGAAATTCCTCATGAGGGCCTCAAGGGCTACGCCAATCTTGATCCGGATTTGCTGGAGAAAATGGCCGCTGTCGACCCCGGCAATCGCTATGGCGTGCCGTACACCTGGGGCACGCTGGGTCTGGGCATGAACGTCGAGGCCGTGAAGCAGCGTCTGCCTGACGTACCGCTGAACAGCCTCGACCTGCTGTTCAAACCGGAGAACGCCAGCAAGCTCAAGGACTGCGGCATCGCGATCCTCGATTCGCCGCAGGAGGTCATCGGTCTGGCCCTGCATTATTTGGGCAAGGATCCCTACAGCACCGACAAAAACGACCTGGCCGCCGCCGAGGCGTTGTTGCAGAAACTCCAGCCGTCGGTGCTCTATGTCGCCAGCGGCCGGCAGATCAATGACTTGGCCAGCGGAAACGTGTGCCTCGCGCTGACCTACAACGGCGACGCGAGCATGGCCGCTGATCAGGCACACAAGGCTAATAAACCGTACGAAGTGGCCTACCGCATTCCCAAGGAAGGCACGCTGGTGTGGCAGGACAATCTGGCCATTCCCAAAGACGCGCCGCACCCCGAAGCCGCACGGGCGTTCATCGAATTCATGCTGCGCCCCGATTCCGTGGCCGAACTGACCAACACACTGTTTTTTGCCACCGCCAACCAAGCCGCCACGCCGTTGGTGGATGAGGCCGTGCGTAACGATCCCGACATCTATCCGCCGAGCGAAGTGCGCGCGCGGCTGTATGCCGATCGCAGCATGAGCCTCAAGGACATGCGCCAGCGCACGCGTCTGTGGACCACTTTCCGTAGCCACCAATAACCACAGGAGCCCCACGATGGATGTGCCTATGCAAAACGATCAGGCCATGACCCGCGACAGCCTCTACGGCACCGCCGCCGAAAGTACGTACGCCGGCATTACCAGTTTCATGCGTCGGCGCTACAGCCGTGACTTGCGCGGCGTCGATGTCGCGGTCAGCGGCGTGCCGTTCGACACCGCCACCAGCAACCGTCCCGGCGCCCGCTTCGGACCACGCGGGATTCGCGCCGCTTCCACCGGGATTGCCTGGGAACGCCACTGGCCGTGGACGTTTGACCCGTTCGATCATCTGGCGGTCATCGATTATGGCGACTGCGATTTCGATTTCGGCGCGCCACACAGCATTCCGCAAAGCATCGAAGCTCACGCCGAGCACATTCTGACCGCTGGCAGCGCGATGCTGACGTTTGGCGGTGACCACTTCATCAGCTACCCGTTGCTCAAGGCCCACGCGCGCAAACATGGGACGTTGTCGCTGATTCACTTCGATGCGCACAGCGACACCTGGCCGGACGAAGAGGGCAAACGGGTCGATCATGGCACCATGTTCTGGCACGCCGCTCGGGAAGGGCTGGTGGATCCGGCAAGCTCGGTGCAGATCGGCTTGCGCACGACCAATGACGATCATATGGGGTTTCAGGTACTCGATGCCCGGCAGGTGCATCGGCGTGGTTGCGACGCCATTGTCGAAGCCATCCGCGCGCGGGTTGGCGATAACCCGGTGTACCTGACGTTCGATATTGATTGCCTCGATCCGGCGTTTGCACCGGGCACCGGCACGCCGGTGTGCGGCGGCTTGAGCACCGCGCAAGCGCTGGAGATTCTTGGCGGTTTACGCGGCATCAATCTGGTCGGGATGGACGTGGTGGAAGTCGCCCCGGCTTACGACCACGCCGACGTTACCTCACTGGCCGCTGCCACACTGGCGATGGAAATGCTCTGCCTCTACGCCGCCCGCCACAAGGTTGATATTTAACCCGCGCACCATAACCCCTGTGGGAGCGAGCCTGCTCGCGAAGGCGTCAGTTCAGCCAACATCTTTGTTGACTGACCCGCCGCTTTCGCGAGCAGGCTCGCTCCCACAATGGGATTTTATTCCCTCTCGATATTCCGCTACCCCCAAAAGAGCAGGCTTGATCAACCTGCCTTCTCACATTGCTCCTGCCAGTTTCTGACACCAGCCTCTGCTAAGCTCGAACATCTTTGCCCTCCAGAGCCTGCCCAACGTGTCGCGTACCACTCGTCTTTTGACTTTGCTGCAAGTGCTGCGCGGCAAGAAGCGCCCGGTGACGGCGGCAACCCTGGCTGCCGAGCTGGAAGTGTCCGAGCGCACGCTCTATCGCGATATCGCGGAACTGACCGCCCTCGGCGCGCCGATCCATGGCGAGGCGGGGATTGGTTATGTGTTGCGCAGCGGCCTGTTTCTGCCGCCGCTGATGCTCAATGCCGACGAAACCGAAGCCATCGTCCTCGGTTTGCGTTACGTCGATCAGCGCGGTGACGAAGTCCTGGGCAAAGCCGCGGCGGATGCGCTGGCGAAAATTGCTGCCGTGCTCGATCCGCAGGCCCAGGAAACGCTGCGCAATCCTACCGTGATGGCGGGCCCGCCGGGTTATGGTTTTCCGCAAAACGCCGTGCCGTTGAACGTGTTTCGCCATGCCATCCGCGACCAGGCCAAACTGCACATCGATTACGCCGACGCGCAACAGGTGCCCAGCCAGCGGTTGATCTGGCCCTTGGCGCTGGGCTTCCTCAACGAGGTGCGAATCATCGTTGCGTGGTGCGAATTGCGCAGCGCCTATCGTACGTTTCGTACCGATCGGATCAGCGCGGCCAGCCGCCAGGGCGAGGGTTATCCGGGACGGCGCAGCGACCTGTTGCGCACATGGCGCGAGCAGATGCAACTGGATGAAAGCGGGCGTTTCACTCCTGACAAAAACTGACGCAACGCTGTTTTAGGATGGTCGCAGAACCAAACAAAAAGGAGCTGCAACCATGTCTCATCCCGTCTCTGCACTGGCCCCGGCGATTGCTGCGTATATCGATGCGGCCAACGCACGCGATACTTCCAGGGTCGCCAGTTTTTTTGCCGAGGATGCCAACGTGTTCGACGAGGGCCAACATCAGGTCGGCCCGCAAGCCATCGCGCAATGGATGCACGACACCGGGCAACGCTATCAGCCAAGGGTCGAAGTGCTGGACGTGCAGCAGCGCACCGGCAAAGTGCTGGTACACGGGCTGATTTCCGGAACCTTCCCCGGCAGTCCGGCGCAGCTGCGCTACACATTTCGCTTGAACGAGCAGGGGAAAATCGCCCGACTGGACATTTCCCTGTAACCATCGTGGCATACTGCCGCGCATGACTTTCGACTCTCCTCTCAGCGCCTGGCAACACGCCGTCCAACACAAGGGCTTCGTCCAGGATGAAGCCCAGGAACACGCGGTCTGGGCGTTGCAAAAATGCCATGAAGCGCTGCACGCCGGGGCCGGTTCGGTCAGCGGCGTTTATCTGTGGGGGCCGGTCGGGCGCGGCAAGACCTGGTTGATGGATCAGTTCTATCAGAGCCTGCGGGTGCCGGCGCGACGCCAACACTTTCATCACTTCATGGGCTGGGTGCATCAGCGTTCATTCCAGTTGACCGGGATTGCCGATCCGTTGCGCGCGCTGGCCAGGGAGCTGGCGGCCGAGGTGCGGGTGCTGTGTTTCGATGAGTTGTTCGTCAACGACATCGGGGACGCGATCATTCTCGGTCGGTTGTTTCAGGTGATGTTCGACGAAGGCGTGGTGATCGTCTGTACGTCCAATCTGCCGCCGGATGATCTTTACGCCGATGGCTTCAATCGCGACCGGTTTGTGCCGGCGATTGCCGCGATCAAGGCGCATATGCAGGTGGTTGCGGTGAATGGCGCCGAGGATCATCGCTTGCATCCGGGGACGGGCCTGCAACGCTACTTTGTCGCCACATCTGCAGTCAGTGCGCTGAACGAAGTCTTTCAGGCATTGACCGCCGGCCAAGCAGCCAGCGCCGAACCGGTGGCGGTCGGGCATCGCCAGTTGAACGTGGTGCAGGCCAGTGAAACGGTGTTGTGGTGCCGCTACGCCGATCTCTGCGAGCAACCGTTTGCCGCCATGGATTTCATCGCGCTGTGCGACCGCTACACGGCTATTCTGTTGAGCGAAGTACCCAATCTCAGTGCGCAGAAACGCGAAGGGCGGATCGCGCGTGGCACTGAAGATGGCGCGCAGCGGGTAGTTGCGGGCGACCGTGAGTTGCCGCAATTGTCGGTTCACGACGACGGCGTGCGGCGTTTCATTGCGCTGGTCGACGAGTGCTACGACCGCAAGGTGCCGCTGTACATCGAAGCGCAAGTACCCATGGATGCGCTGTACACCGAGGGTTATCTGGAATTTCCGTTCCGCCGCACCCTCAGTCGCTTGCAGGAGATGCAGCTGCAGCGTTTTGCCGAAGCTTGAATGGAAGAGGGCGCCGACATGAGCCAAGCGTTATCCCATCATTTGCTGACCATGGCATACCAGAATGCCTGGGCCAATCATCGCCTGGCCAAGGCCTGGACGCAGCTGAGTGCGACGGATCTGGCGGCGCCTCGGGTGAGTTTTTTTCCGAGCATTCGTCTGACCCTCAATCACATCCTCACCTGCGACTGGTTCTACGTCGATGCACTGGAGCGCGAGCTGCGCGGAGCTGAACCGCACCCCGATTGCTACGTGTTTTTCAACGTGGACGAGCCGTTTGCCGACGGCCCGCAACTGCGCGAAGAGCAGGCCCACGTTGATCGACGTCTGATCGCCTATTGCGAGCAACTGCGCGATGCCGATCTGACGCGCATCGTCACCATTGCCCGTGATACGCCGCAGCACGACAGCCGTTTGCGCATGCTTTCGCACCTGTTCGAACATCAGATTCATCACCGTGGACAGGTGCACGCGATGCTCAGTGATACTTCGGTGAAGCCGCCGCAACTGGATGAGTTTTTCTGTGTCGGCGAGAGTGGACTGCGCGCTGAGGATTTTGCCGAACTGGGCTGGACTGAAGAGTTGATCTGGGGCCACTGAAAAAGCAAAAGATCGTCCGATCTTTTGCATTTGTCGGTTGCCCGCCCGATCACCCCCGCGCTAATGTCAGACAGCCTTTCAGTACGCACTTTGCGCGCCGGGGCTTTTGTGTTCGGGGATGGAAATGGATTCCGCAGAAATTCTTGTACTTCAGGCCAGCTACAGTAATCCAACGCACGCCGAGGCCATCGGTATCGTGCTCAACCACTATGCAGAAGACCCAATGGGCGGCGGTCATTCGCTCGACCCTGAGCTGCTGCGCCGACTGCCCGAAGAACTGGCCCGGCGCCCGCATGCGTTCAGCGTCCTGGCCTTCGTCGGTGGTGAACCGGCGGGACTGGTGAACTGCTTTGAAGGGTTTTCCACGTTTGCCTGCAAGCCGCTGGTCAACGTCCATGACGTGGCGGTGGTGGGCCGGTTTCGCGGTCTCGGCCTGAGCCAGAAGATGCTGCAGAAAGTCGAGGAAATTTCTCGCCAGCGCGGTTGCTGCAAAATCACCCTCGAAGTGCTGGAAGGCAACGCCGTGGCGCAGAATGCCTACAGCAAGTTCGGCTTTGCGCCGGGCATGTTCGACCCGGATCACGGGCGTATGCTGTTCTGGATCAAGAATCTGCAAGCCTGAAAGCCTGAAAAGCCCCTCACCCTAACCCTCTCCCAGAGGGAGAGGGGACTGACCGAGGTGTTTGGGCGAGATACGTCGACCTGAAACATCAAGCCGAACTCAGGTTTTGAATAGCATGAAAATCGGCTCCCTTTCCCCCTCGCCCCTTTGGGGAGAGGGCTGGGGTGAGGGGGTTGGATCTTGCTGACCCAACCCCATCTGCGAACTCGCGACAGCATAAGGTCGAACACCCCGCTCATTGCCCATAAAAAAGGCGCCCCAATCAGGGCGCCAAACTGTCTTCTTCCAGGCCAGAGCGGAGCCACGGAAGGTCCATCGGTTGCTCGGTCAATCTCAGTCGCGATACGACTCGGTCACTTGCGCCGTCTGATCGGCGGGAACGCGAATTTCCTTCGCGTTGGCGTCGCTCTTCTGCTCGCTCTGGGCTTGGTGAACCGGGAAGTTGTCGTAGTAATAACGCATACGCTCAGCGCCGCCCTCGGCAAAAACGCTGGCAGAACCCAGGGCAAACAGCCCGGCAAGGATTGCGGTAGTGATTTTCATGGTGCCTCCTACTGAACAAGTGGGAGCCGTTCGTCCATGAAGCAGATCTCGGAAGAGAGTCTGGGAGGCCTGAATTAACTCGGGGTTAACGCCCGTTCAGTGGAGTTTTTGCAGCATGTTGCAGAACATTTGATAGTCGGGATCGGGGGGCACCTGTCAGAGCTGACCGTGGCGACGCATTGGACGGGGCAGAGGTAACAAGCGAAATTCGAGGCAGGCTGGATGAGTTTTCTGCGGACATGAAAAAGGGGCCGGTTTCGGCCCCTTCTGGTGTTACTTCTGCGCGACATCCGCCGGCGCGGCGTCGGTTTTCTTCGGCTTCATCAAACTGAAGTCGATCAGCGCACGCTGCTCGGTCTGGTACGGGTCGCCGATCAGCAGGGGGCGAGCCTTGAAGCTGTCGCTGACCAGGCTCTTGCTGTGGTCGAGTTCATCGAAGCTCAAACCGGCCAGGTCAGCCCAAGTGTGGATCAGATGCGAGCTGCTATACGGGCGATCGAGGTCGGCGGCGAAGTTCCAGTCGTGATTGGCTTTCCACTTTGGCGACGCCCAGGCCATGAACGGGATGGTGTACATCGGCGCTGTCGGTTTGTTTTCGTTGCGGCCCAGGGTCTTGTGGCCTACCGAGTCGAACACGTCTTCACCGTGGTCCGAGAGGTACAGCAGGAAGCCATTCGGATCGGATTTGGCGTAATCCTTGATCAGGCTCGACACCACGAAGTCGTTGTACAGCACGGCATTGTCGTAGCTGTTGTAGGTCGGGACTTGGTCGTCACGCACGCCGGCTGGTACGCCGGTGCGGTCCTGGAACTTGTCGAACGTCGGCGGATAGCGGTACTGATAGCTCATGTGCGTGCCGAGCAAATGCACAACGATCAGCTTGCGTGGCGCCGCGTCAGCCAGGGCCTTGTTGAACGGCTCGATCACATCACCATCGTACTGCGCGGCGTTCTGGTTGCGGTTGTTGTTCAGGTACACCTGCTCGTCGGCCTGTTCGGAGAACGTGGTGAGCATGGTGTTGCGCTTGGTCATGGTCTGCTGGTTGGTGATCCAGAAGGTCTTGTAGCCGGCCTGTTTCATCATGCTGACCAGCGACGGTGTCGACAGGTACAGGTCGGGGTGCTCTTCGTCAGCGAAGGTCAGCACCTGCTGCAACGCCTCAATGGTGTACGGACGCGGAGTGACGACGTTGTCGAAAACCGCCAGTTGATCCTTGAGCTTGTCCAGTTCCGGCGTGGTGTTGCGCTGATAGCCATAAAGGCTCATGCGCTGACGGTTGGTCGATTCGCCGATCACCAGCACCAGGGTCTTCGGCTGGTCGGCCGAGGCGTCCTTGAGGTTTTTCAGCGGCGGGATCTTGCTCACGTTGTGCAGCATGCCCTGCATGTCGGCGAGGGTTTCCTGGTAACGGTGATAGGCCACGACCATCTGCCATGGCACCGCCGGCTCGATGCGGGTTTCGAATTTCTCGAAGCCTTGGGCAAAGGTGCCCATGCGCATTGTCTGTTTGACCAGCGGATAACCGATCACCGCAATGAGGATTGCCATCGCCGCGACGAATGCGCGGCCACGGGGCATGTATACCGGACGCAGACGCGTCCACAGGAAGTAAGCGAAGGCGGTGTGTGCGAGGAACGCTGGCACCATCCACCAGGCAAAGTACTGGGTCATGTACTCGCCGGCTTCAGAGATGTTCGACTCGAACATGATGAAGATGACGCTCTGGGAGAACTCCTGCTCATAGATGAAAAAGTAGCCCAGGCTGGCCATCGAGCAGGCCCACAGCACCACGCCAATGATGGCAGCGAGCAGTTTGGTGCGTTTGGGGAACAGCAACATCGGTGCTAGCCAGATCGCGCTCATGACGAACGCCTGACGGAACCCGGTGAAGCCGGAGGTGCCGGTCAGCTGGATCAGCAGTTGGGTGATACCCGAGAAGTACCAGAAGAATACAAACAGCCAGAGAAATCCGGCCCAATCGAAACCTGTCGCAGTCGTTTTGCTGCGTTTGAACAATGCCATTCGGCGCTCCAGCTCACTCGTTACAACCACCGCCGGAACATCCATGAAGCCGACGAACGGAGGCCGTACACGCAGGTACGGCCAGAATGGGGCGGAGTATTACGAAGAGAATGTGAAAAGTTTGTGAGTTGCCGCTTTGCTCTATAGAGAGGAGGGCAGCGATGGATCATGTCGGGAACAGCGGCGGCCGTTCCCGAAACAGGCGGGGATCAGGCGTGGGGGTGACGCTGAACGACCGGCAAAGGTTGCGGCTGCACACCTTGGGTCAACAGGCGCAGCTGCGCCAGCTCCTGTTTCAACTGGTCGCGTTCGTCTTTCAACTGGCGCAATTCATCGCGACGGATTGTCACGTACAGGGTTTGTGGCGGCATTGCTGTGTGTACTGTGCCCATTGCTCACCTCGCAAATGGCGTGCATCAACTGTAGGTCGTCCCCGCTTTGGGGTACTGACTTACTATCGGCGCCGATTTTGATTTCTTTTGCCTGTGAATGGAACTTTTTTATTTTTCATGGTCGGTGTGTCTTCGGCAGGATTCGGGGCGTTATCAGTCTGGATCGGGCACAATGCCCGGAAACTTCATCGCAACGCTCTGGACTAACCTCCATCAGTCGCGTTGGGCTATAACCAATGACACACATTTATTTGTAGTAAGGAGCATCAGCACATGCAACTCGGGATTATTGGACTGGGCCGCATGGGCGGCAATATTGCGCGACGTCTGATGCTCAACGGTCACACCACCGTTGTTTACGACCGCAATACCGCTTTCATCGAGAACCTGGTCGCCGAGGGCTCCACCGGCGTCGCCGACTTGCCGGCAATGGTTGCCGGCCTGGCCAAACCGCGTGCGGTCTGGGTCATGTTGCCGGCCGGCGCGCCGACCGAAGACACCATCAACACCCTGAGCACTTTGCTCGAAGCCGGCGATACCATCATCGACGGCGGCAACACCAACTATAAGGATGACATCCGCCGGGCCAAAACTCTGGCCGAGAAAGGCCTGCACTACATCGACGTCGGTACCTCCGGCGGCGTCTGGGGCCTGGAACGTGGCTATTGCATGATGATCGGCGGTGACGCCGAAACCGTGCAGCGCCTCGACCCGCTGTTCGCTGCTCTGGCGCCGGGCATGGGTGATATCCCGCGCACCAAGGATCGCAAGTCCGACGACCACCGCGCCGAACACGGCTACATCCACGCCGGTCCCGCCGGTGCCGGGCACTTCGTGAAGATGATTCACAACGGTATCGAGTACGGCATGATGGCCGCGTTCGCCGAGGGCTTCGACATCCTCAAGACCAAGTCCAGTGAGCGCCTGCCGGAAGATCAGCGTTTCGACCTCAATGTGGCCGACATCGCTGAAGTGTGGCGCCGTGGCAGCGTGGTGTCGTCGTGGTTGCTCGACCTGACCGCCGATGCACTGGCCAGCGATCCGAAGCTCGACGGCTTCTCCGGTTCGGTTGCCGACAGCGGTGAAGGTCAATGGACCATCGAAGCGGCCATGGAACAAGCGGTGCCGGTACCGGTGCTGTCGAACTCGCTGTTCTCGCGCTACCGCTCGCGCGGTCAGGGCACCTTTGGCGACAAGATTCTTTCGGCCCAGCGCTTCGGCTTCGGCGGCCACGTGGAGACACCGAAGAAATGACCCATACGATCCGCAGAAAATCCAAGGCAGAACCCGCACCACCGACCACGCTGTTTTTGTTCGGTGCCCACGGCGACCTGGTCAAGCGCTTGCTGATGCCGGCGCTGTACAACCTCAGTCGCGACGGCTTGCTTGACGACAATCTGCGGATCGTCGGCGTTGACCACAACGCCATTACCGATGAAGCCTTCGCGCAGAAGCTCGAAGATTTCATCCGCACCGAAGTGGCGGCGAAGGTCGGCAAGGGCGACCAGATGCTTGATCCGGCTTTGTGGGCCAAGCTCGCCAAAGGTATCAGCTACGTCCAGGGTGATTTCCTGGACGACAGCACTTATTCCGCGCTGGCGGCGAAAATCGCCGACAGCGGCACCGGCAATGCGGTGTTCTACCTGGCCACCGCGCCGCGTTTCTTCAGTGAAGTGGTGCGCCGTCTCGGCGCGGCCAAATTGCTCGAAGAAACTCCCGAAGCGTTCAGAAGGGTGGTGATCGAGAAGCCGTTCGGCTCCGATCTGCAAACCGCCGAAGCGTTGAACGCCTGTTTGCTCAAGGTGATGTCCGAGAAGCAGATCTATCGGATCGACCATTATCTGGGCAAGGAAACCGTGCAGAATATTCTCGTCAGCCGGTTCTCCAACAGCCTGTTCGAAGCCTTCTGGAACAATCACTACATCGACCACGTGCAGATTACCGCCGCCGAAACCGTCGGCGTCGAAACCCGTGGCAGTTTTTACGAACACACCGGCGCCCTGCGTGACATGGTGCCCAATCACCTGTTCCAGTTGCTGGCCATGGTTGCCATGGAACCGCCGGCCGCGTTTGGCGCCGATGCGGTGCGCGGCGAGAAGGCCAAGGTTGTGGGGGCAATTCGTCCGTGGACCACTGAAGAGGCGCGGGCCAACTCGGTGCGCGGTCAGTACAGCGCCGGTGAGGTCGACGGCAAGCCGCTGAGCGGTTATCGCCAGGAGCCCAACGTCTCGCCTGACAGCAACACCGAAACCTACGTGGCACTGAAGGTGATGATCGACAACTGGCGCTGGGTCGGCGTGCCGTTCTACCTGCGCACCGGCAAGCGCATGAGCGTGCGCGACACCGAGATCGTCATCTGCTTCAAACCGGCGCCGTACGCGCAGTTCCGTGACACCGAAGTCGACGAATTGCAGCCGACTTACTTGCGCATCCAGATCCAGCCCAACGAAGGCATGTGGTTCGACCTGCTGGCCAAACGGCCGGGGCCGGCGTTGAACATGGCCAACATCGAGCTGGGTTTTGCTTACAAAGACTTTTTCGAGATGCAGCCGTCGACCGGGTACGAAACCCTGATCTATGACTGCCTGACCGGCGATCAGACGCTGTTCCAGCGTGCTGACAACATCGAGAACGGCTGGCGCGCGGTACAGCCGTTCCTTGATGCCTGGCAGCAGGATGCAAGTGTGCAGACCTACGCCGCTGGTGAGGACGGCCCGCAGGCTGCTGAAGACCTGCTGACTCGCGATGGCCGCGTCTGGCATGGCCTCGGATGAGTGACTTTCCGCAACAACCCATCCGTTTTCTGCTCAGTGACATGGACGGCACGCTGCTGCTGCCCGATCACACGCTGAGCCAGCGCACCATCGAAACAGTGCGTTCGCTGCGTGAGGCTGGCGTGCTGTTCAGCCTCGCCACCGGTCGACCACCGAAAGCCATGTTGCAGCAGATCGAAGCCTTGGGTGTTGATCTGCCGACGGCGGCGTTCAATGGCGGCACTATCGTCAATCCTGACGGCAGTCTTTTGGTCGCGCATTACCTGCCGGCCAGCACCGGGCTGATTGCGCTGGCCACGTTCGCCGATCAACCGGATGTGGAAATCTGGGTGTTCAGCGGCGGCGACTGGCTGCTCAAGGATCCTCACGGGCCGATGGTACCGCGCGAGCAGCATGGCCTCGGCTATCCGCCGGTGGTAGTGGAGAGTTTCGAGCCGTATCTTGAGCGCATCGACAAGATCGTCGCGACCAGTAACAACACTGAGCTGTTGATCGAACTGGAGGCGCAACTGCTGGCCAAGGTCAACGGCATGGCGCAGGTATCGCGTTCACAACCTGTTTATCTTGACGTGACCGCGCTGGAAGCCAACAAAGGCACCGCGCTGGCGACGCTGGCCGAACATCTCGGTATTCCATTAGAGCAGACAGCTGCCATCGGCGATGGCGGCAACGACCCGGCGATGTTCCATTGTGCAGGCTTTTCGATAGCCATGGCCCAGGCAGAGGACGCGGTAAAGCGCCAAGCCGACGTGGTCACTGCGCCGAACACTGAAGACGGCGTGGCGCAAGCGATCGAGAAATACATCCTCCCTCGCTGACCCCACCCCAAAACCAATGTGGGAGCGAGCCTGCTGGCGAAAGCGGAGTGTCATTCAACGAATCCGTTGTCTGACATTCCCTCTTCGCGAGCAGGCTCGCTCCCACGGGTTTATTCAGTGTTGGTTAGAGCCAGTAGCTCACCGCGTACCAGCCCAGCAGCCCCATCACAAAGGTGTAAGGCAACGCCATCCACACCATCCGCCCGTACGACAGGCGTACCAGCGGTGCAATCGCCGAGGTCAGCAGAAACAGGAATGCAGCCTGACCATTCGGCGTCGCCACGCTCGGCAGATTGGTACCGGTATTGATCGCGATCGCCAATGTCTCGAAATGCTCGCGGCTCATGTGGCCGGCGAGGAACGCCTGTTTCACTTCGGTGATGTAGATCGTGGCGACAAACACGTTGTCACTGATCGCCGACAGCAGACCGTTGGCAATGAACAGCATGCCCGGTTGTTGCTCGACCGGCAGGGCCAGTACCCACTCGATCAACGGCGCAAACAGCTGTTGATCGTGAATCACCGCAACCACCGCAAAAAACACCACCAGCAACGCCGTGAACGGCATGGCGTCCTTGAATGCGCTGCCCAGACGATGTTCGTCGGTGATGCCGGTAAACGCGGTGATCAACACAATCACCATCAAGCCGATCAGGCCGACTTCAGCGATATGAAAGGCCAGGCAGCCGATCAGGATCAGTGCCGCCGCGCCTTGCACCAGCAGGGCTGCGCGTTGGCGCGCCGTGCGCTCGGCGTTGTCTTCGGCGGCGTAATTGGCCAGCACGGCGCGAACATTGTCCGGCAGCAGGGTGCCGTAGCCGAACCAGCGCAGTTTCTCCAGCAACACGCAGGTGACCAGACCCGCGGCCAGCACCGGTATCGACACCGGCGCGACTTTCAGGAAGAACTCGGCGAAGTGCCAGCCCATTTCGTGGCCGATCAGCAGGTTTTGTGGTTCGCCCACCAGTGTGCAGACACCGCCAAGCGCCGTACCGACCGCGCCGTGCATCAACAGGCTGCGCAAGAACGCGCGGAATTGTTCCAGATCGTCATGGTGAAGTTTTGGCAGGTTCCGGTCGTCAGCAAACTCACTGTCCTGGCGCGGATCGTTGCCCGACGCGACACGGTGATAAACGGAATAGAAACCGACCGCCGCACTGATGATCACTGCGGTCACCGTCAAGGCATCGAGAAACGCCGACAGAAACGCGGAAAGAAAGCAGAACAGCAAGGCCAGTATCGCTTTTGAACGCACGCCCAACAGCAGGCGCGAGAACAGAAACAGCAACAGATCTTTCATGAAGTAGATACCGGCCACCATGAACATCAGCAGCAGGATCACCGGGAAGTTGTGCACCAGTTCATCGTAAAGCGCTTGCGGGGTGGTCATCTTCAGCAGCAGCGCTTCGATCAACAACAAACCGCCGGGCATCAGCGGATAGCACTTGAGCGCCATCGCCAGGGTGAAGATGAATTCGATCACCAGCAACCAGCCGGCCGCGACCGGGCCGACGCTGAACAGCACGACGGCGTTGAGGATGAGGAAACCGACGATGGTCGCCTTGTACCAGCGTGGCGAGTGCCCGAGAAAATTTTGCGCGAACGCCTGGGCCATTGAACCGGACATCGGCTGCTCCTTGTCTTTAGAAGCGCGCAAGTTGCCGGATGCGTTGCGGAAGATCAAGTACAGTGCGTGTTTTTCAATGGTTCAGGTAACGCGCCACCATGGCTCGGTAGTTGCCATCCAATGAATAACCGCCGACGAGGATGGCATTGTCCGCTTGCACCGCCAGCGAGTTGGCCGTGTCTAGACTGCGCCCCAGACGTGTGCGCAGCCAGCCTTTGCCGTCACCGAAGCTGTGATCCAGGCCGCCGTCCCTCTGGTAACGAGCAACAATAAAATCTGCTTCGAATCCGCCAATGGTTGCACCGACCGCGATGATGCGGCCGTCCGCCATGCGCTGGGCGGCGCTCCATTGGCAGCCGCTCGGGCCGATTTCCAGCAACTGTGGTTGCACGCCGTGATGGTGCAGGTTCGGTCGACCGTTGGTGTGCAGGCTGTACGCCATGCACCGGATCGGGTCGCGACTGCTGCCGAAACAATGCAGTGCATCGGCCGATTCCAGGACCTGACTGACCTGCGCGCTTTGCCCGTGAGCCTTGAACGCCATGAATCCGTCCACGGCAAAACGCTCGTCGAGGCGACCATCGGGCAGGTAGCGCGCCAACAGACCCTCCTGTGGAAAGTCGATGGAGCCGGCCACTACAATTCGCCCATCCTCTTGCAACAGCAGGCTGCTGAGCCAGGTGTTGAGCAGCAAGTGGCGAATCATCACGAAGCCGCGGCCGTTGAAGGTTTCATCGAGGCTGCCGTCGGGCTTGAGGCGAATCAGCATGCCGGCATGGTCGGCGAGTTCGAAATGGTGATTGGCGATCAGCAGAATATGGCCGTCGTCCTGGACTACAAAGTCGCAGGCTTCAGCACCCGGGACGCCCGGCGGTAGCCAGGCATCACGGCTGCCCATGGACAAGTCGCCGGGCAGGCGCACTACCTGACGACCGTTGTCACCGAAGCGCAGATCCGGCTTGCCCTGTGCGTCAAACATGGCCAGAGCCGGCAAGGTGCGATGAGCGTTTTCATAATGCAGGCCGGCGAGCAGGATGCGTCCGTCGGGGAGTACCCGGACTTTACCAGCCGTGGCTTCAAAGCCCGGGGCAAAGGTTTCGATCACGCTGCCTTGATCGCCAAAGGTCAGATCGGCCGAGCCATCGGCAAGCATCCGTGCCAGGCCGAATCGGCTACCGGTGGCGACGCCGACCTTAGCTGCGACCAGCACCCGCCCGTGCGAATCGAGGGCGATGTCCTCGGTCAGGCTGGACACACTGCCCGCGAAATACACTTGAGCGACGCCGGTAGCGGCAAATGTTCTGTCGAGTTGACCGGCTCGACTCAATAACGAAGTCGATAGCGCCGGCAGCGCAAAAGTGTTCAGAGTGGACATGCACGCATCTCCTTGCGAGTTGACCTGGTACCGGGAACCGGGCGGGTAACTGCATGAGCGAAACATTCAATCCCTGAACCGGGAGAAGTACAACTGTAAGAACTAACAGGTGGACGGTCGCACTGTGCCAGAACAGTGTCTTTTTGAACCAATAGCAAGCCGGCCAAGCAGTTACGCCTGAATAAGTTGCAAATAGTTGTGTAAAAGTACGGAGAGTTAAAAAGATTAGAACTAACAGAGTAGGGCGGATGACCTGAGCGTCATCCGCATCGCCCGGCTGTTAGTGTGGCATCGACCAGGATTGCAGGCTGTAACCTTCTTCGCTGAGTTCAGCGCGAGCCTGCTCCAACAGTTGCTCGAGTTGCGCCGGATCAGAGTAGGCGCTGCTCGGGATCTGTTTGCGACCGATGTGCGAGTTGGTCCGGTCGATCACGGTCAGGCTGAGCTCGCCATTGCCGTCTTGTGGCGCCCAGGCCACGCACTGGAAAGGTTTGAACGCGTGGTTGGCAATCAAAAGAGCTTCGTTGATACGGAGCGGGGCGGTCATGGGGGTTTTCTCTCTGTCGTGCCCAATCAAATGTTGTGCCGTCGGTTGGGCTTACCGTTCGGCTGGTACTTGTACTGATGCACCGAACCGGTAGGCAGGTCACACATGAAACAAAGAAATTTCAACTTTCTTTCATGGTGTTGCTTTGTGGGCAGCTTTTGAAAGCTCACTGAAAGGTTGAAACAGCAATTTAGTCGATAGCTAACTAACAACCTGGTTTCTTATAACGCGTTTGCTTGTACACCTATAAGCAATCGATACAAGGCGCTGTCAAAATCTTGCTAATGTTACAGTCGGGTCTGCCAAATGACTGTTTTTACAATCATTTCTAATAATTTGGCGCCAAGGAACAGTCATGAGCGAAGCGCCAGCGTTACGACGTTTATTGGTAGTCGATCCGTGCGACGACTGCCACCGCTTATTGCCCGGATTACGCGCCGTAGGTTGGGATGTTGACAGTTGCACCCTGGAAAATGCCGCCGACCGCAGTTGTGATGTCGGCTTGTTGCGATTACAGCCGTTTCATCTCGAACGCCCCGAGGCGGTCAAGGAGCTGATCAGTCGCAGCGGCACTGAATGGATCGCCGTGCTCAATCAGGAAGTCCTGCGTTTACAGAACGTCGGTGACTTCGTCTGTGAATGGTTTTTCGATTTCCACACCTTGCCGTTCGACGTGTCGCGGGTGCAGGTCACCCTTGGCCGGGCATTCGGCATGGCGCGCTTGCGCGGGCAGGGCACGATTCACGTCGATCAACCCGAACATGAACTGCTCGGTGACAGCAAGCCGATCCGCGAATTGCGCAAATTGCTCAGCAAACTGGCACCGACCGAATCGCCGGTGCTGATCCGCGGCGAAAGCGGTACCGGCAAAGAACTGGTCGCGCGCACGCTGCATCGGCAATCCCAGCGTCACAGCAAACCATTTGTGGCGATCAATTGCGGGGCGATTCCCGAGCATTTGATTCAGTCCGAGCTGTTCGGCCACGAGAAAGGCGCGTTTACCGGCGCGCATCAGCGCAAGGTCGGGCGTATTGAGGCGGCCAATGGCGGTACGCTGTTTCTCGATGAGATTGGTGATTTGCCCCTTGAACTGCAGGCCAATCTGCTGCGCTTCTTGCAGGAAAAACACATCGAACGCGTCGGCGGCAGCCAGCCGATCCCGGTGGATGTGCGTGTGCTGGCGGCGACTCACGTCGACCTTGAAGCGGCCATCGAGAAGAAACGTTTTCGCGAAGACCTGTATTACCGGCTCAACGTGCTGCAGGTGGTCACCGCGCCGTTGCGTGAACGCCATGGTGATCTCTCGATGCTGGCCAACCACTTTTCCCACTTCTACAGTCATGAAACCGGCCGCCGTCCACGCAGCTTTAGCGAAGACGCGCTGATTGCCATGGGCAAACATGACTGGCCGGGCAACGTCCGTGAGTTGGCCAACCGTGTGCGTCGTGGTTTGGTGTTGGCTGAAGGGCGGCAGATCGAGGCCCGGGACCTGGGCTTGATCAGTCAGCACTCGATCGCCACACCGATGGGCACGCTGGAAGATTACAAGACCCGCGCCGAACGCCAGGCGTTGTGTGACGTGTTGAACCGGCACAGCGATAATCTCAGTGTGGCGGCCAAAGTGCTCGGCGTGTCACGGCCGACGTTCTACCGTTTGCTGCACAAACATCAGATTCGTTAGATCACTGAAGATCAAAAGATCGCAGCCTGCGGCAGCTCCTACATTGGGTTTGTGTAATCCCTGTAGGAGCTGCCGCAGGCTGCGATCTTTTGCGTTTGCTTAAAAGTAGTACGGGAATTTCAGGCTGAAGGAAAAGTCCGGGGCATCATCCGTCATGCCGATGGACAGGTTGGGTACGATGGTCAGGTTGTCAGTGGCAGCAATGGTCATGCCGACGTTGAAGTAACCGGCGTTGGCGTCGCTGGACACCACCGATTCCCAATCTCCGCCATCCTGTTTCAGCTTGCTCTTGCGTTGCACCAGATCAGACACCGAGAACGACATACTCATCTTCTCGTTCAGCGCAAAGGCAATACCGGCGCCGATCTGGAAGCTGTCGCCGATCTTTACCTTGCCCGGGTTTTTCTGGTTGACCGTAGAGCTGATGTCGTCAAACGACTCCTCCAGGTTGTGGGTGTAGGACAAGCTGCCGAACAGCACCGCCGGGTCGAACGTCTTGACCAGCGAGATGCCCGGCGTGATCGACCAGACGCCGTTGCCGGTGGGCAGGGTGTCAGGTACAAACAGATTGGAGTTGGCATCGGTCTGGCGAAGTTTGATGCCGAACGGATCCTTGCCCGTTGGCGCCTTGACCCGCAGGGTGACCACCGCGTCCGGTGTATTGACCGACTCGTCGAGGAACTTGTAAGCAATGCCGAAGTTGACGTCGCCAATGGTTGGATCCTTGGTGACGGTTTCTTCTGTGGTGACTCCCGCCGCGCCCTCATTGCCGCCGCCCGACTGATAAGTCGATTCGCGATACACCACGGGCACGTTCAGGTCGAACTGCCAGCGATTATCGAAGTTGTAGCGGCCCGTCAGGTCGAGAGTCCAGGTGTCGGCCTTGATCCGGTCGAGGTTGATGTTGCCGAGAAAAATCGAATCCAGCGCGAGGAAGCCGTTGAGAATCAACTGGCGCGTGTCATAGCGCGAATAGGTGATGCCGGTTTCGACGCTGAACTTGCCGCCGCCGAAGAAGCCACTGGCCTCGTCGTACAGGTTGGAAACGCTCTGCGCCGGTTGCGAATCGTCCGCCAGCGATTGCCCGTAAGAAGCGCCACTGCCCCCGGCGGCGCCTCCTGATGCGGCTGCCGCACCGGTACCGGTGGCGACGCGGTTGCCTTTCATGTCCGATGGTGATTTGGCCAAACGTTTTGGCGGTGGGGCGGCGGGTTGCTCTTCAACCTGGCGGACTCGTTGTTCGAGGACCGCCAGGGCCTTTTGTTGTACTTCGTATCTTTGCTTCAGCTCCAGAAGCTCTTGTTTCAGGGTTTCTACATCGGCGTCCGGTGCCGCTTGCAGCATCGCGGCCGGGAGAAGAGTGCTCAAACACACTGCGGCACGCAGTGATACTGATCGATACATGAATAAGCCGTCCCTTTAAGCCCAATGATCGAGACTCAGCGTAGTTCAATATCCAATAGTGCGTAGTGCCCTGAGTTGACTCAGGTTGCAATCCAGTGCGCCGGCACTCATGCCGTTATTGTTCAATACGACGTTGAGTTGAGTCATGTTATTGACCACGTTGGCACTGCCCAGCAGACGGGTATTCTGCAGCAAGCCACCTTGGGCGACTTGTTGCAGGGCTGTGCCCTGATTGCCGGCGGCTTGAATGGCCATCTGTACGCCGCCACCGTTGGCCGAAACGGCCACGCTGCCCGCGGCATTGCTGCCGCCAATGGTTTGTCCGGCCATCAGTGCCTGCCCTTGAGTGGGCACCAGCGCGGGGGCCTGATTGGCTTCCGAAACGTTGATGGCTACATTGTTGTAGGCGGTATTGCTGTCGCCAGCGGCACGCACGCTCTGCGTCACGCCCTGGCTGCTGTTGAGGCCGGCGCCACCAGTGATCGTGCCGGTACCCGCAGGAAGGGGGCTGCCGTTGCCGTGCTCCTTGATCGTTTGCACATAAAATTCGGGTCTAACCGTTGCTGCCTGAAGTTGCATCGAGGTGGCTGCCCCGATCAAATCTCCGCTGGCATTGCGCCAGGTACTGCTCATGACAATGCCGAAGCTGATAATCCGCCCCGGCATGACATAACGACCACGCAGCTCGGCGAGCTCCTGGTCCTTGATCTCTATGGGTTTGAATCCTGCATTGGCGTAGCCCGATGCGCTCGCTGCCAGGCAGGCGGCGGCCAGCCAGTATGAGGTTTTCATCTGCTGCTCCCGGGACATCCAGTCCCATTTTCTATAATCGGCGATTAAAAGAAGTCGCTCTGAATGAACCCAAAATCCATCAATTCAGCATCTTTGACCGGGTTGAAACCGTCGAGCTTGTTCTTGGCCGTCAATGGCACCGGAGGGCTGCGCAAGGCGTTGGCCTTGTCATATCCGGGACCGACGATGGCGAAGACAATGCCGTTCCAGCCTTTGACAAAGTCATCATGTTTGTAGCGTTTATGGCCGAGAACCGGGTCTCCGATGTAAACCCAATCCTTGTCCGAACGCTGCAACACGACGAAATGCTTGTAGCCGCGAATTTCCATCAGTACCACCACCGGGATCGTTACCGCTTCGAGCTTTTCCGGTGGAATCTTGTAACCCCTGGCGCGCATGCCGATGCTTTCTATGTAGCGCTTCATGTCGAGCATGGAAAACCCTTGAGTACGAACAAGGTCCTGGTCAGCGTTGACCAGCATGCCTTTGATGATGTGCTCCTCATCGACGTCGAGCCAATAGGCTTGGCGTAATACCGTGGCCAGTGCAGCAGCGCCGCAGCTGAAATCGGTTTTCTGTTCGACGATGTCGGCAAACTTGCGCTCACGGATGCTCTGCACGTTTTTGTAGACGAGCGTGCCACCCGGCAGGGCAGCGACGGGCATCTGACCGGCCTGAGTCAGGCCACAGACGAAAAGCAGAGCGAGGAGAGCAGGCTTACGCATGATCGATACGCCTTTGCGGACTGAGGAAAAGCCCCGTTTCCGGGGCTTTCGTTTCGATCGCAGTTACAGGCAGGCTCTGCAGCCAGCAGCGATGGACAGCGAGTTGCTTTGTTGGTTGCCCACACCCGCCGAGACGTTGGCTCCGCCGTTGCCGGAGAAGTTGTTCATCGAGTTGGTCATGTTGGCGTTGTTGACCACTGGCGCTTTCCAGCCGTCTTTGGTCATGACTTGCTGAGTGGTTACGCCAGCGAGGCCAAAGGTACCCACGGCTTCGAACTTGGCTTTCTGGTCATCGTTGCCACCGTGACCGCCGCCACGATTGCCCCAACCGCCGTGATCATTATCGTCTTCGATGGTTGCAGTGCCTTTTGCCTTGAACACGCCGGCAGCGGCATAAGTGCCGGTGAGGGTGTCGGTTTTGTAGGTCTGCACGCCTTTGTTTTCTACAACCAGGCCAGTGGAAGACTGGTTGGCAGAAGCAGCAGCCTGAGCTACGCGGCCACCGGATACGGCGATCGCCAGGTTGTTTTTCTGCTGGTTGAAGTTGCCGGCAGTGACGTTGATACCGATGTTGCCGGAACCATTGTTGCCTGCGTTGTTGAGCGTAGCGTTATTGAAGGTGGACGAGTTTTTCACATAGTTGTTGGTGTTGACTTGAGTGGCACTCGAAGCAGCAACAGCGTTACCGAAGATGAAGCTTTCGTCAGCGGTGGCCAGCGCAGCAGCGTTGTCCTGCTGGTTGCCGTCGCCGGCTGCAACGTTGGCGCCCATGTTGCCGTTGGAACCGTTGAGCGAATCACTGGCATTAGCGTTGTTCAAAGTGCCCTGGTTTTTCACCACGTTGCCGTCGCTGTCTTGCACGTCAAGCACAGCGGCACCGGCGCCTGCGGTGATTTGCAGCAGTTGTTCCAGGGTTGGGCCTTTAGGCTGGTTATTACCATGCCCGTTGCCGTGCCCATTACCATGATCGTCATCACGACCGCCTGCCTGTGCTGCGATTGCCATCACTGCTGCAAGTGCGAAAACCAGTGGTTTGAGAGCCATTGTAGGTTTCATGGTGTTTCTCCATCGTGCTTATTAGTTGGTTAAGTGTTGGTACTTTCTAATTGCACTGCTTTTGTTGTTTGGGTCAGTCAGCGACCCGGATGCTCAGGGTGTTAGCCATTCGGTTCCCCACCCCGGCACTCTGGTTCACCTGGATTACCCCGCGGCTGCCGGTGAAGGCCTGATCACTTGTCGTGACCTGGCGACTGCCGGGTGAGGTCCCAGTTGCTCCTGAGCTTGGTAAAAGCGCCACGTTCTGTTGTGAAAGGGCACTGTCGTCAACGCTCTGCGGGGCAGCACTGATGCTGACGCGCGTGACGTTGGCCATCTGGTTGTTGGCGCCGGCACCCTGGTTCACACCGAGGATCCCGTTGCCATTACTGAAAGAGGTGCCGCCAATGGATGCGCTGGCGTCGATGGAGCGCGAGGCCGGTGTGTCGATTTTCTGCATGACGCTGGTACTGGCGTGGGATTCGGTGCCGATTGCCACTGCCTTGACGTTGGTCTGCTGCATTTGATCGCCAGCCGCCTGGTTGACGTTGAAGTTGCCGCGATAATGGACGCCGGAGTCTTGAATATTGGCGTTGTTCACTGAAACGGGATCAGCAGCCATAACTGTGGTGCAACCGAGCAGGGCGAGCAGAAGGAGTGAACGATTCATCTCATTGGCCTCCGGCCATGCGGGTCAGGGGGGCAAGGCCGGAACTCATGGCGCGGTTGATCGTGCCGGAAATCGCACCACCGGAACCGCCGCCGTGTCCTGCGCTCATGCCGGGCATGCCGTTGGGATTGGTGACGGTATTGAGGCCTGGCAGGTTGCTGCCGGCCTGGACATTGTTGACGGTGCGGAACGCGCTGCCGCTGGCGACACCGGCGAAGTCGCCATCGCTCAATTCGGTGCTGTTCATGGTGGAATTGATGCGCGCGGACGGGTTGGCATTGACGGTGGTCGGGTAGGGGTCTTTGCCACCATTGCGACCGATAGGAATAGGCTGAACATCGCGGTTGAGGACGATGACGCCGTTGCCTTCCGCCTGCACGTTGAAGCTGATCAGCGTACTGGCTGCTGATCCGATCAGCAGAAGGCAGGTCAAACCTTTTTGGATATTCCCCACGGCTGCAATTCCTTCTTCAGTGGGCTGGCCCGAGTCAGCGTTGTGAAGGAGAGAGCGAAAGCTGTGCCGCTTTTTAAAAGTTTTTGAATTTCAATGAGTTGGTAAATAAACACGCGCAGCTGAAACACAAGCTGTTTCAGCGTTGAAACACCCACGGCCGCGCCGAGCTGTCTATTGGCTGAGCAAAGCTCTGGAACAAGGGTTTGCGACGATGTGTTTCAACTACGTAACAACTCGGATGACAAAGCCATGAACAGCGCTGAAACGGGCACTCTGCACGTCAACGAGTGTTTCAGAATCGGACACTTTGTCCCCAAAACAGGGGAAAGTGCCGGGGAAGGTGACCCGTTGACCGGGTCATTCGACCAGTAATTGCTCGACGGCGGCAAAGGCCTGCACTTGGCGCTCGGCCCAATTGCCCTGGATGACCTGAAAGTGCTGGTGGTGGTTTTCCAGCCAGTTCTGCGTGGCTTGGTAAAACGCCAGACGCTCGTCCAGATCCGGTTGGCAGCGCTGACCGTCATCGGTCCAGTCGATCTGTTCCGGGGACAAAAGAAGGTGCAGGTCGTAATGCCGTGCCAACAGCTCGGTTTCCAGCCAGTCCGGACAGTCAGCAAACAGCGTCTGGCTCCACAGCATGTTGCTCAGCAGATGGGTGTCGAGAATCAGCAGTGACGGCTGTTGCGCCCGAGCCTCATCCTCCCATTGCAACTGGCCCCGAGCGATATCAGGGATGTCGGCCAGGCATGTATCGCGGGGATTGAGTTCGATAAACCGACGCACGTATTCATCCACCCGCAAGCCGCCAAAGCGTTGTTGCAGGCCCGCCGCCAGCCAGCTCTTGCCAGTGGATTCGGGGCCGGTCAGGACCACAACCTTCATGGGCGCAACGCCGGGTCGGCGCGCCATTCGCGATAGCCTTGCACCGCCAGCAGGGTGAATAGCCCGTACAGCGCAGCGGTCAGGTACAGCCCTTTGTAGATGAACAACCCGACAAAAATCACATCGAGTACGAACCATAGCGCCCAGCATTGCAGGCGTTTCTGTGCCATCCACAGTTGCGCCACCAGGCTGAAACCGGTCAGCGCCGCATCCAGCCACGGTTGCGCGGCGTCGGTCCAATGCGCCATGGCCGCGCCGAGCAAGACACTGCCGACCGCGCCAACGCTGAGGCCGAGCAACAGAGTGCGGCGATCGAGGCGAGTGACCTCGCGGCCGTCATGCATCGTCCCGGCGCGGGTCCATTGCCACCAGCCATAGACTTGCAGCGCGGCGTAAATCACTTGCAGCAACATGTCCGAGTACAGCTTCACTTCAAAGAAGATCCAGCTATAGAGCAACACCATGACCAGACCGATCGGCCAGCACCACGGATTCTGTTTGACCGTCAGCCACACGGCGATCACCCCGAGGGCGGCGGCAAACAGTTCAAGCCCGGACATGGGGGTTCCTTGGGGGAGTGAAAGAAGGGGGCGGATTGTACTGCATTGGGCTAGGTACTGATGATCGCTGTAGATCAAAAGCCCCTCACCCTAACCCTCCCGAAACGTCGGACCGCCCGTAGGGAGAGGGGACTGAGCGAGTTGGATGTTCGAGATACGCCGACCTGATCTTTCTGCGTTGAATCCATAATCGACTCGATTTTTCAGGTCGACGTATAGCTTGAGACACCTCGGTCGGCCCCCTCTCCTTGGGGAGAGGGGTGGGGTGAGGGGTGGGCTGACCACAGTTACACGGGTCAGACGCGGAACTGGCGCAGGAGGGCGTTGAGTTGTTCGCTCAACTGGCCAAGTTTCAGGCTGGCCGCACTCGATTGTTCGGCAGCGATCGCCGTGCTGTGCGAGAGGCCGGCCGCCTGAGTGACGTTCTGATTGATGTCCTCGACCACATGCGCCTGCTGCAACGTGGCGCTGGCAATCGACGCGTTCAGGCCATTGAGATTACGCAGTGCCTGGCCAATGGCATTCAGGCTCGCACCGGCCAACCCGGCTTGTTCGATGGTCAGTTGCGACGCCTTGCTGCTGTCGCCGATCACTTTTACGGCGGCTTCGGAGTGGTTCTGCAGGCGCTCGATCATCGACTGGATTTCCGCCGTCGACTTCTGCGTACGTTGCGCCAACAAGCGTACTTCATCCGCCACCACGGCAAACCCGCGACCTTGCTCCCCGGCCCGCGCCGCTTCAATCGCGGCATTAAGCGCGAGCAGGTTGGTCTGTTCGGCAATCGAACGGATCACCTCCAATACGCTGCCGATCTGCGTGCTTTCGGCAGCCAGGGTGCGAATCACTTCCACCGCTTGATCAATGGTGCCGGACAGCTTGTCTATCTGCTGCAAGCTGCCGTCGATATTGATCTGGCCCTGTTGCGCCTGCGCTTCGGCATCGCGCATTTCGGCGGCGGCGTGCTCGGCGTTCTTTGCCACGTCCTGCACGCCATAGGTCACTTCGTTGATCGCCGTGGCCACCAGTTCCATCTGCTGCGATTGCTGCTGGCTGCGTTGCTGAGCCTGCGAGGCGTCGTTGCCCAGTTCGCTGGACGACTGGCCCAAGGCGCTGGCCGACACCTGCAAATCACCGATCACCCGGCGCAGCTTGGCGGTGAAGGCGTTGAAGTGATGCGCCAGTTCAGTGACTTCATCTTTGCCATGGGTATCGAGGCTGCGGGTCAGGTCGCTTTCACCGCTGGCAATGTTGGCCATGGCGTTCACGGTTTCCTGCAATGGGCGGACGATGCTGCGCGCGATGAGGATCACCAACAGCGCCATGATCACGGCGATCACCAGGCCGATGACCGTAGCCTTGATCACTTGGCCCTGGAATTCCGCCTGCACATCGTCGACGTAAACCCCGGAGCCGAGCACCCAGCCCCACGGTTCGAAAAGTTTGACGTAGGACGTCTTGGCCACCGGCTCACTGGCGCCCGGTTTTGGCCAGCGGTAGTCGACCATGCCCGCGCCTTTCGATCGGGCGATGGCGACCATTTCGTTGAACACCGCAAAGCCGTCCGGGTCACGGATCGCTGAGAGGTTCTGGCCTTCGAGTTTCGGGTTGGTCGGGTGCATGACCATCACGGGCGTGAGGTCGTTGATCCAGAAGTAATCGCTCTGGTCGTAACGCAGGCCGCGAATTGCCGTCAGCGCCTGTTTCTGTGCAGCCTCTTTGCTCAGGGTGCCGGCGGTTTCGAGGTCGTGGTAATAGGTCAGCAGGCCGCTGGCGGTCTGCACGACGTGCTGGGTTTTCTGGGCTTTGGCATGGTAGAGATCGTCGTGGATCTGCTTGAGCATCAACACGCCCAAGGTCAGCAACATGACCACCGCCACAATCAAGATGAGCCACAAGCGTCGGCTGATCGACACACTGCGCAAGCTGTTCATAACGCTGTCACTCCGGATTCTTTTTCTTGTAATAAACGACCGCCAGCATCCAACCACGATTTCGTGAGCGGGCATACGCGACCCAAGTCGTATAACGCGGCAGCGCTAATAAGGCTTGTCTGTTAGGATTTCGGCCCCGCGCGTGAAAACCTGAATCCAAATTGATATTTCACGGAATTTTGACCGTTTCGTGTGGATCCTGTGCGTGCGGAATCGGTACAGCCATAAACAGCTACGCTGATCGCAGTGAACGCTAGAAAAATACTATCGGGGCATGCCGGCGCGCATCGCTCTTTGGGGGATTGATGGATCTTTGGACGGCCTTGCAGGCACTGATACTAGGAGTTGTAGAAGGGCTGACGGAGTTTTTGCCCATTTCCAGTACCGGACACCAGATCATTGTTGCCGACTTGCTCGATTTCGGCGGCGAACGGGCCATGGCGTTCAATATCATCATCCAGCTCGGCGCGATCCTCGCGGTGGTCTGGGAGTTTCGCCGCAAGATTTTCGATGTGGTCATCGGTTTGCCGACGCAGCCCAGCGCCCGTCGTTTCACCGCCAACCTGCTGATCGCATTTCTGCCCGCTGTGGTGCTGGGCGTGATCTTTGCCGACCTGATCCACGAATACCTGTTCAACCCGATTACCGTTGCGACCGCGTTGGTGGTGGGCGGCATCATCATGTTGTGGGCGGAAAAGCGTCAGCATGAAGTGCACGCCGAAACGGTCGACGAGATCACCTGGAAAGATGCCCTGAAAGTCGGCTTCGCCCAGTGTCTGGCGATGATTCCCGGCACTTCGCGTTCCGGCTCGACGATCATTGGCGGCTTGCTGTTCGGCCTGTCGCGAAAGACCGCTACCGAGTTTTCCTTCTTCCTTGCGATGCCGACCATGGTCGGTGCGGCGGTTTACTCGGGCTACAAGTACCGTGACTTGTTTGTGCCAGCGGACTTCCCGGTGTTCGCCATCGGTTTCGTCACCGCATTCATCTTCGCCATGATCGCCGTGCGCGGTTTGCTCAAGTTTATCGCCAGCCACAGCTATGCGGCATTTGCCTGGTATCGGATCGTATTTGGTCTGGTCATTCTGGCGACGTGGCAGTTTGGCTGGATTGATTGGGCGGCGGCCAAGCCATGAGTGATTCCCGCGCACGCCGGCCCGAAGGGCGACCTTCGGGCGGCAACAACATCCAGCATCTGAAGCTGAAACTGCTGGTTCTGCTGATCGTCTGCGCGCTGCCGTTGTTCGGCTCGGTGTCGATGTGGTTGCGCGGGATCTCGTTGGTGCCGCTGACGGCTTACGGTGTTGTGAGTGTGTTGGCGTTCTTCATGTACTGGGCCGACAAGCGCAAGGCGCGCGCCGATGCCTGGCGCACACCCGAGAACATCCTTCATGCCGTGGAACTGGCGGGCGGCTGGCCGGGCGCATTGATCGCCCAGCAGGTGTTCCGGCACAAGACGCGCAAGGTGTCGTTTCAGATTCTGTTCTGGGTGATTGTCGTGTTGCACCAAGTGTTCTGGATCGACCAGCTGTTTCTCGGCTCGAACTTGCTGACGCTGTTCTGAATACACCGCAATTCCCTATGTAGGAGCTGCCGAAGGCTGCGATCTTTTTGATCTTGCTTTTAAAAGATCAAAGTCAAAAGATCGCAGCCTTCGGCAGCTCCTACACTGGGGGATCGGGTTTACAGCAACAAACCGATTTGGGTCTTTTTCGGCAACTTGCTCACCACCAGTTGATGCGAGCGCTGCAACAACCCGCACAATTCCTCGGCACCTAGCGGGTAGGGCGGATGCATGATGATCCACTGCGCCCGCGCCAGATACGGCGCCGGGTGAATGCCCGGGCGGTCGCAATGGCCAAGAAACAAATCCTTGTCGACCTTGAACGCCAGGGAATCCCCACGCAGCCCCTGCAAGGCAAACATCTTGTTGCCGGCAATCGAAAACACTCGCACGCCGCCCCATTTGTAATCTTCCCGAGCGCCCGGCAATGCCAGGCAGAACGCGGCCACGTCGGCTTCGCTCATCTTTCCCTTGCTCATAACAACCGCTCCCCACAGGCATTGAACGACTCGACCAGATGATCGATCCACGCGCGCACCGCCGGCATCACCCCGCGCCGATGCGGATACACCGCTTGCAGCCAGCCGCCGGGCAGTGACCACTCCGGCAACATCTGCACCAGCGTGCCGTTTTCCAGCTCCGCCTCGCAATACATCATCGGTAACAGGGTAAATCCCTGACCGGCGAGGACGCAGGCCTTGCGTACGACAAAATCATCGATGCCCAGGCGAGCCTCCATGTTCAGTTCGAAACTGTGGCCCTGTTGATCGAGCAGGCGCACATGCACCATGCGATCGGCCTCCAGCGCACCCAGTACGGGCAGATGCTTCAAGTCTTGCGGATGGTTGATCGTCTTGCCCTGTAAAAACGCCGGGCTGGCCACCACGACCATCTGCGCCTGACGCAGGCGTCGGGTCACCAGCAGCGGATCCTCGTCACCATGCTCACGCACGCGCAACGCGACATCAAAGCCTTCACCGACCAGATCGACCCGGCGATTGAGCAGTACGACTTCCAGTTGCACCTGGGGGAATTTGCCGAGGAAATCGCTGATCACCCACGGCAACATTTCCCGGGCCAGACCTGTAGGGCAGGAAACGCGCAGTCGTCCGCGCGGCTCGCTGGACATGCTCGCCACCGCCTCATCGGCCATTTCTGCTTCGAGAAGCATCGCCTGACAGTGGCGCAAGTAACGTTCGCCAACCGCGGTGAGATTGAGTTGCCGGGTGGTGCGTTGCAGCAAACGTGCGCCAAGGCGTTCTTCCAGTTCGGCAATGCGCCGCGATAACCGTGATTTGGGAATCCCGAGCAATCGCCCGGCCGCAGCAAAACCGCCGGCCTCGACGACTTTGGCGAAATAGTAGAGATCGTTGAGGTCTTGCATCAGGGACATCCGACTGTTCTATCAGTGGGACAAACTATCGCATTTCAGGCGGCTAATCATCCATTGGTTTCTTGCGTAGGATTGTCTCCATTCCGTCGCCACCGGCGATTCCTTCCAGGAGATTCCACATGAAACTGCTGCATATCGATTCGAGCATTCTGGGCGACAACTCGGCTTCCCGTCAGTTGAGCAGCGAAGTTGTCAAAGCCTGGCAAGTTGCCGAGCCAAGCGCCGTGGTGACCTACCGCGACCTGGCCGCCGACGCCATCAGCCACTTCTCGTCGACCACCCTGGTCGCCGCTGGCACCACCGCTGAGCTGCGTAACGCCGCACAACAGCACGAAGCCGAACTGAGTGCTTCGACCCTGGCCGAGTTCATCGCCGCCGACGCGGTTGTGATCGCGGCTCCGATGTACAACTTCACCGTACCGACCCAACTCAAGGCGTGGATCGACCGCGTTGCAGTCGCCGGTCAAACCTTCCGTTACACCGAAGCCGGCCCTGAAGGTCTGTGCGGTGGCAAGAAAGTGGTGATCGTATCGACTTCCGGCGGCATTCATGCCGGTCAGGCCAGCGGCATCGCTCACGAAGAATATCTGAAGCTGGTACTGGGCTTCCTCGGCATCACCGACATCGAAATCGTCCGCGCCGAAGGCCTGGCGTATGGCGACGAAGTGCGTAACAACGCCATGACCGCTGCACAAGCGAAGATCAGCGAGCAACTGTTCGCCGCCGCGTAAGGCTTGCGTAAAGAACAGCTGATGTTCAGGTAACACCCAAAAAACTCTGTATTCTGGTTCCGCAAGGGGCGAATACGGAGTTTTTTGTTTCTGACTGTTACATAATCTGGCCCGGGTTATGCAGTCACACAATCAGCGTCTGAGTGCATTGTCGTACCGGAACACCGAATCCCCGGGGTTTCAGGCCCGCAACGCAACGGAACTTTCGATTGAGTAACAACAGGGTGGGGCATCCCATGATGCGTCTTTGTGCAACGTTACTGATTTGCCTGCTCGGCAGCCTTAACACAGTGCATGCCGCGCCTGGGCGACACCCGGTCTGGAGCGTCGGTTATCACGAGATGACCTTCCTCGATCCGCTCGACCTGCAACCGATGCGCGCCATCGCCTTTTATCCCTCCAGCGATCGTGAACACCTGAGTCTGCTTGAGGGCTATTCGGTCGAAGCCGGCGAAGACACCAAAGTCGCCATCGGCCGCTTTCCGATGCTGATGCTGTCCCACGGCAACACCGGCACGCCGCTGGCGTTGCACGACCTGGCGACCTCGCTGGCGCGCAAAGGCTTTGTGGTGGTGGCGGTGATTCATCCCGGCGACAATTCCAAAGACCACAGCCGACTCGGCACCCTGAGCAACCTCTACGGGCGGCCGATCCAGATTTCCGAAGCCATCACCGCGACCTTGGGCGATCGCATGCTTGCGCCGTACGTCAACGCCGATCAAGTCGGGGTGATCGGTTATTCCGCAGGCGGCGAGACCGCGTTGATCCTGTCCGGGGCGCAACCGGATCTCGATCGCCTGCGTCGGTATTGCCAAGAGCGCCCGGACGATCGTGATGCCTGTAATACGCAAGGTGAGTTGATCGTTGATCGGGATGATCTGCAACCGGTGGCCGATCCGCGCGTTCATGCGCTGTTGCTGATGGCGCCGCTGAGCCTGAAGTTTGGCCGTCACACCCTGGCCGATGTGCATGTGCCGGTGCTGCTCTACAGCGGTGATGGTGACAAACTGGTGGCCTTCGACAAGAATGCGGCCGCGCTGGCGCGCAAACTGCCGACGGCACCGGATTTCAAATTACTCGCAGGGGCTGGGCACTTCGTATTTATGGCGCCGTGTAACGAAGAGCAGATTCGCGCGATGCCGGCGCTGTGCACCGATGCTGATGGTGTGGATCGCGAAGATATCCATCGCAACCTGATCTCGGAGGCCGGGCGATTCTTCTCGCACACCTTGGGTAAACCGACCCGGGCCGGCATGCAAACCGCGGATCAATAGTCAGGTGCAGAACCCTTGTGGGAGCGAGCCTGCTCGCGATAGCGTCATACCATTCAACATATTAGGTGACTGACACACCGCTATCGCGAGCAGGCTCACACCTACAGGGGATCGCGGCGAACTTCAGGACATCGCCCGGCGCTGCAGCAGTAGGGTCAGCCCCAATCCGATCACCGACAACAGCGCCGCACTGAAGAAAATCCACGAATACCCCAGATTCAAAGCCACCGCGCCCATCAACGGCCCGGCAATCGCCAGTGCCAGATCGAAGAACACTGCATAAGCCCCCAACCCGGAACCACGACTGGAGCTGGGCACCTGTTTGATCGCCTCGACACCCAGCGCCGGGTACACCAGCGACAGGCCAAACCCCGCGAGTCCTGCGCCGATCAGGGCAAACGCGGTGGACGGTGCCACCCACAACAGCACCAGCCCCACGGTTTCGATGCTCATGCAGGCAATGGCTGAGCTGAAGCCGCCGAAACGACTGATCGCTGAAATAAACATCAGCCGTGACAGGATGAAGCACACGCCAAACACCGTCAGACAGTACGCCGCGCCGGACCAGCCACGGTTGAGGTAATACAGCGTGATGAAAGTGGTCAGGGTGCCGTAACCGATCGAGGCCAGGGTCAGACTGGCGCCATACGGGGCGATTCGCCCGAACACCGCCCAAAACGGCAGGCGTTCGCCACGGATCACCGGCACCGACGGTTTGTTGCGGATCAGCAGCAGTGCACCGGCCGCCAGTACGGCCAGCGCGATGCCGAGGCTGGTGAAACCGTAATCAGCGACCATCACCACGCCTAAGGGCGCACCAATGGCAATCGCCCCATAGGAGGCAATGCCGTTCCAGCCGATGGATTTTGCCGTGTGTTCAACGCCGACCTGGCCCATGCACCAACTGATCGTACCGACACCGATCAAGCCCTGCGCGATGCCGAGCAGCAAGCGGCCGATGATCAGAATGATCAGAATGATCAGGCTTGTCAGCGGCCAAGTCTGCAGCAGGGTGGAGAGCAGCGTCAGCAAGCCACTGAGGACAATTCCCCACAAGCCATAAATGATCGCCCGTTTCGTGCCGACCGTGTCCGACATGCGCCCGGCCATTGGCCGGCTGAGCAGGGTGGCCAGGTATTGCGAGCCAATCACCAGCCCGGCGATGACCGCGCTGAAACCCAGTTGCTCATGCACATAACCCGGCAACACCGCGATCGGCAGGCCGATGCAGAGGAACGCAATAAAGGTGTAGAACACGATGGAAACGATCTGCAGGGTGATCGCCATGGAGCTTTGCGGTGGCAGTTGCTGCGCAGACATGAGGACTCGTTCGCGGGCGGCGGTGGGAGAGTTCGCATCATGGCTTGGGCTTGAGATAAAAGAAAGCAGGCTAACTATCTTTCCAGATTGATCGTTCCCACGCTCTGCGTGGTAACGCCGCCACGGACGCTCCGCGCCCCGCTCGTGTGACGCGGAGCGTCACGGGATGCATTCCCACGCAGAGTGTGGGAACGATCAGCGCGCTGAATGCAAAAAGCCCCGTCACATGGACAGGGCTTTTCAGTTTTCAGCTGCTTTTTAGAACACCACACCCTGACTACGCAGGTAGTCATCGTAAGTGCCGCTGAAGTCGGTCACGCCATTCGGGCTCAGCTCGATGATGCGCGTGGCCAGGGACGATACGAACTCACGGTCGTGGCTGACGAAGATCAGCGTGCCCGGGTAGTTTTCCAGCGCCAGGTTCAGCGCCTCGATCGATTCCATGTCCAAGTGGTTGGTTGGTTCGTCCATGATCAGCACGTTCGGCTTTTGCAGGATCAGCTTGCCGAACAGCATGCGACCTTGCTCACCACCGGAGATGACCTTGACCGACTTGAGGATTTCGTCGTTGGAGAACAGCATGCGCCCCAAAGTACCGCGAATCATCTGCTCGCCCTGAGTCCACTGACCCATCCAGTCGAACAGGGTGACGTCGTCTTCGAAATCGTGCGCGTGATCCTGAGCGTAGTAGCCCAGTTCTGCCGCGTCGGTCCACTTGATGCTGCCGGCGTCCGGGGTCAGTTCGTTGACCAGAGTGCGCAGCAGGGTGGTTTTGCCGATACCGTTCGGGCCGATGATCGCCACGCGCTCGCCGGCTTCAACCTGGAAGCTGAAGTCTTTGAACAGTGGTTTGCCGTCGAAGCCTTTGGCCATTTTTTCGACGATGACCGCCTGGCGGTGCAGCTTCTTGTTCTGATCGAAGCGAATGAACGGGCTCACGCGGCTCGAAGGCTTGACCTCGGCCAGCTGGATCTTGTCGATCGCCTTGGCGCGGGAAGTAGCCTGCTTGGCTTTCGAGGCGTTGGCCGAGAAGCGGCTGACGAACGATTGCAACTCGGAAATCTGCGCTTTCTTCTTGGCGTTGTCCGACAGCAGTTGTTCGCGGGACTGGGTCGCCACGGTCATGTACTCGTCGTAGTTGCCCGGGAACAGACGCAGCTCGCCGTAATCCAGGTCAGCCATGTGCGTGCACACGCTGTTCAGGAAGTGACGGTCGTGAGAGATGATGATCATCAGGCTGTTGCGCTGGGTCAGCACGTTTTCCAGCCAGCGAATGGTGTTGATGTCCAGGTGGTTGGTCGGTTCGTCGAGCAACAGCACTTCCGGATCGGAGAACAGCGCCTGCGCCAGCAATACACGCAGTTTCCAGCCTGGCGAGACTTCGCTCATCGGGCCGAAGTGCTGCTCGATGCCGATGCCCAGGCCCAGCAACAGTTCACCCGCGCGGGATTCGGCGGTGTAGCCGTCCATCTCGGCGAATTCGGTTTCCAGCTCGGCCACGGCCATGCCGTCTTCTTCCGACATTTCCGCCAGCGAGTAGATGCGGTCGCGCTCGGCCTTGACCTTCCACAGCTCTTCGTGACCCATGATCACGGTGTCGATCACGGTGAATTCTTCGTAGGCGAACTGGTCCTGGCGCAATTTACCCAGACGCACGTTCGGCTCGAGCATGACCTGACCGCCGGACGGGTCGAGGTCGCCGCCGAGGATTTTCATGAAGGTCGACTTGCCGCAACCGTTGGCGCCGATCAGGCCGTAGCGATTGCCAGCACCGAATTTGACCGAAACGTTTTCGAAGAGCGGCTTGGCGCCGAACTGCATCGTGATGTTAGCTGTGGAGATCAATTACCTTACCTATCAATGGGTTAGAGCTGGTGTTTTGTGTGTCTGATACCGCTTCGATACCAATCCGGAGCTTGTCCAGCTCCACCCAGTCTGAGCTTGAGTTAAGTCAACGCGCATACGTCGCCAGCAGCATTGACCGGTGTGGCCACGCTGCTGAACGACGAATACGGGGTCTGTGTTTGGACATTGCGCGCATTGTCGCATAAGTAGGACGGCAGTTGTATGACGGGCGATAACGAACGTCTAGCGCGAACAGGGCTTCTACGCAGCGCCGGTTTCGGTGGTCGCCTTCTGGCTATGGGCGAAAGTGCTGCTATTTTTACGGGGTTGTGGCACGGTGCCATGACTTGCGCGAGCTTCGGTAATGAAAGCAATCATTCGCTCGCCAGCGACTTCAAAACGCCCCGACCATCTGGACTTGAACCGATGCTCATGATTCGGCATGAACAGCTGCATGCATTTCAAACTGATTCGACGGTTAAGTTCGCCGAAAAAATTCTGCCTGAAATGAAAGCGGCTTACCCGGACGCGGTCGCTGGGGTCAGCGACGACGCATTCAGGCAGCGATTGATTACCTATATAGACAGGGCCCAATCCTATGGCCTGGAAGAATCGCGAGACATCGTGGCCTACATAAAGCTGACGCTTTGCATGGGCTGCGAATTCATGCAGCGGTCAGCGATAAGTCAGGTTTTGATGGATGTAAATATTCCGCCGCATCAACGGATGGGGATCCTGTTGAACTCGCTGATGTCGGTTCGTTAAAAATAGTTACTCGCGTCTATGGAGCAGCAATGCGATGGAATGCAAAAAATGTGTGAGTGTCGCCGACATTAAAAAGGCTCATGCCGAAGACCAGTCGGGCGAAAGTGTCGGAGTGAAAACGGTATGCCCCAAGGATAGCGCAAGCGCCAGTTCTTCCGTTGTCGAGTCATCGTTGTCTATGCCGGTCATGGTTTCTGTTCCTGTGGAACCATACAAAACCATGGCAGAGTGCAAGACTGCTAAAAAATACATTGAGAGTCAGCGCGCCTATCAGAATTCGTTCATTGGCCATTGTTTTCGAAGTGTGATGACCGAACACTCGAGTGTGGGATTCGAGTTTGAGTTTACCGGACACTCAATATTTGCCCTGGATTCGCACGTTGCGCTGGGGAGTTCCGGGGCGTTATCGGCTTTGTTTGGTATTTGTTTCGAGCTGGAAAGCGATTCTGGGCAAATTATCGAAATAGGCATGCCGCCGTTTTTGATCCCTAGAATCGAAGGTAAACATAACAAGGAGGAAATCGCTGCGGTCTTCGCCTGTATGAAAGATGCGATGCTGAGCATTAAAAGGGTTGCGGTAAACGATAAGCACAGCCTTGATAAATTGCTTTGCCTTGTTGAGCAGGAAGGCATCGGAGATAAATGGTCAAAGAAAACCCAGCGCATTCTTGAGGTCTGCGAGCCCACTTCTGATAAGGCTAAAGGCGATAAAATCTATTCTCAAATGAATATTTCCATGAGCGCCATTGAAAGTGCGGATTTGATTACGGCGTCGAGAGAATGGTTTGCCGAAGAAAAAGACTGGAACGAATGTGAAAAATCGTTCATCGGTGATACTTACCGTACCCTGGAAAATTTGCACAACGGCAAGCAAGCGGCAGTCATTCACATCAACAAAGCCTTGGTGAATACACTGGCTATTCCTTCTCTAGTCTATCCACGACGCAACGGAAATCCGGTACCGGAGAACATGGATTACTCATCGATGGTCAAGGAAATGGCCAGTGTCTGGGTGAAGGATTCTCCAGCCAATATTTTGGCGACGTTGGCAGGGCCTGGCGATCGTGAAGAGTTGAAGCAGCATGCGGAGTTTGCATTTGAAACAGTTATCAAGCCGAAGCTCAACACGCTGATCGGTTATATGAGGGTTGATGAGGAGGGGGCTGTTGGCAGGCCATTCGCGTACGAGAAAGAACAGTGGGCAAAAATCAATACGGTTTTTCAAGGGGAACCGGAGTGGATCTGTGAGGACACTCGTAGCAAGTTATTGGTTTTAGGTAAAACTGTAGCCACTTCTTTTGAGCCTGTCCTAACTAGACTCGATGAGTGGGGAAAGCTAATCAAAAATGATGATTACAGGGAGTTTGATGATCTTGTTAAAGAGGGCTTTTTGGCAGTTGAGGTGGGTGATGAAAGCGTCGATCGTGAGTCGACGCGTGCTTCTTTCTATGCTGACCGTTATAGGCAAATAAAAGAGGCGATTGACACGGCGTGTCAAAAAGCAGTTGCGGAAGCGAGCACTCAGACTGTCTACAACGATATTGAGAAAGAAGTCACTCATATGATCGGCCGCTTAGGGGGCGGTGCCGTTGATTTTGGCGCGCACTCGTTTGGCAACGAAACATTTGGCGAAGGATTTGGCGTGAGAAAAGATACCTTCGTCAAATATTTCAAATCTGAGTGTCCGAGTTGGGCTTCGGGGATGCCAGAGCTTGTATATAACGTCGTCGAGATTCGCAGCGATCTTGCTGTTAAAAAGTACCTGGGTATCGCAGTTGTCGTATAGCGCATCTGAAGCCTTTTACCGCTGATCTTCCGTAGCCCTCTAGAGGATGATGCAAAGGGGAGGCGTCTGAAAAAGCGGCGGGACTGCTGTTGTGAAAGGGCTGCCAAGGACGCCGGGACAGCATTTGGCGCAATCGCAGGACAGATTTTCACAGATGAAGGCTCACCCTCAGTTACAAACTGTGGCTAAAATGCCACCTTTCACCGAGCGTCCGGTTACGGCGCGGGCCAAGGACGTGCCATGTGTATTCAGACCACTGCATAAGACGCTGGGCCTCAGGCCGCCAGGCGCGCAGTTTGTTCACTTTTGACGTGTGACGATTTCCGTGAAACTCATCATTGCTGCTATTTATGTCATTTCCATTGCGTACGTTCACCTGCGTGGGCGTGTGCGACACAAACTCGGTCGACAACTGAGCGACCATTCGACGTTTCTCGCGCCGATCAACTGCTTCCTTTATCTGTTTTCGAAAAAACCGAACAAGCCGTACCTGGACCCTAGCGAGTTTCCTGACTTGAGCCCGTTGCAGGCGCACTGGGAAGAAATCCGTGAAGAGGGGCAGAACCTGCTGCGTGCCGGCGAGATCAAGCGCTCCAACCAGTACGACGATGTCGGTTTCAACTCGTTCTTCAAAAGCGGCTGGAAGCGGTTTTACCTGAAGTGGTACGGCGAGAGCCATCCGTCGGCCATGAAGCTGTGCCCGCGCACCACCGAACTGGTGCAGAGCATTGGTTCGATCAAGGCCGCGATGTTTGCCGAGTTGCCCCCGGGTTCGAAACTGGTGCGTCACCGTGACCCGTATGCCGGTTCCTATCGCTATCACCTGGGCCTGGACACGCCGAACGATGCCGGCTGCTACATCAACGTCGACGGTGAAAATTACCATTGGCGCGATGGCGAAGCGGTGATGTTCGACGAGACGTTTATTCATTACGCCGAAAACACCACCGACAAGAACCGTATCATCCTGTTCTGCGATATTGAACGGCCGCTGAAGTACCGCTGGGCCGCCGCCTTCAACGCCTGGTTCAGCCGCACGGTGATGTCGGCGGCGGGCGCACCGAACGATGCTGGCGACCGTACTGGCGGGATCAACCGCTTGTTTACCCGGATCTACAAGATTCGTCTGCGTGGCAAAGAGCTGAAAAAGCGCAATCGCAAGCGCTACTACATGGAAAAGTGGGCGATCTTCGGTGGTTTGCTGGCGATCTTCATTATGATCTGAATTCAAGGTAAACGCTGCTGACGCCATCGCGAGCAGGCTCACTCCTACATTTGAAATGCGTTCCCCTGTAGGAGTGAGCCTGCTCGCGATGACGGTCTCAAGGGCAACCAATCACTATCAGGAAGCCTTCTTGGTCTTCTTCGCCGGCGCAGATTTCGCCGTTTTCTCTGCTTTCGCTTTCGGCTTCGCCACCGCTTTCCCGCCCAGACTGCGTTTGAGCAGCTCGGTCAAGTCGATCACATCAGCGGTTTTACGCTCTTCCTCGCCGCCCACCGTCTCAACATCCTCGATCTTGCCTTCATGGGCCTTTTTCTCGACTAGCGCCATGATCTTGTCTTCGAACTCATCCTTGTAATCCTCGGGCTTCCAGTCTGCGCTCATGTCCTGCACCAGCCGTTTGGCCATGTCCAGCTCACCCTTGGCTAACTGCGGCTTGGTCACTTCGCTGCCTAGTTCCAGCTCATCGAGACCACGTACCTCCTGCGGCCAGCGCAACTTCACCAACACCAGCGCCGATTCCAGCGGCATTAACGCTGCGAGGTATTGGCGCGTATGCAAGACAACGCGGGCGAGGGCGACCTTGTTGGTTTTGCTCAGGGTTTCACGCAGTAACGCGTAGACCTTGCCACCGCGTTTGTCCGGCGCCAGATAGTAGGGCGTGTCGATGTTTTGCAGGGGAATCTGATCGGCGTCGACAAACGAGAATATGTCGATGGTCTGCGTTGAAACAGGGTGTGCCGAGCGGATCTCTTCTTCGCTGAGCACCACATATCGGCCTTTTTCGTAGGCCACGCCTTTGACAATGTGTTCCTTGGTAACTTCTTTGCCGGTGACCTTGTTTACCCGTTTATAACCAACGGGATCCATGCTGCGGCTGTCGAGCCAATCGAAATCCACGCCCTGCGACGAGGTCGCCGAGACCAGTGCGACAGGGATGTGCACCAGTCCAAAACTGATTGCGCCTTTCCAGATTGCCCGAGCCATGGTGAGTTCTCCGAGTGATGATCGGATGACCTGCGGCCACGACTGAAAGTTTCCCCGGGATGCGCGGGTTACCAGCCACTTGGTCAAGCCGTGTTACATGTTGTTTGAGCCTGACGGGTTAACAAATCCGAACCCTCGGCGTAGCGTGGACTCGAAGGCTCTATCCCACGCCCATCGAGAGGCAGCGTCATGAACCGAATTCTGCTTGGCATCGTCGTCCTTGCCCTCAGTGGTGGGCTGGTTCATGCCGACGTGCTGTTGGCGCAAAGCCCCACTGGTAACAGCAATAACCCCTACAACAGCCCGATCCGCCGGGCCAATCCGAACAGCATGCAGGGCACTCAGCCCAGCGCTCCCCCCATTCGGGGGCCGAACACCGTACCAACGCCGCGCAAGCCTACGGTCGAGAACCGGGGCATTGGCAACGGCCAGCCGATCCGTTCGGTGCCGAGCACTCCCCCCACGTTCATTCCCAACCCACCTTCGCGCGGCGGAGACAGCAATCGTTGAGCGCCAGGACTGAAGTTCTGTCGGCCCTTCAAACGAAAAAAGGAATCGTGCATGTTGCGTAAAACCCTTCTAGCCACACTGTGTGCCGGTGCGCTGATCAGTGCTCCGGCCTTTGCAGCCGCGCCCAAAGAGCTGCAAAGCGAACAGGGCACCCTCGAAGTCACGACCATCACCGCAGGCCTTGAGCATCCATGGGCGCTGGCGTTTCTGCCGGATCGCCAAGGCATGCTGGTCACTGAGCGTCCGGGCAATCTGCGCGTGGTGGCGGCAGACGGCACGCTGTCAGCACCAATCTCCGGTGTACCGCAGGTCTGGGCCAAGGGGCAGGGCGGGTTGCTGGATGTCGCGCTGTCGCCGGACTTCAAACAGGATCGTCTGGTCTATCTGTCCTATGCCGAAGGCGGCGGAGCCGGCGACAAGGCTGGCACCGCCGTAGGGCGCGGGCGGCTTGCGGATGACCTGAAGACGTTGAAGGACTTCAAAGTGATCTTTCGCCAGGAGCCGAAGCTTTCGGTCGGCAATCACTTTGGCTCGCGGCTGGTGTTTGATCGCGACGGTTATCTGTTCATTACCTTGGGCGAGAACAACGACCGGCCGACTGCGCAGGATCTCGACAAGCTGCAAGGCAAGGTCGTGCGCATCTACCCCGACGGCAAGGTGCCGGACGACAACCCCTTTGTCGGCCAGTCCGGCGTTCGCCCGGAAATCTGGGCCTACGGCGTGCGCAATCCGCAGGGCGCGGCGCTCAATCCATGGACTGGCACGGTATGGGAGAATGAGCACGGCCCGCGCGGTGGCGACGAAGTGAACATCATCGAACGCGGCAAGAACTATGGCTGGCCACTGGCGACCCACGGCATCAATTACTCGATGCAGCCGATTCCGGAAGCCCAGGGTAAAACGGCCGAAGGCACCGTCGCGCCGCATCATGTGTGGGAGAAATCGCCGGGCGTTACCGGCATGACGTTTTACGATGCCGATCGTTTTAAACCGTGGCAACACAATGCGTTTATCGGCGCACTGGTGACTCAGGAACTGATCCGCCTGCAGTTCGATGGCGACAAGGTCGTGCATGAGGAGCGTTTGCTCGGCGAACTCAAGCAGCGGATTCGTGATGTGCGGCAAGGGCCGGATGGTTATTTGTATGTGCTGACCGATGAAGAGAAGGGTTCGCTGTACAAAGTTGGCCTGAAGCCGACACCTTGACGGGTAGGCCCCTGTAGGAGCTGCCGCAGGCTGCGATTTTTTTGATCTTGATCTTCACAACAAAATCAAAAGATCGCAGCCTTCGGCAGCTCCTACATGTGGAGGCTTACGTTTCGCGAGAATACAACACCACCGCCGCACGCAATTTACCCCGGCCAAACCGGCACATTTTCTCGAACTCGCCATGACTCACCGGCACATGCTGGCAATCCATGGGTTGTCGATGCTGGCTATGATCGACATCCGGATCATGCAGGTAAACGAAATCTTCGTCGCAATCGGTCACGACCACCCAGTGCGGAGATTTGGAGCGCGTCAGTCGATAGCTGCTGATCAACACCAGTGGCTGCCCTCCGGCATCCAGCAAACGCGGCAGATCCAGCGACGCACCGATCACACACTCGACATCGGTCTCCTGCAATTGCGCCGTGAACTCTTCGTGTACCAGGCGCATGACGTCTTTTTTATGCGCATCCCGCACACCGTCGAGAAACAATGGCCCGGCAAGGCTTAGTTGCAAACCTACCTTGTAGCCTCGACGCCACGCCGCCAATGCCAACCCCTGAGGGCTGCACCCGCCGTGGCCGGAGGTCATGAACACCGTGGTCGCTTCCCGCCAGATCTGCAACTCTTCGCGCCGCTCCAATAAACGTTCCGATTGCAGTGCACCCATGGCCATCAACAGGCACGCCGGGCCACAGGTGAAATCGGTGGTTTGCGGGTAGTAAGGCACCTTGATGCTGCGCGAGTCGCGGTGCTGGAGAATGCGTTTCTCCAAGCGCAGCGCGTCGGCGTGGTCTTCGTAGTAATCATGGATCAGCGCAAAGCGCCGGTAGCCATTGCGTTCATACAGGGCGATGGCCGCAGGGTTGTCGATGCGCACCTCCAGGCGCAAGTACGCACAATCGTGCTCCAGCGCCATCGCTTCGATGCGTTGCAGCAGTTGCTTGCTCAGACCGGTCCCTCGCGCTTCAACGGCCAGTGCAATGGAATACAGCCGGGCGAGCGAAGTGCCGCGATGAAACAACACCAACGCATAACCCAATAATTGACCGTCGCACTCCGCCACCAGCAACTGCCCGTGAGCACGGGTGATCATCCACTGAAAGCTGCGACTGGTGAGCCGGTCTGTGGTGAAACATTGCATTTCCAGTGCCAGCAGTGCCGGCAAGTCTTCAACTACCGCCAAACGAAAAACAGCCTTCATATGACCACCGTAAAAGTTGCGTAACGAAACGAGACTTTCAAAAAACTTCGTGCTTAATAGAAAAGGTCTTGTTCTCCAACGGATCAATCTCTATGTCAGCGGTACAGGGTCATTGGCGCGAAGTATCCGAGCAAAGTTTGCCGGCGGCAACTTATTTAAGTTCGGCGATTAAGGCATCCAGCCAAGTGTTGATTATTGTCGAGCGCAAGGAAGATTGGGCTTCATACTTCCCCAGTGAAGACATCCTAACGGCGCAGGAATACCTCGAGCACAGCTGTGACAGCGAGCCGGGCAAGCGTGTGCAGGTGATCAATCTGTGCCGCAGCTACAAGTATCTCGGTCATGGCTACTACTGCTCGCTGCTGGCCGAAGCGCGGGGGCACAAGGTGATTCCCTCTGTGCGCACCATCAGCGAACTGACGAAAAAATCACTGTATGGCCTGGCGCTGGATGATCTCGATAAAACGCTCGAGAAAGCCCTCAGTCATCATCTCTACAGTGATACCGAAGGGTTTACCCTGACCCTGTATTTCGGCCGGACACATATCGAACCCTTGCAGGATCTGGCGCGGCAATTGTTTGAAGTGTTTCCCTGCCCGATTCTCTTAGTTGAGTTCCGCCGAACTAACGGCTGGCACATTGAAGGCATAAAATCCGGTGCTCTGCACAAGTTGCGCGATGATCAGGAAGATCAGTTCGCCAACGCGCTGGACGGGTTCAGCCGTAAAGTCTGGCGGGTGCCGCGCTCGCCGCAAGTGGCACGCTACGACCTGGCGATATTGCACGATCCGCAGGAGGCGTTGCCGCCATCCAACGCCAAGGCACTGGCGAATTTCGTCCGGGTCGGCAAAGGCATGGGCATCGACGTCGAGTTGATTGAGCGCAAGGATTACGCGCGTCTGGCCGAGTACGACGGCTTGCTGATCCGCGAGACCACCAGCGTTGACAACCACACTTATCGCTTCGCCAAGAAGGCCGAAAGTGAAGGATTGGTGGTGATGGATGATCCGACGTCGATTCTGCGCTGCACCAACAAGGTCTACCTGACTGACTTGCTCAACAGCCATCAACTGGGCATGCCCGCCACCGAAATCCTCTACAAGGAGCGACCCGAAGACTTCGAGCGTGTGGGCGAGCGCCTCGGCTTTCCGCTGGTATTGAAAATCCCCGACGGCTGTTTTTCCCGTGGCGTGATCAAGGTCGAAAGCCAGCAGGCTTTGCTTGAGGCGACCGCCGAACTGTTCGAACACTCGGTGTTGCTGCTGGCGCAGGAGTTTTTCTACACCGAATACGACTGGCGCATTGGCGTGCTCAATCGCAAACCGATCTTCGCCTGCCAGTACTTTATGTCCAAGGGCCACTGGCAAATCTACAATCACAAAGCCAAGGGTCAGGACGTCAACGGCGAATGCCGGACCATGGCGATCCACGAGGCGCCGCGGGCGGTGGTGGAACTCGCGGTGAAGACCGCTAACCTCATCGGCGACGGCCTCTACGGCGTCGATCTAAAACAGGCCGGCGACAAGGTGGTGGTGATCGAAGTCAACGACAACCCCAACCTCGACGCCGGCATCGAAGACGCCTATTTGCACGACGATCTGTACGCACTGGTGCTGGAGGAGTTCGTGCGCCGCCTGGAGCTGAAGCGTCGCGGTCAGGCGTGGTGAGGCGCCGATGATCAACAGCTTTGCACTGAGCCACGGCGCCCTGCAGCGGGTCGAGCGACTGGATGCCGAGGTGATGCTGTTCAGCAATCCCGATGCTGCCGAACGCGACTTGCTGCACAGTCATTTCAAGGTCGATGAGCATGCACTGGCGTCAGCGCTGGACCCGGACGAGGTGTCGCGCATCGAGTTCCATCCCGACCATTTGTTCCTGATCTGGAAACGCCCGGAAAACTATTCGGGTGGTGGCAGCCTGGCGTTTGAAGTGTCGTCCTGCGGATTGCTGTTTGCGCCCGGGCAACTGCTGGTGATCGCCACCGACGACACGCCGCTGCACGGCCTCGGCACCCGCCAACCGTTGAACACGCCGCTGGATGTATTGCTCGACTTGCTGTTCAACAACATCCATCACTACCTCGGGCACTTGAAGGTGATCAAACTGGTCGCCCGCGAACTGCAGCAGAAATTCAACGCCTCGATGCAAAACCAGCATCTGGTGCAGATGTTCAACCTCAGCGAAAGCCTGATCTATTACATCAACGCGTTGCACAGCAACGGCGCGGTCCTCACGCGCCTGCGCAACCATGCCGAGAAGCAGCATTTCGGCAGTGAAGCGCTTGGCCTGATCGACGACCTGATCATCGAGAACAACCAGTGCTACAAGCAGGCGGAAATCTACTCGACGGTGTTTTCCGGGCTGATCGATGCGCGTGGCAACCTGATGAACAACAGCATGAACAACCTGCTGCGCAAGCTGACGTTGATCAACGTGGTGTTTCTGCCGTTGAACCTGATTGCGAGTATTGGCGGCATGTCGGAATTCAGCATGATGACGGCAGGGACGCCGTGGTGGATTTCCTATCCGGCATTTCTGGCGGTGATGTTGCTGGGCGCGGGCGGGATGTTGTTTGGGCTACGGCGTTTGGCCAAATAATCGGCGTGTGCAAACAACCTATGTAGGAGCTGCCGAAGGCTGCGATCTTTTGATTTTGTTTTTAAGGGCCGGGATCGCAGCCTTCGGCAGCTCCTACAGAGAACGCGCTCTGCAGTCCCGCATTTGGCCGAACCGCCACTGTGATGCCTTGTTATAGTTCGGGCCTCATTTTCTGCCCGGTAAAGGATCACTGCCATGACTCAATACTCCGCTTTCAGCGTCGAACTGGCCGATAACATCGCGCATGTGCAGATCAATCGCCCGGAAAAGATCAACGCGATGAACGCGGCGTTCTGGAGCGAGATCGTCGAGATCTTCCAGTGGATCGACGACACCGACGAAGTGCGCGTGGTGGTCCTCAGTGGAAACGGTAAACACTTTTCCTCCGGCATTGATCTGATGATGCTCGCCGGCGTCGCCAATGAACTGGGCAAGGACGTCGGCCGCAACGCGCGCCTGCTGCGCCGCAAGATCCTCACCCTGCAAGCCTCGTTCAACGCCGTCGACAACTGCCGCAAACCAGTACTGGCGGCTATTCAGGGGTATTGCCTCGGTGGTGCGATTGACCTGATCGCGGCCTGCGACATGCGCTACGCCGCTGAAGACGCGCAATTCTCGATCAAGGAAATCGATATCGGCATGGCCGCCGATGTTGGCACTTTGCAACGGTTGCCACGGATCATCGGTGACGGCATGCTGCGTGAACTGGCTTACACCGGTCGCACGTTCGGCGCTGACGAGGCGCGCAGCATTGGCCTGGTCAATCGCGTCTACAGCGACAAAGACGCGCTGCTCGAAGGCGTGCTGGACATCGCTCGCGAGATCGCTTCGAAATCGCCGATCGCGGTTACCGGTACCAAGGAAATGATCAGCTACATGCGCGACCATCGTATCGACGACGGTCTCGAATACGTTGCCACCTGGAACGCCGCCATGTTGCAATCCACCGACTTGCGCGTGGCCATGGCCGCCCATATGAGCAAACAGAAACCCGAATTTCTGGACTGAGAAACCATGACATCTCGCTGGACCACTGCAGTACTGGACACCGATCAACCCGGCGGCTGGGCCGTGGCGCGCAGCCCGGAAGGCTTTTTGTTCGACGACAACGGCGCGCTGTTCCCACGTGAATGGCTCAAGCGTCAGGACTTGTCGATCCTCACCGAACACGGCATTGGCCATCTCGACGGTGAGCCGGTGTACTTGCTGGAACTGCACAACGCCAGCGAAGTGCCGGGTTGTAACTGGAAAGGCCTGCGGGCGTTCATGCTCGATGGCGAGCACACGATCTACAAAGTCCTCGGTTACGCCGCACAGATCGGTACGTGGGCGCGCGAGCATCGTTTCTGCGGCAATTGCGGGCAGGCAATGACCCAGGTCCCGCGCGAGCGGGCGATGTATTGCCAGCCGTGCGATCTGCGCAGTTATCCGCGGATTTCGCCGAGCATGATCGTGCTGATCACCCGTGGCGACGAGATTCTGTTGGCGCGCTCACCGCGTTTCGTCACCGGGGTCTATAGCACGCTGGCCGGATTCGCTGAACCTGGCGAGTCGGCTGAGGATTGCCTGATTCGGGAAGTGCGCGAAGAAGTGCAGATCGAGGTGCAGAACATTCAGTACATGGGCAGCCAGTGCTGGCCGTTCCCGCATTCGATGATGCTCGGCTTCCATGCCGAGTACGCCGGTGGCGAGATTGTCTGTCAGGAAGACGAGATCGAAGACGCTCAGTGGTTCAACGTGCACGACCTGCCGCCGTTGCCGGCGTCAAAGTCGATTGCCCGTTACCTGATCGACGTCTACGTGGCGCGACGCTTAGGCCACGCTGAACCAGTGCTGCCAGGCTAGGCGCACGGTCAAACCCAGCACCACGGTGATGAACACCGGGCGAATGAACTTGGCGCCGCCGCTGATCGCGGTGCGCGCGCCAAAGAACGCGCCGACCATCACCGACAGGCCCATGCTCAGGCCGATGACCCAGTCCACCTGCCCGGAAAACACGAACACCGACAGCGCCGCAATGTTGCTGACGAAGTTCATGCTGCGCGCCACGCCGCTGGCTTTGACCAGATCGATCGGGTAGAGCAGCAGGCTGCTGACTGTCCAGAAGGCGCCAGTGCCAGGGCCGGCCACGCCGTCATAGAAACCGAGGCTGAAGCCTTGGCTCGATTGCCATTTCTTTTTGATCGGCGCGTCGCTGTCCAGCGGCGCTTTCGGTGTGCCGCCGAACAACAGGTACAGGCCGCAGGCAAACACAATCACCGGGAGCATCTTGTTCAGCCACTCCGCGGGCAGGTAATGCGCGACGATGGCGCCGGCCAGGGCGCCGACCAGTGTGCCGACGATGGCGTGGGTCCACTGACGCGGGTGGAACAATTTGCGTTTGTAGAAGGTGAAACTGGCGGTGGCCGAACCGAACGTCGAGCTGAGTTTGTTCGTGCCGAGCACCAGATGCGGCGGCAGGCCAGCGGTCAGCAGGGCGGGCGTGGTCAGCAGGCCGCCACCGCCGGCGATGGCATCGATGAAACCGGCAATGAAAGCGACAAAGGCCAGAATGGCGAGGGTGGTGAGGTCAACGCTGAGTTCGAAAGGCATGGAATCGGCTTATTCGGCAGGGCGCAGAACGTGAGCTGCGGGGAGGGCGGTCATGTTACTCATTTCCAAGTGTTGCGGCGACCCATCTGACGCCATCGCTGGCAAGCCAGCTCCCACAGGTTTTTGCGTTGTACCCAAGATCATTGTTCACCCTGATCCTTGTGGGAGCTGGCTTGCCAGCGATGAGGACAGTCGAGCCAACAAGTAAACCAACTGTTGCCCACACAACAACCTGCCAACAAATCCCCCTCTACAAAACATCAATCTCACGCCGAACATCAATAAAGCCGGGCATTCCAGCCCTGGCACGCTTGCTGCTCTACCACTCCCATCTCCGCAAATGTCCCGAGGACACGCCAATGAGTCAGCAAGCCGTAAAATTTGCCTACTGGGTGCCGAACGTCAGCGGTGGGCTGGTGGTCAGCAAGATCGAACAGCGCACCGATTGGGGCATCGACTACAACCGTAAACTGGCGCAACTCGCCGAGGCCGCCGGGTTCGAATACGCGTTGACGCAGATCCGCTTCACCGCCGGGTATGGTGCGGAGTTCCAGCATGAATCCGTGGCGTTCAGCCACGCATTGCTCGCGGCCACCAGCAAACTCAAAGTGATCGCCGCGATATTGCCCGGCCCGTGGCAGCCGGCGCTGGCGGCCAAGCAACTGGCGACCATCGACCAACTCACCAACGGCCGCATCGCGGTGAACATCGTCAGTGGCTGGTTCAAAGGTGAGTTCCAGGCCATCGGCGAGCATTGGCTGGAGCACGACGAGCGTTATCGTCGCTCCGAAGAGTTCATTCGCTCACTGCGAGGCGTGTGGAGCCAGGACAACTTCACCTTTCGCGGCGATTTCTACCGCTTCGATAATTACAGCCTGAAACCGAAACCATTGGGTCGTCCGGAAATTTTCCAGGGCGGCAGTTCCCGTGCCGCGCGGGACATGGCCGCACGGGTTTCGGACTGGTATTTCACCAACGGCAACAGCGTTGAGGGGATCAAGGCGCAGGTCGACGATATTCGTGCCAAGGCAGCGGCGAACAATCATTCGGTGAAGATCGGCGTGAATGCCTTTGTCATCGCCCGTGAGACTGAAGAAGAGGCGCGGGCGGTACTTGCGCAGATCATCGATCAGGCCGATCCGGAAGCGGTAAACGCTTTTGGCGATGCGGCGAAACAGGCAGGCCGTGCATCGCCGGAAGGTGAAGGCAACTGGGCGAAATCAACGTTTGAGGATCTGGTGCAGTACAACGATGGTTTCAAGACCAATCTGATTGGTACGCCGTTGCAGATTGCCGAGCGGATTGTCGCGCTGAAAGCGGTGGGTGTGGATCTGGTGCTGGCGGGGTTTCTGCATTTTCAGGAAGAGGTCGAATATTTCGGGCGGCGGGTGTTGCCGCTGGTGCGCGAACTGGAGGCCGAGAAGACCGCGGCCGTCGCCTGAACACCACAAATCCCCTGTAGGAGCTGCCGAAGGCTGCGATCTTTTGATTTTGTTTTTTAGGATCAAGATCAAAAGATCGCAGCCTTCGGCAGCTCCTACAGGGTCGATTGTTACAGACCGAGGTCAGACAGGCTTGGGTGATCATCCGGGCGACGGCCCAGCGGCCAGTGGAACTTGCGTTCGCTTTCCTTGATCGGCATGTCGTTGATGCATGCATAGCGCTGGAACATCAGGCCATGCTCATCGAATTCCCAGTTTTCATTGCCGTAGGAACGGAACCAGTTACCCGAATCATCGTGCCATTCATAGGCGTAACGCACGGCGATACGGGTATCCGAGTAAGCCCAGAGTTCCTTGATCAAACGGTAATCCAGTTCCTTCGCCCATTTACGGGTCAGGAAGGCCTTGGCTTCTTCGCGGCTGTTGGCGAATTCGGCGCGGTTGCGCCATTTGGTGTCGAGGGTGTAAGCCAGCGATACCCGTTCCGGGTCGCGGGAGTTCCAGCCATCCTCGGCCAGGCGAACTTTCTCGATGGCTGATTCACGGTTGAAGGGCGGCAATGGCGGACGTACCTGGGCTGCAGTAGACATATCAGTCTCCCGATCTAATTAATAATTGAACAACAAGTCCGGCTTATTAAGGCGTTACAGGTCCAATAACTTTCGCGCCATGCATTGCGCATTATCGGCGGCACTGTGATCACCCATCACAAGCGCTACGGTAATGGCACCATCAATCAGGATCAGCAGCTGTTTGGCCAGCAGTTGCGGATCCTCGGCGCCATGTTCGGTACACAGCTCGCACACGTAGTCGAGCAGCTTCTGTTTGTGTTCTTTCGCCACCAGCCGCACCGGGTCCTGCGGGTCGCCGGTCTCGCCGCTGGTGTTGATGAACGCGCAGCCGCGAAAGCCTTCGGAGGCAAACCAGCTCTTGAGCACGGTAAACAGGTTGAGCAGGCGATCGGCCGGGGTTTCGGCCTGATCGACAGCGCTTCTGTACCAGTGCATCCAGCGCACGTTACGGCGTTGCAGGGCGGCAACGGTCAGTGCGTCCTTGTCGGCAAAGTAGCGGTAAATGCTTTTTCTGGAGACGCCTGCGGTTTTCACCAGAAGATCCATGCTGGTGGCAGCGATGCCACTTTTGTAGATCAACTTTTCGGTGACATCCAGAATGATGTCGCGTGTGTCGTTGCTAGTGATTTCGTTCATGTGGCGAATAGTAGAACGATTGTTCTCCTTTGGCAATGGTTTTTTAAAATCAAAAGATCGCAGCCTTCGGCAGCTCCTACATTGGCCCGTGTAGGAGCGGCCGAAGGCTGCGATCTTTTGATCTCTTTACGGGCACTAACAAGACCCGAAGGATGCGATGGTGTAAGCTCTCGGGTTCTTCGGATTCGACCCATTGCGAGCCCTATGCCGTTGCTTTTCAAACGTTCCTTGCTGCCCAAATTGCGCAGCTTTCCGCTGACCGCCGAGGCCGTGACCATTCTGTCCGGCGCCGCCGAGTTTCGTCGTTGCCTGCTGGAGAAAATCGCCACGGCGACCCAGCGCATCTACATCGTTGCGCTGTATCTGCAGCAAGACGAAGCCGGTCAGGAAATCCTCGATGCCTTGCACGCCGCCAAGCTCAAGCGCCCCGAGCTGGAGATCGCCGTGGTCGTCGATTGGTTGCGTGCCCAGCGCGGGCTGATCGGCGCTGGCAAGCAGCCGGGTAACTCGGCGTGGTATCAGGAAATGACCCGCACGCACCAGAGCGAAGTGCCGGTGTACGGCGTGCCGGTGCAGACCCGCGAGTTGTTCGGTGTGCTGCATTTGAAAGGCTTCGTGATCGACGACTGCGTGGTCTACAGCGGCGCGAGCCTGAACAACGTTTACCTGCACAAATTCGACAAGTACCGCTTCGACCGTTACCACGTGCTGCAAAGCCACGAACTGGCTGATTCGATGCATCACCTGGTCAAGCACGGCCTGATCGAATCCAAAGCCGTGCATCGTCTCGATCTGCCGAACCTGCCGACCACGCGCAGCCTGCGCAACGACATCGGCGATCTGCGCAGCCGTCTCAAGTACGCGACGTACGACACCGCCAATGGCAGCGTCGCCAGAGACGGCCTGTCGGTCAGCCCGTTGCTCGGCGTCGGCAAGAACAACCCGTTGAACCGGGCGATTCTCGAACTGATCGCCAGCGCGCAAAAACAGCTGACCATCTGCACGCCGTACTTCAACCTGCCGCTGGGTGTGATTCGTGAGATCAACCGAGCGCTGGCCCGTGGCGTGAAGATCGATATCGTGGTCGGCGACAAGACGGCCAACGACTTTTATATCCCGCCGAGCGAGCCGTTCAAGGTTATCGCGGCGTTGCCGTATCTGTACGAAATCAGCCTGCGCCGCTTTGCCAAGCGCCATCAGCGCAACATCGACAGCGGGCAGTTGAACCTGCACCTGTGGCGTGACGGCGACAACACCTATCACCTCAAGGGCATGTGGATTGATCAGCGTTATACGTTGCTGACCGGCAACAACCTCAATCCACGGGCGTTCCGCCTGGATCTGGAAAACGCCTTGTTGATCGATGACCCGAAAGGGGAATGGCTGGAGCCGCGGGCGAAAGAGCTTGAAGAGATTTTCCGCCATACCACGCGGATTGACAGCTTTCAGAGCCTGGAGACGCTGCCGGAATACCCGGCCGGGGTGGCCAAGTTTCTCAAGCGCGTGAGTCGGGTGCGGATTGAGCGGTTGCTTTACCGGATTTTGTAGGCTGCTGAAAATGCCATCGCTGGCAAGCCAGCTCCCACAGGTTCTATGGTGTACACAATATTTGTGAATGACCGAGAACACTGTGGGAGCTGGCTTGCCAGCGATGGGGCCCGCTTAGACGCTACAAAAAATCAATTCAGACCCAACTTGCCACGCAACGTGGACAGGTCTTCCGCCAGCGTATTCACAGGCCCAACCAACGCTTTACGGTCGTTGTCCTTCACCTTGTCATACGTCTCGAAACCACCATCCTTAGTCTTGTACTTGGCCAGAATCTTGTCGACCGTGGCAAAGTTCTTGTCCACCTTCGCAGCAAAAGCCTTGTCCTGCTGCTCGATCTGCGGACGGAACAGATCAACGATTTTCTTCGCGCCGTCGATGTTGCCCTGGAAGTCATACAGGTCGGTGTGGCTGTAGCGATCCTCTTCGCCGGAGATCTTGGTCGCGGCGACTTCTTCCAGCAGCGCGGCGGCACCGCCGACGACTTTTTCCGGCGGGAAAGTCAGGCCGGCGACGCGGGTTTGCAGATCTTTTACGTCGCTGTTGAGCTTGTCCGCCAACTCGTTAAGGCCCTGGGTGCTTTTTTCCGAGAACAGCGAGTATTCGATGCGGTGGAAGCCGGTGAAGTCGTCAGCCTTCACGCCTTTCTCGTGGTCGTCGACGCGGGAGTCGATGGACGCATCGAGGTCACTGAACAGCTCGGCAATCGGCTCGATCGACTCGTAGTAAACGCGGGTCGGTGCGTAGAGCTTTTGCGCGGTGGCCAAATCGCCTTTCTTCACGGCATCGGTGAATTGTTGGGTGTGGCTGCCCAGCTCATCCAATTGCTCGGTAACGTAAATCTTGTAGTCCGAAACCGGCCCCACCAGATCCAGCGGTGCAGTGGCGGCGAATGCCGACAGCGGGGTGTTGAGCAAACCAAGGGTCAGCAATAACGCGAGTGGCGTCTTTTTCATCGGGGGCGGCTCCAGTGTCGAGATTATTTTATGCGGCTGTTTTCGGTTGTGTGGCGTTGAGCAGCGAGCGACCGATAAAGTCCTTGTCGCCCGTGACACCCGGCAGGGTGAAGAAATAGCCGCCGCCGACCGGTTTGAGGTATTCCTCCAGCGGCTCGCCGTTGAGGCGGGTCTGCACGGTGATAAAGCCTTTTTCCAGGTCGGCCTGGTAGCAGATGAACAGCAGGCCCATGTCGAGCTGGCCGTTCTTGTTCACGCCATTCGAATAGTTGAACGGCCGGCGCAGGATCAGGTTGGCTTGGCTCGCGGCGGTGCGCGGGTTGGCCAGGCGAATGTGCGCGTCGAGCTTGGTCAGCTTGCCGGCCGGGTCTTTGCTGTAGTCCGGGACTTCAGTCTCATGCTGCGCACCCATCGGCGCGCCGGTAGTTTTGACCCGGCCGATGATGCTTTCCTGTTCCTGCAATGGCGTACGGTCCCAGCGCTCGACAAAGTTGCGGATGATCCGCACCGCTTGATAGCTGCCGTGAGCAGCCCAGGCCGGTTCGTCACTGCCCGGTTGCACCCAGACCAGGCGATCCATGGCTTTAGCGTCGTTGGAATCGGGGTTGGCCGAGCCATCGCGGAACCCCAGGAAGTTACGCGCCGATTGCGCCGGCACACCTGCTTTTGCCGGGGCTTGCGGCGGCACGCTGCCTTCCTGCTTCCAGCGCACCAGCAGCAGGTCGGGAAGGTTTTTGACGATATCGCGCAGGGCGTGAATGTTGGTGTCGGCGGTGTTCGAGCAGAACTGCAGGCTCAGGTCGCCGTGGCAGCAATCGGCGTCCAGCGCATCGTTGGGAAACCCGACCATGCGCATCAGACGCTTGGGCTTGGCGTCGGCCAGACCGAAGCGCTCGTCGAACAGCGACTCGCCGACCGAAACGGTGATGGTCAGGTTGTCCGGGGTTACATTCGGGCCAAGGATGCCGGAGTCCGGCGGCGGCAGTTTCGGATCGATCTGCGCCACCGGGCCGCCCTTCATCAGGAACGCGATGCGCTCGTTGAGGGTGCGGAACAGCCGCTCCAGATCTTCACGATCACTGGCCAACACGTCGAACGATACGAGCATGCCCGACGCCGGGCGCGGGGTGACGATGCCGGTCTGGTGGATGCCGTGGAAATCGTGACGGTCTTCGGTCTTGTCACTGCTCGGTGCTTCGGTGACTTGTGCCGGCGCGGCGGCCATGGCCGGACAGCTCAGGGCCGAGCCGGCGAGGGCGACACCGGCGGCGCCCATGCCCATCAGGACACGGCGACGTTGCAGGTTGAGTGGTTCGCTATCTTTCATCGTCAAAGGGTCTTCTGCTTACAGGCCGGAGAGGCCGAGGGCGGGATCGATGCCATCCAGAGCGTCGGCCAGAGCCTGGGCCTTGTCGGCAATCTGCTTGCGTTGTTCGCCGCTGATGGCGTCGTAACTGGCGTAGCCGTCCTTGATCTTGTAGGTGTCGAGTTCGCTGTCGAAGTCCGCCAGTGCCTGGTCGATTTTCGGCAACAGCTCGGCCGCCGACTTGGTCAACATTGGCCGCAACAGATCGACGACTTTGTGTGCGGTTTGCGCGTTGGCAGCGAAACCGTTGAGGTCGCTGTGGCTGTAGCGTTCTTCTTCACCGCTGGCAGCACGGACGTCGGCCAAGGTGTTGAGGTTGCGCACGATGATGCTGACCAGTTGCTCCGGTGGCAGGCTCTGCGCGAGCAATTGCTGTTTGAGCGTGGTGACATCGCTGAGCAGGCGCTGGGCAACGGGCGTCAGTTGGTCGAGATTGCGTTGCTGGAACAGTGCGTATTCGATGCGGTGGAATCCGACGAAGGCCGGATCCTGTTCGCGCTTTTCGAAATAATCGGCGCGGGCGTTGATGCTGTTGTCCAGCTCCGCCAGGCGTTGCGCGGCAGGGGCCAGACGCTGATAAGCCGCGCGGGCCGGTAAGTACAGCGCTTGAGCCTGACTCAAGTCGCCGCTTTCAATCGCTTGATCGAGCGCGGTCACGGCTTTGATCAATGCGTTGCTCTGGCTGGCCAGGTACACGCGAAATTCCGACAGCGGCCCGACGAAGGCGACCATCGATGGCTTGGCTTTGGCCGCAGCATCAGAGGCGGCAGTTGGCGTCACGTGCAGGGTGCCGCGCGGGTTGCTCAGCAGGCCGCAGGTGATCGCGTAATCGCCCGGTTGCAGGTTGGCGTTGATCACTTGGCTGAGGCCCGGCGCAATGTTTTCCCGCTCCTCGACGACGAGCACGCCGTCGAGGATTTCCCATTCCACCGCGCGGTCGGAGCGGTTGACGATGCGGAAACTGGCGCGGCCGGCCGGCACCGTCAGTGCGTTGGGTTCGCAACTGCCCGGATGAATGTTCACCACCACTTCATCGTGGTTGTGCTGACGCTTGGCCGCAGCCATTTTCGAGGCGTAATAAAACAGACCACCGGCGGCGATCATCACCACCACCGAACCGGCCACCGCCCAACGCAAGGCGCGAGGAGGGGAGGCCTGAGGAGTATTAGGCTTTGACATGAATGCCCTTATTGGCTGGAAACGGAAGACGATTGCGCGGAAGGCTTGGGCGCGGGGAGAAAGAACATCACCAGTGCCACCAGCAGATAAAGCAGATAGGCACCGAGGGTGCTGACGGTCGGCGCATCCTGATAACCGAACATACCGGCCAGCACCGAGCCCAACGGGCCATCCATCGGCAGCGTCGCGCTGAAGTCGAAGAGTACGGTTTGCAGGTGATTCCACAGCCCGGCTTCATGCAGGGCTTGCACCGAGTTGGCGAGAATCCCGGCGGCCACCACCAGAATGAACAGGCCGGTCCACTTGAAGAACGCCGAAAGATTGAGGCGCATGCTGCCGCTGTAGATCAGGAAACCGACGATGATCGCCAGAATCAGCCCGAGCAGGGCACCGATGGGCGCGCCCGGGCCTTCGCTTTGCTGGAATACCGCGAGCAGGAAGAACACCGTTTCCAGGCCTTCGCGAGCGACCGCGAAGAACACCATGGCGATCAGTGCGATCACTTGGTGTTTCGAGGACGTTAGCGCCTCGTCCAGCGAAGCTTGCAGCGAATGTTTGATCGAACGCGCCACTTTGCGCATCCAGAACACCATCGAACTGAGAATACCCACGGCCACCAGCCCGACGATGCCTTCGAACAGTTCCTGCTGCTTTTGCGGGAATTCAGCGCTGACCAATTCAAGACCACCGCCCACCAGCAGGGCGAGGGCAGCGGCGAGAAATACGCCGATCCACACGGCAGGCATCCATTGACCACGGCCAGTCTGTTGCAGGTAGCTGGCGATAATGCCAACGATCAGCGCGGCTTCAATGCCTTCGCGCAGCATGATCAGGAAGGGAACAAGCATTCGGTATCCAACAAGTCATTCGAAGAGGTTACAAGTTGTAACATAATGAAAGTCATTCTCACATGACATTGATTGACATAAACCTGAACACAAGCTGAACAAAGTAAAGAACAACCATTCTCATGCGGGTGACACCGGAACCCTGTAGGAGCTGCCGAAGGCTGCGATCTTTTGATTTATAGAATCAAGATCAAAAGATCGCAGCCTTCGGCAGCTCCTACATGGGTATTTGTGTTAGCTGCGGTAATATGCCTGCCACCCAAAACAACAAGGTTCACCGCGCTCCATGTCGGAAAAAGACACCATCGCCGTGCAACTGGTGCGTGAAGCGCTGCTGCAAAGTTGTGCCCCGGGCGCAGCCACCGAAGAGGTGTTGAACAAGGTCGGGATTGCTCCGGCGTTGCTGCAAACCGAACACGGCCGGGTGCCCGCCTCGCAGTACGCCAGACTCTGGCGCTTGTTGGCCCGACGCGGGGATGACGAGTTCTTTGGCATGGACCCGCGCAAGCTCAAGTCTGGCAGCCTCGAATTCCTCTGCCGCAGCACCATGGCGCAATCGACGCTGGCGGCGGGTTTGAATACGGGCCTGAGCTTTCTGTCACTGATGCTCGAACGCCTGCCCGCACAACTGGTGCACCAGCAAAGTCTGGCGGAAATCGTTTTGCTCGAGGACGATCCCGAGCCACGCCGCGCTTTCACCTATTTCACCTACTGGATGATCGTCCACGGCGTGGCCTGTTGGCTGGCGGGGCGGCGGATTCCGATTCTGGCGATCGAACTGCGCTGTGCGGCGCCGGAGTTCACCGATGACTATCGAGTGATGTTCTCGGAAAACCTGCGTTTCGAGCGTCCACGCACACGGATGATCTTCTCTGCCGATTGTCTCGATCTACCGATCAAGCGCACCGCCGAAGAACTGAAACGCTTTCTCGCCCACGCCCCGGCCAACATCCTGGTCAAGTACCGCGACCCGGAGAGCCTAGCCAGTCGGATCAAGCACGATCTGCGGGAGTTGCCGGCCGAGCAGTGGCCGGAAACCGAGGCCCTGGCCCAACAGTTGTGCATGTCGGCTTCGACACTGCGCCGGCGTTTGGCCGAGGAAGGGCAGACCTACCAAGGGCTCAAGGACAGCGTGCGTAAAGAGCTGGCGATTATCTGGCTGGCGGAGCCGTCGATCAGTTTTGTCGAGATTGCCAGCCGCTTGGGATTTGCCGATGCGAGTTCGTTCTACAAGGCGTTTCGCAAATGGTCGGGGTCGAATCCGGGCCACTATCGCCAACTGATCCTGAATGAGGTTGTCTGACCCAACACATTCCGCCGCTTGATCGTTCCCACGCTCCGCGTGGGAATGCCTCAAGGGACGCTCCGCGTTCCAGCTCTGGAGCGGACGCAGAGCGTCCGAGGCTGCATTCCCACGCAGAGCGTGGGAACGATCAGTGTGGTAGCGGTCTTGGCCAAACCAGTCAGCCACATTGATGGCTTTGACCATTGCCGCCGCCGCCCCACAGCGCGACTATCCCCCTGTTGTTTACGCTTCCCAGCCTAATAAAAAAACAGAGGGATTCTGGCAATGCGCGATTACTTGTCTGCCACTGAACAGTTCAACTATCAGCACACCGTGGATGCCGCGCTCAGCGGTACGCTGGCGGCGCTCAACGCCTGCGTCGAATGTTGCGACCGTCATGCCTTGCCCGGGCGCATTGCGCTGTTCTGGGAAGGCCGCGACGGCGCGAGTGCGACGTACACCTTCAGCGAGCTCCAGGACAAAGCCGCGCGTTTCGCCAACTTCCTCCTCGCCCAAGGCGTGCAGAAGGGTGACAAGGTCGCCGGCCTGCTGCCGCGCAACATCGAATTGCTCATCACCGTGCTCGCCACCTGGCGCATCGGCGCGGTGTATCAACCGCTGTTCACCGCCTTCGGCCCCAAAGCCCTCGAACATCGCCTGAACAGCTCCGGCGCCAAAGTCGTGGTCACCGATGCGGTCAACCGGCCGAAACTCGCCGAAGTCGCTGACTGCCCGACCCTCGTTACCGTTGGCGGCGCGAAAGGCCAGGGCATCGTCCGTGGCGACTTCAGCTTCTGGGCCGAACTGGCCAATTATTCCAATGTCTGCGAACCGGTATTGCTGACTGGCGAAGATCCGTTTCTGTTGATGTTCACGTCCGGCACCACCGGCCCTTCGAAAGCGCTGTCGGTACCGCTCAAAGCCATCGTCGCGTTCCAGAGTTACACCCGCGATGCCGTAGACCTGCGTCCCGAAGACGCCTTCTGGAACGTCGCCGATCCGGGTTGGGCCTACGGCATCTACTTCGGCGTCACCGGGCCGTTGTCGATGGGCCATCCAATCACTTTCTACGATGGGCCGTTCACCCTCGAAAGCACCTGCCGGATGATCAACAAATACGGCATCACCAACCTCACCGGTTCGCCCACCGCTTATCGCTTGCTGATCGCCGGTGGCGACGAATTCGCCAAGTCGATCAAGGGCAAGCTGCGCATCGTCAGCAGCGCCGGCGAGCCGCTGAACCCGGAAGTCATCCGCTGGTTCGCCGACAACCTCGGCGTGGTCATCCACGACCATTACGGCCAGACCGAACTGGGCATGGTCCTGTGCAATCACCACGGCCTTGATCACACGGTGCACGTTGGTGCCGCCGGTTTCGCCTCGCCGGGCCATCGCATCGTGGTGCTTGACGATCAGTACAACGAACTCGGCGTCGGCCAGCCGGGCATTCTCGCCATCGACCGTGCGCAATCGCCGATGTGCTGGTTCGGCGGTTACGAAGGCGCGCCGACCAAGGCGTTCGTCGGCGATTACTACCTCAGCGGCGACACCGTGGAATGGAACCCGGACGGCAGCATCAGTTTTGTCGGCCGCAGCGATGACGTCATCACCACATCGGGCTACCGCGTAGGCCCGTTCGATGTCGAAAGTGCGCTGATTGAGCACCCGGCGGTGGTCGAAGCAGCGGTCGTCGGCAAACCTGATCCGGAGCGCACCGAACTGGTCAAAGCCTTCGTCGTGCTGAGCGCGCAATACCGTGCCGCGCCCGAGCTGGCCGAAGAACTGCGCCAACACGTGCGCAAGCGTCTGGCCGCGCACTCATACCCACGTGAAATCGAATTTGTCAGCGAATTGCCCAAGACCCCGAGTGGCAAATTGCAGCGCTTTATCTTGCGCAACCAGGAAATCGCCAAGGCTCAAGAGGCCGCGGCGCATAACGTTTCAGCTTGAATCAGGAAATACAGTCATGCAGATCGAGAACAAGGTTTTTATCGTCACCGGCGGCGCCTCTGGCCTGGGTGCTGCCACCGCTGAATTGCTGGTCAGTGCCGGCGCCAAAGTGATGCTGGTGGACATGAATGCCGAAGCTGTCGCCGCACAGGCTCAGCGTTTGGGCGCGCAAAGCGTGGTTGCCGATATCAGCAACGAAGCCGCCGCTGAAGCTGCCGTGCAGGCCACCGTTAAAGCCTTTGGCAGCCTCAACGGTCTGGTCAACTGTGCCGGTATCGTCCGTGGCGAGAAGATCCTCGGCAAGAACGGCCCGCATGCACTGAGCAGTTTCGCCCAAGTGATCAACGTCAACCTGATCGGCAGCTTCAATATGCTGCGCCTGGCCGCTGCGGCCATCGCCGAAGCCGAGGCCAATGCCGACGGCGAACGCGGCGTGATCATCAACACCGCCTCGGTCGCAGCGTTTGACGGCCAGATCGGCCAAGCGGCGTATTCCGCTTCGAAAGGCGCGATCGCCAGCCTGACCCTGCCGGCCGCCCGTGAGCTGGCACGCTTCGGCATCCGCGTGATGACCATCGCACCGGGCATTTTCGAAACGCCGATGATGGCCGGCATGACCCCGGAAGTCCGCGATTCGCTGGCCGCCGGCGTACCGTTCCCGCCGCGTCTGGGCAAGCCTGCCGAGTACGCCGCGCTGGTTCGGCATATCATCGAAAACAGCATGCTCAACGGCGAGGTGATCCGTCTCGACGGTGCCTTGCGCATGGCCGCCAAGTAAGGAGGATTTGTCATGACTATTTCCAACGATCCGATTGTCATCGTCAGCGCTGTGCGCACGCCGATGGGCGGTTTTCAGGGCGAACTGAAAAGCCTCACCGCGCCGCAACTCGGTGCTGCTGCGATCAAGGCTGCGGTTGAACGTGCCGGTGTTGCTAGTGACACGGTTGATGAAGTGCTGTTCGGTTGCGTACTGCCTGCGGGCCTCGGCCAGGCACCTGCACGTCAAGCGGCACTGGGCGCCGGGCTGGATAAATCGACCCGTTGCACCACGGTCAACAAGATGTGCGGTTCGGGCATGGAAACCACCATTCTCGCTCACGACATGCTGGTGGCTGGCAGTGCTGATGTGGTGATCGCCGGTGGCATGGAAAGCATGTCCAACTCGCCGTACCTGCTGGATCGGGCTCGCGCCGGTTATCGCATGGGCCATGGCCGCGTGCTCGACTCGATGTTCCTCGACGGCCTCGAAGACGCCTATGACAAGGGCCGCCTGATGGGCACCTTCGCCGAAGACTGCGCCGAGACCAACCACTTCAGCCGTGAAGCTCAGGATGCATTTGCCATTGCCTCGACCACCCGCGCGCAGCAGGCGATCAAGGATGGCAGCTTCAAGGACGAAATCGTCCCGCTGACCGTAACCGTCGGCAAAGAACAGGTGCTGATCAGCAATGACGAACAGCCGCCAAAAGCCAAACTGGACAAGATTGCCTCGCTGAAACCGGCGTTCCGCGAAGGCGGCACGGTGACGGCGGCGAACTCCAGTTCGATCTCTGACGGCGCGGCGGCTCTGGTGCTGATGCGTCAGTCGCAGGCACAGAAACTCGGGCTGAAACCGCTGGCGGTGATTCATGGTCATGCCGCGTTTGCTGATACCCCGGGCCTGTTCCCGGTGGCGCCGATTGGTGCAATCAAGAAACTGATCAAGAAGACCGGTTGGTCGCTGGGTGATGTCGATCTGTTCGAGGTCAACGAAGCGTTTGCCGTGGTTGGCATGGCGGCGATGACGCACCTGGAAATCCCCCATGACAAGTTGAATGTGCATGGTGGCGCCTGTGCGCTGGGCCATCCGATCGGCGCGTCGGGGGCGCGGATTCTGGTGACGTTGCTCTCGGCCTTGCGCCAGCGCAACCTCAAACGCGGTGTGGCAGCCATCTGCATCGGCGGCGGCGAAGCGACGGCCATGGCCGTGGAATGCGTTTACTAACGTTGACACTGGACCCTGTGGGAGCGGGCTTGCCCGCGATGGCGGTGGGTCAGACAGCCAATATGTTCAATGACACGGCCCCATCGCTGGCAAGCCAGCTCCCACAGGGTTCTGTGTGGTAACCCGGATTTAAGGATTCACCATGATTCCCAACGAAGACCAAACCCAGATCCGCGACATGGCCCGGCAGTTTGCCGAGGAACGCCTGAAACCGTTCGCCGCCGAGTGGGATCGCGAGCACCGTTTCCCCAAGGAAGCCATCGGCCAGATGGCTGAGCTGGGCTTCTTCGGCATGCTCGTGCCGGAGCAGTGGGGCGGCTGCGACACTGGTTATCTGGCCTACGCCATGGCCCTGGAAGAAATCGCCGCTGGCGACGGCGCCTGCTCGACGATCATGAGCGTGCACAACTCGGTCGGCTGCGTGCCGATCCTCAAGTTCGGCAACGACGATCAGCGTGAACGCTTTCTCAAACCGCTGGCCAGCGGCTCCATGCTCGGCGCTTTTGCATTGACCGAACCGCAGGCCGGTTCCGATGCCAGCAGCCTGAAAACCCGCGCACGGCTGGAAGGCGATCACTACGTGCTGAACGGTTGCAAACAGTTCATCACCTCCGGGCAAAACGCCGGGATCGTGATTGTGTTTGCGGTGACCGATCCGAGTGCCGGCAAACGCGGTATCAGCGCGTTTATCGTGCCGACCGATTCACCGGGCTATAAAGTCGCTCGCGTCGAAGACAAGCTCGGCCAACACGCTTCCGACACCTGCCAGATCCTCTTCGAAGACGTCAAAGTACCGGTAGCCAATCGCTTGGGCGAAGAGGGCGAGGGCTACAAGATCGCCCTGGCCAACCTTGAAGGCGGTCGCGTCGGCATCGCTTCGCAAGCGGTGGGCATGGCCCGCGCGGCGTTTGAAGCGGCACGTGATTACGCCCGTGAACGCGACACCTTCGGCAAGCCGATCATCGAACATCAGGCCGTAGCTTTCCGCCTCGCCGACATGGCCACGCAGATCGCCGTCGCCCGGCAAATGGTGCATTACGCGGCGGCCCTGCGTGACAGCGGACAACCGGCGCTGGTCGAGGCGTCGATGGCCAAACTGTTCGCCTCGGAGATGGCCGAAAAGGTCTGTTCGATGGCGTTGCAAACTCTGGGCGGTTACGGTTATCTCAACGATTTCCCGCTGGAGCGCATCTATCGCGACGTGCGCGTCTGCCAGATCTACGAAGGCACCAGCGATATTCAGCGCATGGTCATTTCGCGCAATCTTTAAGAAGGAATTTTGATTCATGACTTACGAAACCATTCTGCTGGAAACCCACGGCCGCGTTGGCCTGATCACCCTCAACCGCCCGCAGGCGCTGAATGCCCTGAATGCGCAACTGGTCAGCGAAGTGAACCAGGCCCTCGATGCGCTGGAAGCGGATGCGAATATCGGTTGCATCGTCCTCACAGGTTCGAAAAAGGCTTTTGCCGCCGGTGCCGACATCAAGGAAATGGCCGAGCTGACTTACCCGCAGATCTACATGGACGATCTGTTCAGCGACAGCGATCGTGTGGCCAACCGGCGCAAGCCGATCATTGCCGCCGTCAACGGTTTTGCCCTTGGCGGTGGTTGTGAACTGGCGTTGATGTGCGACTTCATTCTGGCCGGTGACAACGCCAGATTCGGTCAACCGGAAATCAACCTTGGCGTGTTGCCGGGCATGGGCGGCACTCAGCGCCTGACCCGCGCAGTAGGTAAGGCGAAAGCCATGGAAATGTGCCTGAGCGGACGTTTGATCGATGCAGTGGAGGCCGAGCGTTGCGGCATTGTTGCGCGGATCGTGCCGAGCGATGAACTGCTCGACGAAGCGCTGAAGGTTGCTGCGGTGATTGCCAGCAAATCGCTGCCGATTGCGATGATGATCAAGGAAAGTGTGAATCGTGCCTTTGAAGTGAACCTGACTGAGGGCGTGCGCTTCGAGCGTCGGGTGTTCCATGCGGCGTTTGCCACGCAGGATCAGAAGGAAGGGATGGCGGCGTTTATTGCCAAGCGTGAGGCTGAGTTCAAGGGCAAGTAACGCGTCCCCTCACCCTAACCCTCTCCCGGAGGGAGAGGGGACTGATTGGGGGATGCTTGGGAGGTACGCCGACCTGAAAGTGCTTTATTGAATCCGTAATCGACCCGGTCTTTCAGGTCGACGTATAACGCCAGACACCTCGGTCGGCTCCCTCTCCCTCTGGGAGAGGGCTGGGGTGAGGGAAGGGGCCAACACCATCACAACTGATAGTTCTTCAACTCCCGCGCAATCACCATCCGCTGAATCTCGCTCGAGCCTTCATAGATCTGGGTAATCCGCGCATCACGGTAATACTTCTCGACCGGATAATCCTCCAGATACCCATACCCGCCATGAATCTGAATCGCTGACGAACAGACCTTCTCGGCCATTTCCGACGCAAACAGTTTGGCCTGTGACGCCTCCGACAAACACGGTTTGCCCGCCGTGCGCAGTCGCGCCGCATGCAGGATCATCAGGCGCGCCGCGTTGATTTGCATGTGCATGTCGGCCAACAGATTGGCGATGCTCTGGTGCTCGTTGATCGGTTTGCCGAACTGGATGCGATCGCGCGAATACACCAGCGCCGCTTCAAACGCGGCACGGGCGATGCCCAATGCTTGCGCGGCGATGCCGATGCGTCCTCCTTCAAGGTTGGACAGGGCGATCGCCAGGCCTTTACCGCGTTCACCGAGCAGATTGGCCTCGGGAATGCTGCAGTCGTTCAGCGTCACCGCGCAGGTGTCGGAGGCGCGGATGCCCATCTTGTGTTCGGTGCGATCGACGATGAAGCCCGGGGTATCGGTCGGCACCAGAAACGCCGAAATGCCTTTCTTGCCCAGATCCGGATCGGTCACGGCAAAGACGATCGCCAGTTTCGCCCGTTTGCCGTTGCTGACAAATTGCTTGGCGCCGTTGATCACCCACTGGCCGTCACGCAGCTCGGCGCGGGTGCGCAGGTTGTGCGCCTCGGAACCGGCCTGCGGTTCGGTCAGGCAGAAGCAGCCGATGGTTTGCCCACTGGCCAGATCCGCCAGCCAGGTCTGTTTTTGCGCTTCGCTGCCGTAATTGAGCACCGGACCGCAGCCGACCGAGTTATGGATACTCATAAAGGCGCCGGTTGCGCCATCACCGGCAGAGATCTCTTCCACGGCCAAGGCATAGGCGACGTAATCGACGTAGGTGCCGCCCCATTCCTCGGGTACCACCATGCCGAGCAAACCGAGTTCGCCCATCTTCGCGACGAGCGCGTCATCGATCCAGCCAGCCTTTTCCCAGGCCTGCGCATGGGGCGCGATTTCGCCACGGGCAAAGTCCCGGGCCATGTCGCGGATCATCACTTGTTCTTCAGTCAGTTCGAGATCGTGCATGGCTCAGCTCCCGCTCTCAGCAAAACCGTGGAAGAAACTCGCGACATGCTCTGCGTCCAGCGCAGCGAGGGTCGGCGGGTTCCAGCGAGGTGTCTTGTCTTTATCGATCAGCAGGGCGCGGACGCCTTCGATCAGGTCGCCACGGGAGAACCACTGGCGATCCAGATGCAGTTCCAGCGCGAAGCACTGTTCCAGGCTCAAGTGGCGGCCGCGACGCAGCATCTCCAGGGTCACCGCCATGGCCAACGGCGAGCGGGTTTCCAGCAGGTCAGCCGTTGTGGTCGCCCATTCGTGGCTGTTGGCAACCGTCACTGCGCGTAACTGCTCGACCATGCTCGGTACGTCCGGCAGGGCGAAGAAATGGTCGATGGCCGGTCGCAAAGCCTCAAGTGGCGCATCGGGCAAGGTTTGCACGGCGTGTTTGGCGAACAGGTTTTGCAGGGCCTTGAGCGGCGTGTCCTGCCATTCCATCTGATCGAGTCTTTCGTCGAGCAGCGCCAGTTTGCTGCTGTCCAGATACCAGTCGGCCAAGCCGCAATACAGCGCGTCGGCGGCACGGATCTGCACGCCGCTGACCCCCAGATAGATGCCCAGCTCACCGGGAATGCGCGGCAGGAAATAACTGCCACCGACATCGGGGAAATAACCGATGGCCACTTCTGGCATGGCCAGACGGCTCTTCTCGGTGACCACGCGCAGATCGGCGCCTTGCACCAGGCCCATGCCGCCGCCGAGGACGAAACCGTCCATCAGCGCCAATACCGGTTTGCGGTAATGATGAATCGTCAGGTCGAGGGCGTATTCCTCGACGAAGAAATCTTCGTGCAGCGTATCGCCGCTTTTGAAACTGTCGTACAGGGAACGAATGTCGCCACCGGCACAGAAGGCTTTTTCACCGGCACCGCGCAGGACCACGGCGTGAACATCGATGTCAGTCGCCCAGGCGTCGAGCTGCTGCTGCAGCAAGCGCACCATGTCGAGGGTAATGGCATTGAGACCGGCGGGGCGGTTGAGGATCAGGTGACCGATATGATTGCGAACCTCGGCCAGCACTTCGTTTTGCGTGGCATCCAAGGACGGGGTCCGCGGGGATGAAGCCTGAGCTGTCATCAGTAACTCCCTGCTTTTATTGTCTTTATTCGAGAAGCTCGCGCGCGAGCGTTACCGGATCGTAACAGTGCAAATTTGCCCTGTACAACCGGGATATTCGCAGGGGGAGTTTGCGTTTTTACCTTGGTCGAAAATGTGCGCGCTCATGTAGGAGCTGCCGAAGGCTGCGATCTGTTGACCTTTAAAACACAAGATCAAAAGATCGTCCGATCGCGGCCCGAGCCTTCGGCAGCTCCTACACGGGGTCAGCGGAATGTTTCGGTAATGCTGCGGCGCTTGGCGTGCAGTTCGCTGGAGTGAATCAGTTGCTCGAGATCTTCAGGGGTGACGTCGATAAACGCTTCCATCTCGGCCAAGGCAAGTTTCAGGTCTTCGGCGGTGATCGCCTGACTGTCGACCGGCCCAAGCACCGGCGCCGGTTCTGCCGGGCGTTTCGGGTAGCGGATGCGGGTCAGGTTGTTGTAGGCGAGCGCACTGAGCAGCATGCACGCGGCGCCGAGCATCACCGGTTCCATGGCTTTCCAGTCCATGGCGATGGTCGCCGGATCGGCCAGCACCAGCGTCAGCGCCAACGCGCCAGCGGGCGGATGCAGGCAGCGCAGCCAGCACATCAGGATCAGCGCCACACCCGCCGCCAGACAGGCGCTGCCAAGGGTTCGGCCAAGCACATGCGCCACCAGCAACGCGACCACGCCAGCACATAAATAGCCGCCGAGAATCGACCATGGCTGGGCGAGGGCGCCGGAGGACACGGCGAACAGCAACACCGCCGACGCGCCCAGCGGACCGATCAGGTGGTAGGCCACTTCATGGCCGAACACCTGCGCGCACAGCCACACACTGAACAATGTGCCCAGCGCCATGCCGATGGCGGCGCGGCTCCATTCGGTCGGGCGGGTATTGATGGCGGCGGGCAACCAGCGAGCGAGCATGTGAATCCAATCCTTGCAGCAAATTCGAGGCAAAAAAAAGGACTTGTCCGGCATATCCGGAAAGCCCTCGAAGTGTTCCAACATTGGGGGAGGAACGCGCACAGTGTGCCGGGCAAACTCGATGCTGACAAATTCATATTAATGAAGATTTAGTGCATTAATGTTGAATTGAATCCGCGCGACGGCCACTGACGAAACACAAATAGCCGCCCACAGCCGCCAGTGCACTCAAGGCATAGAACATGCTCGGTGCCGGCGTGTGCATCAGCAGAAAGCCGCACATGACCGGACTGAACGCACCGCCAAGCGCGGCCAGGTTCTGCGCGCCGTAATAGCTACCGCGCAATTCTTCCGGGGCGAGGGTGTCGACAAACAGAAAGTCGGCCGGGTAAATGATCATCTCGCCCAAGGTGAAGATGAACATCGCCACGCACCAGCCGACCAGGCTGTCAGCCAGACTGAAGCCGATCAGCCCGACGATGAACAACGCGGTGCCGCCGGCAATCCAGTGGCGCAGGTGCTCGCGGGTGAGTAATCGGCCGATCTGGTACTGCAACACAATCACTGTGATCGCGTTGCAGGCAAGGAGGGCGGCCATGGTATCCAGCGTCTGTTGCTGGGTGTGGGTGACCAGCAGGTATTGCGACAGGTACAGGGTGAAACGCCCGTGCACCAGCGTGCTGAGCAGGCAGCCCAAGGTAAACAGGATCATCGTGCGGTCGTTCTTCAGGATGATCAGGGTTTTCAGAAAGCTGGGTGGCGCAGCGATTGCCGAGACGGGATTCACTTCACGCGTGGCACCGAGCAGCAGAAAGATGCTCCCGATGGCAATCGCGCCCGCGACGATAAACGGCGCTGACGGCTGAACGCCGGCAATCACCACGCCGATCATCGGGCCGACGGCGTAACCGATGTTGGTCAGCGTGTAGTTCAGGGAAAACGCCTTGACTCGCTGGCCCACTGGCAGGTTTTCACTAAGGATGGCTTTGGAGCAGATCAGGAACAGTGCTGACGCCGTTTCGCTGATGATCAGCACCAGGGTGACCAGGTACAGATTCTGCGCGAAGGTCAGCAGGATCAGACCGATACCGCTGGAAAGCATGGTCAGGATCAGCAACTGGCGCTTGTCCAGCCGATCAATGATGTAGCCGCCGTAGAGCGACAACAACGTGGCGCTGAACACCGCGATCCCCAGCAGCAGGCCGACGTCTTGCGGGTTGAGGTCGAGCTTGTTGCTGAGGAACAGCGTCAGTAGCGGGCTGATCAGCGCGCGGCTGATGACGACGGTTAGCGAACTGATCATCAACCGGCGGATGAGGCGCGAGTAGGTAGCCACGAAGGGTCAATGTCCTTATTTCAAATGCCTGGCGGGCGTGCGTCATCCTCACCGGGCAATCATCACCGGTCAAGCTGCCATAACGCATTTCCTTTGTAGGAGTGAGCCTGCTCGCGATAGCGGAGTGTCAGGCAACATTGATTTCTCTGACCCAACTCAATCGCGAGCAGGCTCACTCCTACAGGGGATTTGTGTGGTCTTCAGGAAACGGGCAGGCGCATGGCGCAGCGGCGCTCTGCGGGAAAGCCGAATAGAACTTCGGCTTGCAGCGCATCGCGCAAATGGCGGTCGGTGTGTGCATGCGCCAACTCGACAAATCCCATCCGTTGATAAAACGGTGCATTCCACGGCAGATCGCGGAAGGTGGTCAGCGTCACTGAGTTCAACTGCATCACGCGCGCTTGTTCAATGACTGCCGCAACCAGTGCGCGACCCATGCCTTGTCCTTGAAAAGCCTGACTGACGGATAGCTCCTCAATGTGCATGTGCTGATCAATGTCTACAGCACGAACAAATCCAGTCAGTTGCCCATCGCTATTTTCAGCAACCCACACGTACGCCTGTTCGATGGCCTGCACATGTTGGCCAGCATCGGGCACCTCGGCATTAGCCAGCCACGCCAACGGCGGTTCAAGACGAAACAATTGCGCTGCCGAACGCTCGATCGCGGGTAGGGCAACCGCGTCAGCAGGGCTGGCGCGGCGTACGTCGAAGGTCATGTTGAGGCGAATCCTACCGATCAAGAGGTCGACAGGTTACGGTTTCAGCCACAGCAATACATAGTCGTTTTTATCGAAACGCCCGCTCAACACCGGCTGCGCGCTTTCCAGCGGCGTGCCCTTGAGAGATGGCAGATCACTGCGATCCATCATCAGCCACGCCGGACCTTTGAGCGCCTCCAGTTGCTGGATCGAGTCGCTGAACTGCGGTTGCAGATCCTGCTCGATATTGACCATGAACTTAATCGCCTTCGCATCCTTGCCCATGCCATGCAACACCAGCGGCGCCGGGTTTTGTTGAACCTGGGCAAACACCGCGTGACTGAATCCCTGGGTGTCGTACAAACGCCGCTCCACCGGCTCGAACACTGCCGCGTACACCGTCCACAGCGCCAACACCGCAGACAACGCCAATACCTCGACACGCCAACGCGGGATCAACAATCGCGACAACGCCAAGAGTTGCAGCAGGCCCAGCACGATCAACACCAAAGACACTTCACTCAATTGCTCGGGAAAGCGCCGTCGAGCGACCAGTAACACAACCATCAACAATCCCGGCGTAACCAGCCAAACACCCAGCATCAACCCGCGCAACCAACGAAACACCCGCCCATGCGCGACCTGAAACGGATACGCCGCAATGATCGCCGCCATGGGCAGCATCGGCAGCAAATACCGCGCCTTCTTCGCCTGGGGAATCGACAGCCCGACCATCACAATCAGTCCCGCCGCCGCGCAGTACTGCACCAGACGCAGCGCCGGGCCACGTTGCTGCGGTTTGCCCAGCCAGGCCGCCACCAGTACCAGTAATGCCAGCGGATAGGCCAGCGCATAGTTGCCGAACGAACTGGTGAAGTAATACAGCGAACCGCTGACGCCTTCGCTGCCGTCCATGCGCCCCATGAACTGCATGCGGATCACGTCCTGCAAGAAGACCGGGCCACCGCTGAGTTTCGCCAGCCACAACAGCAGGCCGACACAGACTGCGAGCAACAGCGAAGCCAGTACGCCGAACACCAGCAGACGCGTCCACTCACGGTTGAGCAGGTAATAGCTGCACAGCATGCCGGTCGGCACCACCAGACCAATCGGTCCGCGAATGCCGAAGCCGAGCAGCAGCAACGCGAAGATCAGCGGCCAGTGACGCTTGCCGGCAAAATGCTCATGGGCATAACCCAGATAGAACACCGTGAAGGCCACCGCTGCGAGCATCAAGTCCTGCGACACCGCGCGCACTTCAGTGACGAAACCGCTGGTGAGCATCAGCAACGCAATACTGATCAGCGCCCAACGCCGCGAGTACGGTGCCAGCAGTCGATACATCAGCGTCACGATCAGCGCGCCGGCGCCGGCACTTGGCGCCCACGCCGTAAACGCATTCACCGCGCCGAACGGCAGCGACAGCAGCCAGATGAACAGCGTCGAAACCGCTGAATAATCCGCATACGGTTGATCATAGGTGGTCGGAAACACCGTCGGCCCATGCCGCAGCATTTCTTGCGCGAACAACACGAACCGCGAATCGAAACCGATCGGCGCCTGCCCGTAGACCCCGGCGATGAACACTAAAAACGCCAGCAGCCCTGCGATCAGGGACTGCCGGCGAATCTCAGGCGATAAGCTGATCAAGCGACATCGGACGCGTGTGGCCATTGTTGCAGCGGGATCGGCAACTTACGCGATTCGCCACGGCCCATCGGGAAGTACTGGAAGCCATTGCGCGCCAGTCGCTCGGCGTCGTACAGGTTGCGGCCGTCGAAAATCACCGGGGTGTTGAGGCGCTGTTTGATCAGATCGAAATCCGGCGCCTTGAACTGCTGCCATTCGGTGCAGATGATCAGTGCGTCGGCGCCGGGCAGTACCGATTCCGGCGTGCCCATCAACATCAGCTTCGACTCGTCCGGGTAAAGGTTCTGGGTTTCCTGCATGGCTTCCGGGTCGAAGGCGCGCACGCTGGCACCGGCGGCCCACAGCTCCTCCAGCAGGACACGGCTTGGCGCATCGCGCATGTCATCGGTGTTGGGTTTGAACGCAAGCCCCCACAGGGCGAAAGTCTTGCCGCGCAGATCACCCTTGTAGAACGCGTTGATGCGCTCGAACAGCTTGTGTTTCTGCCGCTGGTTGATCGCCTCGACCGCTTGCAGCAAGTCGCTGAAGCAGTGCGCTTCTTCGGCGCTGTGAATCAATGCGCGCATGTCTTTGGGGAAGCACGAGCCGCCATAACCGCAGCCGGGGTAGATGAAGTGGTAACCGATGCGCGTGTCGGCACCGATGCCCTGGCGTACCGATTCGATGTCGGCGCCCAGGTGCTCGGCCAGTTCGGCGATCTGGTTGATGAAGCTGATCTTGGTCGCCAGCATGCAGTTGGCGGCGTACTTGGTCAGCTCAGCGCTGCGCAGATCCATGAACATGATGCGGTCATGGTTGCGGTTGAATGGCGAGTACAGATCGCGCATTACGTCGCGCACCTCATCACCTTCGCAGCCGATGACGATACGGTCCGGGCGGCGGCAGTCAGCGACTGCCGAGCCTTCCTTGAGAAATTCCGGGTTGGAGACGATATCGAACTGCAGCAGGCGGCCGACCTTGATCAAGGCTTTTTCGATGTGCGTGCGCAGGGTGTCGCCCGTGCCTACCGGCACCGTGGATTTCTCGACGATGATCACCGGCTGTTCGCGATGGCGAGCAATGGCATCGCCGACCGATAGCACGTAGCGCAGATCGGCCGAACCGTCCTCACGCGACGGCGTACCCACGGCAATGAACGCTACCCGACCGTGCTGCACGGCGAGTTTTTCATCGGTGGTGAATTGCAGGCGTTTCGAATCCAGACCTTCGCGCACCAGGCTGGCCAGCCCCGGCTCAAAAATGCTCACGTGACCCTGGCGCAACAGGTCGACCTTCTTCTGGTCGACGTCCATGCACACGACATCATGGCCGACTTCGGCCAACACAGCCGCTTGCACCAGACCGACGTAACCGCTGCCAAATACTGTGATTTTCATGGAGCACTCCTGAATTCGGGCGCACGAGCCGGACGAGTGTTGATGGTGATGACCCCGAGCATGACCAGCGCCACGCCCAGTGATTTGGTGAAACTGAAGGACTCGTTGAACAGCGGCAGACTGGCCGCCAGCAGATACACCAGCGCATAGCTGATGCTCAGCAGCGAGTAAGCGCGGCCCAGCGGCAGATCGCGCAGGGCGGCGAGCCAGCAGAGCATCGACAGCGCGTAGGCAAAAATCGCCGCGATGACCACGGCCAGCGCGCGCCAATCGAGGCTGTCGATGTGCAGCCATTGTTCCGGTGCGGGCAGACAGGTCATGCTCCAGCGCATGCCCAATTGCGCAGCGCTGACGAGAAACACGCTGCCCAACGCGAAGGTGATGCCACGGCGCGGGTTCATGACTGTTGCCCCAGCAAAACCACGCCGCCGATCACCAACGCCACGCCAAACCAATGCCGGCGGTCGATGGGTTCACGGAAGACGAAACGGGCAATCAGAGTGATCAGGACAAAGTTGAGGCTGAGCATCGGGTAGGCGATGCCGACTTCCAGACGCTGCAGCACCAGCAGCCAGACCAACAGGCCCGAGCCGAGGGCGAGCAGGGCCAGCCACAACCACGGCGAGCGCAGTTTGGCGGTCAGCGAAGAGTCGACCCCGCGCCAACTCTCCACGGCGTACTTTTGCGCGACCTGTCCCAAACAGGTCAGCAGGCATGCGGCCAACAGCAGCAACAGGCTCATGACGCCTCCTTGGGCAGGATCATGATGACCAGGTTGCCCTGCTCATAACGGACGCCGTCCTTAGGCAATCTATCGATTTCGTCCAGTTCGTCCTGCCCCTTGACGCGCATCACCACGCCGACTGAACCGCTGCGGCGCGCCTCACGCATCCACTGTTGTACGTGTTCGGGATCGACCCGCTGTTGAATGCCGTCAGGATAGGCAAGGCCATATTTCAATTCGCCTATCGTGTTGTACAACGCGACTTGCGGGGTTTTCAGGCGCCAGGCCAGTGCGGACGCGGCACCGAGGTCGTTACTCAGCAGGTGGGTGGTTTGCGCCAGTTCGGTGACGTGATGCTTGATGAACTGGTCCGGCATCTTGTTGGCGACCACCGATTTGGGCAGCGCCGCCGGCAACACCGCGATCAGCAACAGGCTGCCCAGCGCCGGAGCCGCCCAGCATTGCAGCGGCAGAAAGGCTTGCAGCAGGTTGGCGATGATCCAGCCGATCAGGGCAATGAACACCAGCACCAGGCTGTGCAGTTCGTGGTCGTAGACCGGTTTGGTCAGTTGCAGATAGACCAGCGCGATCAACGTGACGATGCCCAGCAACAGATTCAGCACACCGTTGATGCTCAGCGCCCGACCTTGTTCCAGACGCAAACGATCGGCCAGCGCATTGCCCAGCAGCAACGCCATCGGCAGCAGGCACGGCAGGATGTAGGTCGGCAATTTGCCGTTGCTTAGGCTGAAAAACAGCAGCGGCATCAGCAGCCACAGCAGCAAAAACACGACTTTGGGCTGAGCGCGGCTTTGCCAGGCTTGCTTGAACGCGGTCGGCAACAACCCGATCCACGGTAGACTGAACGCGACCAGCAGCGGCAAGTAAAACCACCACGGCGCATCGTGTTGTGCGTCATCACCGGCAAAGCGACGAATGTGTTCGTGCCAGAAGAAGAACCGCCAGTAGTCCGGTTCCTGCGCATGCACCGAAAGCACCCACGGCAGGCTGACGAGGATCGCCACGGCAATCGCCACCGGGCCGAACATCAGCAGTTCACGCCAGCGTTTTTGCCAGAGCATCCACGGCAGGGCGATCAGCACCGGCAGCAACCAGGCGAGAAAGCCTTTGGTCATGAAACCCATGCCACACGCCAGCCCCAGAACAGCCCAGGCCGCTATGCGCTTGCCGTTGGTGTGGCTGTCGACGGCAAACCACAGCGCCACCAGACTCAGATTGACCCAGCAGGTGAACTGCGGATCGAGGTTGGCGTAACCGGCCTGACCGGCAACAATCGTGAAGCTCATGTAGAGCAGGGCGCAGACGAAGCTTTTACGCGGCTCGTCCCACAAGCGCCGGGCGAGCAGATAGCACAGCAGCACACTCAACCCGGTGCTCAGCGCCGATGCAAAGCGCACGCCGAACAGGTTCTGCCCGAACAACGCCTGACCCAGCGCGATCATCCAGTAGCCGGCAATTGGCTTCTCGAAATAACGCAGGCTCATGAAGTGCGGCGACACCCAGTTGCCACTGAGCAGCATGTCCTGGCTGATCTGTGCGTAACGAGTCTCATCAGGAATCCACAAACCGTGCGTGCCCAGCGGCAGCAGGTAAGCCAATAAGCAAATACCCAGCAACAGCAGTGGCAGCGTCCAGCGTTTAATCATGCGCCTTGTACTCCCAGCCAGCCTTCACGGCCGTCGAGGGTGCCGCGTTGCACGCGCCCCACGGGCAAGGTGTTGAAGAACTCGGGCAGCAAGTCGCCCAGTGGTTTGAAGTCGATTTGGCGCTGACGCGCATCGGCGAGTAATTGACGAAAACCCTCAGCCATCAGAATCCCTTCTACTTCGGCGTGAATGGTGTAGACGTTGAGTTGTTGCGGGCGGAAGTGATCAAGGATGAAACCGTTGAAGTCCCGCGCCGCGACGATGGGGCCGACGACTTCATCGAAGGTCGGCAGGTCCACCGGAATCTGCGGCGTGCCCGGCGTGCCATCGGCCAACAGCGGACGAAACAGACGCCGCCCACGGCAATCGCTGTTGTAGCGAAAACCGAAGGCTTGCTTGGCCTCGATTACGCGCTCGTCGGCACGCCAACCGGCGGCGGCCGAGCACTGGATTTTCTCGCCGAGAATGTCGCTCAAGGTGTCGACGCCCTGACGGATCTGCTCGATCAGTTGCGTGTCGCTCCAGCGCCCGGCATTGGCCTGCCAGCCGTGGTGATCCCACGCATGCAAACCCACTTCATGACCGGCATCACGGGCCTGACGCATCAGGTGCCTGAGATCGCGGCCAATCGGCTTGCCCGGCCACGCGGTGCCGGCGAGCAGAATGTCCCAGCCATACAGGCCGGCGGCATTGGAGCGGAGCATCTTCCAGAGAAACTGCGGGCGGATCAGGCGCCACAGATGCCGGCCCATGTTGTCAGGGCCGACACTGAAGAAGAACGTTGCCTTGATCTGCGCCTCGTCGAGCATTTCCAGCAAGCGCGGCACACCTTCACGGGTGCCGCGAAAGGTGTCGACGTCGATGCGTAGACCGGCCTGCATTAGCGCTTGTCCGCTTGTTCGAGCATGGCTTCACGCAAGAAGAAGTCGAGCGTGTTGCCAATGGTCTCGCGCATTTCCACGGTCGGCGTCCAGTCGAGCAGACGTTTGGCGTTGGCGATGCTGGGTTTACGGTGTTCGACGTCCTGGTAACCGGCACCGTAGAACGCCTTGCTCTCGACATCGCGGAAACCGGCGAACGGCGGGAAGTTGTCGCGCAGCGGATGCGCTTCGAACTGACGCAGCAGCTCTTCACCCAACTGACGAATGCTGGCTTCGTTATCCGGGTTGCCGATGTTGATGATCTGGCCGTTGCAGACGTCGTTGTCGTTATCGATGATCCGTGCAAGTGCCTCGACGCCGTCAGCGATGTCGGTGAAGCAGCGTTTTTGCTCGCCACCGTCGAACAGGCGAATCGGCGTGCCTTCGACCAGGTTGAGGATCAACTGGGTGATGGCGCGGGAGCTGCCGATGCGTGCCGAGTCCAGGCGATCGAGACGCGGGCCCATCCAGTTGAACGGGCGGAACAGGGTGAAATTCAGACCCTTGGCGCCGTAGGCCCAGATCACCCGGTCCAGCAGTTGCTTGGACACGGAGTAGATCCAGCGCTGCTTGTTGATCGGGCCGACCACCAGGTTGGAAGTGTCTTCATCGAAGTGTTTGTCCTGGCACATGCCATAGACTTCCGAGGTCGACGGGAAGATCACGCGCTTGTTGTACTTGACGCAGTAGCGCACCAGTTTCAGGTTTTCTTCGAAGTCGAGTTCGAACACACGCAGCGGGTTGCGGGTGTATTCGATCGGCGTGGCGATGGCCACCAGCGGCAGGACCACGTCGCACTTCTTGATGTGGTACTCGATCCACTCGGAGTGAATGCTGATGTCGCCTTCGACGTAGTGGAAGTGCGGATGGCTGCGCAGACGGTCGATCGCGTCGGAACCGATGTCCAGACCATAGATTTCGTAGCGGTCATCACGCAGCAGGCGCTCAGACAAGTGATTGCCGATAAAACCGTTGACGCCGAGGATCAGCACGCGAGTACGGCGTGGCGCACGGCCGGACTCGGCACCGCGCAACAGCGAGCCGTCGACCAGACCCAGTTCACTGGCCAGTTGCGGGCCGCTGAGGAACAGACCGTTGTCGTTGCGCTGACCGGAGAGGATCACCAGCGAATCTTCGCCGCAGGCAATGCGCAGCGGATTGACGCTGATTACTCGGCCCGGTGCCTGGCCGTCGTTGCCCTTGGCAACTTCAGCGCTCCAGACGATCAGTTTGTGCTCGCCCACAGCGCAGAACGCGCCCGGGTAAGGTTGGGTCACGGCACGCACGAGATTGAACAGTTGCTCGGCCGGTTTCGCCCAGACCAGTTTGCCGTCCGCGGCGGTGCGACGACCGAACACCGTGGCTTTCGATTCGTCTTGTGGGGTTTCGCTGATCTTGCCTTGCAGCATGGCCGGCAAGGTGTCGCGCAGCAGATCCGTCGCGGCGATGCGCAATTTGCCGTGCAGGCTCAACGCGGTGTCGCTGCGTTCAATGGCGATACGCTGTTGGGCAACAATGGCGCCGGCATCGGCACGTTTGACCATGCGGTGCAAAGTGACGCCGGTTTCGCTTTCGCCGTTGACCAGTACCCAGTTGGCCGGGGCGCGGCCACGGTAGCTTGGCAGCAGCGAACCGTGCAGGTTGAACGCACCTTTTTTCGCCAGTGCCAGCAGCGGCTCGCTTAGCAGGTTGCGATAGTAGAACGAGAAAATATATTCAGGATCGAGCTTGGCGATGCGCTCGATCCACAGCGGGTGGTTGACGTCTTCCGGCGCATGCACCGGGATGCCTTTGGTGGCGCACAGTTGTGCGACCGAGCTGTAAAACGCGTTCTCTTTCGGGTCATCGGCGTGAGTGAACACCGCCGCAATGTCATAGCCGCTGTCGAGCAGGGCTTGAATGCCGGCGCAGCCAATATCGTGGTAAGCGAAGACAACAGTTTTTGCACTCATGAGTGAACCTGACCGGTAGTAGAAGTAGAAGAGAGACCGTCAACCGTGACGGCAGGCGCTGGCTCGGCGGCGTGGCTGCGCAAGACTTTTTCGATGAAGAAACGCGGGCGGGCGCGCACGTCGCTGTACATGCGCCCCAGGTATTCGCCGAGCAGGCCCATGCCGATGAACTGGCCACCGGTGAACACAAACAGCACCGCGAACAGCACGAACATGCCGTCACCGGCCCAGCCGGAACCGAAAGCCAGACGCATAACGATCAGTGCGAAAGCAAACAGCAACCCAAACCCGGCCATGGTGAAACCGACGATGCTCAGCAGGCGCAAAGGTGTAGTGGTCATGCAGGTGATCAGGTCGAACATCAGGTTGATCAGGCGCATCGGGCTGTACTTCGAATCGCCGTGCTCACGTTCGGCGTGGGCGACGACGATTTCGGTGGTGTGGCGGGCGAAGCTGTTGGCCAGAATCGGGATGAAGGTGCTGCGTTCACGGCAGGCGAGCATTGCGTCGATGATCGTCCGGCGGTAAGCGCGGAGCATGCAGCCGTAGTCGCTCATGGCGACGCCGGTGGAGCGTTGCACGGCGAGGTTGATCAGCTTCGATGGATAGCGGCGCAGGGCCGAGTCCTGTCGGTTGCCGCGCACGGTGCCGACCACGTCGTAACCCTTTTCCGCTTCGGCAACCAGCCGGGGGATTTCTTCCGGCGGGTTCTGCAGGTCGGCGTCGAGGGTGATCACCACATCGCCTTTGCATTGTTCGAAACCGGCCATGATTGCTGCGTGCTGGCCGTAGTTACGGTTGAGGATGACCGCCACGAACGGGCTGTCTTCACGGGTCGCGGCTTCTTCCAGAAGGTTGGCGGACTCGTCACGGCTGCCGTCGTCGACGAGGACAATTTCAAAGTCGTGACGCAGCATCTTGCAGGCGGCTTCAGTACGGCGCAGCAGTTCCGGCAGGCTGTCCTGTTCGTTGTAGACCGGGATGACGATCGACACACAGCGGATCGGATAGGTTTTCACGGGCGTTTGTCCATAAGGGTGGCGATGGCGCCGACCACGCGATCAAGGTCCTGATCGCTCATGTCGGGGAACAACGGAATCGAGCACAGCCGCGCCGAGTTCCACTCGGTGTCGGGCAGGTAAAGGTCGGGGTCACGCTGGCGATACCAGGTGTGCAAGTGGGTGGCGATGAAATGGATGCCGGAGCCAATGCCTTGGTCCTGCAAGCCTTTCATGAAGGCTTCGCGGTCCATGCCGCAGCGCTCGCTGTCGATGCGCAGGATGAACAGGTGCCAGGCGTGGGTTTGTGCGTAGGCGGGCAGGGCCAGCGTTTGCACCGGCAGGCCTTCGAGTTTTTGCCGGTAGGCGGCGGCCAGTTCGGTGCGGCGCGCATTGATTGCGTCGAGACGCTCCAGTTGCACCAGGGCAATCGCGGCATTGATGTCGGCGAGGTTGTATTTGAACCCCGGTTCCATCACTTGCGCCTGCGGCTTGCGGCCACCGGTCAGACGATCGTAGGCGTCGACGCCGAGACCGTGGAACTTGAGCATGCGCACGCGGCTGGCCAGCGCTTCGTCGTCGGTGACGAACATCGCGCCTTCGGCGCAGGTCATGTTCTTGATCGCGTGGAAGGAGAAAATCGCCGTGCCTTGCACACCGACGTGCCGGCCCTTGTAACGGGTGCCAGCAGCGTGGGCGGCGTCTTCGATAATGGCGATGCCGTGTTTGTCGGCCAGCGCGTACAGCGGATCAAGATCAAACGCGGCGCCGGCGTAATGCACAGGAATGATTGCTTTGGTGCGTGGGGTGATGGCGGCTTCGATGCGCGCGGCATCGGTCATCAGGGTGTCGCGATCAACGTCGACGAACACCGGTGTGGCGCCGAGCAGGGAGATCATGTTGGCGGTCGAGACCCAGGTCTGCGACGGGGTGATGACCTCGTCACCCGGGCCAATGCCCAAGGCCAGCAAAGTGATGTGCATGCCGCCGGTGGCCGAGGAAAGTGCCACGGCGTGTTTGCAACCGACATAGTTGGCGAAGTGTTCTTCCAGTGCCTGGTTTTTAGGGCCGGTGGTAATCCACCCTGACCGCAATACTTGTTCAACGGCGGCTATTTCTTCATCGCCGATACTCGGGCGGGAAAACGGCAGAAACGCTTGACTCATAAGAACCTCGAGGCGATAGCCATCCTTCAGCCGATTGTCTGAAAAACACGGAATTTCAAAGGGTTGAGATACCGATCGGGGGATACCTGATTGACTTTTCAGTCCGCGGTCGGCAGGGTTGCAGGCCTTTCGGGGCAACCTGTTGTAACTAAGGTTATGCGCGTTTTTGTGAAAGGAACATGAAAAAACGGTCGGCGATTCGTCTATCTGTAAGCCATACAGCCACCGTTCAGACTTCTTCCGTTTATCGGCTGTTTTAGTAGAAAAGTTTTACGGAAGAGTCGCTCTTTATATAAGTTTCTTTGCACTTTTAAGTTGTTTTGTTGAACTGTTTTCTATTCAAGGCCGTTTCGTTTGATTGACTTGTCGAGTACTGAATCCACCCCGTCCAACACTAATCCGCTGACGCTTTATCTGGCCCGCCTGGCGCCGTCCAGCCAACTGACCATGCGTTATGTCTTGCAGGACGCCGCTGACCGTCTTGGTTTTGAAGACGTGGACATCGAGGAAATCCCCTGGCACCGGCTGCAACCGGAAGACGTCGTGGCGCTGGTCGCCGCATTGCGCTCCGACGGTTATGCGCCGAATACCTCGTCGCTGTACGTGAATGCCGTGCGCGGTGTGATGAATGAAGCCTGGCGCATGAGCCTGATCAGCCAGGATCATCTGCTGAAAATGCGTTCGGTCAAAGGCATCGCCGGCACGCGGTTATCTCAGGGGCGCAACTTGAAGCGCACCTTGATTCACGAATTGATGGAAGTCTGCGCCGCTGATCCGCGTCCGCAAGGGCTGCGCGACGCAGCGGTGATTGCGTTGTTGTACGGCACCGGCATGCGTAAATCAGAGTCGGTGGACCTGGACTTGAATCAGGTCGATTTCACGGAGCGCAGCCTGACCGTCACCGGCAAAGGCAATAAGCAACTGATCAAGTACGCACCGGCCTGGGCGTTCGCCAAACTCGATGCATGGCTGGAACTGCGGCGTTCAGAGCTGAAGGAGGGCGAGAGTGACGATGCCTTTCTGTTCAACCGCATCCGTCGCGGCAGCCATATCACTCGCGAGCGCATCACCAAACACGCGATCTATTACATCGCCCGCCAGCGTGGCACCCAGGTCGGGGTGAAGATCATGCCGCACGATTTCCGCCGTTCGTTTATCACGCGGGTGATCGAGGAGCATGATTTGTCGATTGCGCAGAAACTGGCGCACCACAGCAATATCCAGACCACCGCCAATTACGATGTGCGGGACGACAACGAGCGGCGGCGCGCGGTGGATCGCTTCGATCTGTAGGTCCGTCAGGACGGGGAAGGGCAGGTGCGCGCGTTGCCGGTTGCCGCCCGACTGATCTGCTCGGCCAGCCGTTTGACGTTGTGCTGCTGGGCCCCCACCAGATCATCGATGGTCGGGCCGGACGGTGTTTGCAGGGTCGAACGGCAGGTCAGCGAGCCATTGTCAGTGGCGCCGACAGGACGCAAGCGCCATTTGGCGTCGATCAGGCCGTACTGACCGGGGATCGAGTCGAAGCGTTGCACTTCGATGCGCACCGAAACGTTGCCTTGCCCACCGGTATTGCTCAATTGATCGGCCAACGCACCGCGCAACTCATCCGCCAGTGTCGCGCCCCACCAATCAGTTTCAAGAATCGCCAGGCCGCTGTTGCCCTGGCGGATAACGATTTGCGCACGGTCGACCTGCGGCGGCACGCTCAGCGCTTCAATCGGAATCTGCGCGCCGGTCCGTGTGTTGGCGATCTGCACCGGCGTCAGGGTGTGAAAGCTGATCGGGTCGCTGCGACAGGCGCTCAGCAGCATGAACGCAGCGAGCACGGTGATCTTTAGCGGTAAAGCCATTGTGTTAGCTCCTGTGCTCAATTGCGTGGCGGTCCTTTCAGATCGATAGGTGCTGCGTTATCGGGGCGACCACGAATCAGCGATTCCGGATGACGACCGAGGTAATCCGACAGCTCACGCAGCGAACGCGACATGCGCCCGAGTTCGTCGAGGGTTTCCGTGAGTTTCTCGCGTTGTGGCGAATCTTCGGCCAGGGTTGAACTGGCGGACTGCAAGGTCTTGCTGACGTCGGCGAGCGTGCTCTGCACGCCCGGCAGGGTCTTGGCGTTGAACTGAGTCAGACCTTTGCGCAGCTCGATCAGATTGCTGTCGAGGTTGTTGGCGATGCGATCCACTGGCAACTTGTTGAGCTTGTCGACCACCGCTTCGAGTTTTTCCTGCAACTGTTCGAGGCTGCCGGGCACGGTCGGTAGAACGACCGGGCGAGCGCTCGGGTCGAACGCGACTTTCTCCGCTTTCGGGAAGAAGTCCAACGCGACGTACAACTGGCCGGTCAGCAGGTTGCCACTGCGCGCCTGGGCACGCAGGCCATTATCGACGAAGGTGCCCAGCAAGCGGATGCCAGCGGCTTCGTCGTTGGGGTCGTGCTTGAATTCGGTGAGCATCTTTTTGTAGGCCTGACCGAGACGCTGCGGGTAAATGACGATGCCGACGTTAAGCGGGAAGGTGCGTTTTTTCGCATCGAAATCCAGGTTGATGCCCACGACCCGGCCGATTTCCATACCGAGGAACTCGACCGGCGCATCGACCTTGAGTCCGCGCAGTGACTGTTCGAAACGCAGCACCATGTATTGCGCCTTGCCATTCGGTGGGGCGAGGGCGCTCTGCTGGTCGGCGAACAGTTCGAAATCTTTGTCGTCTGCGGCGGCCACATCGTTGGGACTGTAATCCGGAGCACGGAACGCAATCCCGCCCACCAGCATGGTCGACAGCGATTCGGTCTTCACGGCAAAGCCGTTGGCACCGACATTGATGTCGATGCCGCTGGCATTCCAGAAACGGGTGTTTTCAGTGACGAACGCGTCGTTCGGCGCGTGAATGAACACCTCGATATCCACCCCTTTGCCTTCGGGGTTGAGGGCGTAGGTGACGACCTGGCCGACCGGAATCTTGCGGTAATAAACCGGTGAACCGATATCCAGTGAACCGAGGTCCGGCGCATGCAGCATGAAGCGCTTGCCCGGTTCGCCGTAGGTGATCGGCGGCGGATTTTCCAGGCCTTTGAAGTGTTTGGCGCGGTTGTCGGCCTGACCGATGTCGGCACCGATGTAGTCACCGGAAAGCAGGGTGTCGATACCCGAAACGCCGCCGGCGCCAATGCGCGGGCGCACCACCCAGAACTGTGAGTCTTCGCGCGTGAAGGTTTCCGCCTGTTTTGACAGTTTAATGGTGGCGTCGACACTTTTCTGGTCGTTACTCAACTCGACGTCCGTCACCTGACCGATGACCACGTTGCGGTATTTGACCTCGGTCTTGTTGGCCGTCAGGCCGCTGCCGGTCTTGAAGTTGACGATGATCGTCGGCCCTTCCTGCATCACGTTGTGCACCACCAGCGAGATGCCCACCAGCACCGCCACAATCGGCACGATCCAGACGAGTGAAATGCTGAAACGGCGGGTTTTGACTGGGGCTTGGCCTGGTGCTCGCGGCTCGTCGGTGGCTGACGACTTCATCCATGTCCTCCTCGATTGATTGGGCACTGAGCGTCAGGAACGCCAAAGCACCTCATCAATATAGAAGTGCTTGGCGATAGAGCAAATGTGAATAGCGCATGTGCCGCGACCTGATTGATGATCGTTCCCACGCTCTGCGTGGGAATGCCTCAAGGGACGCTCTGCGTCCAGTGACGCGGAGCGTCACCGGCTGCATTCCCACGCAGAGCGTGGGAACGATCAAACCGCGCTGTCAGCCGAGCATTTCCCGCAGGCGATACCAGAACATGCCCAGTGCCAGCAGTGGCGAACGCAAGGCCGGACCGCCCGGGAAGGTCATGTGCGGCACGCCGCTGAACACGTCCATGCCTTGGCTGTGACCAGCATGAATCGCCTCGCCGAGCAGTTTCGCGCACCAGTGCGTGACGTTCAGGCCATGGCCGGAATAGCCCTGCGCATAGAACACGTTCGGGTGCTGCTTGAGCCGGCCGACCTGTGGAAAACGGTTGGCGGTGATGCCAATCTTGCCGCCCCACTGGTAATCGATGCGCACGTCGGCCAGTTGCGGGAAGACCTTGAGCATCTTCGGGCGCATGTAAGCGGCGATGTCCGCCGGATCACGCCCGGAATAGTGGCAGGCACCGCCGAACAGCAAGCGTCGGTCCGCCGAGAGCCGGTAGTAATCGAGGCCGACTTTCTGGTCGCACACCGCCAGATTGTGCGGGATCAGTTGCGCGGCGCGCGCCTCGGACAACGGTTCGGTGGCGATGATGTAACTGCCGGCCGGCAGCACCTTGCCACTGAGTTGCTGTTCGAGGTCGTCCAGATGCGCATTGCAGCCGAGCACCAGACTGCCAGCCCGCACCGTGCCGCTTGCGCAGCGCACCTGCACGGTCGGGCCATGGATGATTTCCAGCACTTCACTCTGCTCGAAAATCCTTACGCCCAACGATGCTGCAAGTCGCGCTTCGCCTTGCACCAAATCCAGCGGATGCAGATGACCGGACCCCATGTCGACCAGGCCACCGGCATAGATGTCGGAGTTGACCACCTGCTGGCGCACCTGCTCGGGGCCGATCAGGCGGGTTTCATGGGCATAGCCGAGTTCGGCGAGGTCGACCAATTCATCCTTGAAGGCAGCGAACTGCGCCGGGGTGTTGGCCAGATCGCAGAAGCCCCAGCGCAGATCACATTCGATGCCGTTGTCGCCGATGCGCTGACGCACCAGTTCGACCGAATCGATGCCGGCGCGCTGCAAGTAACGCACGCCTTCCTGACCGACATACTTGGCGAACCCCGTGACCTCATGACCGATCCCGCGAATCAACTGGCCGCCATTGCGCCCACTGGCGCCCCAGCCGATGCGCCGGGCTTCGATCAACACCACCGACAACCCGCGTTGCGCCAGTTCGATGGCCGTGTTGACCCCGGTGAATCCGCCGCCGATCACGCAGACATCGGCAGTCAAGTCACCGTCCAGCAGCGGATAAGGTGTGCTCGCCCGGGCCGAAGCGGCGTAGTAAGAGCGAGCGTGTTCTTGGGTGTACTGATTCATTTGTTCGACTTCACTTTGCTCCAGGATCGGGTCATCAGTCGCATGATCGCCTGGGGCGGGGTAGATGAGATGTAGAGCTTGTCGAGCACTGCCTGGGATGGGTAAACCTCAGGGTTGTTGACCAGCTCTTGATCCATGTATTGCTTGGCGGCCGGGTTCGGGTTGGCGTAACCGACCGAAGCGCTGACTTTGGCGATCACTTGCGGATCAAGCAGGTAATTGATGAAAGCGTGCGCTTCTTTGGTGTTGCTCGCATCGGCGGGGATGGCCAACAGATCAAACCAGAGATTGGCGCCTTCTTTCGGAATGGCGTAAGCGATGTTCACGCCGTTCTTGGCTTCCTTGGCGCGGTTGGCGGCCTGGAACACGTCGCCGGAGTAACCGAAGGCTACGCAAATATCGCCGTTGGCCAGATCCGACACGTATTTCGAAGAATGGAAATAGGTGATGTATGGACGGATGCTCAGCAGTTTCGCTTCAGCCTTTTTATAGTCTTCCGGGTTTTCGCTGCGCGGGTCCATGCCCATGTAATTGAGTACCGCCGGGAAGACTTCGTCGGCGGAGTCCATCATCGACACCCCGCACTGGCTGAGTTTCTTCAGGTTCTCAGGCTCGAACAGCACGGCCCAGGAATCGATGTGGTCGACGCCCAGCACTTGCTTGACCTTGTCGACGTTGTAGCCGATGCCGTTAGTGCCCCACAGGTACGGCACCGAGTGCTCGTTGCCCGGGTCGTTTTTCTCCAGCAGTTCGAGCAGTTTCGGGTCGAGGTTCTTGAAGTTCGGCAGTTGCGCACGGTCAAGTTTGAGGAAGGCGCCTGCCTTCACCTGACGCGCGAGGAAGTGGTTGGACGGCACGACCACGTCATACCCGGTGCGACCGGCGAGCAGTTTGCCTTCGAGGGTTTCGTTGGAGTCGAAAACGTCGTAGATCACCTTGATCCCGCTTTGGCTCTGGAAATCGGCGAGGGTGGTTTCGCCGATGTAGTCGGTCCAGTTGTAGACGCTGACCTGGGGTTGGGCATGGGCTACCGCGCTGAACAGCACGCTCAGGGCGACCGGGAGTACGGATTTCAACAGACGCATTTCGACACCTCTTTTTCGAATGATCGTTCCCACGCTCTGCGTGGGAATGCCTCAACGGACGCTCCGCGTTCGGCTTTGGATGGGACGCGGAGCGTCCCGGGCTGCATTCCCACGCAGAGCGTGGGAACGATCGACACAGGGGATCTTTTGGCTTTGCTCAGACGCTCAGCATCAGGAACTCACGCTCCCACGAACTGATCACGCGTTTGAAGTTTTCATGCTCGGCACGCTTCACCGCGACGTAGCCACGGACAAACTTGTCGCCCAGGTACTGCGCAACGGCCTCGCACTCTTCCATTTGCGTCAGCGCTTCTTCGATGGTGATCGGCAGGCGCAGGTTACGGCGCTCATAAGCACGGCCCTGGACCGCAGCGCTCGGCGCGATGGCTTCGACCATGCCGATATAACCGCAGAGCAGGCTCGCGGCGATTGCCAGGTACGGGTTGGCATCGGCGCCCGGCAGACGGTTTTCCACACGCATGGCTTCCGGGCTGGACGTTGGCACACGCAGGCCGACGGTGCGGTTTTCTTCGCCCCATTCGACGTTGACCGGCGCCGAGGTGTCCGGCAGGAAGCGGCGGAACGAGTTGACGTTTGGGGCGAACATCGGCAGCACTTTCGGGATGTACTTCTGCAAACCACCGATGTAATGCAGGAACAGTTCGCTCATCTGCCCGTCAGCGTTAGCAAAGATCGGTTTGCCCGTGGCGATGTCCACCACGCTCTGGTGAATGTGCATGGCGCTGCCCGGCTCGTCGCCGATCGGCTTGGCCATGAATGTCGCCGCAACGTTGTGCTTGAGTGCGGCCTCACGCATGGTGCGCTTGAACACAGTGATCTGGTCCGCCAGATCGAGGGCGTCGCCGTGACGGAAGTTGATTTCCATCTGCGCCGGGCCGTCTTCGTGGATCAGCGTGTCGAGGTCCAGGCCTTGCAGTTCGCACCAGTCGTAGACGTCTTCGAACAACGGATCGAATTCGTTGGCGGCATCGATGGAGAACGACTGCCGACCGCTTTCAGCACGGCCCGAGCGGCCCAGCGGTGCCTTCAGCGGCAGATCCGGGTCTTCGCAGCGTTGGGTCAGGTAGAACTCCATTTCCGGCGCCACAATCGGCTTCCAGCCTTTGTCGGTGTACAGCTGCAAGACTTTCTTCAACACGTTGCGCGGCGACAGTTCGATCGGGTTGCCGAACTTATCGAAGGTGTCGTGGATGACGATGGCGGTCGGCTCGATCGCCCACGGAATCACGTAGACCGCGTCAGCTACGGGCTTGCAGACCATGTCGATATCGGCAGGATCGAGCAGGTCGTAGTAGATGTCGTCGTCGACAAAATCCCCGGTTACCGTTTGCAGCAGGACACTTTCCGGCAGGCGCATGCCTCGCTCATGCAGGAACTTGTTGGTCGGTGCGATCTTGCCGCGGGCAATGCCGGTCAGGTCGCTGACCACACATTCGACTTCGGTAATCTTGTGATCTTTCAGCCACGTGAACAGCTGATCGAAAGGGGCATTCATAAAGACCTCGTTATTGGTTTTATAGACGCCGGGGAGGGCGGGTTTCATCTTCCGCCCCTTCCCCTGTGGCGCGTTGACGACTATCTTGGGCGAGCCTTGCAGTTCCATCTATCCACTTTAAGCAGCACCAAAGCGCACCAAAAGAGTGCGCAAGGTCACCCCATGACAACGTGCAATTCGCTCCAGGTTCAAGCGTTCAACACCGCCGATGTGGCCGAACAAGTCCGCGCCACACCGGGCTGGGTCCAGCATTACCAACAGATGTCGCCGGGCCATTTCGCCGGGCAGATCCGCTATCTGGATCTGCAGGGTGTCGAGGTCTACGAAGAGCAGATGAACACCCGCGTCGAGCAGAACTTCAGCGCGCCGTCGGGTGCTTTGGCGTTCTGTTTCGATCGCAGTGACAACGCGCTGTATCTGCTCAATGAAGACAGCCGCAACATCTGGATCACCCCGGAGAACTACCAGGAAATCGCCGTGGTGTTCGGTCCGGAATTTGTTCGCCAGCACGGTCTGAATGTGGCGAAACTCGAAGGGTTGTTCATGACCCAACTCAACTGCGGGCAGAACGCCTTGTTCAGTCGCTGGTTAAGCTCGACTCTCACGAAGATGTCGCAAGCTGTTGATCTGCTTGATAAAGATGCGCTGACAAAACAACTGCTCGAAGACTGTCTGTTCATTCTCGACAACGCTCACACCAGTCTTGATCGCGGCGGATTACAGCGGCGTACTGAAGAGCGGATGATCATGAAACGGGTAGGGGAGTGGGCGGCCGATTCGCCGGAAGACACGGTCAATCTGCTGGAGCTTTCGCAAGTGGCCGGGGTGCCGTTGCGCCAATTGCAGCAGGCGTTCAAGGCCTACACCGGGATGACCCCGAGTCACTGGCTGCGCCTGCGCCGGTTGAACAGCGCACACCGTGAATTGCTCAAGCGCCGACCCACGGAAACCACCGTGGCGGAGGTGGCGATGCACTGGTCGTTCTGGCATTTGGGAAGGTTTTCCAGCAGTTACCGGGCGTTGTTCAAGGAGTTGCCGAGCGAGACCTTGAAGCGCTCATGAAAGCTGTCGCGGTTAAAAAGGCTTTGTGTCGGCGCTCAAGTTAAATAGAATCACTCTCATTTGAAACTGACTTCGCGCAGGACTCTTGAGATGACTGAAGCAGCGACGCCATCGCCGCAGCACCTGCACGAACTGTATCGCGACCATCGAGGCTGGCTGGAAACCTGGCTGCGGCGGCGCATGGGCAACGCGTGGGATGCGGCGGACCTGAGCCAGGATACCTTCTTGCGCGTGCTGTGCAGCGCTCAGCCGATTGCAGATATGCGCGAGCCGCGCGCGTATCTGCTGACCGTGGGCAAACGCCTGCTGAGCAATTTCTACACCCGCCGCAGCCTGGAAAAGGCCTATCTCGAAGCACTCGCGCAGTTGCCCGAGGAATGCGTGCCGTCGCCCGAGCAACGTTGGCTGCTGCTGGAAACCCTGCAAGCGCTGGATGAGCTGCTCGATGGTTTGCCGCGAGCGGTGCGTCGGGCCTTTCTCCTGAGTCAGCTCGAAGGCCTCGCTTACCGTGAAATTGCCGAACGGCTGCAGGTTTCTGAACGCAGTATAAAACGTTACATGGCAATGGCTTACGAACATTGCTTGATGTTGGATCTATGATGCGTGTTGCGCCCAGCACCGAAGCGCGCGAAGTTGCCCGTGCCGCCGCACAGTGGTTGGCATTGCTCGAATCCGGCGAGGCCAGTGAAGCCGATCACGTGCGACTCAAGCACTGGCGCGACAGCGATAGCCGCCATGAAAACACCTGGCAGAAGATTCAATTACTGCGCCAGCGCTTTTCCAGTCTGCCAGCAGAATTGGCCATGGCCACACTCGATCGCCCGGATCTGGCGCGGCGTGCAGCTCTGAAAAGGGCGCTGGGTCTGGCGGCGCTGGTGCCGACGGCGTGGTTGATCAGTCGCCAGTTGCCGCTCGACGTCTGGCGCGCGGATTTGCAGACTTCCACCGGCGAACACACGCGAACACGGCTGGCCGACGGCAGCACCTTGCAACTGAACACCGCCAGTGCGGTGAACGTCGATCTGGCCAGCCGTCAGTTGACGTTGGTGCGCGGCGAAATGGCGCTCAACGTTCCGGGTAGCACGGCGTTGACGGTCAACGCGCCGTACGGTCGGATCATTGTCAGCCGCAGCGAAGTCTGCGTGCGCCTCAACCAGCGTGATTGCACCGTGTCGGTGGTCAGCGGTTCGGTGCAATTGCAGCCGTTGCACGGGCCGGCGCTGCAGTTGAACGCCGGGCAACAGGTCAATCTGCAGGCTTCCGGCGCCGGGTCGGTCGCGCTGTTCGACGCCAAAATGCCGGGCTGGCGTGACGGTGTGTTGATGGCGCAAAACCAGCCGTTGGGGGACTTTCTTCGCGAGTTGAGCCGTTATCGCTCGGGGCTTCTGCGCTGGGAGCCGGCACTTGAACGTCTGCGTGTCACCGGCAGTTTCCGCCTCGACGACACCGATAAAGTGCTGACGCTGCTGGCGGCGAGCCTGCCGTTGGAGGTGCATTCGCGCACGCGTTTCTGGGTAACGCTGACGCCGCGAAAAAATATCGTCTGAAGCCTGTCCCTTTTTTTCGCCTCACCGGTCATTGCAGGTAAGTGAACAAAATCGAGAGCTTCTTCCAATGCCCGCAGTATTCCCAAGTCGTTTGCGTCCGTTGTTGCAGTTGAGCCTCCTGCTGAGCCTGAGTGCCAGCCCTGTGTTGATCCAGTCCAGTTGGGCCGAAGACGCCGCTCGGCGCAGTTACCAGGTGCCGGCCGGTAGTTTGAGCGCCGCACTGACCCGCTTTGCCGGGTTGGCCGGGGTCAATCTGTCGGTGGATCCGGCGCTGGTCAGCGGGCGCAACAGTAATGGTTTGTCCGGCGAATTTGGCGTGGAGGAGGGGTTCGCTCGCTTGTTGCTGGGTTCCGGTCTGCAACTGCAACCGCTGGGTGAGCAGGCCTACACACTGATTCCAGCCGCCGAGGGCAGCAGCCTGCAACTGGCGCCGACGTCGATTCTCGGTGCCACCGGTTCCAGCGATGCCGATGTGTTTGCCGGCGGCCAAGTCGCGCGGCGTGGCTCGCAGGGTTTGCTGGGGTCGAAAGACTTCATGGAAACCCCGTTCAGCATGACCACCTACACCAGCGAGGCGGTGAAGAATCAGCAGGCGCGCACCTTGGGCGATCTGATTTCCAGCGATCCATCGGTGCGCGCGACCAATCCGGCCGGTGGACGTTACGAGCAATTCACCATCCGTGGTTTCAGTCTGTTCAACAGCGACGTGGCCTATAACGGCCTCTATGGTGTTTTGCCGACTTACACGATCGACATGGAAATGGCCGATCGCGTCGACATTCTCAAAGGCCCGAGCCAGCTCATCAACGGCATCTCGCCGAGAGGCAGCGTGGGCGGGGGGATCAACGTCGTGCCCAAGCGCGCTACCGATCAGCCGATCACTTCGCTGACGGCCAATTACGCGTCGAACAATCAGGTCGGCGGTGCGGTGGATGTCGGCCGGCGGTTCGGTGAGGACAATCAGTTCGGCCTGCGCTTCAACGGCGTCAAACAGTCCGGTGATACCGAGTGGGATGATCAAAGTGTCGACCGCGACATGGCCGTGCTCGGCCTGGATTTTCGCGGTGAGCGCTTGCGACTTTCGACCGATATCGGTCACACCGAACGCGACACCGACGCGCCGCAGGAGCGCGTGCAGGTCGCGGCCAATGCCAAGGTTCCGAGCGCGAACAAGGTGCATCGCAACTACGCGCAACCGTGGACTCAGGCGAAAACCGAGGACACCTTCGGCACGCTCAACGCTGAGTTCGACGTCAATGATTCGGTGATGCTGTACGGCGGCGTCGGCGCGCGCAAAAGTAATCATGACTTCTTGCGCCACGCCGTTTCCGTCACCAACGATGCCGGTGATTTCAGCGTTCAACCGCGTGATTTCACCCGCGACGAGAATGTCCGTACCGCAACGGCCGGCGTGCGCAACTGGTTCCATACCGGGCCGGTGAGCCATGAGGTCAATCTGGTGGCCAGCTACTTTTATATGGATTTCGAGAATGGCGGCGCGCGTTATGCGGCCGGGCGCAGCAATCTGTATGACCCGGTGGAAACCGCCAAACCCGGTACGCCGACGCGCTACGACGCCAAGGTGTACACCGAAAACCGCTTCAGCGGCGTGGCGTTGTCCGACACCTTGGGCTTCTTTGATGATCGGCTTCTGTTGACCCTCGGTGCGCGCTGGCAACGAGTGAAAGTCGATGACTGGAGCGATGACGTCAAAGGCGACACGGCTTACGACGAGGAAAAGGTTTCGCCCTCGGGCGGCATACTGTTCAAGGCGACTGACAAGCTGTCGCTCTACGCCAACTACATGGAAGGCCTGAGCCAAGGCAAGATTGCGCCGTCAACGTCAGTGAACGAAGACGAAATCTTCCCGCCGTTTATCAGCCGTCAGGTCGAGATCGGAGCCAAGTACGACGCCGGTTCGTATGCTTTAACGGCAGCAGTATTCAGGATCAAGCAACCCGCCTATGAAACCAACGCCACGACCCGGGTCTTCGGCCCGAACGGCAAACGACAGAACAACGGCGTGGAGCTGAGCATGTTTGGCGAACCGCTCAAAGGCGTCCGGTTGCTCGGCGGTGTGATGTACATCGACAGCGAGCTGACCCACACCACCAATGGCGCTTTCGACGGCAACCGTGCGCCGGCGACTCCGAAATACAACGTCAATCTGGGCGCAGAGTGGGACGTGCCGAGTGTGCAGGGGCTGACGCTGACAACCCGTGGCATCTATTCCAGTTCGCAGTATCTGGATCAGTCGAACGAGAAGGAGATCGACGCTTGGGAGCGCTTCGACGTGGGTACGCGGTACGCCTTCAAAGTCGATGAAAAAACCATCACCCTGCGCGCCAATGTCGAGAACGTTCTGGATAAAAGCTACTGGAGTTCAGCAGGCGCTTCGGATGACAGTGAACCGGGGTTGACGTTGTCGACACCGAGAACTTATCTGCTTTCAGCGACAGTGGATTTCTGATTCCACTCGGAAAATCAAAAGCGTGCTATCAGCGAGCTGACCCACTCTTACAGTGATGTCCTGACCACCAATGGACAGTCAACTCGCTGAGTGCCCGAAAGCTCCAGGGTCTCGATCAGATGCCGTGCAGCCTGGCGCCCAATTTCGTAGTACGGCAGTTGCACGGTGGTCAGCGGAGGGATGAACAACTCGGCAATGCCGATCATGTTGTCGTAGCCGAGGACGGCGACATCGTCGGGAATTTTCAGGCCGCGCCCCAACAACAGTTGATAGGCACAGAAGGCAATGCGGTCGTTGCCACAGATCAGAATATCGAATTGGGGACGACCATCAATGACATGCCGGTCGAGGATAGCGGCTGTTTCACCATAGGCATCATGATCGGAAAGGTCGTATTGCAGGAGCGTGTCCGGCGCCAGTCCGAATGCCTGACAGGCACGCTGCAGGCCTTTTTGTCGCAGCCCCCATGCCAGACTCTGTTTCGGCAGATTGATACACAGAGGACGCTGGTAGCCGAGGCTCAACGCGTGGTGTACGGCGCGATACTGGCCCATTTCGTCGTCGGGTACATAGCTGACGAGGCTGCTGTCATCTGCCAGACAATTGGCAAGCACTAAAGGCTTGCTCTTCAAGCGCTCGGGAATGCTGACCTGGCGAAACCCCATGGCGCTGAAGATCAAGCCATCCGGACGGTGCGACAGCATCAGGTCGATGTTCTGGTCGGTGGGCGGGTTGCTTAGCAGGTTGAGGATAAAGACATTCCAGCCGGCCTGTTGCGCGGTCTGCTCAATGGACAGCAGCAGCTCGACCGCGAAAGGTGTGGTCGCAGTGTCCAGCGCGAACACACCGATGGTGCGCGACTGGAGGTTGTCACCGCGCATCTTGCGCGCTGACAGGCTGGGTACGAATTGCAGTTCATCAATGGCACGACGCACCCGTAGAAGGGTTTCGGGGCTCAGTTTTTCCGGAGTATTGAGCGCTCGAGACACCGTCATCAGGGACACGCCGGCCAGTTGTGCAACGTCTTTCACTGAAGTCATGCGAGGTGCGGCCGGTCTGGTTGACGCAGAATCATGACACAGGGCCCGGGCTTCTCGCGACCCGAATGACGCCGCTCATGACCATGCAGAACCGAGCGGCCATGCCTTGGCAATCGAGACGCGTCCGCCACTCCCGCTTGCCACCAGCTTCACGCCCAGACTGTCGGAACGCGGATAGAGGCGACTGCTGAGGCTGAAGCGGCCGTTTTCGTCGAATACCTCGATGGATGAGCGATCAAGAAACACGCGCAGTTCCAAGCGCTCTTGTGTCGGGTCTATCGCCACGCTGCGCTGGCCTGTGACTTGCGCACCCGAGCGGCTGCGATCAAGCACCAGACGCTGCAGTGATGCATCGTAATAGAGCAGGGTTTCTTCACGGCCATCGTCGCTGCAACGCAAAGCGACTCCCAAGTGGCCGTCAGTGCAGCCGAGCAGATCCAGATGCACATGGATTTCGAGCATGTCGCCGTTTACTTGCGGTACCCAGCGAGTTCCCGAATCTCCCCACCACGGCGTACCCGGCAATAGCGTCATTCGCAGCGCGCTGAGCTCGCGTGCCGGATACACGCAAAGGCGATCGGCGCGCAGCTCAAGTTCGCGGGGCAATCCGAGCATGCCGCACCAGTGATGGGCCTGGCTCGGCATCGGGCTTTCCCACATGTCCAGCCATGCCCATAGGAGGCGCCGACCATCGGCGGCCAACAGCGTTTGCGCTGCATAGAAATCGTGGCCGTTATCCAGCTCGATAAAAGGCCCGCCCGTGAAGTGCCACTGGTTATCGAGCTGGCCCACTCGATAACCGGTCTGATACTTGTTGAGCCGATCGTAACCGTCGGCTTGCATGCCTTGCGGAGAGTACAGCAGCACATCGCGTCCATTCAGGCGAAACAGGTCCGGGCATTCCCACATATAGCCATCGTCTTCGCTGCCGGCGGACACATAGTCGAGGAATTCCCAGACGCGCAGATCCGTGGACCGGTACAACGGCAGCAGCGGCCTGTCGCCCAAACGTGCGCCGGCAATCAGGTACCAATAGCCATCCGCCTGCCAGACCTTGGGGTCACGAAAGTGCATGATGGCGTCTTGCGGCGCGCTGTCGATGACGGCCCCGTGTTTGACGAAGCGGATGCCATCGGTACTGGTTGCCAGGCACTGCACTTGACGGATCAAGCGTTCGTCACCCACTTCGCCCAGCCAGGTGTGCCCGGTGTAGATCAGGGCCAGGGTATCGCCACAGACCACGGCGCTCCCGGAAAAACAGCCGTCGCGGTCGCAGTCATCGCCGGGTGCCAGCGCAATGGGCAGGTGTTGCCAATGCACCAGATCGGCACTCTTGGCGTGGCCCCAATACATCGGCCCCCATTTCGCGTCGAAGGGGTGATGCTGATAGAAAACGTGATATTCGCCACGGAAGTACACGACCCCGTTCGGGTCGTTCATCCAGCCTGCCGGCGGGGCAATATGATAACCGGGTCGATAATCCTCGATGACGCGAGACTGGCTGTCAGCCAGGGCGCGCTGCGCAAGGTCAAGGGTCGAAGACATGGGATCGCTCGGAGTATTCAAAGACAAGGTCATAGGGCGCCTGCTCGGACTGAGCGCAAAGAGAGGTCATCCTGCGCGGATTCAATGGCGTGCGGGTGGCGCTTCAATGCCGTGCCGTCGCTGTCGAACAGATGGATCTTGTTGATGTCCAGCTGCAGTTCGACCCGATCGCCCGCCTGCCATCCGGCGTTGACTTCACAACGACAGATAAGTGGCTCGTCCTGCCCGGTATCCAGGTGCACATAGGTTTCACTGCCCAGGTATTCGACCCCGGTCACGACGACGCCTGCCGTGCCCTGCGCCGCTTTGAGCGACAGGTGTTCCGGACGAACGCCCAGGCTCAGCGAGGCGTCTGCCGCCAGGTCCGAGCTGTCGAAGGGCAGGGTGGTCATCCCCAAAACAGTTGCATCGACCAGGCTGGTTTCGCCCGGCGCATGCAAGCGTGCCGGCAGGAAATTCATTCTCGGCGAACCGAGAAAACCGGCGACAAAGCGGCTGGCAGGGCGCTCGTAGAGTTCGCGCGGTGAGCCGACCTGCTCGACGTGACCGCCATTGAGCACGACAATTTTGTCGGCCAGGGTCATCGCTTCGACCTGATCGTGGGTGACGTAGATCATGGTTGAGCGCAGTCGCGCATGCAGCCGGGCGATTTCGTTGCGCATCTGCACCCGCAAGGAAGCATCCAGGTTGGAGAGCGGCTCATCGAACAACAAAATGTCCGGTTCCCGCGCCATGGCTCTGCCCATTGCTACACGCTGACGCTGCCCTCCAGACAACTCTTTTGGCTTGCGTTGCAGCAGTTTGTCCAATTGCAGGATTTGCGCAGTTTTCAGTACGCGCTCGCGCAGGCTGCTCTTTTCAGTCTTGGCCAGTTTGAGGCCAAAACTGATGTTGTCGTAGACGCTCATGTGTGGGTACAGCGCATAGGACTGAAACACCATGCCGACGCCACGCTCGCGCGGCTCCAGGTCGTTGACCCGGCGCCCGTCGATCAGCAGGTCGCCGGCACAGATCGAATCCAGTCCGGCGATCAGCCGCAGCAGCGTCGACTTTCCGCAGCCCGAAGGGCCGACGAATACCACGAATTCACCCGCAGCGATCTCCAGGTTGATGTCGCGAAGAATCCGCGCGCCGCCCAATTGTTTGTTCACGTTGTCCAGTTTCAATTTCATCACGATGCGGTTCCTTGTCTTTATTGGGCATCAACCCTTTAACGCGCCGGCAGTGAGACCGGAAACGATTCGGCGCTGGAAGATCAGCACCAGAATCACCAGTGGGACGGTGACCAGCACCGAGGCAGCCATCAACAAGCCCCAAGGCAACTCATGGGGGCTGCCGCCGGAAATCAAGGCGATGGCCACCGGCACCGTGCGTTGGCTGTCGGTGAGGGTGAACGTCAGGGCAAACAGGAACTCGTTCCACGCCGCGATGAAGGCCAACAAGCCAGTGGTGATCAGGGCGGGCCAGAGTAGCGGCAACAGCACGCGGGTCAGCGTCACCCAGGGCGACGCACCATCCATGATTGCCGCTTCCTCCAGTTCATGGGGCAGTTGTCCCATGAACGTGGTCAGCACCCAGACGGTGAAGGGCAGGGTGAAAATCGTGTAACTCAGGATCAACGCCCACGACGTGTTGTACAGGCCCAAGGCGCGGATCACTTCGAACAGTCCCGACAGCACCGCGACCTGGGGAAACATCGACACGCCAAGCACCATCATCAACACCGTGCCACGCCCACGGAATTTCACCCGGCCCAAGGCATAAGCAGCGGTCAGGCTGAGGAAAAGCGCCAGGGTGACCACGCACAGCGCAACCACCAGTGAATTACCGATTGCTCGCAGGAACGAGGCCTGGTGGAGGACCGCAGCGTAATTGGAGAAGTCAGGATTTTCGATCCAGTAGCTCACCTCGAACAAGGCGCTGGAGGGCTTCAGCGACGTCACGATGGCGTAGTAGAACGGGAAAACCGCATACAGCAGCAAAACCCCGATCAGGCACCAGAATCCGAGGCGCAACAGCGCTTTTTTCAGCAGGCGCGGGCTCATGCGCGGACCTCCAGTTGACGGCGTCCGAGGTAGAGGTAAAGCATGGCGATCACCGCGACCACGAGAAACAACAGCGTCGACGCCGCGCTGCCGTAACCGACATCCTGGAACTCCACCAAGTGCTGGCGGGCATACACCGACATGCTCATGGTGCTCGAGGAGTTCGAGGTCAGCACATAGATGACGTCGAATACCCGCAGCGAATCAAGGATGCGAAAGATCGCCGCCACCAGCAGTGCAGGCATCAACAGTGGCAGGGTGACGCGCCAGAACACCTTCAGCGGATGAATGCCATCGACCCTGGCCGCTTCGTAGCAATCGCTCGGCAACATCTGCAAGGCCGCCAGCATCAGCAGCGTGACGAAGGGCACGGTCTTCCAGACATCAACGATGATCACCGCCCACATCGACAGGTCGGCATCTGCCGTCCAGGCCAGGGGAGCATCAATCAGGCCGAGGCTGAGCATCAGGTGATTGATGATGCCGAACTGGTCGTTGAGCATCCATGACCAGATCTTCGCCGAGACAATCGTCGGAATCGCCCACGGAATCAGAATCAACGCCCGCACCAGAGAACGGCCGGTGAATTTGATGTTCAGCAGCAACGCCACCAACAACCCCAGCACGACCTCCAGTCCCACCGAGACCACCGTGAAATACAACGTGTTGCGCACTGCATTCCACCACTGTGGATCGACGAGGATGCCCGACCAGCCGGAACCGCTGAACAACAGATAATTGCTCAAGCCTATGAAGGTTGCGCCACCGGTGTCCGCCAGGCTGGCGTCGGTCAGACTGAACCAGAATGTGCGCAGCAGCGGCCAGGCGGCGACCAGGGCCAGGCAGACCAGCATTGGCGTCAGAAACAGCCAGGCAGCGCGCACCCGGCGACGTTGTACAGGCGTTTCCCTCGTGAGCAGCAGCTCGTCAAAGGGGGCATGGGTCGTAGAGACAGACATGGTGATTTCCTTCCTTGTGGCTTACCAGTTCCGGCGTTTGATGCGCGTAAGTTCGCTTTCCAGTTCGGCAAGAGCCTTATCGACGGGCAACTCGCCCGCCAGCACGCCATGCACCCGATCGAAGAACGCATTGGAGACCCGTGGATAACGATCGGCGGTGATGGCGGCGGGGCGCATGACCCCAGCGTTGAGAATGCTGTGCAGCTGAGCGTAATAAGGCATGGCCGCGAGCAACTCGGGATCTTGATACAGCGACTCGATTACCGGGTTATAGCCGCCTTTCAGCGCTCGACGTTTTTGCTCTTGGGCACTACTCAGGTAGCTCACCAGCTCAGCGGCAAGTTTGGGATGCGCGCTGTAACGCGATACCGCCAGGCCCCAGCCACCGAGGGTGGAGGCATGCTCGCCGGTTTCGCCGCCGCGGGGCAGGGGAGCGACGCCGACCTTGTCTTTTACGGCACTGTCCTGGCTTTGCACCAGGGCCCAGACATAAGGCCAGTTACGCATGAATAGCGCATTGCCCGACTGGAATACACCACGTCCTTCTTCCTCGGTGTAATTGAGCACGCCACGCGGAGAGATGTCTCCGACCCAGCTTTTCGCCAGGGTCAACGCCGCTCTCGAGGCCTGACTGTTGACCACTATGTCGCCGCGTTGATTGATCAGGCCGCCTTGCGGTTGGCTGCTGATCCACTCCAGCGCATTGCACGTCAGCCCCTCGTAGGCACGTCCCTGAAAGATGTAACCCCAGGCATTGGCGTTCCCGGCGTTGCGTTCAGCCTGTTGCACATCCCTGGCGGTAGCGGTCATTTCCTCCCACGTCTGAGGAACCTGTTTGTTGTATTTCTCAAGCAGGTCTTTGCGGTAATACAGCAGCCCCGAGTCGGTGAACCACGGCATCGTCACCAGCCGCCCGTTGACCGTGGCGTTATCGACCTGGGCCTGGAAGTAGCCTTGGGTCGCGTTGGCGGGAAGCACCTCACGCAGATCCATCAGGTGTTTTGCCAGCATCCCCGGCCACACCATATCGATTTGAATGATGTCGATGTCGGTGGACTGCGCACTGAGGATCTGCTGGTAGAACGACAACCTCTCGGTCGCCGAGTTAGGCGTGGAGACCACCTCGACGTTGTTGCCGGTCTGTTTCGACCATGTCTCGACGGCCTCTTTGCACAGCTGCAACTCCGCACCCACCGCACCGCAAGAGATCGTCAGATCGGTTGCGTTCGACACGGATGGCAGTGCGGCAGACAGGGTGATCAATGCAACGGGCAGGAGCGATTTCAGGTGTTTCATCGAGCGTCCTTTATTTTTGTTTTTAGAAAAGTTAACGTTAACATCGCCAAATGTAGCAGCGTATTTGCGAGGAGGCATCCTTTTTTTGTCGTTTGTGACAACTCGCGATTCACGCAAAAAAGGCAACTGCGGCAACCAAAAAATAAAAACAAAACAGGGAATCAACATGCAGAAAGGATCAAGCTGGCTACTGGTCGGCGTGCTCGGCACATCGGCGGCGGCTTCTCAGGGCGCGACACTGGAAGAGCGCATGGCCGCACTTGAAGCGCGTGCCAGCGCAGCGGAAAAGCGTGCAGCCATGGCCGAACAGCAGACCCAGGCACTTGCCCGGGAATTGCAGCAGGTCAAACGCGCGGCGCCGCCCTTGCAACCCGTCGCCTCTAACGTAACAGCCATTTCGGCGCCTGCTCTGGACACCCGACTGGCAAAACTCGAAGCCCGTCAGCAAAGCCTGGAGAAGGAGGGCGGTGCCAGAAACCTCACCGATGGGTTCAGCTTCAACGGCTATGCGCGCTCCGGATTGTTGGTCGACGAGGGGCTGGGTGGCGGGCGTGGCGGCCCTTATACAACGCCGGCCGGTTCGGTGGGCGGGGCAGTCGGGCGACTCGGTAACGAGGACGACACCTACATGCGTATCGACCTGTCGAAAGAGATCTATGCGCAAAACGGCACTCGTTCCAAGTTCACGGTCTCCATCGCCGACGGTGTGGAAAGCTCCAATGACTGGACGGCCGACGAAAGCAACCTCAACGTGCGCCAGGTGTTCGCCACGCTCGACCATGTCGCTGCATTCAAAGGCAATTCAGTCTTCGAGAACGCTACGTTGTGGGCGGGCAAGCGCTTCGATAGAGATAATTTCGATATCCACTGGCTGGACTCCGACGTCGTTTACCTGGCCGGCACCGGCGGTGGAATTTACGATGTGCAGATGAACAAGCATTGGCGCTCGAATTACTCGTTGATTGGGCGTAGCTACGGAGATTTCAGCCAAGGCGGGATTAATGCCGATGTGGAAAGTTACATCCTGACCTCCAACCAGTTCTTCGAGGATGGCCAGTGGCAGTGGATGTACAACGCCATCGGCGCCAAGAAAAACGATTTCGGCACCCACACCAACAAGGCCGGTTTGACGCCTGCGGATAGCGGTTTGCACAGCATGCTGGCCAATCACCAGAAAACCTTTTTCGGCAGGGAAGGGTTCTTCAAAACGGCGCTGCTCTATGGGCAAGGCCTGGGGGCAGAGGTCAAGAACGTTGGCTCGGATGGTGAACTGATCGACGACGCCCGCGCGCTGCGTCTGGCGCTTTACGGTGAGACGCCGCTGACCTCTGACTGGCGCATCGGGCCCAGCTTGCTGGCCGAACAGAGCAAGGATCGATACGTCAAAGGTGACGACTACCGCTGGCTGACCCTCAACGTGCGATTGGCCAACAAAATCAACAGCAACTTCGAAATGGCCTACGAAATGAGCTGGCAAACCATGAACCTCGACCCCAAGGGCTATCTACAACGTAATGCGGTCGACGGTAACTTCTGGAAATTCACGGTCGCCCCGACATTCAAGCTTGACGTTGGCGATCTACTCACGCGTCCGGAGCTGCGAGTGTTCGCCAGCTACATGAACTGGTCTTCGGATCTGGACAGGTTCAGCACTGCAGACTCCTTTGGCATGTCCGACTTCCAGGCGGGAGGGGTATGGCAATACGGTATTCAGATGGAAACCTGGTTTTAATCGTTGAACGCACTTGCGATAGTGCAGTGCTGGAGCGGTGAAGGATGCTCCAGGCTAATGATGTCGTTTCTTCCCAGGATGGATGATTACCCAATGCTCAAGTTCAATGCTCATCTCGGTTTCCAATTCAATGAATTGCCTTTTCTGCAACGCATCGAAGCCGCCGCAGCCGCCGGTTTCCGGGCAGTGGAGTTCCCGTCGCCGTATGAATTCGACGCCAGTCTGCTTGCCGACCATCTCGCCCAATACAGTTTGCCGTTGATTCAGTTCGCCGCCCCGGCCGGCGTGACCAAAGGCATCGCCGCGTTACAGGGCAGGGGAGAGGAGTTTCGTGACGGGTTGCTCCAGGCCGCCCGCTACGCAAAGACCTTGGCGTGTGCGGATGTCCACATCATGTCGGGCGTTACCACGCAGAATGACGCTGAGCGAACCTACGCGGGCAACCTGGAATATGCGGTCAAGTACTTGGAAGACCAGGGGCTGCGGCCGCTTATCGAAGTGATCAGCGCGGAGGCGATGCCGGGCTATTACATGTCCGACTTCAGCAAGGCGCAACAGGTACTGGAGACCTTCCCGAGTGTCGGGCTGATTCTTGATCTTTACCATGCCCAGCTTTTGACTGGAGACGCAGCGGATGTGCTGGCGCGGTTTTATGACAGAACCGTCCATGTGCAAATTGCCGATTGCCCGGGGCGTCACGAGCCGGGAACGGGGAGTATCGACTTTGCTGCCTTGTTCGAGGCGCTGGAGCAGCGCGGCTACGCAGGATGGATCGGATGTGAATACCGTCCTTCTGGGACTACCGTTGAGAGCCTTGACTGGTTCAAGCAACTGAGTGCTTAGGTTCCAGGCGAAAATCTTTGAGTCGCTGATGTGGGGACAATCGCCGCCATCAAAGGCAGAAGCCCTTGATGGCCGAGCGAGAAGAACTCATCGATATCGGCCTGACGTTGGCGAGTAGGGGGGAGTAAATGCCTGATGCGGTTTTTGTAAGCAGAACTATCTTGTTCGGAGATTGTGATCCGGCAGGGGTGGTTTACACCCCGCGATTCTCATATTTTGCTGTAGAGGCCATTGGTGTAGCACTCGACAGATGGGTAGGGGGGCCGGGGCTTAGAGCGGTGATGAGTTTTAATGTATTGCCGCCGGTGCGTGCGATGTCGATCGAGTTGCTGGCTCCGCTGACGTGGGATGACGAAATGATTATTAAAGTTGGCGTGGCCAGGTTGGGGAAGCACTCTTTTACTTTTTTGGTTGAGGGGTTTATAGGCGAAGGCGTGCTGGCATTTACAGCGAATGTCACACACGTTTGTGTCTCACCGGAAAGTAAGGAAGTTGTATCCATTCCAGCTCCGTTGCGAGCGCTTCTTTCATAGACGATCAGATGGACTCAACAAACGTTTGGGGGGCTGTCGAGTGCCCGGTTGTGGTCAAAATCTACCGTTCCTCACCGGGAGCTATGGGCGATTGCGGCCTTGGTGACCGGCAGCAATCGGCCAAAAGCTGTCATTCGTACGCCACCGTTTTCGACCCGAAGCGGCCTCTCATCGTTAGCACAGACGGGCAGAAGTGGGCTCTCGATCCGCTACGGCTAACGACTTAAAGCAGCCCTTGATGGAGAACAACCGCAATAGGGATATTTAGACAAGTCCATGAACACGGCAATGCGCGATTTATGACTTACGTATCAGTAATGACCTGAGTTATTCTCACAGACGCATTTATTCCCAATGAGCAAGGAGCGTTCATGAATCAGCAGATACGCCACTACGGTGTGCAATCGTTTGTCCATTCCAACTTTTACGTCAGGGTAGAGCCTCGCCCCGAAATTCGAATTGGATTAGACGGAAAAAGATGGTGTGCCTACCGGATGTTGCCTCAAGAGGACGTGCGCCTCAACAGCCCCTCTTCAAATATGCGTGCCGACTACATATTTGTTGATCCAGCTGACAAAGTAGATGCGCGGGGCCTCGTCGATGTGTATCTCGTATCCAAAGAGCAGGAACGCGTCAAGCATTTGATTGCGGCTTGCCGTTTTGAGGCATTTCCTTCCTGAGTGAGCCTGCTCTTTCTTAGGTAAATGGATTTGGCTTTGGCCGTGTGTCGTTTTGAGGAACGATTGCTTTGGGTCGATAGCGGTCATCTTCGACCAGCAGCTATCGACCCAAAGTTGCCGTTGGCCAAAAGCAGCCAATCGGATGCGCCTAGGAAACTAGGTGGAATGGGGACAGATTTATTTATCAGGCAGACCGGTCGCTTCTGGCCGAAAACGGACATCTGTGAGCGGCCACTATCGGCCAGAAGCGGACGTAATAGCGTTTGTGTAGTATCTGCCTCTCTTCCCACCTATATGAGATGCCGATGTCTAGCCGACACTCCCCATCCCCTACAAGAGCTGTCCTAGAGCTGCAAAACGCACGTTCGCTTTTGGGAAAACGGCTGAGCTTGCTGCTGCACGACCAGTACTATTTCAACGACGAGAAAGATCTGGGAGACATAGGTTCTCTAGAGTGGCGTTTTGGCGAAGGAGAAGTTCTATCCATGTATCTCTTGAGTGATGGCGAGAGAGTAGGTGCGGACTTGTTTCCTTCTGATACGCCGGCTCCCTTCGAGATAGAGCCAAACGTGACCTGCTCCTGGAAGAGGGAAAACCTGCTTGCGGATCTGTCAGCAACCCACCTTGAGAACACAAAAATTTGCGCAGTTGAGGGAATTCTTTGATCTGGTCAAACGATACTGGACACGGTTATAGGGTTTTACCCTTTTTCATGCCGCCAGGGCCTCCATGTCCACCGGAGTTCGGTAGCCATTGTGACTGTGCAGCCTGATCCGATTGTAATAATGG
>NZ_FYDN01000004.1:0-378395 GCF_900187485.1 Pseudomonas sp. Irchel s3a12
TTAAGATCTTTCGTCTCAACCGAGGCGCGCATTCTACAGCAGCCTCATTTGCTGTCAAGTGATTATTTTCAGAAGTTTTCGAAGAATTCTTCAACAACTTCAACCACTTGCGCTTCCGATCTCTCGTCAGCGGGAGGCGAATTCTACAGCGTTACACGCTGCTGTCAACACCTCTTTTTCAACTTCCTTTTGGCTTCGATGAACTGAAGCAACCTGCCGCCAAAACCTACATAACTCATTGAATCTCAAGGAGTTTTCCGTTTCGACTGCGCCGGAAGTGGGGCGAATTATAGACATCCTGAATCTGCCGTCAACCGTTAATTTCACTTTTCTATCGATTGGCGGAAAAGACGGCCTCTATATAGACGTAATCGCAACGAATGCGCAGTATATTGCCCACTATCAAAATAAAACCCTGCTTTTTTACCTTGGACGATGCCGCGCAATGAATGACCAGCCACGCTCTCTTGCCTCAATGCTGTTCCCGGTTGGCCTGCTATTAATAGCCATGGCATCAATCCAGTCCGGCGCCTCACTTGCCAAAAGCATGTTCCCCATCGTTGGCGCTCAGGGAACCACTACGCTGCGGCTGATCTTTGCCAGTGTAATCATGCTGTTGATACTGCGTCCCTGGCGAGCCAGGCTGACCGCCAAGTCGCTACGCACGGTCATCGTTTACGGCATGGCTCTAGGCGGAATGAATTTCCTCTTCTATATGTCATTGCGCACTGTACCGCTGGGGATTGCCGTTGCCCTCGAGTTCACCGGGCCGCTGGCCGTAGCCATCTATGCCTCCCGTCGTGCTATCGACTTTCTCTGGATCGCTCTCGCCGCCGCGGGATTGATGTTGCTGATTCCAACAGGTGCCACCAGCGCCGGAATCGATCTGGTCGGCGCTGGGTATGCATTGGGAGCAGGTATCTGTTGGGCGCTCTATATCCTGTTCGGCCAGAAGGCAGGTGCCGATAACGGTGTGACGACCGCTGCATTAGGCGTAATGATCGCGGCATTGTTCGTGGCCCCTATTGGCATCGTGCATGCTGGTTCAGCGCTTTTGACCCCCTCCCTGATTCCCATTGCCATTGGCGTAGCCATTCTATCCACCGCCCTGCCCTACACACTGGAGATGGTCGCACTTACCCGCATGCCGGCACGTACATTCGGCACACTGATGAGTATCGAACCGGCTTTCGGAGCCTTATCGGGCCTGCTGTTTCTGCACGAATTCCTCACACTGTCACAATGGATGGCGATCCTATGCATTATTCTGGCGTCTGTCGGCGCAACCATGACCATGGGTAGCGCCGCGAAGCCTGCAATAGCGGCTGACTGAAAGAGGTTTTGACGAAGGTCTGGCAATTGGTGCGTATTTAGGCCATGTTTAGACCCGTCACCCAATGCCAGACATGGATTTTTTCGGACAGGGATTTCAAAACGCTTAGAGCGCAGGCGAACACAGGCAAACCCGGGCATTAGACTCGTGGCCGCTATAAGGACGGTAATGAAACGAATTTTGATACTGATCGCCATACTGGCTATTGCGGGTTGTGCGGCGACTTCGGAAACCAAGGTAAAACGCGGAAAAAAAGGGCTGCACATCAACTGCTCAGGGCTATCGTCCTCCTGGGACAAATGCTACGCCAGCGCCGCCAATGCTTGCTTGCCGAAAGGCTATAAGGTCATCGCCAAATCCGGTGACACCGTGGAAGAACCCGGCGATTACCCGTTCGGTCTCAATCCTGCGGGTTACACCAGTCGCAGCATGATTGTCATCTGTAAATAGATCAGCGCTGCGCGGCAATCTGCCGGCCAATTTCTTTATGGCTGGACTTCAGCACCGCTTGCTGAAGGTCCGGCGTGGCCAACATGCGCGCCACCACCAAGGCCCCGACGCATTGCGACAGCACCGACCACGCCAGGGTCTCACTCTCAAGTATCTGTGCCCAGCGCTCTTGCAGCCGACGAATCCATAACTCGGCTTGCTCCCGTACTTGGATATCCGATCGGGCAATTTCCGCGCCCAGCGCCGGCAACGCGCAACCGGCTTCAGGTTGTTCTACGTGAGCCATGCTCAGATAGTGCTTGAGACAGCGCTCCAGTCGCTCACGATCCTGCGCGCCCTCGCCCCCCAGTCGCTCAAGGCTTTGCCCCAACTCTCGCTCGACGATGGCGGTGAACAACGCATCTTTCGACGAAAAGTGACTATAGAACGCCGCGCCACTCAATCCGATAGCCTTCATCAAGCCGTCGACGCCTACCGTGGAAAACCCCGAACGCTTTGCTGACAGCGAGCTGCTCTGCAATAGCTTTTCCCGAGTTTCCAACTTGTGACTGGCGGAGTAACGCATGTGTTTGCCCTCGAATCGACTGCCTTGACGTGGTCTGGATCCTAGCATAACGTTCGTTCACTTAACGATCGTTTAATAAAGGCATCTATCCATGAATAACAAGAAGGTCGTATTAGTGGTTGGCGCCGGCGATGCCACGGGAGGGGCGATTGCCAAGCGTTTTGCCAAAGAAGGATTCATCGCCTGCGTCACCCGACGCAGCGCCGACAAATTGCAGCCGCTGGTGGACGCGATCAAGGCTGAAGGCGGTGAAGCCCACGGTTTTGCCTGCGATGCGCGCAAAGAAGAAGACGTAATCGCTCTGATTGAAGACATCGAGACTCGCCTCGGTCCGATCGAAGCTTTTGTATTCAATATCGGCGCCAATGTGCCGTGCAGCATTCTTGAAGAAACCGCACGCAAGTATTTCAAGATTTGGGAAATGGCCTGTTTCTCAGGCTTCCTCAATGCCCGTGAAGTGGCCAAACGCATGGTCACGCGCAATCGCGGCACGATTCTCTTCACCGGTGCCACCGCTGGGCTGCGTGGCGCTTCCGGATTCGCCGCATTCGCCGGCGCTAAGCACGGCATCCGCGCACTGGCGCAAAGCATGGCGCGGGAACTCGGGCCGATGAACATCCACGTCGCCCATGTGGTGGTCGATGGTGCGATCGACACCGATTTCATTCGCAACAGTTTCCCCGAGAAGTACGCCACCAAAGATCAGGATGGCATCCTCAATCCCGAGCACATCGCCGAGAACTACTGGTATCTGCACAGTCAGCCACGGGATGCCTGGACGTTCGAGCTGGATCTGCGCCCCTGGAACGAACGCTGGTAAGGCCCCGCCATAACAATAACGACAGAGACGCGAAAATGACTAAAACCGTGGAGTTCTATTTCGACCTTGGCAGCCCTGCCACCTATCTGGCCTACACCCAATTGCCGAAGATTTGTGCCGAGACGAACAGTGAGCTGATTTACATCCCGATGCTGCTCGGTGGCGTATTCAAGGCAACCGGCAACGCGTCACCGGCAATGATTCCGGCGAAGGGTCGGTATATGTTTCAGGATCTGGATCGCTACGCGAAACGCTACGGGGTACCGCTGAGATTTAATCCGCATTTCCCGATCAACACACTGATGCTGATGCGTGCGGTCACGGGTATCCAATTACGTCAGCCAGAACGCTTTGAGGCGTTTATCGATTGTCTGTTCACGGCGCTATGGGTTGAAGGACGCAGCCTTGACGAGCCCGCGACTGTCGCCGCTGTACTGAGCGAACACGGTTTCGACCCACAGGAAGTTCTGGCGCTGAGCAACGATGAATCTGTCAAAGCAGCGCTTAAGGAGAACACCGAAACGGCGGTTAAACGCGGCGTGTTCGGCGCACCGAGCATGTTCATCGGTAATCAGCTGTTCTTCGGCCAGGATCGGCTCGACTTCGTTGAGGAAGCCTTGCGCCAAGGCTAAGCGATCATTCAGGCGCTGGACACAGCGCCTGAATTCAGCCGATCAGATCGCAGCAGTACGGGTGTTCAACCACTCCAGCGCAGCCCCCTCAAGCAACGGACTCAGGCGCTCACGCACTTCTGTGTGGTAGCTGTTGAACCATTGCTTCTCTTCCTCAGTCAGCAGCGCCGGCAGCAGGCATCGCGTATCGATCGGGCACAGCGTCAAGGTTTCAAACTTGAGGAATTCACCGAATTCGCTGCTACCCGCCTCACGGTTCATCGCCAGATTCTCGATACGCACGCCCCAACGGCCCGGACGATACGTACCCGGCTCGATCGACGTGATCATCCCCGGCTGCATGGCCGTCTGCGGCGCAGGCGCGGCCTGATAGGCAATCACCTGTGGTCCTTCATGGACGTTAAGGAAGTAGCCAACGCCGTGACCAGTGCCGTGGCCGTAATCCACGCTGTCGGCCCAGATCGGCGCACGGGCGATGGCGTCCAGCAGCGGCGAGAGAATGCCTTTCGGGAACTGCGCGCGCGACAGCGCGATCACGCCCTTGAGCACGCGCGTGCAATCGCGCTTCTGCTCTTCGCTCGGCGTACCGACCGGCACCATCCGCGTGATGTCCGTGGTGCCGCCCAGGTACTGTCCACCCGAGTCGATCAGCAGCAAGCCGTCACCCTCGATCACCGCGTGTTCTTCTTCGGTCGCGTGGTAATGCGGCATCGCGCCATTGGCGTTAAACGCAGCAATGGTGTTGAAACTCAGCGAGACATAATCCGGACGACGCTCGCGAGCAGCGGTGAGCTTCTCATCGATGGTCAGTTCGGTAATGCGTTCGCGGCCCCAAGCAGATTCCAGCCAGGTAAAGAATTCGCACAGCGCCGCACCGTCCTGCTCCATGGCTTGGCGGATGTGTTGAGCATCGGCTTCACTTTTCTGCGACTTGGCCAGCGTGGTCGGATTCAAGCCTTCGACCAGTTTCACTGCGCTGTCGAGATTATCCAGTAAACCGCTGGTCACTCGTGCCGGATCGACCAGCAGGCTCGCGCCACTCGGTACGGCACGCAGGGCATCAGCGACTTCGCTGTAATCACGCAGCGTTACGCCATCCTGTTCCAGCACAGCGCGCAATTCGCCATCAACTTTGCTCAGCGCCACGAACAACGTCGCCTGCTGCTGATCGATCAAAGCAAACGAAACAAACACCGGGTTGAACGACACATCGCCGCCGCGCAGGTTGAACAGCCAGGCAATGTCGTCGAGGGTGGCGATGAAATGCCAGTCGGCCCCGCGCTCCCGCAAAGTTTCGCGCAGTTTGGCGAGTTTCTCGCCACGGCTGACCGTCGCCTGCGGTGGCAGATGCTGATAGATCGGTGCATTCGGCAGGCTCGGGCGATCACTCCAGACTTCCTGCAGCAGATCGATATCGGTACGCAGGCGCGCACCGCGTGCTTCAAGCTTGCTGCTCAGGGTACGCGCCGACGCCACGGCCATCACCGCACCGTCAACCGCGACCACACCACCTTCCGGTGTTTGCTCGGCCAGCCAGTCCAGCGGACTCGGCTGACCCGGTTGCAGTTTGACCAGTTCGATGCCGCTGCCCTTGAGTTCCTTGGTCGCTTGCTCCCAATAACGGCTGTCGGCCCAGACACCGGCGAAATCAACGGTGACAATCAACGTCCCGACCGAACCATGGAAGCCCGACAACCACTGCCGGCCCTGCCAGTAACCCGGCAGGTATTCCGACAAGTGCGGGTCGGCGGACGGCACCAACAACGCATGAATGCCTTCACGGCGCATCAGTTCACGGGTCTGCGCCAGGCGCTGGGGCACCGATCCTTCGGTCGAGGTCTGGGTACTCATCATGTCTCCTGCTAATCACTTCATCGTTATTGTTCGTAGCCGAGAGATCGGCTCGTTTAAAGCCCGGTCGCCCAGAATGCCGGAGCACTGGCGCAGGCGGTCTTGATCAATGCACAAGCCTTGTCGATATCCTCGGCGGTGGTGAAACGACCGAGGCTCAGCCGAATGGTGCGACCGGCCAGGTGCGCGTCATGCCCCAGCGCCAACAACACGTGGGATGGCGTGTTACTGGCCGAGTTGCAGGCCGAGGTCGCGGAAAAGGCAATCGAATGACTCAACGCCGCACTGTTGAATTCACCTTCGCTGAAGGTCAGGCTCAAGGTGTGCGGAATGCGTTGAGTGGCGCAACCATTGAGACGTACGCCCGGCAGGCTGAGCAGTTGTTCGAGCAAGCGTTCACGCAACACGACGATAGTTTTTTTCTCGTCATCGAACGTCTCGGCGGCCAGCGCGAACGCTGCGCCCATGCCGGCAATCTGGTGCGTCGCCAACGTCCCGGAGCGCAAGCCACCTTCATGTCCGCCGCCGTGAATCTGCGCCTGTAACCGCTGCTGCGCCCGTGGGCCGACATACAATGCGCCGATGCCTTTGGGGCCGTAGAGTTTGTGTGCGGAGAAGGACATCAGATCCACCGGCCATTGCCCCAGATCGATTGCCACTTTGCCGGCGCCCTGCGCCGCATCGACGTGGAACAATGCCTCGCGACTACGCACCACTTCGCCAATCGCTTGAACATCATTGACGGTACCCAACTCGTTGTTGACCAGCATCAGCGACACCAGAAAGGTGTCGTCGCGCATAGCTTCACTGACCGCTTGCGGGGTGATCAGGCCATCGGCATCCGGCACCAGATAGGTTACGGCGACGCCGGCGTCCTGCAATTGGCGGGCGGTATCGAGAATGGCTTTGTGTTCGATCTGACTGGTAATGATGTGGCCGCCGGGGACACCGCGGGCCTGCGCCACGCCTTTGAGGGCGAGATTATTGGACTCGGTGGCACCGGAGGTCCAGACGATCTGCTCAGCCTTGGCGCCGACCAGTTCGGCGACCTGTCGGCGGGCCTGCTCGACCGTGTGTCGGGCTTGCTGGCCGAACGCGTGGGAGCTGGAAGCCGGGTTGCCAAAGTTACCGTGAAACCCCAGACACTCGATCATCACCTGGATGACCCGCTCGTCAACCGGGGTGGTGGCGGCGTAATCGAAATACAACGGACGTGTGTTCATAAAAGACTCGCAGAGCGTGTTCCGGGATCAGGAGGCTCGTGTCTGCAAACGGCACGGCGCAGCCTTGTGAGCTGCGCGTCGGTTCGAGAGCGTCATCAATACCTGATCGGATGCCGTTAAAGAAGAACAACTTCATTTAAAAGTGCGTAGGAACGCTCCTGAGGCCGAGCTTAACAGGCATCCGGCCTGCGGTTGAAGCAATGCGTCAGCTAAAGCTTTCGAGAAGTAACGGGTACAGCGAAATCACCAGCAATGCGGCCATGCCCCAGTTGAACACGCGCAACCAGCGCGGATCCTTCAGCACATTGCGCAACAAAGTACCGCAGGCGGCCCAGACGCCGACGCTCGGCAGGTTGATGATGGCGAACACTGCAGCAATCACCACGACATTGGTGAAATAGCCCTGCATCGGCGTGTAGGTGCTGATGGCCCCGATGGCCATGATCCACGCCTTGGGATTGACCCACTGAAACGCGGCCGCGCCGAGGTAGCTGATCGGCTTCGCCTCGCCTTCGGCGCTGTCGCCGACCGGTCCCGAGTGAGCAATTTTCCAAGCCAGATACAGCAGATAGGCCGCGCCGACATAGCGCAGAACCGTGTAGAGAATCGGGTAGGTCTGAAACACCGCACCGAGGCCAAAGCCCACGGCCACGACCAGAACGAAGAAGCCGCAAGTGATCCCGAGCATGTGCGGGATGGTGCGGTTGAAGCCGAAATTCACTCCCGATGCCAGCAACATGGTGTTGTTCGGCCCCGGCGTAATAGAGGTGACTAGGGCAAACAGGGCAAAGCCCAACAGCAGGTCAAGCGAGAGGTTCATGGCAGGCAATCCATCAGGGTCATTCAGGTGTAGACCCTATCCCACGCCGCTCGGCAAGCCCACGGACAGTTGGGGAAAACTTCCACCAGTACAGTTTGTTTTCAGCTAGGACGACCGTGCAGCTGTACGGCACGTTCGGCGCTCATTTCAGCTTTCTTGTCGAACTGAGTCTGACCGAGCAATTGCGCTTTTTTTGCGTGGTATTCGTCGAAGGACAAGCCGCTGCGATTCAGTGCTTCCATCGCCAATTCACGGGATTCTTCATCGGTGTAAGGGCGCAGTTCCGGTGATACATGCCCAGCACAACCGGCGAGTACGGAGACAGCGAGCAACAGGGAAACGGTGAGTAAACGATTCATGGGAGCGTCCTGGCGAGCAATGGGGGGTCGATGGACAAAGGCTACGCCCGGGCACGCTTGCGCAGAAATCAACGCTCTCAATAGTGGCTATCAGGAAATCGACACGTGCTGGCACATATCTCTTAACGATCTATAAATATCAATTAACGTTCTTTTACGGAATAACAAACTGCCTCTATAACTCCCTGCATGCGCTGAGCACTGTTGCTCCAGCAACTGTTGCTCAGCCAACACTGATTCAACAAAGCACCCTGCTACTCACAGGCGCGACCGCCGCGCTAACGCTCAACGCCTTGTAAACCGGGGCTTCCAGGAATTGGTACAGCGCTTGCTCTGACCCGGTGACTCACTCACTGCTCGCTGAGCAACTGTTGAAAAAAGGAACTGATCATGTCGCGTCCCCTGAAAGTCGTCGCCCTCTCCGGCGGCACCTGGCGTCCGTCCCGTACTTTGGTGCTGACCCAAGCCTTGCTCGCCGAACTGGCCGGGCATCTGACCATCGAAAGCCATTTGATCGAACTCGGTGATATCGCTCGCCCGCTCGGTGGCGCGCTGTCGCGTCAGGAGCTCAGTGCCGAGGTTGAAGCCGAGTTGCAGGCCATTGAACAGGCCGATCTGCTGATCGTTGCCGCGCCGGTTTATCGCGGTTCTTATCCGGGCTTGCTCAAGCATCTGTTCGACCTGATCGACCTCAACGCCTTGATCGACACCCCGGTGCTGCTCGCCGCTACCGGCGGCAGCGAACGCCATGCGCTGGTGCTCGATCACCAGTTGCGGCCGCTGTTGAGCTTCTTCCAGGCCATGACCTTGCCGATCGGCGTGTACGCCACCGAAGCCGACTTCGCCGATTACCAGATCACCAGCGAGCTGCTGAAGGCGCGCATCCGCCTGGCGGCCGAACGCGCCGCGCCGCTGTTCGCCACCCAAATCAAACCTTTGCTGAAAATCGCCTGAGGAGCCGTTCATGGATGTTTTCTGGTTCCTGCCGACCCACGGTGACGGCCACTATCTGGGCACTACCCAAGGTGCGCGCCCGGTCACCCTCAATTATCTGAAACAAGTGGCGCAGGCGGCTGACAGCCTCGGCTACCACGGCGTGCTGATCCCCACCGGACGCTCCTGCGAAGACTCCTGGGTGATCGCCTCGGCGCTGGTGCCGCTGACCGAACGTCTGCGTTATCTGGTGGCGATCCGTCCGGGAATCATCTCGCCGACGGTGTCGGCGCGCATGGCTGCGACGCTTGACCGGTTATCCAACGGCCGCTTGCTGATCAACGTCGTGACCGGCGGCGATCCGGACGAAAACCGTGGCGACGGCAGTTTTCTCAGTCACGCCGAGCGCTATGAAGTTACCGATGAATTCCTGAAAATCTGGCGCCGCGTGTTGCAGGGCGAGGCGGTGGATTTCGACGGCAAACACCTGAAGGTGCAGAACGCCAAAGCCCTCTATCCGCCCGTGCAGAAACCCTATCCGCCGCTGTACTTCGGCGGCTCATCCGATGCCGCGCATGATCTGGCCGCCGAACAGGTCGATGTCTATCTGACCTGGGGCGAACCGCCGGCCGCGGTTGCGGAAAAACTCGCCGACGTGCGCGAACGAGCGGCGCGGCATGGGCGCAAAGTGAAGTTCGGCATCCGCTTGCACGTGATCGTGCGCGAGACCGCCGAAGAGGCGTGGAAAGCGGCGGACAAACTGATCGAACACATCAGCGACGAGACTATTGAGGCGGCACAGAAATCCTTTTCCCGGTTCGACTCCGAAGGCCAGCGACGCATGGCGGCTTTGCACGATGGTCGTCGCGACAACCTCGAAATTGCCCCCAACCTGTGGGCCGGTGTCGGTCTGGTGCGTGGCGGTGCCGGTACGGCGCTGGTCGGCGATCCGCAGCAAGTGGCGGCGCGGATCAAGGAATACGCGGATCTGGGCATCGAGAGTTTCATCTTCTCCGGTTATCCGCATCTGGAAGAGGCTTACCGCTTTGCCGAGCTGGTGTTCCCGCTGTTGCCCGAGCCTTACGCCAGTCTGGCCGGGCGTGGCGTGACCAATCTGACCGGGCCGTTTGGCGAAATGATTGCCAATGATGTGTTGCCCACAAAAGCCTCGGCGTAAACAAATCCCCTGTAGGAGCTACTGCAGGCTGCGATCTTTTGACTTTGATTTCTAAAAACCAGATCAAAAGATCGCAGCCTGCGGCAGCTCCTACAAGGGCAGTTTGAATTCAGGAGTGTTGGTGTGACCGCCAAACCGCAAAGTACCTTGTTATCCCCATTGCAGACCGCCCGCCAACTGGCTGCCGAGTTTGCCCTGACCGCCGTCGAACGTGACGAACGTGGTGGCACGCCAAAAGTCGAGCGCGATGCCCTGCGCGACAGCGGCCTGCTGGCCCTGAGCATTCCCACCCGCTACGGCGGCCTCGGCGCGAGTTGGAGCGAAACCCTGCAGGTCGTTCGCGAATTCGCCAAGATCGACAGCTCGATCGCCCACGTTTTCGGTTTTCATCATTTGATGCTCGCCACCGTGCGCCTGTTTTCCCGGCCGGAACAATGGCAGCCGTGGTTCGAACAGACCGCGCGGCAGAACTGGTTCTGGGGCAATGCGCTCAACCCGCTCGACACTCGGACCGTGGTCAAGGATCTCGGCGGCTGGCGCGAATTTTCCGGGAAGAAAAGCTTCTGTTCCGGCGCCAGCGACTCACAAATGCTGATCGCCTCGGCCGTCGATGAGAGCGCTGGCGGCAAATTACTGATCGCGGCGATTCCCAGCGGCCGCAGTGGTATCACCCTGCACAACGACTGGAACAACATCGGCCAGCGCCAGACCGACAGCGGCAGCGCGACCTTTGAACGGGTGCGGGTCGAAGAGTCGGAATTGCTCCTCGATCCCGGCCCGCTGAGCACGCCGTTCGCCTGCCTGCGGCCATTGATCGCGCAACTGACTTTCACGCATATGTTTCTCGGGATTGCCGAAGGCGCCTTTGAAGACGCGCGGCAATACACCCTCAATGAAACCCGGCTCTGGCACAAATCCTCGGCGCGCGATGTGCGCGAAGATCCGTACGTGCTCGCGCATTACGGCGAGTTCTGGGTGGCGCTGGAAGGCATTCGTCTGCTGGTCGAACGCGCGGCCGCATTGCTCGATGAAGCCTGGGCCAAGGGTGCGAATCTCAGTGCCGAGGAGCGCGGCCAAGTCGCGACAGCGATTGCCACCGCGAAAGTTGCCGCCAGCCGTCAGGGCCTGGAGATTTGCAGCCGTCTGTTCGAAGTGACCGGCGCGCGTTCCACCCATGCTTCCCTGCGCCTCGATCGTCACTGGCGCAATCTGCGCACGCAAACCCTGCACGACCCGCTGGACTACAAACTCCATGAGCTGGGCGACTGGGCGCTGAACCAGTCGCTGCCGGTGCCGACTTTCTATTCCTGACTTGCCTGCATTTGAACTAAAAAGAAGGACGAGCCCATGCAACTGCTGACCCTACCGCCCTCCCCCGCGCTCGCCACGTCGATCCGCGCCACCGCGCAGGTGTTCGAAGACCCGAAATCCCAGGCCCTGCTCGCGCATTTGCAACAGGTCGCGCCGAGTGAAGCCAGTGTGCTGATCATCGGTGAGACCGGCACCGGCAAAGAGCTGGTAGCGCGGCATATTCATAACCTCAGCAACCGCCGTCATCGGCCGTTTATCGCGGTCAATTGCGGGGCGTTTTCCGAGTCGCTGGTGGAAGCGGAATTGTTCGGTCATGAAAAAGGCGCGTTCACCGGTGCGCTGAGCGCCAAGGCCGGATGGTTCGAGGAAGCGGACGGCGGCACCTTGTTTCTCGATGAGATCGGCGATCTGCCGATGGCGATTCAGGTGAAGTTGCTGCGGGTGTTGCAGGAGCGCGAAGTGGTGCGGCTGGGCTCGCGCAAAAGCATTCCCATCGATGTGCGGGTGCTGGCAGCGACCAACGTGCAGCTGGAGAAGGCCATCAATGCCGGCCATTTCCGCGAGGATCTGTATTACCGCCTCAACGTGGTCAATCTGGAATTGAGCCCGTTGCGTGAGCGTCCTGGCGACATACTGCCGCTGACCCGCCATTTCATCGAGGCCTATAGCCAACGCCTCGGTTACGGGCGGGTCAGCATCAGCCCCGGCGCCGAACACAAACTGCGCGCTTACAGTTGGCCGGGCAATATTCGCGAGCTGGAGAACGTCATCCATCACACCTTGCTGATCTGCCGCAACGGCGTGATCGAACGCGATGATTTGCGTCTGTCGAACCTGCGCATCGAACGCCCGGACGATCATCACAGCAGTGCCGATGATTCACCGGAGGCCTTACTGGAACAGGCCTTTCAAAAACTCTTCGCGCAACAGGCCGGCGCGCTGCACGAAAAAGTCGAAGACGCTTTGCTGCGCGCGGCGTATCGCTTCTGCCATTACAACCAGGTGCACACCGCCGCGTTGCTCGGTCTGAGCCGCAACGTCACCCGCACGCGACTGATCAAGATCGGCGAACTGGCGGTAAACAAGCGGCGGCTCACGGAAAATCTGCAGGGCGAACGCCTGATCCAGTTGTCGATCTAGCCGACCAGGTGACAGTGCAGCGCATCGTCGTGACTGCGGGCGATGCTGCTTAGCACCTGGAACGAATTGAAGTTGATGGTTTTCGCCTGGTGGGCGTGAATCAGTTGCCAGAAGTCCTGCTCGCCGCTTTCGAAGCTGCGAAATGCCGCTTCACCCGCCTCGCGGGACTGCCATTGGAGGAAACTCAGCACGCGCCGGCCGTCATCGCTGGCCTGCACACTGGCGCTGACAAAACCGGCATAACGTTGCGCCAGGCGCTCGGTTTGCATTGATAGTGCAGTGACCAAGGCGGGTTGTTGGCGTGGTTCGATTTCGAATTCGATCAATTGGGTAAAACTGCGGTTGTTCATGGAATGCCCCCACTCAGCGTAAGACGAGCCTTGCGACTCGAAGACCTGCAGGGTAAAACCTCTAGTTAAGTCAAGGTCAAGAGCTGTCTTCAAATGATCAGCAAAGAAAATGTGCACAAACAGTTAACGGTTGGTGAAGTCGCAGCGCGCAGTGGCGTGGCCGTCACCGCCCTGCACTTTTATGAATCCAAAGGCCTGATCAAGAGCCAGCGCAATGCCGGCAATCAGCGGCGCTATCCGCGCGAAGTACTGCGCCGCGTAGCGTTGATCAAAGTCGCGCAGCGGCTGGGGATTCCGCTGGCGGAAATTGGCGAGGCATTGAAAATCCTCCCGGAGGATCGTGCGCCCAGCGCGGCAGACTGGAAAATCCTCTCACAGCAATGGCGACAGGAACTGGACGCGCGGATCGAGCAACTGACGCTGCTGCGCGATCGGCTCAATGGCTGCATCGGATGTGGCTGTTTGTCGATGGAGGCCTGTCCGCTGCGCAATCAGGGCGATGTACTCGGCGAACAAGGGCCTGGCCCGCACTTTCCAAAGGATTGACTGCTCGTCGGGCAAAAGTCTGCACGGCGAGGACGGTTCTATAGTGAATCTTCCACAAATTCGGTGGAGTCCTGTCCCATAGAACAACAATTCAGGGAGAACGTCATGAGCGTCAAACCCATTCCCGAGGGGTATCACAGCATTACCCCGTATCTCGGCATCCACAAAGCCGCCGAGGCCATCGACTTCTATAAAACAGCCTTCGGCGCCACCGAGGTCATGCGTCTGGCCATGCCTGACGGCGGCATCGGCCACGCCGAACTGCGCATTGGCGACAGCGCGATCATGCTCGGTTCGCCGTGCGATCAGGGGCCACTGAGCAATCCGGATCAAGCAGTGTCGGTTGGTTTGCATCTGTATGTGACTGATGTCGACAAATCGTTTCAACGGGCGCTGGAGGCCGGGGCGACGACAGTATCCGAGGTCAAGGATCAGTTTTACGGGGATCGCAGCGGGACGTTGAAGGATCCGTATGGGCATCTGTGGTTTCTCGCCTCGCGCAAGGAGGATCTGACCGAGGAGCAGATCAAACAGCGGGCGATGGAGATGTTTAGCCAAGGCTGATTTTTTCTGTGTGTTCAATGGCCTCATCGCGGGCAAGCCCGCTCCCACAGGGTTTTGTGGTTGGACATAGATCGTGACCACACCAAAGATCCCTGTGGGAGCGGGCTTGCCCGCGATGGGGCCGGAACGGCCAACAACCATCACACTTCATGAACCTGCCGACCACGCTTTGCCCCTTGCCGCAAACGCCGGACAATTTCAGGATGCAGCCAACCAGAACCCTGAACAAGGATCAGCCCGATGTTTGCCGGATTCCGCAAAGACCAGCGCCACGTCAACGGCGTCGACATCGCCTACCGCCTCGGCGGCAGCGGCCCCGGCCTGTTGCTGTTGCACGGCCACCCGCAGACCCATGTGATCTGGCACAAGATTGCCGAACAACTGGCCGAACACTTCACCGTGGTCGCCGCCGACCTGCGCGGTTACGGCGACAGCAGTCGCCCGGCCGCTGATGAGCTGCACGCCCATTACTCGAAACGCGAAATGGCCCGCGACAATGTCGAGTTGATGCAGTCGCTGGGCTTCGAGCAGTTTTCGATTCTCGCTCACGACCGTGGCGCGCGGGTCGCCCATCGTCTCGCGCTTGATCACCCGAACGCCGTGCAGCGCATGATGCTGCTCGACATCGCCCCGACCCTGTCGATGTATACGCAAACCAACGAAGCCTTTGCCCGCGCGTATTGGCACTGGTTCTTCCTGATCCGCCCGGCACCACTGCCGGAAACCCTGATCGAAGCGGATCCGGAAGGCTATCTGCGCAGCGTGATGGGCAGCCGCAGCGCCGGACTCAAGCCGTTTACCGATGAAGCCTTTGGCGAATACCTGCGCTGCCTGCAACGACCGGGCAGCGCTCGCGGCATCTGCGAAGACTATCGCGCCAGCGCCGGCATCGATCTTGCGCACGACCGCGCCGACATCGCCGCCGGGCATCAGCTGAATCTACCGCTGCGCGTGTTGTGGGGCGCCGAAGGTACGGTCGGGCGCTGCTTCGATCCGCTCAAGGAATGGCAGCAAGTGGCGTCGAACGTCAGCGGTCAGGCATTGCCCGCTGGCCATTACATTGCCGAAGAAGTCCCCGAACGGTTGCTCGCCGAAGCACTGGCCTTTCTGCGCTGACCGGAAACACTGGATCTCGGTGCTATGCTGGCGGCTTCTGCCGCCAGTGTTCGTTTTTGACATGTCCCAGAAGAAAGACACCGTGCCCCTGCCCGAAGACCTGCGCGTACTGCTCACCGTAATCCGCAAGAACGGCTTTGCCGCTGCAGCGGATGAGTTGGGCCTGTCACCGGCCTACGTCAGCAAACGCATCCAGATTCTCGAAACCACCCTCGGCACGCGTCTGTTGCACCGCACCAGCCGTCGCGTCTCGCTGACCGAGGACGGTGAGCGCGTGCAGCGCTGGGCGTTGCGCATTCTCGATGATTTCCAGCAGTTGCACGATGAACTCTCCGACGCCCACGGCAGCCCGCGTGGGCGTTTGCACATTTGCAGCAGTTTCGGTTTCGGTCGCAATCACGTAGCCCCGGCGGTGTCGTTGCTGGCCGAACGTTATCCAGAACTGGAGATTCGCCTCGACCTGTTTGACCGGGTGGTGGACATCATCAACGAAGGCTTCGATCTGGAGATCCGCGTCGGCGATGACCTGCCCGGCCAGCACATCGGTCGACGCCTGGTCAGTAACCGGCGGGTGCTGTGCGCCGCTCCCGGTTATCTGCAACGTCGCGGCACACCGCAGACGCTGGACGAACTGCAACAGCACGATTGCCTGGTGATCAAGGAGCGCGACAACGCCTTTGGGATCTGGAATCTGGATCGCGATGGCGGACAAGAGAGCGTGCGCGTCAGTGGGCCGTTGTCGTCAAACAATGGCGAAATCGTTTTGCAATGGGCGCTGGATGGACGTGGGGTTTTGTTGCGGTCGTTGTGGGATGTGAAGCCGTTGCTGGAGCAAGGACGCCTGGTGCAGGTGCTAGAGGATTACAGCCAGAGTGCCAATGTCTGGGCGGTGTACCCGACGCGGCTGGCACATTCGGGGAAGTTGCGCGCGTGTGTGGAGTTTTTGCAGGCGCATTTCAAAAGCCTGTCGCTATAGCTCAAAACACCACAAAAACCTGTGGGAGCTGGCTTGTCGGAACGCCGCATCGCAGCGATGGCGTCAGCTCAGCCAACACAAATGCTGGAAGTGCCGGCCTCATCGCTGCGATGCGGCGTTCCGACAAGCCAGCTCCCACAGGTTATGCGTTCAGCCTAACCAAGGGTTGTTGGCCAGATGTTGGCGTTCGAAGGTTTTGATCTGCTCGCGCCGTTGCAAGGTACTGCCGATAGCATCCAGACCGAGGATCAACGCAGTCTTGCGCAGGGTGTCGATCTGAAAGTCGATTACGCTGCCATCCGCCAGGCCAATCTGCTGCGTCTCTAAATCAATACTGATCCGCGCCGTTTCAGCCTGACCGACAAGCTGTCCGATGCGTTGCACCTGCGCGTCCTCCAGCGTGATCAACAACACCCCGTTACGCTGGCAATTGTCGTAGAAGATCCCGGCAAAACTGCTGCCGATCAACGCGCGGATGCCCATCTGCTGCAAGCCCCAAACCGCATGTTCGCGGCTGGAACCGCAGCCAAAATTCGCTCCGACTACTAGAAAACTCGCGCCCTGCCATGTCGGTTTGTTCAACACAAAATCGGGATCGGGGCTGCCATCGCGCAGAAACCGCAGATCGAAAAACAGCCCGCGATCGAGTCCTTGGCGATCAATGCCTTTGAGGAATTGTTTGGGCATGATCACGTCCGTGTCGACGTTGGCCGCCAGTAACGGTGCGGCCCGACCGCTGATGTGGGTGAAGGGTTGCAGGCTCATGGGCGTTCTCCAAATTGGCGAATATCGGTGAGTCGACCGCAGATCGCAGCGGCGGCGACCATGGCCGGGCTCATCAAATGAGTGCGCGCACCGGCGCCCTGACGGCCTTCGAAATTGCGGTTGGTACTCGACGCGCAGCGGTCGCCGGGCGCAAGTACGTCGTCGTTCATCGCCAGGCACATCGAGCAGCCAGACTGACGCCATTCAAAACCGGCATCGATAAAGATCTGCGCCAACCCTTCGGCCTCGGCCTGAGCGCGAACTTCGCTGGAGCCGGGGACGATCATCGCCCGCACATGTCCGGCCACTTGCTGACCGCGCACGACGCTGGCGGCATCGCGCAGGTCTTCTATCCGCGCGTTGGTGCACGAGCCGATAAAGGCGTGGCTGATAACAATGTCGCTGAGCGCCATGCCCGCTTCGAGGCCCATATAGTTGAGGGCGCGGCGCATGTCCTGACGCAGGATCGGATCGCTGATCGCTTGCGGATCTGGTACCCGCGCACCAATTGCAGCTGCCTGATCGGGGCTGGTGCCCCAGGTGACCATCGGTTCCAGGCCGCTGGCGTCAAGGTGAATCTCGCGGTCAAACAGCGCACCGGGATCACTGCGCAGTTCGCGCCACTTCTTCACGCCCTGTTCCCATAGCTCTCCTTGCGGCGTTCGCGGCTTGCCCTTGAGATAGGCGAAGACTTTGTCATCCGGGGCCATGAATGCGCCGCGCGCTCCAGCCTCGACAGCCATGTTGCAAATGGTCATGCGCGCTTCAACGCTGAGGGCATCAATGGTCGAGCCGCAGAATTCGATCGCGTAACCGCTGGCCCCGGAAGCACCGATGCGGCCGATCAGGGCCATGATCACGTCTTTCGAGGTCAAACCCGGCGCCAACTCGCCGTCGACGGTCACGCGCAGGCTTTTCAGTCGTTTGTAGACCAGCGTCTGCGAAGCCAGCAGGTGTTCGATCTCGGAGGTGCCGATGCCGAAACCGAAAGCACCGAGTGCGCCATAGGTGGTGGTGTGGCTGTCGCCAGCGGCAATGACCATGCCAGGCAGAATAAAGCCCTGCTCGGGGGCGATAACGTGTTCGATGCCCTGACGCTTGTCGAGGATGTCCAGCAACTCGATGCCGAAGTCCCGGCAGTTCTCCGCCAGATACGACACTTGCCGCGCGCCGCCGGCGTCGGGCATTGCTGCGATACGCACAGGCGTGGTCGGGTTGACGTGATCGACCACCGCCAGCGCCGTGCCCGGCCGCCAGACGTCGCGCCCGGCCGCGCGCAAACCGCTGAAAGCCTGCGGGCTGGTGTATTCGTTGATCACCTGACGATCGATATACAACAGGACATGACCCTGATCGTCGAGGCGGCACACCGTGTGCGAATCGATGTGTTTGTCATAGAGGGTTCTGGCGGTCATCAAGGCGCTCACTCAGGGAAATCAGGTGATTCCCATCATAGGGAGCGCGGGTCGGCCATCAATTGGCAGACAGTGATGGCGTGGATCATGAATCGTGTTTGATCCCCTGTACGCAGCAAAGCCCTGTGGGAGCGAGCCTGCTCGCGAAAGCGGTGGATCAGGCAACGGATGAAGTGACTGACCCGGCGCTTTCGCGAGCAGGCTCGCTCCCACAAAGGGATTTGTGGTGAGCGGGGAATTGGGAAACATTTGCTTTCATATCACCTTTCGGGATTTGTCCCGCTCATTCGTCCTATAGAGATGCAGGCCGTTCGCGTAGGCAAAAGCCACGTTCGGTCTTTCGGGGTCTGCCGTGCTGCGAAGCCCGTAGCCACGCGCCCTTTCACCGCTATAAAGACGCGCAATCATGTCGAAGAAATCCCGCTCCAAACTGTGGTTCCTCGTTCATAGCTGGCTGGCGTTACCGATCTGGTTCTTTGTCCTGATCGTCTGTGTCACCGGCACGCTGGCGGTGGTCAGCCAGGAAATCGTCTGGCTGGCCAACCCGCAGATGCGCGCCAGCCAGCCTGCGGACGATGCGCCGCTGCTCAGCTATGACCAGATCATGGCAGCGATCAAAACAGCCGAACCACAGACCATCGTTGAAAGTATCAGTCGTCCCGACGAATCCCACTTCGCCCTCGACGTTGCGGTCAGCTATCCGGACGGTCGTTCGCAGACGGTCTACGTCAATCCTTACACCGGGGTGATTCAGGGCCCTGCCCCGACGTTCGATTTCAAGGCCTTCACCCGCGCCCTGCATGGCTGGTGGCTGGTGCCGTTCACCAACGGTTTCAGTTGGGGCTGGTATCTGGTGTCGTTCCTCGGCGTGCCGATGCTGGTGTCGCTGATCACAGGTCTAGTGGTCTACAAGCGCTTCTGGAAAGGTTTTCTGCGTCCGACCCTGCGCGTGCGTCACGGCGCGCGGATCTTCTGGGGTGACTTCCATCGCTTGTGCGGTATCTGGTCGATCTGGTTCATTGCGGTGATTTCCATCACCGGGATCTGGTTTCTGATTCGGGCGATTCTGTTCGACAACCAGATCGCCATTTCCAGCGAGCCGATCATTCCGGCCATGTCCCGCGAGAGCGTGCCGATCTCTGCCGCCGGCACACCGCCGCCACGGATCAGCCTGGACCGTGCCGTCGAGCTCGCGCAAGAGAAGATTCCGGGGCTGGAAGCCAGCTTCGTCAGCCTGCCGGGCAATGCCTACAGCCACATGAGCGTCGGTGGGCGCGGCTGGTATCCGTTGATGTTCCAGACCGCCACGCTCAATCCGTACAACGGCGACATCGCCGCTTCACGGCTTCTGTCCGATCGTTCGTCGCTGGAGTTCGTCACCGAGTCCATGCGGCCACTGCACACCGGCGACTTCGGCGGCATCTGGATCAAGCTGATCTGGTTCTTCTTCGGTTTGATCCTGAGCATGATGATCCTCAGCGGCTTGTTGATCTGGACCAAACGCACCGCGCTGGCCACCGCCAACGCGTTGAAGCGCGAAGACAAGAAACACCGCCTCAAGGCACAACCGGCGATGAGCCGTGAAACCTCGGAGGCCAGCCTGTGAGCAAATCAATCACCAAGGCACAGCCTTCTCGACTCGCGCGTTTCTGGCACAAATGGCGCTTCCACATCAATGTCCTGCTGCTGTTGATCCCGCTGGGGTTCATGCCCAAATACTTCGCCGACGCCTCTCTGTTTCGCGGTGACAGCGGGCTGGGCCAACATGAAATCGGCAATATCCAGGTTGGCCCGTGGAGCCTGCGCCTGGCCGAACTGCGCAACGAAGCGCCGGTGCTCACTGGCCCGGCCGGCTACATGAAAGACTTCAGCGCCGCCCTTTGCGATGCCTGTGTCGAGCAGGTCAAGGCCACCTACCTGCGCATCGGCAAGCCACGCAGCCTGCGCGCCGCCGGTACGATTTTCTTTGGCACGCCATACCGCATGGGCACGCAGATGCCGATCCCGGAGAAGACCAGACCCGACGCCGAACTGTGGATCACCATGGAAGGCTGGGACGGCAGCATGCATCAGGCTTCGATTCCCCTGAGTCAGGCCTCCCCCGCCACCTTCGCCTGGCTGAACAAACAAGGAGTCAAACCATGACTTGTTCCCAACGCCCTTCCCGCCTGCGCCTGAAGGCCGTGCTGCTGGTGCTGTGCGCCGGTTTCAGCGCCAGTGCGCTGGCTCACAACCCGATGTGCGAATGTAAAGCCATCGACGCCGAGCAGATCAAATGCACCGGCGGGTTCTCCGACGGCAGCGGCGCGCCGGGGGTGACCCTCGATGTGATCGGTTACGACGAAACCATTCTGGTGCCGGGCAAACTCGGCGCCGATTCCACACTGACGTTCAAGAAACCCGGCAGCGAATTTTACGTGCTGTTCGACGCGGGCCCGGGCCACGTGGTGGAAATCGACCAAGCGGATATCGAAGCCCCATGAGTACGCCCACTCGACAAATCGTGCGTCCGGCCGGTGCCGGTCATGAAACCCTCAATGTGCTGCTGTTGTGCCTGTTGATCCTCGCGGTCGCAGGTTCTGTGGTCGCGTGGCGCGGGGTTTCCCATGAGCCCGAGCCAGTGGCGACTAACCAGCTCGACGCACGCCGCGACCTCAGTGCTGCCGAGCAAGGCATCTATGCCGACCTGCGGGTGACCCTCGATGAAATCCGCTTGCTGCGCGAGGAACAACAAGCCCTGCCGACGCCGCAGAATCTGGCCGACGAAGGGTTTGCGCCATTTGCCCAGGATGCGAGTTCGGTCAGCCGCGGCGGTCATGCCTGGCAATTGCTGGCGGACGCCGCGTATTTCGGCCAAAGCCAGAATCCGGCCGTCGCCGGTTCGTTTGTGATGCTGCTCAGCGCCGATGACAAGGCTGCGCCGGACATCTGGCTCAGCCGCGATGCTGCCGCTCAAGCCCCGGCGCAACTCACTGCGGCGGCGCTGTCCGCTGCCGGCTGGAAACAGATCGTCGCGCAATACGATGCCGGGGTTACCCGCGAACATCGCCATTGATTCCTCGCCCTCCTCCGAGAGAAGACCGCTTGCCCATGTCTATTTCATCGCCACGCCGTCCATTGTTACGCCTCTTTTTATTGGGCCTGTGTGCCTGTCTGCTGAGCCCTTTGGCCAGCGCCGATCAGGCCAAACGCCTGCGCATTGGCATCACCCTGCACCCTTACTACAGCTATGTGGCCAACATCGTCGGCGACAAGGCCGAGGTGGTGCCGCTGATCCCGGCCGGTTTCAACCCGCATGCCTACGAGCCACGGGCCGAAGACATCAAACGCATCAGCGGGCTGGATGTGATCGTGCTCAACGGCGTTGGCCATGACGACTTCGCCGACCGCATGATCGCCGCCAGCGAAACGCCAAACATCAAAACCATCGAAGCCAACGAAAACGTGCCGTTGCTGGCGGCCACCGGGGTCGCCGCACGCGGGGCCGGCAAAGTGGTGAACCCGCACACGTTCCTGTCGATCAGCGCTTCTATTGCCCAGGTCAACAACATTGCTCGCGAACTGGGCAAACTAGATCCGGACAACGCCAAGACCTACACCCAGAACGCCCGCGCCTACGGCAAACGCCTGCGGCAGATGCGCGCCGACGCGCTGGCAAAACTGACGCAAGCGCCGAACGCGGAACTGCGCGTGGCCACGGTGCACGCGGCTTACGACTATCTGCTGCGTGAGTTCGGCCTGGAAGTGACCGCCGTGGTCGAGCCGGCCCACGGTATCGAGCCGAGCCCAAGCCAGTTGAAGAAGACCATCGACCAGTTGCGTGAACTGGACGTGAAAGTGATCTTCTCGGAGATGGATTTCCCGTCCACTTACGTCGACACCATTCAGCGTGAGTCTGGCGTCAAGCTGTATCCGCTGTCGCACATTTCCTACGGCGAATACACCGCCGACAAGTACGAAAAGGAAATGACCGGCAACCTCAACACCGTGGTGCGGGCGATTCAGGAGTCTGGCGCATGACTTCCAGAGAAACGATCTCGACCGAACTCCAGTCCCCTGGGGGAGCGAGCCTGCTCGCGAAGGCGCCGGATCAGCCAACATCTGTATTGAATGACACGCCGCATTCGCGAGCAGGTCGAATCGTCGCACCGTCGCTCCCACAGACCTGCGGGCCGACGCTGGATTTTGCGGAGGTTTGTCTGACGCTGGGGCGCACGACGATTTTGGATAACGTCACCTTCCAGGTGCAGCCCGGCAGCGTACATGCCCTGGTCGGCCCAAACGGTGGCGGCAAGAGTTCGCTGATCAAGACCCTGCTCGGGCAAATGCCCCATCAGGGCCAGCTCAGCCTGCAATGGCCCGGCGAACCCGGCACCATCGGTTATGTACCGCAGGCGCTGGAATTCGATCGCGGTCTGCCGATGACCGTCGACGATTTCATGGCTGCCATGTGCCAGCGACGTCCGGCGTTTCTCGGTTTGAGCAAGCGTTACGCCGGCGCCATTGGTGAAGCGCTGGAACGCGTCGGCATGCAGGACAAACGCAAGCGCCGCATGGGCGCGCTGTCTGGCGGTGAGCGGCAGCGGGTGCTGCTCGCCCAAGGTTTGATTCCGGCGCCGCAATTGCTGGTGCTGGATGAACCGATGTCGGCCCTTGATGAAGCAGGGATTCAAGTGTTCGAACGTCTGCTCGGCGATTGGCGTGCAGCGGGCATCACCGTGCTGTGGATCGAGCACGATCTGGAAGCGGTTGGGCGTCTGGCCAGCCGTGTCACTGGTCTAAACCGCCGCGTGCTGTTCGATGCCTCACCGCAAGAGGCGCTGACCCCGGAACGTCTGCTGACCTTGTTCTCGACCCATCCACGGAGCGCTGCCTGATGAGTTACGAAGCCTTTCGTTTGATGGTGCAAGGCTGGGCCTCGTCCGGTTATCTGCCGGAAGCGCTGGCCTACGGTTTTGTGGTCAATGCGTTGCTTGCCGGCCTGTTGATCGGCCCGGTACTCGGCGGCCTTGGCACTCTGGTAGTGGTCAAGCGCTTCGCGTTTTTTTCCGAAGCGGTGGGCCATGCGGCGCTCACCGGTGTAGCCATCGGCATTCTGCTCGGCGAGCCTTACACCGGGCCCTACGGCAGCCTGTTCGGCTACTGCCTGCTGTTCGGCATCCTGCTCAATTACCTGCGCAACCGTACCGGTCTGGCACCGGACACTTTGATCGGCGTATTCCTCTCGGTGTCACTGGCACTGGGCGCAAGCCTGCTGCTGATTCTGGCGGGCAAGATCAATGTGCACATTCTCGAGAACGTACTGTTCGGTTCGGTACTGACGGTCAACGGCAACGATCTGGCGGTATTGGCCATCGTCGGTTCGCTGGTCATGGCGTTGGCCCTGCCGCTGTACAACCGCATCATGCTTGCCAGTTTCAACCCACAACTGGCGGCGGTGCGCGGGGTGGCGGTGAAGACCCTGGATTATCTGTTCGTGATTCTGGTGACGCTGATCACCGTCGCAGCGGTGAAAGTCATCGGCGCGATTCTGGTCGGCGCGCTGCTGGTGATTCCAGCGGCGGCGGCACGTTTGCTCAGCCAGTCGCTCAAGGGCTTCTTCTGGTGCTCGGTGTTGATCGCCACGGTCAGCACACTGTGCGGGATCCTCGCGCCGATCGTGTTTGATCTGCCGATTCCGTCCGGCGCCGCGATCATTCTGGTCGCCGGCATTGCCTTCGCCCTCGCCGCCATTGCGCGTGGGGTTGTCCCGAGTCTGAAAGGGAATCTTGGATAAATGAGTTTTTCACTGCGCAAACTGACCCTGGCCATGACCCTGTGCGGTGTGATCTGCACGCCGTTGATGGCCGCCGAAAACACTAAACCGCTGCGAGTGCTGGCCTCGTTGCCGATCACCTATGGCTTGGGCGAAGTGCTGCTAAAAGGCACTGACGTCAGTCTGGAACGTGCAGCCCCCGCCAATTTGCCGGGCAGTCGCCAGACCGCGTATTTCACCGGTCGCGGTGCGCCGGCGCTGAGCAAACTGGCAACCGGCGCGGACGCGGTCATTGGCGTGCGTTCACTGTGGGCCGATGATCCGCTGTACCCGATCGCCCGTCGCAGCAATATTCGCATCGTTGAAGTTGATGCGGCGCGCCCGGTCGACGGCGCCCTCCCGGGCATTGCCGTGCAACCGGATCTGAAGGTTGATGGTTTGAACAGTCAACCGTGGCTGGCGAGCAACAACATGGGGCGCATGGCGGACGTGATGGCGGCGGATCTGGTGCGCCTGGCACCTAGCGCCAAGCCTGCGATCGAGGCGAATCTGGCGACGTTGAAGCAGCGTTTGCTGAAGCTCAGCGCCGACAGCGAGGCGCGGTTGGCGAGTGCCGACAATCTGAGTGTGATGAGTTTGAGTGATCACTTTGGTTATCTGATCGGTAGTCTGAATCTGGAACTGATCGGCGAGGATCCACGCCCTGATGCGGAATGGACGCCGCAGGATCTGAAAAAACTGACGGCGACGCTCAAGGACAATGATGTGGCGGTGGTGGTGCATCATCGGCAGCCATCGGAGCCGGTGAAAGCGGCAATTGCTGAGTCAGGCAGTCGTTTGGTGGTGTTGAGTACCGATGCGGTAGATCCGGTGGCGGAGCTGGAAGGCAATGTGGATTTGTTGCTTAAGGGTTTGAGCGGGGCTTAGTTTCAGCCGGAACCGCGTTATCGTTCATCGCGAGCAGGATCACTCCTACAGGGCGAGCGCATTCCAAATGTAGGAGTGAGCCTGCTCGCGATGAGGCCAGCCCCGCCGACACAAATTCAAGGCAAGAAAAAACCCGCTGACTGTTTCCAGTCCAGCGGGTTTCTTTTTGCCCGGCCGCTTATTGCGCGGCGGCCTGGGCTTCCATCTTCTGACGCAGACTCAGCGGACGCATGTCGGTCCAGACTTCTTCGATATAGGCCAGGCATTCCTTTTTCAGGCCGCTCTTGCCCACGGTGCGCCAGCCTTGCGGCACGGCTTTGTAGTCCGGCCAGATCGAGTATTGCTCTTCGTGGTTGACCACGACCTGAAAGAGGATGTCCTCGCGGTCGAATACTGACGTCATGCTGGTTCTCCATCGTTATAAGGGTGGGCTGCACGCTGAGTGCAGCCGGGTATGTAGAAAGAACGTTCGGCGCGGCGAAAAATTTACAGCGCAGCGGTGGCAGCGGCCAAAGCACGGCCAAAGATTTCTGCGACACGGTCGATTTCGGCGGCAGTGATCACCAGCGGCGGCAGGAAACGTACTACTGCGCCATGCCGACCGCCCAGCTCCAGAATCAGCCCACGCTTGAGGCATTCGCGCTGGACCAGCGGCGCCAGTCGTGCGAACGCCGGCGGATGACCGAGCGCATCCGGTGTGCCGTTCGGCTCGACCAGCTCGACGCCGAGCATCAGGCCGCGACCACGAATGTCGCCCAATTGCGGGAAGTCCCGTTGCAGGATGCGCAGGTGCTCGCTGAGGCGCTCGCCCATGGCAGCAGCGTGTTCGCAGACCTTGTGCTCAACCAGATAACGCATCACCGCAGAACCTGCCGCCATGGCCATTTGATTGCCACGGAACGTGCCGGCGTGCGCGCCCGGCTGCCAGGTGTCGAGCCAGTCGCGATAGACCACCACGGCCAACGGCAGGCTGCCGCCGATGGCTTTGGACAACACCACCACATCCGGGGTGATACCGGCGTGTTCGAAGGCAAACATCTTGCCGGTGCGGGCGAAACCGCTCTGGATCTCGTCGACGATCAACGCCACGCCGGCCTTTTCGGTGATCCGGCGCAAGCCGCGCAGCCACTCGATATCCGCCGGAATCACACCGCCCTCGCCCTGCACCGCTTCGACGATCACCGCTGCGGGCAGTTGCACGCCGGCTTCCGGGTCGTTGAGCAAGTTTTCCAGATAGCTCAGGTTAGCCTTCACGCCCGCCGCGCCACCAAGGCCGAACGGGCAACGGTAGTCATACGGGAACGGCATGAACTGCACGCCATTGCTGAGCAACGCACCTAGCGGTTTTTTCGGCCCCAGGCTGCCCATCAGGCTCAGCGCGCCCTGGCTCATACCGTGATAACCACCGGAGAACGACAGCACGGTGCTGCGCCCGGTCGCCGTGCGTACCAGCTTCAATGCCGCTTCCACGGCATCGGTACCGGTCGGGCCGCAGAACTGGATTTTCGCTTCAGCCGCGAGGGCAGATGGCAGCAGGCCGAACAGGTCCTGGACGAACTGATCCTTGACCGGCGTGGTCAGGTCGAGGGTATGCAATGGCAATTCATCGGCCAGTACCTGCTGGATCGCTTCGATCACCACCGGGTGGTTATGCCCCAGCGCCAGCGTGCCGGCCCCGGCGAGGCAGTCGATGAACGTGCGCCCTTCAACGTCTTCGACATACAGGCCTTTGGCGCGCTTCAGTGCCAATGGAATGCGTCGTGGATAGCTGCGCGCGTTGGACTCCTGCCGGGCCTGACGAGCCAGCAATGGCGATTCATTGAACTGGTACAGCGTTTCGGCCGGCGCCGAGGTAACCCGGGCCGACGACTCTTCGATAAGGCTGGTGGCGACTGACATCTCTCGACCCCTCAATTGGCTATGGATAGTGACCAAAACAGCACACCGGACAGGTGCGCATTCCGATCGCGGGGCGCACTTGCAGGTTTTCCTGTTCTGGAAACGCTTAAGGGGCCTGAGGATTTAGCCCGTGATCGTGTTGTCAGGCCGGCGCTGCCAACGACTTGTGCATGGGCAGGGTCTGCACGCCTTGATATTCGACGGGCGGCGCTGACTCGCGATAGCCCAGACGGCGATAAAAAGCACGGCCGGTGCGCGTGCTGTTGAGATTCGCTTGAGCAACGTCGCGAACCCGCAACCAGCCTTCCAGATCGTGCATCAACGCGCGCCCGACGCCCCGGCGAAAGGATTCCGGCTGCACGTAACACAGGGAAATGTCACCACTGGCCTGTGCCATGCCGACACCGACCGGTTTGTCCGCCAGTAAAGCCATGCATAAATAGAAGTGCGGGTCGGCGAGGCGGGCGCTGATGAAGTCGGCGGATTGCTGAGTGATCCAGGTGCTGACCCGTGTCGGATCGTTACGGTGGTCGAGCGCACAACCGATACGGATCGAACGTTCGATGATGCGGCTGATGATGCCGGCGTCGGCCAGTGTGGCGGGACGAATGCAGATGGGTGCTTCCATGGCGCAATTCCCTCAATCCATTGAGTCAAAGCTGCGTTGACCTTACCCCCACCTCTGCCGGATAGCGAATGTCGAAAAGTTACATTTGATGTGTCTGGCGCGATTTCCTGTAGGAGCTGCCGAAGGCTGCGATCTTTTGATCTTGATCTTGAAAAACAAAATCAAAAGATCGCAGCCTTCGGCAGCTCCTACACAAGCTCTACTGGAATCAGACAGGTTGCAATGGCATGGTCAGCTCGACACTCAGGCCATCCGGGCGGCTGTCGAAATGCAGGGCGCAGTCGCAGCGCTGGACGATCGCCTGAACAATCGCCAGGCCAAGGCCGCAACCGGTGCTCTGGCCGTTGCGCCAGAAGCGTTGGGTCAGGTGTTGCAGATCATCCGCCGCAATCCCCGGGCCATGGTCGCGCACGACAAACCGCACACGGTTGCCAATGGTTTCCAGGCTCAGCTCAACCGCGCAGTCTTCTGGCGTATGGCGCAGGGCGTTGTCGAGCAGATTGCGCAGCGCCGCAATCGACAGCACCGCCGGCATTTGCAGCGGTGCAACGGAAAGTCCGGTCGGCAGTTGCAGTTTGATGCGCTGGTGCTCGCCACCGGTGGCGTCCTGAATGGCCAGGCGTGCCACTTGCTCGGCGCTGCACTGCGAACCGTCATCGAACGACAGACTACCCTCGACCCGCGCCAGCAACAGCAACTGTTCGAGGGTGCGATGCAAGCGATCGGCGCCCTCCTCGGCCCGCGCCAGCGACTGATCGCGGGCGCTGCCATCGGTCATGCGCGCAACTTGCAGGTGGGTCTTGATCGCCGTCAGCGGGCTGCGCAGTTCATGCGCCGCGTCACCGGTCAGGCGCCGCTCGCGCTCGATGGTTTTGCCGATGCGTTGAAACAACTGATTTTGCGTTTCCAGCAGCGGCTTCAATTCGCTGGGGAAGGTCTGGATCTGCAACGGCTCAAGCGAGTCGGCATTGCGCCGCATCAACGCTTCACGTAGACGGTTGAGCGGCGCCAGCCCTTGGCCGATACCCAGCCACAACAGGCACAGACAACCGAGCAGCGCCACGCCCACCGGCACCGACGCTGCCAGCAGGATCGACATGTTCAGCGCCTCGCGCTCGATCTGCCGGTCGGCTGTGGTAATGCGCACATCGCCCCGGGCGAGGGTGAAGCTGCGCCACGGTGCACCGTCGATCATCTGGTCATGGAAGCCCATTTTCTCGGCTTCCAGCGCTTGTTCGGGATTGTTGTGGCTGCGCGCAAGAATTTCCCCACGCAAGGAGCTGACCTGACAGGCCATGCCACCGGGGATATTCAGTTGTTCGGCACTGAAATGCGTGCCCTCGCCTTTGCTCGGCAGCGTCGGCAACTGTTCCAGCAGCCCGGCGACCATGCGCGCCGAGGCCACCAGACGCTGGTCGAGAGAGAACATCATCTGATTGCGCAGGTCACTGAGCATCCAGGCCGCCGCCAGCGCCCAGATCAGCGCAAACGCAGCACCGAGGGTCAGGCTCAGGCGCAGTCGCAGGCTCATCACTTGTCTTGATCTCCACCGTCGGCCGGGCCGAGGCGATAGCCCAGACCGCGCACGGTTTCGACGATGCCTTTGCCCAGCTTGCTGCGCAGGTGATGGATGTGCACGTTCAGCGCGTTGCTTTCCAGTTCATCGTTGAAGCCGTAGACACTGTCCTTCAATTGCTCGGTGGACAGCACCCGGCCACGATTGTGCAGCAGCGCCTGCAACAGCGACTGCTCGCGACGCGACAGGTCCACCGGTTGCCCGGCCAGCGTGGTTTCGCGGCTGCTCGGGTCGTACGTCAGTGCGCCATGCTCGATCAGGTTGACGCTGCGCCCGGCGACCCGGCGCAACAGGGTTTGCAGGCGGGCGAACAGTTCACGCAGATCAAACGGTTTGAGCAGGTAATCGTCAGCCCCGGCCTGCAAGCCGTCAACGCGGTCGGTGACCGAGTCGCGCGCGGTCAGAATCAGCACTGGAATCTCCAGACCACTCTGACGCAGTTGTTGCAGCAACTTGAGGCCATCTTCGTCGGGCAGGCCGAGATCGAGCACCATCACGTCAAATTCGGCAACCTTGAGCATCGCCCGCGCTTTCGATGCGGTGTTGACGTGCTCAACGGTCAAACCCTGAGCCGTGAGACCGGCAACGATGCCGCTGGCAATCAGCTCATCGTCTTCGCAAACCAGTACGTGCATGGTGAGTCCCGTAGAAAAAAGCCGATTAGGCAGTTGGCCGATTAAGCTGACATTATGCCCCGAACGTCACAGCGACAAGGGCGTGGCGGTTAATCATCGGTTAATCGCCGCCGCCCATTGTGCACCTCACTTGCACAGGGACAAGGCTCCTCCATGCGTCATTTTTTTCTTTTGTTTGCTCTGCTGATCTCCAGCCTGGCCCAGGCCGGGAACAATCCATTTGAGACAAAACCGGAGTTTCTCCTGGTCGACCAGGCATTCGTGCTGACATCCGAGCGCCTGGAATCCGGTGAGACCCAGTTGTTCTGGCAAATCGCCGACGGTTATTACCTGTATCAGAAACGCCTGAAATTCGAAGGGCTGAGCGCAGAGCAACAGCCCGCGCTGCCTGAAGGCGAATCCCACAGCGACGAGTTTTTCGGTGAGCAACCGGTCTATCGCCAAGGGCTGGAAATTAAAATTCCAGCCTCGGCCACGGGGCAGATCAAGGTCGGCTATCAGGGCTGTGCCGATGCCGGCCTGTGCTATCCACCGCAAACCCGGGTCATCGACCTGGGCGGTAAAGCGCCAGCCACGACAACACCGGCGACAACAGCGACAACGAACGACCAGGCACCGGATCAAGCCCTGGCCAGCAGCCTGCAAGAACACGCGTTGGGCTGGAGCTTGCTGGCGTTTTTCGGTTTCGGCTTGCTGCTGGCATTTGCGCCGTGCTCATTGCCGATGCTGCCGATTCTGGCCGGAATGGTCGTCGGCAGTGGTGCCACCCCGCGTCGCGGATTTGTACTGGCCGGCAGTTATGTGATTTGCATGGCGCTGGTGTATGCAGCGATGGGCGTGATTGCCGCGCTGCTCGGCGCGAACCTGCAGGCATGGTTGCAAAATCCATGGCTGCTGGGGACCTTTGCCGCGATCTTCGTGGTGTTGGCGTTGCCGATGTTTGGCTTCTTTGAACTGCAATTGCCGGTGGCCCTGCGCGATCGCCTGGAACACGCCTCGCGCAGTCGCAGCGGTGGCAGCGTGATCGGTGCCGGAGCGCTCGGTGCATTGTCCGGTCTGCTGGTCGGCCCGTGCATGACCGCGCCACTGGCGGGTGTCTTACTGTATATCGCGCAGACCGGCAACGCGCTGCACGGTGGTTTGATTCTGTTTTCGCTGGGCATCGGCATCGGTGTGCCGCTGCTGTTGCTGGTGACCGTTGGCAATGGCTTCCTGCCCAAACCCGGTGCGTGGATGAACCTGCTCAAAGGCGTGTTCGGATTCTTCTTCCTCGCCACTGCGCTGGTGATGTTGCGCCCGGTGCTGGATGCGTCGTTATGGCTGGGCCTGTGCGGCGCGCTGCTGTTGATCGCCGCGTTCTGCGCCTGGAAACAGTCCGAAGGTTTTGGCCGCGTTGCGCAGTTGTTCGGCGCCAGTTCGCTGCTGCTCGGGCTGTGGGGCAGTTTGCTGGTGATTGGTGCGGCGGGCGGCAGCGATGATCCGTATCAACCGTTGCAGGTCTACAGTGCCGGCCGCGCTGGCGCCGCCGCGCCTTCGGGTCATGAAGCGTTCACCACGATCAAGGAGCCGGCGGCGCTGCAACGCGAACTCGATGCCGCCAAGGCTCAGGGTCAGTGGGTGCTGCTCGATTACTACGCCGACTGGTGCAAGTCTTGCCTGATCATGGAGAAGCAGGTGTTCGGTAAGGACAACGTGATGCAGGCGTTGAGCAACGTGCGCCTGCTCAGGCTTGATGTCACCGACGACAATGCCGCCAGCGCTGAACTGCTCAGCCGCTACAAAGTGCCGGGACCGCCGACGTTCATCTGGATCGGTGCTGATGGTCTGGAGCGCCGCAGCCAGCGCATCACCGGCGAAGTCGACGCCGAGACGTTCCTGCAACACTGGACTGCCACCCGAGATGCCCATTAATGCTGACTTTCACCCTCGGCACCTTTGCCATCGCGCTTAACCACCTGCTGCTGATCAGTGCCCTGGCGCTGGCGACCTTTGTCGGCTGGCGGGTGGCCAAGCGTGGCGGTGATAACCCCGAGTCAGCATTGTTCAGCCTGTTTCTGCTGGGCATGCTCGCGGCGCGAATTGCCTTTGTGCTGCTGTACTGGTCGCACTATCGCAATGACCCGTGGCAGATCATCGATTTGCGCGACGGTGGTTTCCTCGCCTGGCCGGGGGTGATCGTGCTGTTGCTGGTCGCCCTGTATCGCGGCTGGCGGCGTCCAGGGCTGCGTCGCCCGTTGGGTTTTGGCGTGGCCAGCGGCGTGGCGTTCTGGCTGTTGGCGACGTTGTCGTTAAACCTCTACGAACAAGGCACCCGACTGCCGGACATCTCTCTGCGCAACGCGGCCGGGGAAACCATCCAGCTCAGCGATTATCAGGGCGGCCCGCTGGTAATCAACCTGTGGGCGACCTGGTGCCCGCCGTGCCGGCGCGAGATGCCGGTGCTGGAAAGCGCTCAGCAACAACGCCCGGATCTGACCTTCCTGTTCGTCAATCAGGCCGAAAGCATGCAGAGCGTGGCGACGTTTCTCGAAACCCAGGGCCTGAGCCTCAATAACGTGCTGTTCGACCGCAGTGGTCGGCTGGGTCAGGCCGTCGGTTCCATGGCATTGCCGACTACGCTGTTCTATAGCCCTGACGGTCGGCTGCTGACCAGCCACCTGGGTGAGCTGTCCAACGCCAGCCTGGCGCGCGCGCTGGAAAACTTCGCCACCCCAACCCCGAATTCGAACCCGGCCACTGCACCGGCCACCTCTGCAAGGAAACTGCCATGCCCCGCCTCCGCCACCTGCTGACGCTGACTCTGGGCACCGCCCTGCTGCACTTGCCGTCGGTGCAGGCTGCTGAAGAACTGCCCGCGGCGATCAAGCAGATCGAAGCCAAAGGCGCGAAAATCGTCGGCCAGTTCGACGCCCCCGATGGCCTGCGCGGGTATGCGGCGCAGTATCAGAATCGCGGCATGGCGCTGTACCTGACCCCGGATGGCAAACACGTGTTGCTGGGCAATCTGTACGACGCCGACGGTAAAGACCTGAGCAGCGAGCCACTGCAAAAACTGGTCTATGCGCCGATGGCCAAGGAAGTCTGGGCCAAATTCGAGGCGAGCAACTGGATTCAGGACGGCAACAAGGATGCACCGCGCACGGTGTACCTGTTCAGCGATCCGAACTGCCCGTACTGCAACATGTTCTGGGAACAGGCACGGCCATGGGTCAAGGCCGGCAAGGTGCAACTGCGGCACATCATGGTTGGCATCATCCGCGAGGACAGCCCGGGCAAATCCGCCGCGTTGCTGGCCGCGAAAGATCCGGCCAAGGCCCTGGAGGATCACGAAAAAGCAGGCAAGGGCAGCTCGCTCAAAGCGCTGAAAGACATTCCGGCGGCCGTGCAGACCAAACTGGCAGCGAACATGCAGTTGATGGAAGACCTGGATTTGCAGGCGACGCCGGCGATTTTCTACATGGATGACAAGGGTGAGTTGCAACAGCAACAAGGCGCGCCTTCGCCGGACAAGTTGGTGAAGATTCTCGGCCCCAAGTAACGATTACTGGCTCCCGCCTCAGTGCGGGAGCCATCAATATTCGCTTCGGCCGATAATGTCCTCCAGATGCTCCGTTGTCCCCTGCTCTTTCAGGAACGTCGTAACCTCAGCGATCCACTGTTGATCCGACGCGATGCCCGCCCAGGCGTGCGTACCCGCCCAGTGATAGGGACGATCATCAAAGGTGCTGATCAGCGCCTGATTCAATGTTCGTACATCAAAATCCGGATTTTTTGCGCTTTGCATCATCAGTGAGCTGAACACTCGCTGTTGTGTGTCTTCGCACAATTTGACCTGCCGGGCCTCTGTGGAGCTCAAAACGATAAAGTCGGGCTTGATGCCCTCGTCGAGCGCTGCCTGCAACCGGTAGTGGCCATCGATGATCACGTACGAGCACAACGCGCCCACATACCAGAGCAAGATGGGCGGCAAGCTGCCTTCCCTGGCTTTTTTACGCCACCATTTCATCCGGCCTGCCAATGGATCCACCGTGTGCAAGCCGATCAGATGACCCAGATCCCAATCGAGCCAATGCACGGTTTGCGGCTGCACATTGTCGAGAATGCCGTCACCGCGCGCGTACCATTTCGGCAAATGGCTGGAAGCTTCTGCAGGCGTTGAGAAATACCAGCCCTTTGCGCCTTCGCCGTAGGTATAGCGGGCAGCAGCGGGCAGCAGAGGACGCGCCACCCAATGGCCGGGATAGAGAAAGTCCGCCTGATTATCCATCAACCTGTTGATGAAATAACGGCACCAGTGGCGGATGCGCTCATCAGGGGGTAAATCAAAATGTTCCTGAACGTCAGCCGCACCAATGGCAGGAACCGGTGACGAGTCCAGTTGAGTGGACTGCGGATTGCGAACCAGCCACGCACCGTAATACGAGGTGGCGATGGTGCCCCAAAACAACGGGATGTCGTTGAGCATCAGCTTCATCCGACCGTTGTTACCGCTCTGCAGATGCAGCGGAGGTTTGGCTGATTTCGCTCGTTTGACTTCAACGCTCAAGCCGGCCCACTTGTCCTCAAGATCCTTGAGATCGCGCCAGTAAAATTGCTCCACATCAGTCCCTTAATGATTGTCTTTGCGGGCGGCAGTATCTCAGATTTCAGCTTTGCGGTGCCTGGGCTGGCCCCATCGGCGGATCTGCGCGCGAAGCCGGCTCGCTCCTGCTTTTAGCCGCGCGTCCTCAGTCAGGGTGCGGTCGAGTATCGGAGCGAGCTTGCCCGCGAAGTGCAATTACCCGGTAATTCGGTTGCGCTCGCTGAGGAAGGTAAGCAACGCCTCGGTGACAAACTGCGGATTCTCCAGATTGGAGATATGCCCCGCTTCCGGCACCAACACCCACGGGCAACCGATCAACTCAGCCATTTCCTGCGCTTCCGACGGTGGTCGCGGCTTGTCCTGATCGCCGCACATGACCAGCGTGGTCGCCGCATTCAACTTGCCCAACCGTGGCAACAAGTCATCACGGCCAAAGGTGATTCGCCCCATCGGCACGATGCTTTCGCGCAGCCGATCCGAAGAGTACGCCGCCAGTTTCGCGCGGAAATCCTGATACAGCGCCGACTGCGGATCGATCCCCGGACGGAAGAAAATCGGCACAACGATATCCAGTAGTTGCTCGGAGATTTCGCCGGTTTCCTCAATTTGCTTGAACAGCGAGAAGTAATACTGACGGGTGGGTTCAGGTTCGACGCCAACGTAGGTGTCCATCAATACCAGACCGTTGATCCGTTGCGGTGCCGACAACGCCAGACGCACGCCCCACATGCCGCCGACCGACAGGCCAATCAGGGTGACACGTTCGATATCCAGATGATCGAGCAGAGCCTGCGCCTGACTGGCAATGTCATCCAGTGATGTCGTGCCTTCAGGCAACCGTCCCGACTCACCGTGGCCCCACAGATCCAACGCAATCACCCGATAGTGCGGCGATAACGCGGCGATCTGCGGCGCCCACATGGCCTGATCCCACAGATAACTGCCGGCCAGCAAAACTGCCGGACCAGTGCCTTGATCAATGTAATGCAGCGCTTGTCCGTCAACCGTGAAAAAAGGCATCGACCACCCCCGCGACAAAAAAGAGAACCGGCAGACTGAGCTGCCGGTTCTTTATCGTCAACCTTGGAAATGTACATGAATGTACCGGCCTCATCGCGAGCAGGCTCACTCCTACATTTTGGAATGCGTTCCCCTGTAGGAGTGAGCCTGCTCGCGATGAGGCCATTGCAGGCGCTAAGGAACTAGAAGCCCTCCAGCTCCGCCATCAGATCATTCAACCGATCAACCTTCTCCTCGGTGATATCACTCGCCGCCAATCCATCGACGTACTCAGCCAACTCCTCCACCGTGCTGCACTCGAACATCGCCCGCAGCGGCACATCGCGTTGCAGGGTTTTCTGCACCCGCGAGGCGATCTGCGTGGCCAGCAACGAATGCCCGCCCAGCTCGAAGAAGTTGTCGCGTACACCGACCTTTTCGACCTTCAGCACCTCGGCCCAAATATCAGCCAACGTCTGTTCAAGATCATTGCGCGGGGCCAGATAATCCTGGCTCTGCAACAGGCCGATCTCCAGCGCCGGGAGGGCCTTGCGGTCGAGCTTGCCGTTGGCATTCAGCGGCATTTGCTCGAGCCACAACCAGTGCAGCGGCACCATGTACTCTGGCAGTTCGGCGCGCAGGCGCTGCTTGATCCGCTCCAGGCGTTCGCTCGGATTGAGTGCTGAATCGGCCGCAACCAGATAACCGACCAAGTGTTTACCGTTGACGCCCTCCTGCACAGCGACCGCGCCATCGCGCACTTCCGGCTGTTCATGCAGGCGCGCTTCGATCTCACCCAGCTCGATGCGATAACCGCGAATCTTCACTTGGTGATCGACCCGGCCGACGTACTCCAGCACACCGTCACTGCGACGCCGCGCCAAGTCACCGGTGCGATACAGACGCTCGCCCGGCGCACCGAACGGGTTTGGTACAAACACCGGCGCCGTACGCAACGGATCGCTGACATAACCGCGCCCGACGCCGGTCCCGGCAACACACAACTCACCCACTGCGCCCAACGGCACCAGTTCCAGCGCGCCATCGACCAGGTACAGCAAGTTGTTGTCGGTCGGCGTGCCGATCGGCAGGTAACTGCCGCGCGTCGAGGCCATGTCGACGCGGAAGAACGCCACGTCGTCCGAGCACTCCGCCGGGCCGTACGCATTGACCAAACCAATGTCCGGATAACGCAGCAGCCATTGGTGCGCCAGCTCCGGCGGCATTGCTTCACCGGTCGGCAGCATCCAGCGCAAGCCATCAAGACTCAGGCGCTCCGAGGCGAGCATGCCCTGAATCAACGAGGGCACACTCTCCAGCACGGTGATGCCCTGCGCTTGCACATGCACCAGCAAACCTTGCGGATCGTGGGCGATGGTGTTCGGCACGATGTCCACTCGCGCTCCGAACAACGGCGCGGCAAGGAACTGCCAGACCGAAATATCGAAGCTTTGCGAAGCGGTCTGTGCAATCACATCGGCATCACTCAGATCCAAGTACGGCACCTTGCTCAACTGGTTATTGAGCATCCCGCGCTGCTCGACCATCACGCCTTTCGGCAGGCCGGTGGAGCCCGAGGTGTAGATCACGTAGGCGAGGTTGTCCGGGCCGCTGTAAATGCCCAGGTTCTGCGCCGAAGTCGCTGCCGCCTGAATCTCCTCCCACACCAGCAAGCGCGGGCGATTGGCGCAGCTGAATTCATCCAGCAAAGTCTGCGCTTGTTCAAAGCATGCTTTGGAGCAGACCAGCACCGGCGTGCGACTCAGCTCGATGATGCGTTGCAGACGCTGGCTCGGCAGGCCCGGATCCAGCGGCAGATAACCCGCGCCGGCCTTGAAGCTACCGATGATCATGCCGAGAAGATCAAGGTTACGTTCGCCGAGCAAGGCCACCGGTTGATCCATCTGCACACCGGCGGCGATCAGTGCATGACCGAGACGGTTGGCGTTGTGGTTCAGCTCGACGTAGCTCTGTTGTTGATCAAGGCACGTAGCGGCAATCCGTTGCGGATGCGCAGCGACCTGCGCTTCGAACAGCGCAACGTAGCTTTGCTCCAGCGGATAATCGTGGGCACTCTGGTTGCAACCGTGCAGCAGGAAGTCCTGTTCCTCTGTGCCTAGCAGCGGCAGATCGGCCATGTCGCCATGGAAGCCATCGACCAGCGCCAGCAGCAGACGTTTGAACTCGCCGAGCATGCGTTCGATGGTCGATTCGTCGAAATAACGCTGGTCATACGACAGGTGCAGACCGAGGTCATCGCCTGGGTAACACACCGCCGTCAGCGGGAAGTTGGTGTGCGTACGGCCCGAGTCCGAAGTCGCATTCAAGCTCTGCGCATGATCGAGTACCGAAACTTCCACCGGGGCGTTTTCGAAGACAAACAGGCTGTCGAACAGCGGCTGGCCTTTCGGCAATTCGCTCTGTTCCTGGATGTTCACCAGCGGCAGGTATTCGTACTCGCGCAGTTGCATGTTGCTGTCGAGCAAACCACTGAGCCACTGACGCACGCTGCTGCGCTGATCGTCCTCAGGCATTTTCACCCGCAGCGCGATGCTGTTGATGAACAGGCCGACAGTTCGCTGCATTTCCGGCATGTCCACCGGGCGCCCGGCCACGGTCACACCGAAGAGCACGTCACGATCGCCGCTCAGGCGCCGCAGGACCAAGGCCCACGCCGCTTGGGCGAAGGTGTTGATGGTCAGTTGATGGGCCTGCGCCAGTTCCCGCAGACGCGCCCCGTCCTCGACTTTGAGGCGGGTGTAGCGGTCGCCGACGACCATGCCGCCGCTTTCACCGGCATGTTCACGCAGGAATGGACGGTCGCTCGGGATCGGCGTGGTGCGCTCAAACCCTTGCAGATTGTGCTGCCACCACTGCCGCGCCTCGGCCAGGCTCTGACGTTGCAGCCAGCCAATGTAATCACGATAACGCGGCGGCACGGCGAGTTGCGTTTCACGGTCCTCACCCAGTGCGGTGTAAATCTCGAAGAAGTCGTTCATCAGCAACGAGCGGCACCAGGCATCGATGAGGATGTGGTGGTTGCTCATCATGAACCAGTAACGCGCCGCGCCGACCTTGATCAGGCGCAAGTGGAACGGCGCCTGATTGAGCAGATCGAAACCGGCCTCGCGCTCGCTTTTCAGCAGGGCTTGCAGCTTCGGTTCCTGCTCGTTTTCAGCAATGGCGCTCCAGTCCAGATATTCGATTGGCGTACGACCCGGCGTATGAATCACTTGCAGCATGTCTTCGCCGACGTTCCAGCAGAACGAGGCTCGCAGCGCTTCGTGACGGGCGACCACCGCTTGCCAGGCCTCAGCGAAACGCTGCGGGTCGAGTTCGCTGTTGATGCGGTAGCGATCCTGCATGTAGTACAGGCCAGTGCCCGGTTCGAGCAAGGTGTGCAGCAACATGCCTTCCTGCATCGGCGTCAGCGGATAAACGTCTTCGATGTGCGCGGCCGGCACCGGCAAGGCATCGAGTTGCGCCTGAGTCAGTCTGGCCAGCGGGAAGTCCGATGGCGTCAGGCCGCCGGCCTCGTCTTGCAGGCAATGGGTGATCAGGCTTTGCAGTTCACCAAGGTAGGCGTCGGCCAGATCGTTGATGGTTTGCGCGTCATAACGCTCGGCGCTGAAGGTCCAGCGCAGGAGCAATTCACCGCCGTAAACCTGGCTGTCGATGCTCAACTCGTTGGGCAATGGCGCCTGCGGATCGTGGGCGCCACCGACCGGCTCGTCCAGCGGACGGAACAGCGCATCACTGCCGAAGCTCTGGTCGAACTGGCCGAGGTAGTTGAAGGTGACCGGCGCATGCGGCAGCGCGGCCATGCTGCGCTGGCTGAGGTCATCGGCGAGATAACGCAGCACGCCATAACCGAGGCCTTTGTGCGGCACCGCGCGCAGTTGCTCCTTGATTGCCTTGATCGAAGCGCCCTGCCCCGCAGCTTCTTCGATGTTGTGCGGGGTCAGACGCAGCGGGTAAGCGCTGGTGAACCAGCCGACGGTGCGGGTCAGGTCGATCTCGTCGAACAGGGTTTCGCGGCCGTGACCTTCCAGTTGAATCAGCGCCGACGGTTGACCGCTCCAGCGGCACAACACTCGGGCCAACGCCGTCAGCAGCAGGTCATTGACCTGCGTGCGATAGGCCGCCGGAGCCTGTTGCAATAACTGTTTGGTGTGCTCGGCATCGAGGCGCACGCTGACGGTTTGTGCGTGACGATTCTGCTGGCCGCCCTGTGGATTTTCGCAGGGCAGATCAGCGTTCGGCCCGGCCAGTTGGGTCTGCCACCAGTCGAGTTCTTCGCGCAGTGATTCGCTGCCGGCGTAGGCCTGCAAACGCGCAGCCCAGTCCTTGAAAGAGCTGGTTTTCGCCGGCAGTTTTACCGCTTGTTCGGCGTCGAGTTGGCGATACACGGTTTGCAGATCGTCGAGCAAAACGCGCCACGACACGCCGTCGACCACCAAGTGATGAATCGCGATGAACAGGCGTTGCTGAACTTCAGGGCCGTCAACCAGCAGGGCACGCAACAACGGACCTTGCGCAAGATTCAAGCTGCGTTGGGCATCAGCGAACAGCGCTTCGCACTTGTCCATCGATGCGACGCGTACTTGCCAGAGAACAGCAACGTCGGACACCGGTTGATGCGTGGCTTGCCACTCAGCATTGGCCTCGGTGAAGCGCAGACGCAAGGCGTCATGCTGCTCAATCACCGCCAGCAGCGCCTGCTCCAGACGATGCGGTTCCAGCGCCACAGTTGGCTCCAGCAACAACGCCTGGTTCCAGTGCTGACGTTCAGGGATTTCTGTGTCGAAGAACCAATGTTGAATCGGCGTCAGGGCCGATTCGCCAGCCACCAGGCCCTGCTCGGCCGTCACCTGCTCGGTACGACTGGCTACAGCGGCCAAAGTCTGTACGGTCTGATGCTGGAACAGATCACGCGGGCTGAAATGAATACTTTGCTGACGCGCACGGCTGACCACTTGAATCGACAGAATCGAATCGCCGCCGAGTTCGAAGAAGTTGTCGTTGAGGCCGACCTGTTCGACGTTGAGCACCTCGCACCAGATCTGCGCCAGGGTCTGCTCCAGTTCGTTACTCGGCGCGACGTAGTCCTGACGATTCAACTCAGGATCCGGCGCCGGCAAGGCGCGGCGGTCGAGTTTGCCGTTGGCGGTCAGCGGCATGCTCGCCAGCAGAATCAGGTGGGTCGGCACCATGTAATCCGGCAGTTGTGCCTTGAGGTGCGCCTTGAGGGCGTCGCGCAGTTCAGCCTGACGGGCTTCACTTTGCTCAGCAACTTCGGTGACCAGATAGCCAACCAGTTGTTTGCCGCTCGGGGCATCCAGTGCGAGCACCACGGCTTCACGGATCGAATCGTGATCAAGCAGACGCGTTTCGATTTCGCCCAGTTCGATACGGAATCCACGGATTTTCACCTGATGGTCGATTCGTCCCAAATATTCCACCAAACCATCGGCACGCTGGCGCACCAGGTCACCGGTGCGATACATGCGCCCGCCATCGGTGGCGAACGGGTCAGCGACAAAACGCTCGGCGGTAATGCCCGGACGGTCGTGATACGCCTGCGCCAGACCGGCCCCACCGACGAACAACTCACCGGTCGCACCTTGCGGTACCAATGCCAAATCGGCGTCGAGAATGTACGCGACACGCGCGCCAATCACGCTGCCAATCGGCACGCTGCCGGCGCCCTCGTCCAGCACCTCCGGCGCCAGACTGGCCAGCGGCATGACCACGGTTTCGGTCGGGCCGTAAGCGTTGAAGAACATCGCCGGTTTGAACGCCGCGCGAATCCGTTGCAGGTGTTCACCGGTCAGCGCTTCGCCGCCGGTAATGATCATCCGCACCGGCAAGATTTCGTTTTGCGTTGAGAGGAACTGCGCCAACTGGCTGCCGTAGCTCGGGGTGAAACCAAGCACGTTGATTTTATACGTGCGGATCAAACCGCAGATTTCTTCCGCGTCCCACTGACCCTGCGCACGCAACACCACCTGCGCGCCACTGAGCAACGGCACCAACAGACGCTCGGTCGCCGCGTCGAAGTTGATCGAATAGAAATGCAGTTCGCAGTCGTCCGGGCGCATGCCGAAACGTTCGATCACGGCTTGGCAGTGCATAGCAATTTCACCGTGGGAGACCACCACGCCTTTCGGTTTACCGGTCGAACCCGAGGTGTAAATCAGGTACGCCTGATGCTGCGGCAGACTGATAAACGGCAGCTCGCTGGCCGGGTAAGCGGCGAGTGCCGCGCTGTCGTCTTCCAGACACCAGCGCGCCACACTTGGCGGCAGATCGCCGAGAGCTTTGAACATGGCGCGATCACTGAGCAGCAGGCCGATGCGGCTGTCTTCGATCATGTAATGCAGACGGTCGAGCGGGTATTCCGGGTCTAGCGGCACGTACGCACCGCCGGCCTTGAGAATCGCCAGCAGGCCGATGACCATTTCCAGCGAACGCTCCAGCGCCAGGCCAACGCGCACTTGCGGGCCGACACCGCGCTCACGCAAGGCCCAGGCCAGACGATTGGCGCGGGCGTCGAGTTCGGCGTAGTTCAGGGTCTGCCCGGCGAAGGTCAGGGCCGGCGCGTCTTTGCGCGCCAGCGCCTGTTCGGCGAACAGGTGATGGATGCACTGATCGAGACGATGCTCACCCGACTCGATGCCGAGGCTATCGAGCAGGTGCTGTTGCTCAGGCGCATCGAGCAGCGGCAATTCACTGAGGCGCTGTTGCGGATCGGCGATCAGCGCTTCGAGCAGATTGCGCCAATGCTTGGCCATGCGCGCGATGGTCGGCTCGTCGAACAGATCGGTGCTGTAAGTCAGGCAGCAACCGAGGCGATGGTCGAGGTCGGTGACTTCCAGGTTGAGGTCGAACTTGGTCGCTCGTGCATCGTTGGCCAGGTACTCGACGGTCATGCCAGCGAGCATGCGGCTCTGCTGGAATTCCCAGCGCTGCACGTTGCACATCACCTGAAACAGCGGGTTGTACGCAGCGCTGCGCGGCGGTTGCAAGGCTTCAACCAGATGATCGAATGGCAGATCCTGATGCGACTGGCCTTCGATCACGGTGTGACGCACCTGCTCGAAGAGTTCGCCGACCGACATCATGCCGTCGAGCTGGCAACGTAGCACTTGGGTGTTGAGGAATGCACCGATCAGCCCTTCACTTTCCGGGCGAATGCGGTTGGCCACCGGCGCGCCAATGCGCAGATCAGTCTGGCCGCTATAGCGGTAAAGCAGCGTCGCGAGTGCGGCGGTCATGGTCATGAACAGGGTCAGACCGTTTTGCGCGTTGAACGCACGAACCCGCGCGGCGAGTTCGTCGCTAAGGTCGAAACGGAACAGCTCACCCTGATGGCTTTGCACTGGGGGACGCGGACGGTCACCCGGCAATTCCAGCAGCGGATGTTCACGACCGAGTTGCGCGGTCCAGTAGTCGAGTTGGCGCTGACGCTCGCCGGATTCCAGCCAGTTGCGTTGCCAGACGCTGTAGTCGAGGTACTGCACCGGCAGCGGCTCAAGCGGCGAATCACGGTCATCGACAAAGGCTTCGTACAGCGCACTGAGTTCTCGGGCGAAAATATCCATCGCCCAGCCTTCGGTGACGATGTGGTGCAGAGTCAGGACAAAGTAATGTTCGTGCTCGGCAGTCTTCACCAGACAGGCGCGCAGCAGCGGGCCGGTTTCCAGATCGAACGGCAGATGAGCTTCGTCATCGGCCAGTTGCTGAACCTTTTGCTCACGCACATCGGCGGCAAGTTTTGAAAAATCCTTCCAACCCATGCGCACACCGGTTTCGCCATGCACCTGCTGACGGGCGACGCCGTCGACGCTCGGGAACGTGGTGCGCAGGGTTTCGTGGCGCAGGATCAGCGCTTGCAACGCCGCCTCGAAACACTCGACATGCAACACGCCGCGCAGGCGCGCCATGCCGCCAACGTTGTACGCCGGGCTGTCCGGCTCCATCTGCCAGAGGAACCACATGCGCTGTTGCGAGTACGACAACGGCACCGGTTGGCTGCGATCGACCTTGTCGATCGGTGGCTGTTTGTTCGTGCGACCGCTGGCCTGGATCAGGTGGATCTGTTCGGCAAAATCACCGAGTTCGCTGTGTTCGAACAAGGCGCGCAACGGCAGCTCGACGTCGCAGGCCTGACGAGTACGCGAGATGATTTGCGTGGCCAGCAGCGAGTGGCCACCAAGGGCGAAGAAGTCGTCGCGCAGACCGACTTGAGGCAGACCGAGCACTTCGCGCCAGATCGCGGCGATCTGCTGTTCAAGTGCAGTGACCGGTTCGACGTGTTCACGCACTTGCCATTGCGGCTCGGGCAAGGCGCGGCGGTCGAGTTTGCCGCTGGGGCTGAGTGGCATGGCGTCGAGACGCATCAGTTGCGCCGGGACCATGTATTCCGGCAGCTCGGCGGCCAGCGCGGTTTTCAGGCGAGTGTTTTGTTCGTCGTGATCTTCGCTGGCATCGGTGGCGGTGAAGTAGCCGATCAATTGCGCGCCGGCAGCGGTTTCACGCACCAGGACCACGGCTTGGGCGACGCCGTCCTGGGCGAGCAAGCGTGCTTCGATTTCTTCCGGTTCGACGCGAAAGCCACGCAGTTTGACTTGCTGATCGAGACGGCCGAGGTATTCGATCACGCCATCGGAGGTCCAGCGCGCGCGGTCGCCGGTGCGGTACAACCGCGCGCCCTGCTCGCCCAATGGATCGACCACAAAACGTTCAGCGGTCATCGATGGACGACCAAGGTAACCACGAGCCAGGCCGATACCGCTGATGCACAACTCACCCGGCACGCCTGCCGGCACTGGATTGAGATCGGCGTCGAGCACGCGGCAGATCACGTTGCCCAGCGGACGACCAATCGGCGAGCGCTCACCATCGGCAGTGGTGCAATGCCAGTGGGTGACGTTGATCGCGGTTTCGGTCGGGCCGTAACGGTTGTGCAGTTGCACCGCTGGCAGTTGCGCGAGGACGCGGTTGCGCAGTTCGGCTGGCAGCGCTTCGCCGCCGGAGAACACCCGGCGCAGGCTGGTGCATTCAGTGCTCAGTGGTTCGTCGATGAACAGCGAGAGCAATGGCGGCACAAAGTGCAGCGTGGTCACGCCATAGGCCTGAACCAACTGGGCGATGCGATGCGGATCGCGATGTTCGCCGGGGCCGGCAATCAACAGACGCGCGCCGGTGATCAGTGGCCAGAAGCATTCCCACACCGACACGTCGAAACTGATCGGTGCCTTTTGCATCAGCACATCGGTTTCATCGAGGCGGTAGGTGTTCTGCATCCATTGCAGACGCTCGGCCAGTGCCGCGTGGGTGTTGCCGACGCCTTTCGGTTGGCCGGTGGAACCCGAGGTGTAAATCACGTAAGCGAGGTTGTCGCCGTGCAGGTGCAAGCCCGGTGCCTGGCTCGGCCAGTTTTCCAAGTGCAACGCGTCCATGGCGATGACACTGACGCCATCGCTGGCCGGCAAGCGGCCGAGCAATTCGGTTTGGGTCAGCAGCAGTTCGACGCCGCTGTCGCTGAGCATGTAAGCCAGGCGATCCGCCGGGTAATCCGGGTCCAATGGCACATAGGCGCCGCCGGCCTTGATGATCGCCAGCAGGCCGATCAGCAGTTGCGGCGAACGCTCGGCGGCGATGGCCACGCAGACATCCGGGCCGACGCCTTTGTCGCGCAGATAATGCGCAAGGCGGTTGGCTTGCGTGTGCAGTTCGGCGAAATCGAGGCTGCCACCGTCCCACACCAGTGCGGTGCGTTCCGGGGTCAGGCGCGCCTGTTCATTGAGCAGTTCTGGCAGCCATTGTTGCGCCGGGGTGCATGGCGCAACGCCCCAGTGTTGTTGCTGATCGTGCTCAGTGGCGGTCAGCAGTTGCAGATCACCGATGGCTTGCTCCGGACGTTCGCAGACGTCGCGCAACAGGTTGCTGAAATGCTCGGCCAGACGCTCGATGGTCGCCACATCGAACAGTTCGCTGGCGTAGTCGAACGACAGGGTCAGGCGACCGTTACGGTCTTCTTCGCTGTGCAATTGCAGGTCGAACTTGGCTTCGCGGCTGTGCCACGGCAGTTCTTCGGCGAGCAGACCCGGCAGACGTTTGAGCGCACTCAGATCACGTTGCTGGTGGTTGAACATGACCTGGAACAGACCTTGTTCGCGGGCCTGCGGGAAGGCTTCGAGGAGTTGTTCGAAGGGCAGATCCTGATTCGCCTGGGCACCGAGTGTGGCGTTGCGGGTCTGGGCCAACAGCGCAACGAATGACAGGCGCGAATCGATCTCTGCTCGCAGCACTTGGGTGTTGATGAAGAAGCCGATCAGGCCCTGGGTTTCCAGGCGTGGACGGTTGGCGTTCGGTACGCCGATGCGGATGTCGCGCTGACCGCTGTAGCGATGCAGCAGGCTCTGGAATGCCGCGAGCAACAGCATGAACGGGGTCGATTGCTGAGCCTGTGCCGTGTTACGGATCGCATCGCTGAGGCTCGCGCCCAGACGCACGGAGTGACGTGCGGCGCTGTGAGTTTGTTTGGCGGATCGTGGGTAATCGGTAGCCAGCTCCAGCGCTGGATGCTCGTCGCCCAACTGCGCTTTCCACCAGGCCAGTTGCCGCGCGCTCTCGCCTTGCGCTAGCCATTGACGCTGCCAGCTGCCGTAGTCGGCGTACTGGGTTGGCAATGGCGCGAGGTTGGCTGTCGCTCCTTGCGAAGCAGCGGCGTAAAGGCGCGAGAATTCGTCGATCAATACGTTCAGGGACCAGCCGTCGGCAATGATGTGGTGCAGCGTCACCAGCAATTGGTGATCTTCGTCGTCGAGACGCACCAGCGTCACCCGCAGCAGCGGACCTTTTTCCAGGTCGAACCGGGTGCGTGCTTCGTCTTCGCGGATTTGTTGCGCACGGGCCTCGCGCTCGGGCGCCGGCAAGTCGCTGATGTCGATCAGTTGCAGGTTGAATTCGGTGCCGGCAATCACTTGTTGCAGAGCCACGCCGTCGCGCTCGAAGAAACGCGTGCGCAGGGATTCGTGGCGCTCGATCAGTTGCTGGAAGCTGGCATGCAAGGCGTCTTCGTCCAGTTCGCCGCGCAAACGCAGGGCACCGGGAATGTTATAGGCGCTGCTCTGTGGGTCGAGTTGCCAGGTGATCCACAAACGGTTTTGTGCCAGCGATTGCGGCATCGGCTCGCTGCGCGACAGTGTGGTGATTGCACCTTGGGCGCTGCCGCCGTCCTGCTGCTGTTGCGCAACGGCTGCGGCGAACGCTGACAGGGTCGGTGCTTCGAACAACAGGCGCAGGTTCAGCTCAAGCGCGAGCTCTTCACGCACGCGGGCGACCACTTGCGTAGCGGCGATCGAGTTGCCGCCGAGCAGGAAGAAGTGATCGTCGGCGTTGACCTGTTTGACGTTGAGTTGCTCAGCCCAGATCTTGCCGATCAAGCCCTCAAGTTCTGAGGCGCTGGTGACTGCGCCCTGGCTTTCAGCGGTGCTCGACGGGAACACCGCGTAGCTGTCGAGGCTGCCATCGGCCAGACGATTGCGGCACGCCGAGCGCTGCAATTTGCCACTGGAAGTTTTCGGCAAGGCGCCGGGATTAAGCAGCACCACCACGCTCGGGGCTTCCTGAAAAGCCTCAGCCACGGCTTGGCGAATGGCTTTGATCAACGCCTCCGGCGGGAGGATTTTCTGCACGCTGCGGCTGATTTCCGCCGCAATGCCGATGCCCTCCTCGCCATCCTGATTGACCGCAAATGCAGCGACGCGACCCTTGCGCACCACTTCCACTTCGTTCTCGACCGTTTTTTCGATGTCCTGTGGATACAGGTTGTGGCCGCGCACGATCAGCATGTCTTTCAGGCGTCCGGTGATGAACAGCTCACCGTCGCGCATGAAGCCCAGGTCGCCGGTGCGCAGCCAGGTGCGGCCGGCGTGCTGGACGAAGGTCTTGGCGCTCGCTTCAGGATTGCGCCAGTAGCCGTGGGCGATGCTCGGGCCTGCGGCCCAGACTTCGCCGACCGCGTTGTCGGCGAGTTCGACGAGTGTGTTTGGCTCGACGATCAGCACCGCGTGTTCCGGTTGGCTGATACCACAACTCATGATTGGGCTGCCATCGCCCGGCTCGGCGCGGTTTTGTGCCAGCGCCTGATCGTCCACGCGCAGTGCCGGGATACCGGTGCCGCGCGGGGTGCCGGCGACGAACAGCGTGGCTTCGGCCAAACCGTACGAGGCCATGAAGCTGTGCTCACTGAAACCGCATGCGGCGAACTTCTCGGCGAAGCGCTCCAGGGTGTCGAGACGGATTGGCTCGGAACCAGAATAGGCCACGCGCCAGCGACTCAGATCGAGACGTTCCAGCGCCGACTCGCTGATCCGTTCGCTGCACAAGCGATAGGCGAAGTCCGGTCCGCCGCTGATGGTGCCGCCGTATTCGCTGATCGCTTCCAGCCAGCGCAATGGCCGACCGAGGAAGTACGCCGGCGACATCAGAATGCATGGCACGCCGCTGAAAATTGGCTGCAGCAGACCACCGATCAAACCCATGTCGTGGTACAGCGGCAGCCAGCTGACGATGACATCATCAGGGTTCACGTCGATGCCGAAACCGTGACGGATCAGGAGTTCGTTGGCGACCAGATTGCCGTGGCTGACTTGCACGCCTTTGGGCAGTGCAGTCGAACCGGAGGTGTATTGCAGGAAGGCGATGTGGTCTTGCGGCAGGCTCGGTTCAACCCAGTTTTGCGCCAGTGTCTTGTCGAGAGTGTCGACACACAACAACGGCGGCGCACCCTCGATCTGCTGCAAGGCGTCGCGCAGGTCGGCGCTGGTCAGCAGCAGACGCGGTTCGGCGTCGGCAATGATCGACAGCAAACGCTCCTGATGGTGACGGCGCGCGGATTCCGGCGGATAGGCCGGCACTGCGATCACGCCGGCGTATAGGCAGCCAAAAAATGCCGCGACGTAATCCGGACCGCTGGGAAACAGCAGCACCGCACGGTCGCCGAATTCAGCGTCAGCCTGCAACGCGGCGGCGATCATGCGTGCGCGCTCATCCAGCTGACGATAACTGAGTACCACAGCCTGCTCTTCGTTTTCGGCGAGAAAACGCAAGGCCAGTCGATCCGGCGTCAGGGCCGCGCGGCGCTGGAGGGCTTGGACCAGGGTGCTGGGGAGTTCGAACGCGTCGGTCATGAGGTTTCCTGCCTGAATTCGGCTTGCTAATGGAATCGGGTTTGCTGCGTCACGCCCCTCGAAGGGCATGCAGGGCGCGGTCTGTGCCGACCGCGCAAGGCTGCGGAATGCGGTGTGGCCGGGGTTGTGCACCGGGAACCATTCACCAATGAGAACGGATGACGTCTTGAAATAATTAGTCGGCAGGCTGGATCGCCAATGGGGCCGGGGTGTGGCGGCGTGTCGCAGTTCTCAGAACGCACCTTTGTGGCGCATTACTTCTCTTTCTCAATTGACAATCATTATCATTCAACATAATTTGTCGCTCGATGTGTAGGACGCCCCCATCCCCCAAGGCGTCCCACGAACCTATTTGGCAGCAAGGTGATTTCCATGACGGAACAAGTATCCACAAGCAAGTGCGATTCACCGCTACTTCAGGCATTCGTCGACAATCGACTGATTCTGGTCAAGATTGCAGCCCGCATTACCGGCTGCCGGTCGCGCGCCGAAGATGTGGTGCAGGATGCGTTTTTCCGACTGCAATCGGCGCCACCGATCACGTCGTCGATCAAGGCTCAACTGAGCTATCTGTTCCAGATCGTGCGCAACCTCGCCATCGATCATTACCGCAAACAGGCGCTTGAGCAGAAGTACTCCGGCCCTGAAGAGGAAGGGCTGAATGTGGTCATCCAGGGTGCTTCGCCGGAAACCTCGCATATCAATTTCTCGACCCTGGAAAACATCGCCGACGCGCTGACCGAACTGCCCAGCCGCACGCGCTATGCGTTCGAGATGTACCGGCTGCACGGCGTGCCGCAAAAGGACATCGCCAAGGAACTGGGCGTTTCGCCAACCCTGGTCAACTTCATGATTCGTGATGCACTGGTGCACTGCCGCAAGGTCTCGGGCAGCCGTCAGGATGCGGTAGCCGTGGGTCGTCGCTGAGACCGCGCCGACAGATAAAAAAGATCGCAGCCTTCGGCAGCTCCTACATGGAAATGCATTCCTCTGTAAGAGCTGCCGAAGGCTGCGATCTTTTGCTTTTAAATGACCTCAAGCCAACTTGCAGCGATCAAAAAACCGCTCACGCCCCAGCATCATCAGCGCCGCGCGCTTGTGCGGAAAGTCGAATTCCTTCTCGCAGTGAAAGCACTGATTCTGCATATGGCCGATCATCTTCGCGTTGTCGGCCCGCGGCTCGGCGACCACCCGCTGAGTGCGCGGATCATCAAGAAACAGGTAATGCACCAGCGCCGATAACCAGCTCGCCACTTTATGCGGACCACGGTGCTCTTCCTCGCCGACCAGCATGTGAATACCGCGATCGTAGTTGTCGGCATCGTAGAACGGCGCGATGCGATCTTCCTTGGCCCAGTAGGCTTCGAAATAGGCAAACGGCTGATCATCGAAACAGCCAATCAGCGTCAGCGTATGCGGGTCAGCATCGAGCTTGCTCAGGTATTCGCGATGCTTCTCGAGGCTGCCCTCTTCCTGCCAGAAACTGGCAACGCGCGGGCTGTTCTGCCAGCGGTTGAAGCGCGCCAGGTCTGCTTCGATCTCTACAGTGCGCAGGGAAATCCACGCACCAAGGCGGGCATCGAAACGCCGATACACTTCACCGCGCGGTTTGACTGGCCGCAGCGGATGACGCTTGCCCTGGCTGATGACCATCTGCTGCGGATAACTACCACTCAGCGAAGTGCCGAGCCACGGTTGCGGCAACTGCCAGAACAGCGTGCGCTCGCAGCGATATTCGCCGGCCACTTCGGTGCTCACCAGCAAGCCACTGAGCAAGGCTTCGGTCGGTGGCTGATCGAGTTGCCAGGTCAATTGACGGCACGCCGGATCCCGTGCGAACAGCCAGTAACAGGCTGCCCACAACGCCTGCCCGGGCGGCAACGCAAAACGCTCATCGATCTGGATCGGCCCCTTTGCGTCTCGATCGAGGCGCAAGCGGATCAGCGGTTGTCCGTCCAGGCTCAGGCTCAGACGGTTTTCGCTGACATCAGCGATCAGTTGACTGCCCGCAGGCAAGGCCAGGGAAGTCAGGTCATTCAGATTGGACATGGGTCGGGCTCACGATAATCGTCGACAGTTCAACGATGGGACGTGATCCGGGAGGGAAAATTTAGGCTTTGCCCAGAAATCGCTGCCTCAGTGGTGAGGCACCGGCACTACGGCAATCTTGTACGGATCGAAAATCTTCAGCATTTCACCGTTGTCGCGCAAACCCTGCAACAACTTGCCAAACGCCGCGCCGGTGATCGGCGCGGTCGGACGAAGAATCGCGTAATGGTGATAGACCTGATCGATGCGCTGCGACACCAGCAACTCGTCGCGCACCTTCTCGTTACGCAGCAGGTAATCGAACAGATAGGAACGGGTCACCAAGGCAACATCGGCGCGCCCGCGCAGCACCATCAGCAGGTTGCTGTCGTGGGAATAGGTCAGCGTGGCGTTGTAATTCTGTGCGAGGTATTTCGGGTCAGCGTTGAAGTTGGCGAACTCGTAGTGATAACCGCTGAACAGAGCCAGGCGCTTGCCAGTGAGGTCGGCGAAATAATTCTGCTGCCGGCCATCTTCGCGTTGTGCGACGAAAATTTCCGCATCCTCAAGACCCATGTCGACATCTGTGTGGGGAATTTCCTTCCAGCCCCAATCGGGATTCTCGAAAATTGCCATGTCGATCCGGCCCTGCTTGAAGTCACCGAAACGCCGGGGAATCGAGGTGGGCACGAGGACGAACTGATAGTCGCTTTGCAGGCGATTGAGGGCCTCGACCAATTGCGGCAGAAGGCCTGTGTCGGCACCGTTTTCCGGGCGAACGGTGTAAGGCGGAAAATGCGCCGCGCCGACCCGGACCAATTGCGCTGCCTGAGCGGGCAATACCCAAAATGCAGCCAGCGCTGCGAGCATCAAGCCCGCGGCCGTCCGAATTGGCAAAGACTTCAAAACACCCCACTCCCCGAAAAAATACCGATCAATGCATTCAAGCTAGGCGGTTTCGCCCAGTTAGCCAGTTTCCCGGCCCGATAGAAAGTGCTTCAACGCTCTTCGAGGACCAGAATCAACGCCTCGTCGGCCAACTGATCGAGGCTCAAACTGCCGCCGGCACGGAACCAGGTGGTCGTCCAGGACAGTGCGCCAGTGAGGAAACGTCGGGTAATAAATACATCGCCACGGATAAATCCTGCGTCCTTGGCCTCACCCAGCACTTGCAGCCAGATGTCCTCGTAGACATCGCGCAGTGCCAGCACTTGGGTCTGACCTTCTTCGGACAGCGAACGCCACTCATAAACCAGCACCGCCATGGCTTCACCGCTGCCGCCCATGATTGACTGCAGTTCGCAGCGAATCAGCGCCAGCACGCGTTCGCGCACATTGGCCGCATCGGCCAGAGCTGCCCGCATTAACGCGGTGTTGTAGCGGATGGTTTCCTCCATCACCGCCCGGAGGATTTCATCCTTGCTTTTGAAGTGATGAAAAATGCTTCCCGACTGGATGCCGACGGCGCCGGCCAGATCGCGCACCGTGGTACGTTCGTAGCCTTTGTTGCGGAACAGGTGAGCGGCCACTTGCAGCAATTTGCCGCGGGCGCTGTCAGGGTCAGTCAACTGGCCTTCGTCGACCAAATCGCGCATGACCCTCAGGGCTTTTTGCTCGTCCACCCGTTCTCTCCTACAGTCGATCAGTCTGTTGCCCCCTGAAACCGCAGGGTTGCGCGCAATTTAAGCCGCCAGCGGCAACCAAGCAAGCGCTTGGGCAGAAGATAGTCTCAACTGTTTACAAACCAAGCGCTTGCTTGGTAGCCTCCAGACACTTCTGTCGCAGGTTGCTGAGTCGGAGATAAAAATGCCCACCACCGTTCGCATCGGATGCGCCAGTGCATTCTGGGGAGACACCTCGACCGCCGCCGCGCAGTTAGTGGACGGCGGCAAGCTGGATTATCTGGTGTTCGATTACCTGGCCGAGATCACGATGTCGATCATGGCCGGGGCACGCATGAAGGACCCACAGGCGGGGTTTGCCGGCGACTTCATCGACGCGCTGACACCCCTGCTGCCACAACTGGCCGAGCAGAACATCCGCGTGATCAGCAATGCCGGCGGGATCAATCCGCAAGCCTGCGCCGCCGCCCTGCAAGCGGCCTGCGACAAGGCCGGCGTCGCACTGAAAATCGCCGTATTACTGGGCGATGATCTGCAACCACAGCTCAAACAGCTCAGCGGCATCACCGAAATGTTCAGCGGCGCCCCGCTGCCGCCAATGTGCGTGTCGACCAACGCCTACCTTGGCGCGCCGGGCATTGTCGAAGCGCTGCGCCTGGGCGCCGACATTGTCATCACTGGGCGCGTGGTCGACAGCGCGGTGGTCAGTGCGGCGCTGGTGCATGAATTCGGCTGGTCATGGCACGACTACGACAAACTCGCCCAGGCTGCGCTCGCCGGGCACATCATCGAATGCGGCGCGCAATGCACCGGCGGCAATTTCACCGATTGGCGCGAAGTGCCGGATTACGAGCACATCGGCTTTCCGATCGTGGAAGTCAGCGCCGACGGCCAGTTCATCGTCAGCAAACCGCAAGGCTCAGGCGGACTGGTCACCCCGCTGACTGTCGGTGAACAGATGCTGTATGAAATCGGCGATCCGCAGGCGTATCTGTTGCCCGATGTAGTCTGCGATTTCACTGGGGTCAGACTTCAGCAACAAGGCAAGAATGCCGTGCACGTCCACGGCGCCAAAGGCCTGCCACCAAGCGATAAATACAAGGTCAGCGCCACCTACCCGGAAGGGTTTCGTTGCACCGCCAGTTGCCTGATCGCCGGTATCGATGCAGTGGAAAAAGCGCAGCGGGTCAGTCAGGCGATTATCGACAAGACTTCGCAAATGTTCAGCCAGCGCGGCTGGGCGCCCTACAGCGAAATCAACATCGAACTGCTCGGCAGCGAAGCCACCTACGGCCCTCATGGCCAACGCCGCGACAGCCGCGAAGTGGTTATCAAGCTCGCCGTACGTCATCCAGACAAACAGGCGCTGGTACTGTTTTCCCGGGAGATTGCCCAGGCCGCCACCGGCATGGCGCCGGGGCTGACCGGCATCGTCGGCGGGCGGCCAACGGTGTATCCGCTGATTCGTCTGTTTTCATTCCTGATCGATAAAAGCGCCTGCACAGTACAGATCGACATGGCCGGTCAACGTTATCCATGCGCCCTGCCTTCGCTCAGCGCACTCGACAGCGCGGATTTGCCCCTGCCCCATCAGCCGCCCAAACCACAGGGCCGCGCCGATGCCAGTGTGGCGCTGGTGAAACTGGCCGTCGCGCGCTCCGGTGACAAGGGCAATCACAGCAACATTGGCGTGATGCCGCGCAAACCCGAATACCTGCCGTGGATCGCCGAAGCGCTGACCCCGGCCGTGGTTGTCGACTGGATGAGCCACGTACTCGACCCGATCCACGGCCGGGTCGAACGCTGGTATCTGCCCGGCACCCACAGCCTGAATTTTCTATTGGAAAACGCCCTCGGCGGTGGCGGCGTGGCCAGTCTGCGCATCGATCCGCAAGGCAAAGCCTTCGCCCAGCAACTGTTGGAAATCCAGATCCCGGTGCCACAGAGCATCGCCGAACAGCTCGACTAGAGGATTGTTTGCATGGCTTACGCGTCGATTTTCAACGCCGGTCTGTTCAGCGGCCAGACCATCATCGTCACCGGTGGCGGCAGTGGCATCGGTCGCTGCACCGCCCATGAACTGGCGGCCCTCGGCGCCAATGTACTGCTGGTCGGGCGCAAGCCGGAGAAAATGCAAAAGGTCACCGACGAAATCGCCGAGGACGGTGGCCGCGCGCACTGGAAGGCTTGCGATATCCGCGATGAAGAAGCGGTAAAACAACTGGTCAGCGAATTGATTGCTGAACACGGACCGATCCACGGTCTGGTCAACAATGCCGGCGGCCAGTACCCGTCGCCCTTGGCCTCGATCAATCAGAAAGGTTTCGAAACCGTGCTGCGCACCAATCTGGTCGGCGGTTTTCTGATGGCGCGGGAAGTGTTCAACCAGTCGATGAGCAAACACGGCGGCAACATCGTCAACATGCTCGCCGACATGTGGGGCGGCATGCCCGGCATGGGTCACTCTGGCGCGGCGCGGTCGGGCATGGACAACTTCACCAAAACTGCCGCGTTCGAATGGGGTTATGCCGGCGTGCGGGTCAACGCGGTGGCGCCGGGCTGGATTGCCTCCAGCGGCATGGACACTTACGAAGGCGCGTTCAAAGCGGTGATTCCGACCCTGCGCGAACACGTGCCGCTCAAGCGTATTGGTACCGAGTCGGAAGTCAGTGCGGCGATTGTTTTTTTGCTTAGCCCGGCCGCCGCATTTATCAGTGGCAGCACCTTGAAAATCGACGGCGCGGCCAGCCTCGGCAGCCGTGCATGGCCGTTGCACAAGGCGACCCACAGCGAGTCGTTCAACGGTTTCCACCGCGCGTATTTACCCGATGTGCTGAAGGACAAGGAGTAAGCCATGCCGCAGATCCAGTCCCGACTCGACCCGCACAGCGAAGCGTTTGCCCGCAACCGCTCGGCCATGCTCGCGGCGATCGAACATGTGCAGCAACTCGAACAGAGTCTGCTGAACAAGGCCACCGAAGCCAAAGCCAGGTTCGACAAGCGCGGGCAACTGCTGCCCCGTGAGCGCTTGAATCTGTTGCTCGATCCCGGCGCGCCGTTTCTCGAACTGGCCAGCCTCGCCGGCTACAAGTTGCACGACGACAAGGACGGCAGTTCCGCCGGTGGCGGACTGATCGCCGGTATCGGTTACGTCTGCGGCATTCGCGCGATGGTGGTGGCGAACAACAGCGCAATCAAGGGCGGGACGATCTCGCCCACTGGCCTGAAAAAATCCCTGCGCCTGCAACAGATCGCCCAGGAAAACAAACTCCCGGTGATCACCCTCGCCGAAAGTGGCGGCGCCAACCTCAATTACGCGGCGGAGATTTTTGTCGAAGGCGCGCGCAGTTTTGCCAATCAGGCGCGGATGTCGGCAATGGGTTTGCCGCAGATTACCGTGGTGCATGGTTCGGCCACGGCCGGTGGCGCTTATCAGCCGGGGTTGTCGGATTACGTGGTAGTGGTGCGCGGCAAGGCCAAGCTGTTTCTCGCCGGTCCGCCACTGCTGAAAGCGGCCACCGGCGAAGTCGCCACCGATGAAGAACTCGGTGGTGCCGAGATGCACGCGCAGGTCGCTGGAACGGCCGAGTACCTGGCGGAAAACGATGCCGATGGCGTGCGTCAGGTGCGCGAAATTCTCCGTATGCTGCCGTGGAACGAGCAACTGCCGTGGCTGCCGGAGCCACAATACAAAGAGCCGCTCTACCCCATCGATGAATTGCTCGGGCTGATCCCCGACGATCCGAAAAAACCTTACGACGTACGCGAAATCATCGCGCGCATTGCCGACGAATCCTGCTTCGTCGAATTCAAGGGCGAGTTCGATCAGCAAACAGTTTGCGGCCAGCTAAAGATTCAGGGCCGCGCCTGCGGGTTCATCGGCAACAACGGCCCGATCACACCCAACGGCGCGAGCAAAGCGGCGCAGTTCATTCAGTTGTGCGATCAGAGCCAGACGCCGCTGCTGTTCTTTCACAACACCACCGGTTTCATGGTCGGCACCGAATCCGAGCAGCAAGGCGTGATCAAACACGGCTCGAAACTGATTCAAGCGGTAGCCAATGCACGGGTGCCTAAACTGACGATGGTCGTCGGCGGTTCCTACGGTGCCGGCAACTACGCGATGTGTGGGCGTGGTCTCGATCCGCGCTTCATCTTCGCCTGGCCGAACAGCCGCACGGCGGTGATGGGCGGTGCGCAGGCCGGCAAAGTCTTGCGCATCGTTACCGAAGCCAAGCAGTTGAAGGACGGCCTGACGCCAGACCCGAAAATGCTCGACATGCTCGAACAAGTCACCGCGCAGAAACTCGACAGTCAATCCACCGCGCTCTACGGCAGCGCCAATCTGTGGGATGACGGGCTGATCGACCCCCGCGACACGCGCACCCTGCTTGGCTACTTGCTGGACATCTGCCACGAGGCCGACATTCGCAAGCTGCAACCCAATAGCTTCGGCGTCAGCCGGTTCTGACCGCCACGGATCTTACGGAGAACAATAAAAATGATCTTCACCCCGGAACACGAAGCCCTGCGCCGCACCGTCCGCCAGTTCGTCGAGCACGAGATCAATCCGCACGTCGATGAATGGGAAAAGGCCGGACGCTTTCCCATTCACGAAATTTTCCGCAAGGCTGGCGACCTCGGTTTGCTGGGTATTTCCAAACCGGAAAAATTCGGCGGCATGGGCCTCGACTACAGCTATTCGATTGTCGCCGCCGAAGAGTTCGGCACCATCCATTGCGGCGGCATTCCGATGTCGATCGGCGTGCAGACCGACATGTGTACGCCTGCCCTCGCCCGCTTCGGCTCCGATGAACTGCGCGAAGAATTCCTGCGCCCGGCGATCACTGGCGAGCAGGTTGGTTGCATCGGCGTCTCTGAAGTCGGTGCAGGCTCCGACGTCGCCGGGCTGAAAACCACCGCGCGCAAGGACGGCGACGACTATGTGATCAACGGCAGCAAGATGTGGATCACCAACTCGCCGAGCGCCGATTTCATCTGCCTGCTGGCCAACACCTCGGACGACAAACCACACATCAACAAATCGCTGATCATGGTGCCGATGAACACGCCTGGGATCAGCCTCAGCTCGCACCTGGACAAGCTCGGCATGCGCAGCTCGGAAACCGCCCAGGTGTTTTTCGACAACGTGCGCGTGCCGCAGCGCAATCGCATCGGCCATGAAGGCGCCGGATTCATGATGCAGATGCTGCAGTTTCAGGAGGAACGTCTGTTCGGCGCGGCGAACATGATCAAGGGCCTGGAATATTGCGTCGACAGCACCATCGAGTACTGCAAGGAGCGCAAGACCTTCGGCAATCCGCTGATCGACAATCAGGTCATCCACTTCCGCCTCGCCGAATTGCAGACCGAAATCGAATGCCTGCGCGCGCTGGTCTATCAGGCCACCGAGCAATACGTGAAAGGCCAGGACGTCACGCGGCTGGCGTCGATGGCCAAGCTCAAGGCCGGGCGCCTCGGCCGCGAAGTCAGCGACAGCTGCCTGCAATATTGGGGCGGCATGGGTTTCATGTGGGACAACCCGGTGGCCCGCGCCTACCGCGATGTCCGGCTGGTATCGATTGGCGGCGGCGCCGACGAGATCATGCTGGGGATTATCTGCAAACTGATGGGCATCCTCCCGGGGAAAAAGAAATGAGCAGCCTGCCGCAATGCCAGACGCTGTTGCTGGAGCTGCATGGCGGCGTGCTGCACGTCACCCTTAATCGGCCGGACAGTCGTAATGCGATGAGCCTGCAGATGGTCAGCGAACTGCGCGAGGTGCTGGCGGCTGTGCGTGATGACCGCGCTGTTCGGGCGTTGGTGCTCAGCGGTGCCGGCGGGCATTTTTGTGCCGGCGGCGATATCAAGGACATGGCCAACGCCCGCGCTCAGGGCACCGAGGCTTACCGCGATCTGAATCGCGCGTTCGGCGCCCTGCTGGAAGAAGCACAGCACACGCCGCAAGTGCTGATCACCGTGCTGCAAGGCGCGGTGCTCGGTGGTGGTTTCGGTCTGGCCTGTATCAGCGACATCGCGATTGCCGATCATCAAGCGCAATTCGGTTTGCCGGAAACCAGTCTCGGTTTACTGCCGGCGCAGATTGCGCCGTTTGTGGTGCAGCGCATCGGCCTCACCGAAACCCGTCGACTGGCACTGACCGCCGCACGTTTCGATGGGCACCAGGCACGCCGTCTGGGGCTGGTGCATTTCGTCGAGCAGGATGCACAAGCGCTGGCTGAGCGGCTGGATGAGGTGTTGCAACATGTGCTGTGTTGCGCGCCGGAGGCGAATGCCATGACCAAGAAATTGTTGTTGGCGAGTGCCGGGCAGCCTTCAAGTGAATTGCTCGATGAGGCGGCGCAGTGGTTTAGCGAAGCGGTGACAGGCGACGAAGGGATCGAGGGCACCATGGCATTTGTGCAGAAGCGTAAACCTCGGTGGGCCACTTAAAAGCATCGCGAGCAGGCTCACTCCTACAGGGGAAATCCATTCCAAATGTAGGAGTGAGCCTGCTCGCGATGAGGCCATCACATTCACCGCCAAATACTCAGGAAGATCACCATGCCCGCCATCCACAAAATCCTGATCGCCAACCGCGGTGAAATCGCCTGCCGCATCCAGCGCACCGCCCAAGCCTTGGGCTATCGCACCGTCGCCGTCTTCAGCGATGCCGACGCCAAGGCCCTGCACGTTCAGATGGCTGACCAAGCCGTTCGCATTGGTCCGTCCCCCGTTCAACAGTCATACCTCAACATCCCTGCGATCCTCGACGCCGCTCGCCGCAGCGGCGCTGACGCGATCCATCCCGGCTACGGCTTTCTTTCGGAAAACGCCGAATTCGCCCGTGCCTGTGAACAGGCCGGGCTGATCTTCATCGGCCCCAGCGTCGAAGCCATCGAATTGATGGGTAGCAAACGCCAGTCAAAAATCGCCATGCTCGAAGCGGGTGTGCCGTGCATCGCCGGTTATCAAGGTTCCGAACAGGACGACGCCACTCTGCTGCGCGAAGCCGAGCGAATCGGCTACCCACTGATGATCAAGGCCAGTGCCGGCGGTGGTGGGCGCGGCATGCGTCTGCTGCAAAATGCGGCTGATCTGCCGGCGCAACTGCGCACCGCGCGCTCCGAAGCATTGAACGCGTTCGGCAGCGACGAATTGATCCTTGAACAGGCGCTGATCGAACCGCGGCATGTCGAAGTGCAGTTGTTCGGCGATCAGCACGGCAACCTGATCTACCTGGGCGAACGTGACTGCTCAATCCAGCGCCGCCACCAGAAAGTCATCGAAGAAGCGCCCTGCCCGGTGATGACCGCCGAGTTGCGTCAGGCCATGGGTGAAGCGGCATTGAAAGCCGGGCGCGCAGTGAACTATGTTGGCGCTGGCACCGTTGAGTTTCTGCTCGACACACGCGGCCAGTTCTACTTTCTGGAAATGAATACGCGTCTGCAAGTCGAGCACCCGGTAACTGAACTGATTACCGGGCTGGATCTGGTCGCATGGCAATTGCTCGTTGCCGAAGGGCAGCCGTTGCCGCTGACCCAGGATCAGGTTCAGCTCAACGGACATGCCATGGAGGTGCGGCTTTACGCCGAAGATCCCGCGCAAGACTTCCTGCCACAAACCGGCCGAGTGCAAGCCTGGGAACCGGCGCTGCAGCACGGTACGCGAATCGACCATGGTTTGCTTGAAGGGCAATCGGTTAGCCCGTTCTACGACCCGATGCTCGGTAAGCTGATCGCCTGGGGTGCCACTCGCGAGGAAGCCCGACGCAAACTGTTGCGCGCGGTACAGGACACGGTGCTATTGGGTGTACAGAGTAATCAGCGCCTGCTCGCCAGTCTGTTGCAACACCCGCAGTTCATCAGCGGCTACTTCAGTACTGCCTTCATCGCCCGGCACTTCAGTGATCACCCTTGCCTGCACCGCTCCATTCCGGATGCCGAGCAGTTGGCGATCGCAACGGTACTTTTCTATCAAACCAGCGCCCGCAGCCACCGCGCACCACTTAACGGCTGGCGCAATAACGCGAATGTGCCGCTGCATTATCGCCTCGGCCTCGACGATCAGACCTGGACCGTGCAACTGCTCGCTGAGGCACAAGGCGTGTTCAAAGTGCAGATAGCCGAACGCACACTTGAATTGAAACTTATCGATCACGATGCCCAGTCGGTCACGCTGGAAGTTGACGGCCTTCGTCAGCGCCACACCTACCGCCAGAATGACGAGCAACTCTGGTTGTTCTGCCATCCCGGCAGTCTGCGCCTTGAGGATCGAACTCACGCCGTGATCGACAGTCAGACCAGCGTCAGCTCCGGCACCCTGAAAGCCCCCATGGACGGTGCCATCGTCGACGTACTGGTCAGCGAAGGCAGTCCGGTCAGCAAAGGTCAGTTGCTGGTGGTGCTGGAGGCAATGAAAATGGAGCACCCGCTCAAGGCCGGCATCGACGGCGTGCTCAAGCGGGTGCAGGTCAAGGTCGGCGATCAGGTAAAAAATCGTCAGGTTCTGTTACAGGTCGAGTAGTCGCCCACACGCCCGTGCGGGTTTTGACTACGCTCTGAGTTATCAGAACGCGGAAATCAGGAACCCTGCGATGCCTCACTGGCTGGTCATAGATCTGGAAGCCACCACCGATGAGGGTGGCTGGCCAGTCACCGAAATGGAAATTATCGAGATCGGCGCCACCCTGGTCGATCGCGCCGGGCGCGAGCAGGATCACTTCCAGCGTTTCGTCAAACCGACGCGACGGCCGTTGCTTACGCCTTTCTGTCGTGAACTGACACACATCACCCAAGCCAATATCGACTCGGCACAGCCGTTGACTGAGGTCTGGCCGGCGTTCGAACGCTGGCTCGCGCAACATCAGACACGCCTTGAAGGCTGGGCCAGTTGGGGCGATTACGACCGCAAGCAGTTGTTGCAGGAATGGCAGCGTCTGCAAATCGACAGTGGCTTGAGCAAGGTGCCGCACATGAATCTCAAACAACGCTTCGCCAAGGCCCGCCGCCTGGAGCGTCCATTAGGCCTCAACGGTGCGCTGCAATTGGCTGGCATGCAGTTCAGCGGCCAGCAGCACCGGGCGCTGGAAGATGCGCGCAACACCGCGCGGTTGTTGCCACTGGTCTTGCCACTCTAGGGTCAATTCGAGAACTCACCGGACAGACGCCGGGCAGGTGACGGCGCGAAAAGCCTTGTGCATACTGGCCGCCTCCAATTTCTAACCCTTTTCGAGGAATCGCCCATGTTTAAAGTCAACGAGTACTTCGACGGCACCGTCAAGTCGATCGCCTTTGGCACCGCTGAAGGTCCGGCGACCATCGGCGTCATGGCCCCGGGCGAATACGAATTCGGCACCGCTCAGCGTGAAATCATGCATGTGGTTTCCGGCGCACTGACCGTCAAACTGCCCGACAGCAGCGACTGGGAAACCTTCGCCGCCGGCAGCCAGTTCAACGTCCCGGCCAACAGCAAGTTCCAGCTGAAAGTTGCGGTCGACACCGCTTACCTGTGCGAGTACCGCGGCTAAACCCACGGCTTTCACTGCGATAAAAAATGCCCGTGTCCAAGGACACGGGCATTTTCGTTTCAGAGACGGGTTACTCGAGAATCTCCACCGGCATGCCGACTTCGAGTCGGCCATTGTTGTCGTTGACCAGATTCTGGCCGAACATCGCACCATCGGCTTCGGCGCGGTACTTCTGCAAGGTGGCCAGAGGCTCGCGATCGGCACTGCGCTCACCGGTTTGCGGGTCGATGGTGGTGAGGATGCAACGCGAACACGGCTTGACCACGCGAAACTCGACGTCACCGATGCGAATGCGCTTCCAACTGTCTTCGGCATATGCCTCACTGCCTTCGATCACCAGGTTCGGCCGAAAACGCAGCATTTCCAGCGGTCGTCCGACCTTTTGCGCAAGATCCTGCAGGGATGCCGCGCCGATCAACAACAGTGGAAATCCGTCAGCGAACGCAACCTGATCGTCATCCTTGCCGAAGCCTGCCTGGGTGGTCCGGGCGCGATCCAGCGGCACCTGCACCAGCCGGGTCGGCTTGCCGATGAAATCGCTGACCCAGCGCGCCGCCTCATCACCGGCATCCGGCACGCGCAAGGTGTCACGCCAGATCGTCACGCCGCGCAGTTCGGCATCGTTGCCCGGCAAGGCGATTTCGATGGGAGGCTGTTGCGGCGCACTAAGGGTCAGACCGCCCTGCGCATTCCATAGCGCCGACAACTGACTCATCTTCGCTTCAGCGCGCTGGGTCAGAAAGCGGCCGCTGGCCTCGTCCACGAGCATCCAGCGTCGATCGCCATCAAGCCCCAGCTTGTCGAGATCAACACTTTGCAGCACATCGACTTTGCCGGATTTCAACGGGTAACGATAAAGCGCGCTCAGACGCAGCATGGCCAGCTCCCTGAAGGGTAAAAACGCCACCCTATACGAGCTTGATCAGGAATCAAAGAGCAATAACTGTAGGAGTGAGCCTGCTCGCGATAGCGGTGTGTCAGGTAATGATTCGGGGCTGACACACCGCGATCGCGAGCAGGCTCACTCCTACAATGGGTGTGTGATCAGGCCGGAACTTCGTCGAGCATCAGACGCTGGCGAACGACGTCGACCAGTTTGTCCGGCTGGAATTTGGAGAGGAAGTTGTCGCAGCCGACCTTCTTCACCATCGAGTCGTTGAAGCTACCGGACAGCGAGGTATGCAGCACCACGTACAAGCCACGCAGACGCGGATCGTTACGAATTTCGGTGGTCAGGCGATAGCCGTCCATTTCCGGCATTTCCGCATCGGTGAAGATCATCAGCAGCTTGTCGGTCATGTTCACGCCGGTATCCGCCCAGGCCTTGAGCATGTTCAACGCCTTCAGGCCATCGCTGGCAATGTGCATTTTTACCCCGAGCTGGCCGAGGGTGTCGCGCAATTGCGAAAGTGCCACGTTGGAGTCGTCCACCAACAGCACTTCACGGCCACGGGCGCGCTCGAGCACCGGATCATCGAGTTTTTCACGCGAGACCTTGGCGTTGTACGGGACGATTTCGGCGAGGACTTTCTCGACGTCGATGATTTCCACCAGTTGATCGTCGACCTTGCTGATCGCGGTCAGATAGTGCTGACGCCCGGCGCTGGTCGGCGGCGGCAGAATGGCTTCCCAGTTCATGTTGACGATGCGATCCACACCGCCCACCAGGAAGGCCTGCACCGAGCGGTTGTATTCGGTGACGATGATCGTGCTGTTGGGCCCCGGCACCAACGGACGCATACCGATCGCCTGCGACAGATCGATCACCGGCAAGGTCTGACCGCGCAGATTGACCACTCCGCATACAAACGGGTGACGCTGCGGCATCAAAGTCAGTTTCGGCAGTTGCAGCACTTCCTGAACCTTGAACACGTTGATCGCGAACAACTGACGCCCGGCCAGTCGAAACATGAGAATTTCCAGGCGATTCTCACCCACCAGTTGCGTGCGTTGGTCTACCGTGTCGAGAATGCCGGCCATCAATGACTCCTGGGCTTGTTCTGATGAATTCACTATGTGAGGTTATCGGCGGCAAATCGCAGTTCTTGATTGCCATACCCGACCCCATCAAAAATGCCATGAACAGGCATTGATGTCACATTAACATCATGGTTTACTGGCCCGGTGATTTTCATCTGCTACATTCTCTGCGGCGCGACCTCGGTTTGCACGGTAGGTTCCCGCGCCTAAGGGATTCCCCTAGTAACAATCAGGCCCAACCTGATATTCGCAATATCCAATAGCCATTAATGTGACGCCATTCTCATTGCATGAACGGAGTCAGGCTATTGTGTGCGATCGCAGTTCAGTGGAAACAAGCCCTCTGGAACCTCTCAGTCTGTGCACTTGCACGTCTGGGCGCGATCTCCCGACGATTCACGATCGTCGCCACACACGGCATTCCCTCATCAGACATGACGTTGTGGAGATAAGCATGCCAATGGACCGCAAAGAGTGGGTACAACGCTTCCCCGAATTCCTTGTCGAGGCCGAGCAACTCCTGGCCAAGTCCGAAGAATGCCTCAGCCACCTGCAATTGATCAGCAATGACAAGGACGCCATCGAGTGCATGCTCAGTACTCTGCTGAAACTCGCACGCAGGGCTGAAGCCCTCGCGCTGGAGGCGATTTCCGAGTTTTCCCTGCACATTTACAGTCTGCTCAACCTCAATCAGGAACACGTCGACCTTCACGAACAGGCCCTGCAGGCCTTGCAGGATTGCTTCACATTGATGGCCTGGCAGCTTGAACTGGTCGATCAGCAGACCGGGCAACTGAGTCTGGATGAAAGTGAGCAGGCTTTGCTGCTCGAAGCATTCGCCTTCCAGGTCAGCCAAAGCCGCCATCAGCCGCCCCGCACGGGCAAACGTTTGCCCCAACTGCCCTACTCGGGACAAGCCTGACCCGCACTCGGTACCCGCGCAAGCACTTGGAACACAAGCGTTGAACGTCGCAATTGAATAGTTCATACCTGCCAGCGACAAGTCGAACTAAATAATCACTGAAAGCCGACGCCGATATTTTTGCCGGCCTCAGGGTTTACCTGTGTGCAAACAAGCACAACTTCAGGCAACACTGACATCTATCGAACACAACAAATCGACTTTTCCATTATGGAACTTGCGTCCAATATCACGTATTTCCTGACTCAATGGACATATATAGCAAACGCGACCAACGGTATCTTAAGTGGTATTATGCCGCCCATTAGTTGCTTTCAAATTAGTGGCACAGTGACTTCAGAGATCGCTGTCCACTGATAGTTGGCGGCCAATACGTTTACTGAACCGCGTTGAAATCAATAATATAATTGACAGCATTTTCAGACAGAGACCCGTCAGCCTCCGGCCGGTCTGCCCGCAGCGAACATCCATTGGCTCCATCCGTTATGTACGCCAGCCTCAAGTCAATCACTACATGGCCACCCTCCCGCGAAAATGCTCGCCGGTTCACACTCATACTGTGTGTCGCGGCCACGCTCGGCAGTCTGCTGACCTACGCTCTTTCAACACCACTTTGCCTGGGATTGCTGCTGCTCGAGATCGCTGCTACTGCGTGCGTCTGGGTGCAATATCGACTGTCACGCAAATCAATCAAGTTTCAGCCGCAGGAACTCGCTGACCGCTTGCTGGAAGTCCAGGAAAACGAGCGCCATCGCCTCAGCCGCGAACTGCATGACGATATCGGCCAACTGCTAACGGCCGCCAAACTGCAAAGCGAATGGCTCAAGCGGCGCATGCCCGACGACTTGCAGGAACAATGCACCGCGTTGTGCGACACCCTGGAAGAAACCCTCAACAAGGTGCGCGACGTTTCAGCCATTCTCAACCCACGCCAGTTGACCAGCCTGGGACTTGAAGCCAGCCTGCGTGCGCACCTGCTCAAGACATTGGCCAACACTAACGTGCACTGGAGCCTCGATTGCCAGCAGCGGCTCAATGGCATTCCGGAAGAAATGGCAGTCGCCGCCTTTCGTATTACCCAAGAGGCTGTTACCAATATCCTGCGTCATGCCCAGGCAAAAAATCTGGTGATACGCGTGCAACGTCTGCCCAAAGGTCTGACGTTGCTGATCAGCGATGACGGCCTGGGATTCGCCCCGGCGGCCAACCCCGGTCGTGAAGGACAACGAGGCATGGCCGGGATGGCCGAACGAATCGAGCAACTGGGTGGCACCCTGAACGTCATCAGCGAACCGGGCAAAGGCACTCAAATCGAAGCACTCTTCCCGTGGGCGCCACGCGCACTCGAGCGGGCCAGTACGAATAAGGTTATGCGTTGACTTGCAACTTACTTCTGGTGGATGACCACTCGCTGATCAGGGCCGGCGTGCGCGCTCTGGTGCTGGATATTCCCGGTTACGCGGTGATTGGCGAGGCCAATGACGGTTCGCAGCTGCTCGAAATGGTCGAGCAACTGAATCCGGATATCGTGTTGCTGGATATCTCCATGAAAGAAACCGGTGGCCTGGAAGCCCTGCAACGGCTCAAGCGGGTACGCCCGCAGAGCAAGGTGCTGATCCTGTCGATGCACACCGATCCGGCGCTGATCATGCAGGCGCTGGAATCCGGCGCCCACGGCTACCTGCTCAAGGACACCACAGCGACAGAACTTGAGCATGCACTGGAAGCCTTGCGCAACAACGAGCGCTACCTGAGCCCGGCCATCGCCCATACCGTGATCAATCAAGCCCTGACCCGTAATCAGAAGCAGCAGCCGGAGGCAGCCGACTCGCACAATCTGACCGCGCGCCAACTGGAAATCCTGCGCTTGATCGTGCGCGGAAAATCCACCCGGGAAATCGCCAATGGCCTGGGCCTGAGCATCAAGACTGTCGAGACCCACCGTTCACAGATCATGAAGCGACTGCAAATCTACGACGTGGCGGGTCTGGTGCTGTTCGCCGTGCGTGAGCAGATCATCAGCCTGGACGACTGACCAGCCCGGCGCTGCTCAACAAGGGAGAATGTTCCGGCAAATGCACGCGCAACGCCGCCGGACGCGCCTCGAATCGCATGCTGTCACCTTCGAGCGGTTCGCCATCAAGATTGATGCACAGCCCCTCGGCCACCTTGATTTCGACCCATGGCAAACGGGTGCGAACAAACATGTTGTCGATCCCGAAGCCATCGCTGAGCAGCGTCTTCAAGGTGCCCACCAACTCCTGTGGCGCCGGCAGAATACTGATATCCAGCAAGCCATCATCGGCCAGCGCCTCCGGGCACAACACGTGTCCACCGCCGGCCTGTCGGCCATTGCCGATACCCAGTGCCAACAGCTCGCCACGCCAGTGAAAATCCGGCCCCTGAAGTTCGCCGTAAGCGGCATGCAGCTCGCTGAATCGTGACAAGCCAGTGAACAGATAGGCAGCACCGCCAAGTACTTTTTTCAAGTCCTCGGAGGTATTGGCCGTGACCTGGCTGCCGAAACCACCGGTGGCCATGTTGAGAAAAATCTGCCCGCCCACTTCACCCAGATCGATGGCGCGCGGTGGCACATCGAGCAGCTCAAGGGCTTCGGCAGGCTCCAGTGGTACGCCGGCGGCACGGGAAAAATCGTTGGCAGTGCCCAAAGGCAGGAGTACGAGACTGGCTTTGCCAGGATGCGCGGCGAGCGCTTCGGCGATATCGCGCAAGGTGCCATCGCCGCCCCCGGCAATGATTTTCGTGTAGCCGTCAGCCAAGGCTTGTTCTACCCAGCGCTGTGCGTCCCCTGCCTCCCAGGTCAGACGCACGGCCAGCTCCCAGCCTTGCTTGCGCTTGTCCTCGACGGCGGTGCGTACCGCCTCGTTGAGTGCCTGCTTGCCATGCAGAATCAACAGCGCCCGGCGTTCACTCATAACATCACTCCCAAATTGATCGGTTAAGACATCTTGACCACTGGCGCACGCAAAAAAGCCGTCATACCCGTAATTAATTCAGCCTCCTAGCGCCGGACGTCCTACACAGCGGTACTTTTTCTTACAAAACATGCGGAATCGGCTTAATTGACCCGGTTCGAGCATTGAGTCACCGTGTGTTGGCGGTATCGATTTTCAATCCAACACACAGGGACGTGCATGTAATGAGTGGATACACCCCATGGGCTCTTGCCGGTTCGAGAGCTGGAAAAGGTTGCAAGCAAACAGTTGAAACAATCGGTGGATGCTTCCATGCCTGGTCATGAAGCGAGAATACCCATGAGCCCGGTTGGCCCCATTGTCGAAAGTCGCGCGAATCACAAGTCCGATTTCAAAAACAGCGCCAGAACCACTGGAGAAGTTGATATGGAACCCCGTGTTACCGAGCTGGAAACCCATCTCAAATACCTTCGACGGGACATGGACGAAATTCGCGGTGATGTCCGAACGATCAAACACCGGCTTGCCTACTCGGCGGGTGCAACAGCGGTAGTGCTGGGTTTGCTGGGCTGGGTGGCCAATAGCCGATTCGATCAGCTTGTGACATTGATCAGCAATTAATTGAATCAGTCATTGCAGGCGCCGCCTGAGTCAGCCGACGCCTGCATTTACGAGATAGCGATCAGTCGAGCAAGTCACTCAGCGGGATGAAGACCACTTCGTCTCCGACGCTCAGCGTGCGACCTTCCAGCACTTCGACCAATCCATCTGCCCACGCGGCGCTACGCAGTACACCTGAGCTCTGGTTGCGGTAGACAGTCGCCCGTCCTTGCTCAAGACGGCCTCGCAGGTACTCACGCCGATTGCCTGCCACCGGCCAGTCAAACCCCGCTGGCACGGTGAACTTCAGCGGCTCGACGACCCGAACGCCCTGACGGCGTAACAGATAAGGCCGAGTGAGCAGCGCAAAGGTCACCAGTGTCGACGCAGGGTTGCCTGGCAAGCCAATGACCGGCACGTTGCGGAAATGGCCAAAAGTTAGCGGTTTTCCGGGTTTGATCGCCAGCTTCCAAAGGGCAAGCTCGCCCTCTTCACGCAATGCGACACCCAAAAAATCCGCCTCACCCACCGACACGCCACCGGTGGAAAGAATCAGATCAACATCCTGCAACTCACCCAGACGCGCTCGGGTTGTGGCCAGATCGTCCGGAAGAATACCGGCATCAACTACCTCACAGCCCAGGCGTTGCAGCCAACTGCACAGCAACACTCGATTGCTGTTGTATATCTGTCCCGGCCCCAGGGCCTGGCCCGGCTCGACCAATTCATCGCCAGTGGAAATCACCGCGACACGAACCTTGCGCACGACCTTCAACCCGGCACAGCCCAACGATGCGGCTAATCCCTGCTCTATCGGACCCAGCCGAGTTCCGGCGGGCAGGATCAGTTCACCGACTGTGGTTTCCTGACCTTGCGGGCGAATGTTCTGCCCGGCCTTCATCGGTTCAAGGAAACGCACCCTTTCATCGGTTTGAACCTCAGCGTTTTCCTGCATTTCCACGCAATCAGCGCCCGCGGGCACCGGCGCCCCGGTGAAGATCCGTGCACAGGTGCCCGGCTTCAGCGGTTCGGGGGATTGCCCGGCAAACACCTTCTGACTGACCGGCATCGGTTCGCCCGTCCAGTCGGTCAGATTCAGCGCATAACCGTCCATGGCACTGTTTGGCCAGGGTGGCAGATCCAGCGTCGAAATCAGGTCTTCGCTCAGCACACGCCCCTGAACCTGAGCCAGCGGCAAATACTCATGCTCGACAATCGGCGAGGCCTCGGCCATGTCGAGCAGGCGCTCCAGCGCCAGCTCGACCGGCATCAGCGCTCCGGTCTTGCCCGGCTTACCCACGGGATTCACAAGGCGCTGCCTGCTTCAAATGAGTCACGAAGTTGCACGGACGATGACGCGCGTCCAACTGCTCGCCCAGGATGCCATCCCAACCGGTGCGTACGGCATTGGTCGAACCTGGCAAACAGCACACCAGCGTGCCGTTGGCCAGACCGGCCAGCGCCCGGGACTGAACTGTCGAGGTACCGATATCGGCTACCGAAATCTGCCGGAACAACTCCCCAAACCCGTCGACCTGTTTATCCAGCAGGCAGGCAACCGCTTCCGGCGTGCTGTCACGACCGGTAAATCCGGTACCGCCGGTGATCAGCACGACCTGCACGACATCGTCGGCAATCCAGCTGGCGACTTGCGCGCGAATTTTGTAGAGGTCATCTTTGAGCAAAACCCGCTCCGCCAAACGGTGGCCCGCCGCCGTCAAGCGATCGACGAAGACCTGGCCTGAGGTGTCGGTTTCCAGAGTTCGGGTGTCACTGACTGTCAGCACCGCAATATTGAGCGGCACGAAAGGTACATCAGCCTTGGCTTTCATAGGCTCGTCCAGTTGTAGGAGAAACAGCCCGGTGTTATATCACAGCGCCCTATTTTTTCGCCGCCCCTCTGGAGAGCTGCCATGACCCGCGATTCGCAATTGCCCCCCTGCTCCATTCTGCTCCTGGCAGGCGGGCGCGGCCAACGCATGGGCGGTCAGGACAAAGGCCTGGTCGAGTGGCTGGGCGAACCGTTGATTGCACATTTGCAGCGTAAGGTACGCGGGCTGACTGACGACCTGATCATCTCCTGCAACCGCAACCGCGAGCGTTACGCACCGTTTGCCGATCAATTGGTGGTCGATGACGAGGGCGATTTTCCGGGGCCATTGGCGGGTATTCGTGCCGGTCTGAAAGCGGCGCGCCATAGCCACCTGCTGGTTTTGCCGTGCGACGTTCCGCGAATTGACGCCGCGCTGCTGCAAAGCATGCGCGAGACTGCCAATCAGCATCCTGAAAAACCTTTAATGTTGCGCCATGACGAGCATTGGGAACCCTTGCTGTGTGTGATTCCGGTGGCCCTTCTAACGGCCTTCGAAGATGCCTGGAATGCCGGTGAACGCAGCCCCGGCCGGGTCATGCGCAATCTAGGCGCCACTGCCCTGGAGTGCCCTAAAAACGACCCGCGGCTGGCCAACCTGAACACCCCCGAACTGTTAAATTCCCATAACACTGTGTCAGACTGACACCATTCAAGGAACTCTCAAGCCTTGTATACGTCTCAAGCTCAGTAACCAAAAGAATTCCCATTCGGAGACACACCCATGACTCAACGGACCCTCGCCACTTTCATGCTCGCACTGGGCCTTGCCACCCTCGCCGGTTGCTCGTCGCCTACAGTGATCACCTTGAATGACGGTCGCGAAATCCAGGCCGTCGACACCCCGAAATACGATGACGATTCGGGCTTCTACGAGTTCAAACAGCTGGACGGCAAAGAAACCCGCATCAACAAGGATCAGGTTCGTACCGTTAAAGAGCTGTAAGCTCTGGTTCGATACCGGATACAGAAAAGCCCGCATTGATTGCGGGCTTTTTCATGGGCGCTCTAAAAGTGAAGTCAGTATCACCACTGCAAGGTGATCCGGCTCTCGAATTCGCGCTCCTCACCGGTCACCGGGTCGATAAACCGCAAGCCTTGCGCCAGCAGCTTCAACGGATTGGCATAGTCATCCTCGACGTCTTTCAGCACCTGGGGATAAAACGGATCGTTGCAGATGCTCGCCCCCAGCGCAGTCATGTGGACGCGCAGTTGATGTTTCTTGCCGGTCACCGGAAACAATCCATAACGCCACAGATCGCCATGCTTTTCCCGAACCTCCACCGCCGTTTCGGTATTGCTGGCTCCGGCGCCTTCCTGCATGCGGAAAAACGGTTCTCCGTCGACCAGACGGCTCTTGTGCACCAGGGGGAAATTCAGATCGGGCAGTGCCGGAGCGATGGCCTCATAACGCTTGTCGATCTGCCGCGTGGGGAACAGCGACTGATAAGCCGATCGGGTTTGCGGATTGGCCGAGAAAATGACCAGCCCCGCCGTATGCCGGTCGATGCGGTGCAGCGGCACCAAGTGAGGATTGTCCAGGCGATGAATCAGCCTGCGTAACAGGGTTTGCTCAACGTATTCGCCGGCGGGCGTCACCGGCAGAAAATGCGGTTTGTCAGCCACCACCAGATGTTCGTCCGCATACAGGATCGACTCCACTACCGGGATCGGCTTCTCGTCCGGCACTTCGCGAAAATAATGAATCCGCAGACCTTCCTTGTAAGGCAAGTCCACCGGGATCGGCTGGCCATGGCCGTCCAGCACACGTCCCCGAGCGATGCGGTCCAGCCATTGAACGCGGTCAATGGCGCTGAAATGCTCGCACAGACAATCGAGTACGGTCAGCCATTTACCGGGCGGCAGATAAAGCGTGCTCGCCTGATTCTGAGCAGCAGAAAATGTAGATGTGGACATACGAAAATCGAACCCTCAATGCAGGGCGGCATTATCCAGCACTGAGGGAAACGAACCTAGCGCAGAATGTTCAGGCCGGAATTGTTTTCAGCGCTGCGGCGTCAGTGAATTCCTTGAGCCAGCGCAATACATCAACTGCCTCCCAGCGGCCCGGATCGTACAAGGCGTAGAGCAGCCCCTGATAACCGACCACATCCAGTTGCTTGTGGTAACCGGCACGCTGAAACAAGGCCTCGATTTCGGCAAAGCAAGTGTTGAAATGCAGCTTGTTGAACGGCGTCTTGCCTTCCGTGACCAGCCCGTCCAGGCGCAATTCGAGAACGGCCTCGCGCACCACGTCAACCGACATCCGGTTCACGCTGTTTTTCAACTGTTCGACATTGACCACGGTTCATCCCTCTGACGCATTTACTGTATGAACATACAGTAACCGATGAAACCGCAAAATGCCAAGGAATGCATGGCAGTAGCGACCGGCGGGATAAACCAGAAAATGGGGATTAACGCAGAAATGCCACGACCTCATCAGCGCTGAATGGCCAGCCCAGCTCAGCACCTGTATCGACACGGCGCAGTACCGGAATTCGCAGGCTGTAAGCCGCATACCAAGCCTCATCCTCAGCAATATCGACCAGTTCAACCAACAAACCATGCTCGACAAGAGGCATCAGCTCGGCTTCGGCGACTTCACACAAGTGGCATCCAAGGGTGCCGAACAGCTGACATTCAGGAGGCATGATTGCTCAACCAAAAAATGAGTGGGCCTATTCTAGGCCGCACCTGAAAACCCGTCGAGCCAGCGCCGCCCAAAGGCTCCAGCTCCCCAACAAAGGTTCACAGGCAAAACCCTGACGCAAATCAGTCCACAGAAAAATCATTTGCGCGATCCTCCCGGTCTTTTTGCCTCTACGCTTGAAAAGCCTGATCTGCCATCGGAGTGTCCAGTGTTTGCCAATCTGTTGATCATCCTCGCCTCGTCCCTCGTGGTCATTGCCCTGTTCCGTCGCCTGCGTTTGCCGCCGGTTCTGGGTTATCTGTGCGTGGGTCTGCTGGTCGGGCCGAGCGCATTCGACTGGGTCAACGAAAGCGAACACTTGCCTGACGTAGCCGAGCTGGGCGTGGTGTTTCTGTTGTTCTCACTGGGCCTGGAGTTCTCCCTGTCGAAGATGATCGCCCTGCGCCAGGTGGTGTTTCGTCTCGGCAGCCAGCAGGTGCTGATCAGCACCGCGCTGCTCGGTTTGCTGCTGATGCTGTTGGGCATGCCGATGACGCCGGCGCTGTTGCTCGGTGCCGGGCTTTCGCTGTCCTCAACGGCGATTGTGACCAAAGAGTTGGGCAGCCTCGGCGAGGTATTCAGCAGTCACGGCCAGAATGCTGTCGGCGTTTTGCTGTTTCAGGACGTTATCGCGGTATTGCTGCTGACGTTGGTGCCGGTGTTCGCCGGCAGCAGCGAGCAAGTCTGGTACTGGGCGTTGCCTTTGACCCTGGCAAAAACCGTGGTGCTGTTTGTCGGTCTGCTGCTGGCCAGTCGCTGGTTACTGCCGCGGCTGTTTCATGAGGTGGCCGCCTCGCGCTCGGCAGAACTGTTTGTGCTGCTGGCGCTAGTGATTGTGCTTTTGACCGCCTGGCTGACGCACCTGCTGGGGCTGTCCCCTGCCCTTGGTGCATTTCTGGCCGGCATGTTGCTCGGTGAAAGCCACTATCGACACCAGATCGAGGCGGATATCCGGCCGTTCCGCGACATTCTGCTCGGGGTGTTTTTCGTCAGCATCGGCATGCTCATCGACCTGCAACTGTTCGTCAGTCACAGCCTGCTGATCCTCGGGCTCACCGTCGGTTTGATGGTGATCAAGGGTATCGTCGTCGCCTTGCTGGTGAAGTGGCGCGGCAGTGACAGCGAAACAGCATGGCGCAGCGGTCTGGCGCTGGCCCAGGGGGGCGAGTTCTGCTTCGCCCTGATGGCACAGATGCAACAACACAGCATGATGCCCGAAGCACTGAGCGACCTGCTGCTCGCAGCGACGTTCTGCTCGATGTTGTTGACGCCCCTGTTGCTGCGCGCAGCGCCACGCATCGCAGCAGTGCTGCACCGCAAACCCAATCAGGAGGCGCAGATCGAAGAGATCAGCGCACTCAATGCCGACCTCAACCAGCATGTGGTGATTTGCGGCTACGGCCGCGTCGGCCAATCCATCGGTCGTTTCATGCGCAACGCCAAGCAGCCTTTTATTGCGCTGGACAATGACCCGGTGCGGGTACAGGAAGCCGCCAGTGGAGAAAGCGACGTGCATTACGGTGACTCGTCGCGCGGCGATCTGCTGACTGCTGTTGGCCTGTTGCGCGCCAGACTGCTGGTGGTTGCCGTGGATCAGAGCGACATTGCCCTGCGTATCCTCAAGGAAGCACGTCGGCTCAACGCCCACGTACCGATACTGGTGCGTACCCGCGACGACAGCCAGTGGGCCGAACTGAAAGCCGCCGGCGCCACCGAAGTGGTGCCGGAACTATTGGAATCGAGCCTGATGCTCGCCTCCCACGCCTTGATCATGCTTGGCTTGCCGGCACATCAGGTGCAGGAAAAAGTCGATCAGGTGCGCATCGACCGCTATCGGCTGCTTCACGGTTTTTATCCCGGTAGCGACGATGCCGAGACTTAATCCTGACTTACCGCGCCGATCTTGTGCAGCGACAGGTCGGCGCCGTAATACTCTTGTTCCTGACTCAGGCGCAGCCCATGCAACGCCTTGATCACGCCGTACACAGCGAAGCCACCGATCAGCGCCACCGCGACACCCAGCGCGGTGCCGATCAACTGGCTGATCAAGCTGACGCCGCCAATACCGCCGAGCGCAGTCTGGCCGAAGATCCCGCAGGCAATCCCGCCCCACACGCCGCACAAGCCGTGCAATGGCCACACACCCAAGACATCGTCGATGCGCCATTTCACCTGGGCGGCGGTAAAGCACCAGACAAACAGTGCACCGGCGATCGCGCCCGTCACCAGGGCACCAACCGGATGCATCAAATCCGACCCGGCACAGATCGCCACCAACCCGGCCAACGGGCCGTTATGCAGGAAGCCCGGGTCATTACGTCCGACAAGCAGCGCCGCCATGGTGCCGCCGACCATCGCCATCAACGAGTTGACCGCCACCAGACCGCTGACGCCTTGCAGCGTCTGCGCACTCATCACGTTGAAGCCGAACCAGCCGACAATCAGAATCCACGAACCCAACGCCAGAAAGGGAATGCTCGACGGTGCGAACGCCACCAGACGACCGTCGCGATAACGGCCATTACGCGGCCCCAGCAGCAATACCGCCGCCAGCGCCAGCCAACCACCCATGGCGTGCACCACTACGGAACCGGCAAAGTCATGAAAAGCGGCACCAAACTGCGCCGTCAGCCACGCTTGCAAACCGTAGTTGCCGTTCCAGATCATGCCCTCGAAAAAGGGGTAGATGAACGCGACAATCAAGGCCGTAGCGCACAACTGCGGCACGAAACGCGCGCGCTCGGCGATACCGCCGGAAATGATCGCCGGGATCGCTGCGGCAAAGGTCAGCAGGAAGAAAAACTTCACCAGTCCATAACCGTGATCGGCACTCAGTACCGCCGCCGGCTGCATAAACGTCACGCCATAGGAAATCCAATAACCTATAAAGAAATAGGCCAGGGTCGAGACGGCGAAATCACTGAGAATTTTCGACAGCGCATTGACCTGGTTTTTCTGGCGCACCGTACCGACTTCCAGAAAGGCGAAACCGGCATGCATCGCCAGCACCATCACCGCACCGATCAGAATGAACAAGGTATTGGAGCTGTGAACCAGGGTGTCCACAGCGCTTTGCAGATTTTCCATAAGCAGGCAGACCTAAAGGCGAAAAAGGCACCAAAGCGGTTCATACGCACATTTCATGCACCAAGTTGCGACCGCGCAGTCACAGATCCGAAGGTCCGGCGAACCGCTTTGGCGCACGAGGTCGATGTCCTGACACGAACCGGGCTTGTTTGGGATAAGGTTTCTCGAGGCGCACGCCCGACAACAGCGCACAACCGCCGGGGAACGCACCACGACACAGCAAAAGTTGTACCAGTCATTTGTACTGAACCTTCGCGCAAGGCTCATACTCGAACGCTTCAGACGTCACTTACGGAGATCCACCCATGGCCAGCATCAAGGCAAAGACCGCTCAAGAAATCCTGATGAACGACTTCCAGACTTTGGTCGCCGACACCGAACGCTTGCTCGAGCACACCGCCACCCTGGCCGGCGATCAGGCCGATGAGCTGCGCGAGCAGATTCACGACAGCCTGCTGCGCGCCCGCGAAACCTTGAAACTGACCGAAGAAACCTTGCGTGATCGCGGTCAGGCGGCAGTCACTGCTACCGAAGATTACGTCTCGGCCAACCCTTGGCAGTCCGTCGGTATTGCCGCCGGTGTCGGCTTCCTGATCGGCCTGTTGGCTACCCGGCGCTGATTATGTCGATCGGTGAATCCGGCCCGACTGCGGGCACCGCCTCTTCCACGCGACGCCTGGGCGCCGCCGTTCTCGGTCTGCTGCACAGTCATGTCGAATTGTTCGGCATTGAATTGCAGGAGCAGAAATCACGTACCGTCAGCCTGTTGCTTTTCGCAGGCCTGGCGTTAGTCTTTGCCCTGTTATTACTGGTGGGCTTATCGACACTGGTGATGATTGTGTTCTGGGACACTTATCGCCTTGCTGCGATTATCGGCCTGTGCGTGTTCTATACCCTGGCCTCGATCTTCTGCGCGCTGCGCCTCAAGGCTGCGATCTTCGATGAGTCCTCGCCTTTCCACGGCACGCTCGAAGAGCTGGCCAACGACCGGGAGCGCCTGCTGCCATGAGCCTGCCTGAACTGCCACACAACAGCTCGCGTCGGGAAATGCGCAAGGCGTTGATCCGCTTGCGCATGGAAATGCATCGTCAGGAAATCCGCCATGAAGCCGGGCAAGTGTTGCAGCCTCTGCAGCGCATGCGCGGCATGTCGCAAAACCTGCAAGGTGGTTTCGGCATCAAACACGCGCCTTTGTGGGGCGTGGCCGCCGTTACGCTATTGGGTTTCATCACCGGCAAAGGCGCGAAAAGCGGCGGTGTCGGTGGCCTGACCCGCTTGATCCGGCTCGGCACCAGCCTCGGGCCGCTGATCAAACTGGTGATGCAGAGCTCGGCGAAACGCTAAACAGATACATCTGGCTACATTCTTGCACTGTCGGCGGGATGAATCTCTTTATCCGGAGATTCGATCCCGTGCGCCTACCCGGTCGGCGGGGTTCACCAGAACAAGAACCACTAAGGAGGCCCCGTGATCGACGGGCAACCGCTCGCCTGCTTTCAGCCTTTCATCGATACCGCCACCGGACGCATTGCCGGCGTCGAAGCGCTGGGGCGCCTGCGCCAAGCCGACGGTCAACTGAACTCGGTTGGGCCTCTATTCGCCGACCCGCGCACGCCCGCCATTGCCCTGCGCCGTCTCGACCGGCAGATCCGCGATAACGCCTTGAGCCGCTTGCATGAAGCGCCGGCAGACTGGTTTCTCAGCCTGAACATGTCGCCACGCTGGATCAGTCGCCTGCGCGCCGATCAGGCCCTGCCCAGCCTCAAACAATTGGCGCGCTACGGTATCGATCCGCAACGCATCGTCTTCGAGATCACCGAACTGGGTGGCAATGGTCAACGTCTGGCCGAAGTCGTCGCGCGCTATCGCGAGGCGGGAGCAAGAATCGCCATCGACGACTTTGGCGCCGGCTACTCGCAACTGGATCGGGTGCTGGCGCTGCAACCGGACATTCTCAAACTCGATATGCGCCTGTTCCAGGCCGCGGCACTGGGCGGGCCGAGCAGCGACGTGGTCAAGGCCCTCGCGCAGATGGCCGAGAAGACCGGCTGCTGGATCATCGCCGAAGGCGTCGAGACCGAAGCGCAGTTGAATTTCGCCCTGGAATGCGGATCGCGCTATGTGCAGGGATTCCTGTTCGCACGGGCACAGGAGGCGTTTTTCCCCAGTGACGCGTTCGTCCAACGCTTCGCCGAGCTGCGCCAGCGCTATGTCCGGCAGAAACTCGTGGAGCGCGGACGACTGATGCAAATGCGCCAGCAACTCGCTGAACTGATGTCGATCCTGCAAGCCTGGGCTCAGGCCCATGCCCCTTTGAGCGCTTTGCCACAACTGGACGCCTTCCCCTGGCTGCTGCGGTTTTATCAATGCGATCGCCACGGCACGCAACTGACGCCCAATCTGGAATGGCGGCAGCATGGCTGGGTCGCCGACAATCGCTATCTGGGGCACAACTGGTCGTGGCGCCCGTACTTCTATCATTTGCTCGCCGAAGGTTGGGAGGAGCGGCGCTTGACGCTCTCCAATACCTACCGCGATGCCACCAGCAATCAGTACTGCCTGACAGCCGGGCAGTTTTTCGACAACGGTGAACGTTTGCTGCTGATCGACATTGACGCCGCCGGACTGTAGTTCCGCTTGCAGGGGCGGACGTGAACCGGGAAGCTAGGGGCCAACGCCCCCAGTCACCTGACGGAGAGAATCAGCCTTGGATTGGCACACCCTGCTCAACCGCGAACGCCTCGGCAAGCCGCTGCACAGCCCGCAAGAACTTGGCCGCAGCCCTTTCCACAAAGACCATGACCGCATTATCTTCTCCGGCGCCTTCCGCCGTCTCGGGCGCAAGACCCAGGTCCACCCGGTCACCAGCAACGATCATATTCACACGCGCCTGACCCACTCGCTGGAAGTCAGTTGCGTCGGCCGTTCGCTGGGCATGCGGGTGGGTGAAACCCTGCGCAATGCCTTGCCCGAATGGTGCGACCCGGCCGATCTCGGCATGGTGGTGCAATCGGCGTGTCTGGCCCACGATATCGGCAATCCGCCGTTTGGTCATTCCGGTGAAGACGCCATCCGCCACTGGTTCCAGCAGGCCGCCGGACGCGGCTGGCTCGACGGCATGAGCGAAGCCGAACGCGCTGACTTCCTCAATTTCGAAGGCAATGCCCAGGGTTTCCGGGTCCTGACTCAGCTGGAGTATCACCAGTTCGACGGCGGCACCCGACTGACCTACGCCACCCTCGGCACTTACCTGAAGTACCCGTGGACCGCGCGCCACGCCGACTCCCTGGGCTACAAGAAACACAAATTCGGCTGCTATCAGAGCGAGTTGCCGCTGCTCGAGCAGATCGCCCACAAACTGGGCCTGCCGCAAATCGAAGACCAGCGCTGGGCGCGTCACCCGCTGGTGTACCTGATGGAAGCCGCCGACGACATCTGCTACGCGCTGATTGATCTCGAAGACGGTCTCGAAATGGAGCTGCTGGACTACGCCGAAGTCGAATCGCTGCTGCTCGGGCTGGTGGGTGATGATCTGCCGGAAACCTATCGCCAACTCGGCCCGCAGGATTCGCGCCGACGCAAACTGGCGATCCTGCGCGGCAAGGCCATCGAGCATTTGACCAACGCCGCCGCACGGGCCTTTGTCGAACAACAGGACGCCCTCCTCGCCGGCACGCTGCACGGCGATCTGGTCGAGCACATGCACGGCCCGGCCAAGCGTTGCGTGCTGAATGCCAAGGACATCGCCCGCAAGAAAATCTTTCAGGACAAACGCAAAACCCTGCATGAAATCGGCGCCTATACCACGCTCGAGATTCTGCTCAACTCGTTCTGCGGCGCGGCGCTGGAACAACACAACGGTCGTACACCGTCGTTCAAAAGCCGGCGCATTCTCGATCTGCTGGGCAGTAACGCACCGGATCCGCAGGGTTCGTTACACACGTCGTTTCTGCGCATGATCGATTTCATCGCCGGCATGACCGACAGCTACGCCAGCGACATGGCGCTGGAAATGACCGGGCGCTCCAGTCACTGACCCGCTCGCCTACGGGCGGCCATAACGATGGCCGCCCGTATCCACACAGCCTGTGATTATCGACCCACAAGTGTCGACGGGCGTCTGATATGGCTGGAATAGCGGCAATTATTGCGCCGATGACTCAGCAACTTTAAACATCTTTAAAAAGCCATTTACGGCCAGTACTTGCAAATCATTCAAGTCAAACTATAAGCCCGTTCAAATCCAGCACTTCCTTACGTCAAACCTAGTTTGGTTGTAGTCCGCTTCCTCATTAATTGTAGGATTAATCCGATATCGTGACTGAAGCCATGTCACTTCATGCGAGTGCTCATTCAACTGAGCTAAGGTGCGCGCTTTATTCGTGCTTGCATGGGATTTGATTATGAACTCCGTTTTTATTGTCGACGATCACCCGGTCATCCGTCTCGCCGTTCGAATGCTGCTGGAGCATGAAGGTTACAAGGTCGTCGGTGAAACCGATAACGGAGTCGATGCCATGCAAATGGTGCGCGAGTGCATGCCCGATCTGGTCATTCTCGATGTGAGCATCCCCAAGCTGGATGGCCTCGAAGTACTGGCTCGCTTCAATGCCATGGGTTCCCCGTTAAAGATCCTGATCCTGACGGCACAGTGTCCGACGCTGTTCGGCATTCGCTGCATGCAATCCGGCGCATCGGGTTATGTCTGTAAACAGGAAGACTTGAGTGAACTGGTCAGTGCGATCAAAGCGGTACTGTCCGGTTACAACTATTTCCCCAGCCAGGCATTGAATCCGGTGCGCAGCGACGATATCCGTTTTGCCGAACTTGAATTATTCAAATCTGTTAATGATCGTGAGTTGATGGTCTTGCAACTTTTCGCCCAGGGTCGCACTAACAAGGAAATAGCCAAGGGCATGTTTCTAAGTAATAAGACCGTCAGCACCTACAAAAAACGTCTGATGCAAAAACTCAAGGCCAAATCCCTTGTAGAACTTATCGAGATGGCCAAACGAAACGCACTCGTGTGAGAGCCCGCATGCCCAGCCGTTTAAAGGACTATTTAATTGCGTTGAGCGCAGGTTTTTACCTGAGCGCCAATGTGTTCGCCATGCCCGGCACCTCACCTGACTATGCCTTGCTCAGCCGGTCGGCGGACGAGCCAGTTCCGGTCACGCTCGAACACTCCCAACGGCAGTGGCTGCTGACACGTAACGAACTGGTCGTGGGCACCTCCGCGCCCGACTACCCGCCTTTTGACATGACGACCAGTGGCAAGGATTACGAAGGTCTGACGGCCGATTACGCCGGGCTCCTAGGCCAGGCCACCGGTCTACCGATCCGGGTGCAGCGCTTTCCCTCTCGGGACGCGGCGATTAGCGCACTGGTCGATGGCCGGATCGACCTGCTCGGTACCGCGAACGGCTTCGAAGCGGGCAATGCCAACCTGGCGCTGTCGATACCCTACGCCGTTGACATGCCGGTGCTGGTTACCCGCGAGGACGAAACCCGCTCACTCACCGAAGGCCTGGCCGGACTGCGATTGAGCATGGTCTATCATTATCTGCCGTTGCCCGAAGTCAAAGCGCTGTACCCCAAAGCGCTCATCACCTGCTACCCCTCCTACCAGAATGCAATCAACGCCGTAGCGTTCGATCAGGCCGATGTGTTTCTCGGCGACACGCTTTCAACTCACTACATGATCAACAAGGGTTATCTGAACAACGTGCGCATGGCCAATTTCGGCAAGCAGGAAGCCCAGGGATTCAGCTTCGCCGTGCGCCGCAACAACCCACAACTGCTGGCCATCATCGACACAGTACTAAAAGCTGTGCCGGCCAGTGAGCGTGACAATATTGCCAAGCGCTGGAGCGCTGGCAGTGATCTGCTGCTCACCGACCGGAAACTGCAACTGACCCAGCGCGAAGAAGCGTGGCTCAAACAACATCCGGTGGTCAGTGTGGTGGTCAATGAAGCGTTCGCGCCGCTGACATTCTTTGACAACGACGGTAATTTTCGCGGCATCAGTGCCGACCTGCTCGAGCTGATCCGCCTGCGCACCGGCCTGCGTTTCGAGATCCGTCGCAGCCGCAACGACGCGGAAATGATCCAGCAGATCGACCATCATCAAGCCGATCTGATCGCCGCATTACTGCCGACGGCGGAGCGCGAGAAAACCCTCAACTTCAGTCGTCCCTATCTGGAAAACTCCTACGTTCTACTGACCCGCAAAAGCGCGGATGGTCCGACCAATCTGGGCAAGCTCAAGGGCAAGCGACTGGCGATTGCCCAAGGCAATCCGATGGTCGAGTACCTGCGTCGGGAATATCCGCGCATCCAGTTGATCGAAACGGCAGATACGTTCAGCGCGGTGTCCCAGCTCGCTGAAGGCCATGTCGACGGTGCGGTGAACTCGCTGGTGATTGCCAACTATTTCATTTCTTCGCGAATCTTCAATCAGGCGCTGCAGATCACCACCACGATCGGCACGGGCCAGGCGGCGTTTTCACTGGCGACCGCGCGGGACAACACGGAACTGACGTCGATCATCAACAAGGCGTTGTTGAGCATCGCGCCCGACGAACTGGGGGTGATCAATGGGCGCTGGCGCGGTTACTCCACTGTCTCGCAGAACATCTGGCACAACTACCAACGCCTGTTCTATCAAGTGATCATCGGCGCTTTCCTGTTACTGCTGTTGCTGTTGGTCTGGAACGCTTACATGCGCCACCAGATCAAAAAACGCCAGGCTGCCGAACGAGCGCTGAACGACCAGTTCGAATTCATGCGTTCGCTGGTCGACGGCACACCGCATCCAATTTACGTGCGCGACCGCCAGGGCCGGTTGCAAAGTTGCAATGAGAGCTATCTCGAAGCATTCAATGCCCGCCGCGAGGAAGTCATCGGCAAAAACGTCATCGAGGGCTCCCTGAGCAATGCCTTTGAGGCCCAAGCGTTTCAGGCCGATTACCAGCGTGTCATCGCCGAAGGCACGCCGATGGTCGTCGACCGGCCCCTGCACATCGGCAACCGGCGTCTGACGATCTATCACTGGATACTGCCGTACCGCGACTCCAGCGGTGAGGTGAAAGGCATCATTGGCGGCTGGATCGACATCAGCGAGCGCCGCCAGCTGTTCGACGAGTTGCGTACGGCCAAAGAACGGGCGGATGAGGCCAACCGGGCGAAAAGCACCTTTCTGGCGACCATGAGCCACGAGATCCGCACGCCGATGAACGCGGTGATCGGCATGCTCGAACTGACGCTCAAACGCATGGATCCGCAGCACCCGGATCGCTCATCCATCGACACCGCGTACCACTCGGCCAAGGACTTGCTGGGTTTGATCGGCGACATTCTCGACATCGCACGGATCGAATCCGGGCGTCTGAGTCTTTGTCCGGAACGGGTCAATCTGGTCGATACGGTGACGTCAGTGGCCAGGATCTTCGACGGTCTCGCCCGGCAGAAAAACCTCTCCCTGCAAGTCATCTTCAACCCACCAGATCTGGCCGTCGATGTGCATCTGGACCCACTGCGTTTCAAGCAGGTGCTGTCGAATCTGGTCAGCAATGCGATCAAATTCACCGAACAGGGGCATGTGCGGATCACCCTCGACCTCATGAACACCGATGTACCTGCCCGCGCCCTGATGCAGCTGACCGTACAGGACAGCGGCGTCGGTATCAGTGCCGAGGATCAGCAGCGCTTGTTCGAACCGTTTGCCCAAGCGGAAAACAGCAGCCAGCAAGGCAGAGGTGGTGCCGGCCTGGGGCTGGTGATCAGCCGCAACCTGTGCGAAATGATGGGCGGGCAATTGCAATTGAGCAGCCAGCCTGGCATCGGCACCCAGGTCTGCGTCTCGCTGGCACTGGAAACGCTGCCGATACAGCTGAGCACGGTCAAAAGTGAATCCCCAATCAAGGCATCGCAGACCCCCTTACGCGTTTTGGTGGTGGATGACCATCCCGCCAATCGCCTGCTGATGTGTCAACAACTGGAGTTTCTCGGCCATCACTTCAGCATTGCCGAGAACGGTTGCAGCGGCCTGGAACTGTGGAAGACCGGTCACTTCGATCTGGTGATTGTCGACTGCAACATGCCGTTGATGAATGGCTATGATCTGACCCGCGCCATTCGTCAGCAGGAACTGCAAGCGCGCTGTCCGCCATGCACCGTGCTGGGTTTCACGGCCAATGCGCAGCCCGAAGAAATCCAGCGCTGCAAGCAGGCCGGCATGAACGACTGCCTGTTCAAACCCCTGAGCCTGAGCCTGCTCAGCCAGTGGGTCGATGGCATCACACCGACATCAGCGCCGCCGGCTTTCAACCTGCAAAACCTGAACATGCTGACCGGTGGCAATCCGGCCCAGGCTCGCCGTCTGCTGGCGGAATTGCTCAAAAGCAGCCGTCTCGACCGAGAGGAACTGCTCGCGCTGTCGCCGGAACAGGATCGCGGGGCGCTGGCGGTGGTCGCTCACAAAATCAAGGGCGCGGCACGTATCGCGCAGGCATCGCGCGTAATCGAGTGTTGCGATGCCCTTGAGCAGGCCTGCGCCGAGGCCATGGCGACAGACGAAGTTGCTCGCCGTTGCGAGGCGAGCAACCGCGCCATGCTCGAACTGGAGCAGGCATTACAGCAACAATTGGCGGTGTCGGATCGAAGCACAATGAGCTTGCCTTAACTATGCTTGGCGCTGAGCAGTGAGTTAACCATCATGGAGAGTCCGAAATGCCCAGCCCACTGCGCCCGGAGCAACGCCGGTTTCCGCTGCATGTGCACATCAGCGTCATGTTCACATTCCTGTTGCTGCTCACCGGGGTCGTACTGGGCCTGTTCAATTACCACCAGACGACGCAGATCATCCTGTCGAGCAGCGAAAAGCTGTTCGAAAGGATCGAACAAGACGTACGTCTGGACATGTCCGCAACCTATCAGCCGATTCGTCACCTGCTGAGTTTGCTGGCGGATGACCCCGCCACTCAGGCCGCGCGCCTTGAACAACGCTTGCCCTTGCTCCGACCGTTTAGCCAGTCGCTCAACGACAATCCCAATCTGGCATCGCTATATCTGGGTTATGCCAATGGCGATTTCTTCATGGTGCGTCCGCTGCGCAGCGCCGCCATCAAGACATTGCTCAAGGCCCCTGAAGCGGCGGCATATCAGGTCTGGAGTATCGAACATGACCCGCAGGGCGCGGTGCACTCGCAATCGCTGTTTCTTGACCAGACATTGTCGCTGATCAGCCGTCAGGACAACCCCGACGACAGCTACGATCCGCGTAGCCGCGCGTGGTTCAACCATGCTCGCCAGCAAAACGAACAAATCACCACCGAGCCCTACGTGTTTTTCTCCACGCGCAATGTCGGCACGACGCTGGCCCGACGCAGCGGCGAGAACGCCGTCATCGGTGCTGACCTGACGCTGGTCGCCCTGTCGGCGGCGCTGAGCAAACATGTCGTCACACCCTCCACCGAAATTGCCCTGTTCGATGCCGACGGCAACGCCGTGGCCTATCCCGACAGCGAACGCCTGATCGTCGACAGTAGCGGCGCGCATCTGGCCAAAGCGGCGGATCTGAGTCCGGGCTTGCATGCGCTGTTGTCCGGCGCAGCCGCGGGCAATCGCCTGGAAGCCGATGGTCGCCAGTGGATCGTCGCCCGCAGCAGCATTCAGGAGGGCGGCCCGAAAGGTTTGCAGTTGGCGCTGCTGGTGCCCGAGGACGAGTTATTGATCGATGCCTACCGCCTGCGCTGGCAAGGCGCGCTGATCACCCTCGCGACCCTGCTGCTGTGCTTGCCGCTGGGCTGGGTGATTTCGCGGATATTGGTCAAGCCGTTGCATGCGCTGGTCAAGGAAGCCGACGCGATTCGCAGTTTCGATTTCAACTTTCCTCTGGCCCGCCGCTCGCCGGTGCTTGAAGTCGACCAGTTGAGTGTGTCGATGGCGCGGATGAAAGACACTCTGGCGAGTTTCTTTCGGATTACCGACACCCTCGGCGCCGAAACCCGCTTCGCCCCGCTGCTGCAACGGGTGCTGTTTGAAACGGTGCAGATTGCTCAGGCACAGGCAGGGCTGATCTATCTGCGTGAAAGCGACAGCAGCCGCATGGAGCCATACGGGCTGGTGATCGATGGTACGTCTCAGGCGTTGGAAGCATTCGACATTCAGGGACACGACCTGCAACAGAACAAAGGGCCGGCGTGGTTTGAACAATTGGTCGGCGCCAACAACGTGGTGAGCAACTTCGGCGTCGATCAGGCCGGCGACTTGCAGAAGGTCCTGCTGGCAATGCAATCGCCCCGCATCCATCTGATCGGCATCCGCCTGCACAACCGCCACGACGAAACCATCGGCCTGCTGATTCTGCTGGTGAGCGACAGCGGCACGGCAGCCGATCTGGAAAAACTGCGCCCTGATCGCATCGCGTTCCTCCAGGCTGTCTCGGGCGCGGCGGCGGTCAGTATCGAGAGCCAACGCCTGCAAGCCCGCCAGAAGCAATTGCTCGACGCCTTCATTCAACTGCTCGCTGGCGCTATCGACGCCAAGAGTCCGTACACCGGCGGCCATTGTCAGCGCGTGCCAGAGTTGACGCTGATGCTCGCCCAAGCGGCAGCGGCAAGCGAGGCGCCGGCGTTCAGTGCCTACCAACCGAGCGAGGATGAATGGGAAGCCTTGCACATTGCCGCGTGGCTGCACGACTGCGGCAAAGTGACGACGCCGGAATATGTGGTCGACAAGGCCACCAAACTGGAAACCATCAACGACCGTATTCATGAAATTCGCACGCGTTTCGAAGTGCTCAAGCGTGATGCCTGGATCAGCTATTGGCAGGCGTGTGCTCTGGGCGGCGATGAGACTGCACTGGCCGAATTGCGCGATGCCACGCTGACGGCGCTGGACGACGATTTTACGTTTGTCGCGCGCTGTAATCTGGGCAGTGAAGCGATGGCAGAGGCGGATCTGCAGCGCCTTGACCATCTGGCGCAACGCACCTGGCTGCGCACCCTTGATGACCGCTTGGGCGTGTCATGGGAAGAGAACCGGCGTCAGGCGCGCACGCCGGCACCGAATCTGCCGGTCAGTGAAAAGCTTTTGGCAGACAAGCCGGAGCACTTGCTTGAACGCGACCCGAACGAGTTGATCCCCGAAGACAATCCATGGGGCTTCAAACTGGATGTACCGCAACACAAATACAATCGCGGCGAGCTGTACAACCTGAGCATCAACCGTGGCACCCTGACCCGCGAAGAGCGTTACATGATCAATCACCACATGGTGCAGACGATCATGATGCTCAGCCACCTGCCCTTCCCCGGCCACCTCGACAGCATTGCCGAAATCGCCGGCGGCCATCATGAAAAAATGGACGGCTCCGGTTACCCGAAACGCCTGAAGCGTGAGGACATGAGCCTGCCCGCGCGGATGATGGCGATTGCCGATATCTTTGAGGCGCTGACCGCAGCCGATCGCCCGTACAAAAAGGCCAAAACGCTGAGCGAGGCCTTGGCGATCATGGCCACCATGTGCCGTGAGGCGCACATCGATGCCCAGCTTTTTGGATTGTTCATCAACGAAGGCGTTTACATGCAGTACGCCGTGCGTTTTCTCGATCCCGGTCAAATCGATAACGTCGATCCGGCCAGCCTGTTGCACAAGGCTGGCCTCACCGCGTGATCAGCAGTCGGTCAGACGCAGGAAAATTGCCGCCAGTTGCTCGATGCCGGCCTGATCCTGCGCGGTAAAACGCGACAGTTTCGGGCTGTCGAGGTCGAGTACACCGATCAGGCGCCCGTCCTTGACCAACGGTACGACCAGTTCGCTGTTCGAGGCGCTGTCGCAGGCGATATGCCCCGGGAACGCGTGTACGTCTTCAACGCGCTGGGTTTGCCGAGTGGCCGCCGCCGCGCCACACACACCACGACCAAACGGAATGCGCACGCAGGCGATCTGCCCCTGGAACGGACCAAGCACCAGTTCTTCGTTGCGGTTGAGGTAAAAACCCGCCCAGTTCAGGTCATCGAGCTGGTTGAACAGAAACGCCGAAAACTGCGCGGCGTTGGCGATAAAATCACGCTCGTCCGCCAGCAGCGATTCCAGTTGTGCGGCCAACATGCCATAGCCTTCGAGGCCCTGGCCGCTTTGTTGCAAATCAATCATGCCTTGTGCTCCAACAATTTCAGTCCCACCCAGTAACGGGCGAATTGGTACGCGCAACGTCCGTTGCGATTACCGCGGCCGGTGGCCCAACGCACCGCAAGGATGTCCAGTGCTTCGTCGCGCTGCCAGCTCAGGCCGGCCTTGGCGGCCAACTGGCCGATCCAGTGTTCGACGACGTTAAGGAAGTGTTCTTGGGTAAACGGATAGAACGACAGCCACAGACCGAAACGGTCCGACAGCGCGATCTTGTCTTCAACGGCTTCGCTGGGATGCAGTTCGCCGTCGACGCGTTTCCAGTTTTCGTTATCGCTCTCCTTTTCCGGCACCAGGTGGCGGCGGTTGGAGGTGGCGTACAGCAATACATTGTCCGGGGCCTGCTCAAGCGAACCGTCGAGGACGCTTTTGAGCACGCGATAATCGCCTTCACCGGATTCGAACGACAAGTCATCGCAAAACAGCACGAAGCGTTGTGGCAGCTTGCCGATCTGCTCGACCACCCGCGGCAGATCCGCCAGATGATCACGCTCGATCTCGATCAGGCGCAGGCCGGCGGCGGCGTGTTCCGCCAGCAAGGCCCGCACCAGCGACGACTTGCCGGTACCGCGCGACCCCCAGAGCAACGCATGGTTGGCCGGCATACCATCGAGAAACTGCTGGGTGTTGCGCCCCAGTTGTTCGAGCTGACGGTCAACGCCGATCAGGTCGGACAGGCGCATGTCGAGGCTGACTTCCAGCGGCATCAGATAGCCGCTGCGCCCGTCGCGTTGCCAGCGCGCCGCCAGACAAGTGCCCCAGTCGATCACCGGCCGTGGTGCCGGCAACAACGGTTCGATACGCGCCAGAACCGACTCGGCGCGTTCAAGAAAAGCATTTAATCGGGAATCCACGTCTTCTCCTCGGGCACGTTCACAGTGATGATGGTGAATCCTGCGACGACACACAGATAAAAATCACCCTACCAAGCCTTGTTACAAGGCGATTCGGGAACCTCGGTATCCATACATGATCGACTATGCTTGAGCAGCGAAGGGAAACGGAAGTGGTTCAACACCCCATGGATATCAAATTCACCCACCGGCTGTCTTACAAGCAAGCCAGGCTTACCGTGCTGGTCGGGTTCATTCTGGGCACGCTGCTCAGCCTGCTGCAAATCGGCATCGATTATGCCAGTGAAGACGCCTCCATCAACCGTGAAATCCTGTCTTTGCTGGAAATCAGCCATAACCCGGCCTCACGGATCGCCTACAACATCGACGCCGAACTGGCGCAGGAACTGACCCTGGGCCTGTTGCGCTCGCCGGCAATCATTTCTGCGCAACTGATCGACAACAACAATACGGTGCTGGCCAGCGTCAAACGCCCGGAACTGCAAAGCGGCTATCGGGTCATCAGCGACTTCCTGTTTGGCGCCAAACGCCAGTTCGAAGACCGTCTGTATCTGGATCATCTGCCCAATGAATCGCTGGGCGTGTTAAGCCTTGAGGTCGACACCTATGCGTTCGGCAGCCGCTTCCTGCGCCGCGCCGAGGTGACCCTGCTCAATGGCTTCGCCCGCAGCCTGATTCTCACCGGCATCCTGTTGGCGCTGTTCTATGTGATGTTGACCAAACCACTGGTGCGGGTCATCCGCGAACTCAGCGGGCGCGACCCGCGCAGCGCCGAGCCGACCACGCTGGAGTGCCCGTCCGGCCACGGCAACGATGAAATCGGCGTGCTGGTCAAAGTCGCCAATCAGCAATTCGAGAACATTGCCACCGAGATCCAGCAGCGACGCAACGCCGAAAACCGTCTGACCGACTACCTCGGACAACTGGAAAACATCGTCTCGGCGCGCACCGCTGAACTCAAGGCGATCAACGCACGGCTGAGCCAGTCCAATCAGGAACTCGAAGTCGCCCGCAGCACCGCCCTGGAAATGGCCGAGGCCCGCTCGGCGTTCCTCGCCAACATGAGCCATGAGATCCGCACGCCGCTCAACGGCCTGCTGGGAATGATCGCGCTGTCACTCGACGGTCCGTTGAATGCCGAACAGCAGCAACAACTGTCGATCGCCCACGACTCGGGCAAAGTGCTGGTCGAATTGCTCAACGATATTCTCGACCTGTCGAAGTTCGATGCCGGGCAACTGGAGCTTGAGCACATCCCGTTCGATCTTGGCTCATTGATCGAAGACACCGCCAACCTGCTGTCGCAGAATGCCGCGCCGAGCGTCGAACTGACCTGCCTGATCGACCCGCACTTCCCGGCACTGGTACTGGGCGATCCGACCCGCGTGCGGCAGATCGTCAGCAATCTGCTGTCCAACGCGCTGAAATTCACCCGCTTCGGCCGGGTGGATGTGCGCTTGTCGACCTACAAGGATGGCGTGCGCATCGAGGTCTGCGACACCGGCATCGGTATCGCCCAGGACGCGCAGCTGAAAATCTTCCAGCCGTTCACTCAAGCGGGCGCCGGCATCACTCGACAATACGGCGGCACCGGGCTGGGTCTGGCGCTGACTTACAACCTCTGCGAAGCCATGCAGGGGCGCCTGACCATCAGCTCCGAGACCGGGTTCGGCAGTCAGTTCTGTGCCGAGCTGCCACTGCCGTGTCATACCCGCGCACTGGTTCCGGCGCCGCTGCACGGGAAAATCCTCGCCATCACCGCTGCCAGCAGTGGACTGGCGGAACTGTTGCAGAGCCTGCTGCCGGTGTGGGGACTTACATATGAGCAGCGCACCATCGATGACTCACTGCTGGGCCTGACGCCGGACGTGGTGATCACCGATTGTCCGGAGTGTCTGTTCGGCTTGCGCCCGACGCTTGGGGCGCCGATTTTGCTGGTAACCGCCTACGGCAGTTTCCTGCCGAGCGAAGAAGCCGCCGCACTCGCGCCTCTGCAGCAACAGGCCCGACCATTGGCGCGAAATGCTCTGTACCAGAACCTGCGACGCACCCTGCAACCGGACGTGGTCGCCGTTAACGATGCGCAACTCGAAACGTCTCCCTCGGTGCGGCGCGGGCGGGTGTTGCTGGTTGAGGACAACCCGGTCAATCAACTGGTGGCCAAAGGCATGCTCGGCAAACTGGGCTGCGAGGTCATCGTCGCCGCCCACGGTGCCGAAGCGCTGGATCAGTTGGAGTATCACGAATTCGATCTGGTGCTGATGGACTGCAACATGCCCGTGATGGATGGCTACGAAGCCAGCCGGCAGATCCGTCAGAGCGGGCGCTGGCCGAGCCTGCCCATCGTCGCTCTGACCGCCAACGCCATGTCCGAGGAACGCGAACGCTGCCGCGCAGCCGGCATGAGCGACTATCTGGCCAAGCCGTTCCGCCGTGAAGAGCTGGCGGCACTGCTCGATCAGTGGATCCCGACTACGCCAGCGCTTTGATCTGTCCCAACAAGTGATCGAGGCCGTCACGCAACTCATTGAGACGGTCCAGATCCACCCCGCTGTCGCACAACAATCGGGCCTTGAGCGGCCCGACCTGCTCGCGCAAGGCTTGGCCTGCCGGTGTCAGACTCAAGTGCACTTCGCGCTCGTCACGCGTTGAACGCTGGCGCTGTACCCATTGCAACTGTTCCAGACGCTTGAGCAATGGCGTCAGCGTGCCCGAGTCCAGTGCCAGACGCTCGCCCAACGCCTTAACCGTCGGTTGCTCCGGCGCAGCGTCCTGCCATTCCCACAACACCAGCATCGCCAGGTATTGCGGGTACGTCAGGCCGAGCTGATCGAGCATCGGTTTGTAGGCACGAATCACCGCCCGGGAAGCGGCGTACAGCTTGAAGCACAACTGGTTGTCGAGCTTCAGCGAATCGACCGGCAAGCTGTTCATTTGAGCAGGGCTTCGATCTCGCCGCTCAGCTCCTGCGGCTTGGTGGTCGGGGCAAAACGCTTGACCAGTTTTCCGTCCTTGCCAATCAGGAACTTGGTGAAGTTCCACTTGATGCCCTGGGAGCCAAGCAGGCCCGGCGCGCGTTTTTTCAGCTGCACGAACAGCGGATGCGCGTCTCCACCGTTAACGTCGATCTTCTTGAACAGCGGGAAGCTGACGCCGAAGTTCAGCTCGCAGAACTCACTGATCGCCCCTTCGTTACCCGGCTCCTGCTTGCCGAACTGATTGCACGGAAAGCCCAGGACCACCAGACCCTGATCCTTGTAGGTCTGCCACAGTTCTTCGAGGCCTTTGTACTGTGGGGTGAAACCGCATTTGCTCGCGGTGTTGACTACCAGAACCGCTTTGCCGGCGAAATCGGCCAGGGTCTTTTGCTCACCCTTGATGGTGGTGCACGGAATGTTCAACAGGTTGTCGCTCATGGCGTCGGGCTCCGCAGACAGTCAAGAAAGATCAAACATAGCGAGCAATTAAATTGTGTGCAATTTAATTATCGAATAATAAGGCGACCCGAAGGTCGCCTTCATTCGTTTATGCGCGTGGAACCAGATCCAGGCAAACCGAATTGATGCAATAACGCAAACCAGTCGGCGGCGGGCCGTCCGGGAATACATGACCCAAATGCGCATCGCAGCGCGCGCACTTCACTTCCGTGCGGATCATGCCGTGGCTGATGTCACGGATTTCGGTCATCGCGCTTTCGCCAATCGGCGCGTAGAAGCTCGGCCAGCCGCAGCCGGAATCGAATTTGGTCTTGGAATCGAAAAGCGCTTCGTTGCAGCAAACGCAGTGGTAGACACCGTCGGTTTTGGTGTCGTTGTATTTGCCGGAGAACGGGCGCTCGGTCGCACTCAGACGACAAACTTTGTATTGCTCAGGGTCGAGCATCGCACGCCATTCTTCCAGGGTTTTTTCCAACTTTTCCATCATCACACCTCAGCGGCTGAAAAAGCCCGATCTGTACCTTTTCCACGGATCGGGCGGCACGTATGATTGCGCCTCGTCACGCACCAGTCTGGCAGCCAGACCGGGCGCATTCAAACGGATTATGGGAGCCACGGCTCAAGACGTCCGCCTGTGTGAAGACGCAGGAATCCCAGTACGGTTGTCCACCCGCCGCCTGGATCGTTCATTTTCGGGATCACATCGCCATGCAGTTCAGCAAATCGAACAAGCTCGCCAACGTCTGCTACGACATTCGCGGCCCAGTGCTCAAGCACGCCAAACGACTGGAAGAGGAAGGCCAGCGCATCCTCAAGCTGAACATCGGCAACCCGGCGCCGTTTGGTTTCGAAGCGCCGGACGAAATTCTTCAGGATGTGATCCGCAACCTGCCGACCGCGCAAGGCTACAGCGACTCCAAAGGTCTGTTCAGCGCGCGTAAAGCGGTGATGCAGTACTACCAGCAGAAGAATGTTGAAGGTGTCGGCATTGAAGACATCTATCTGGGCAACGGCGTATCCGAACTGATCGTGATGTCGCTGCAAGCGCTGCTCAACAACGGCGACGAAGTGCTGGTGCCCGCCCCGGACTATCCGCTGTGGACTGCCGCCGTCAGCCTCGCCGGCGGTAACGCCGTACATTACCTGTGCGACGAAGGCGCCGACTGGTTCCCGGATCTGGCCGACATCAAAGCCAAGATCACCCCGAACACCAAAGCGATGGTGATCATCAACCCGAACAACCCGACCGGCGCGGTGTATTCGAAGGAAGTGTTGCTGGGCATGCTGGAAATCGCCCGCGCGCACAACCTGGTGGTCTTCTCCGACGAGATCTACGACAAAATTCTGTACGACGATGCCGTGCACATCTGCACCGCGTCGCTAGCCCCGGACTTGCTCTGCCTGACCTTCAACGGTCTGTCGAAGTCCTACCGTGTGGCGGGTTTCCGCTCCGGCTGGATCGCCATTTCCGGACCGAAGCACAACGCGCAGAGCTACATCGAAGGCATCGACATGCTGGCCAACATGCGCCTGTGCGCCAACGTGCCAAGTCAGCATGCGATCCAGACCGCATTGGGCGGCTATCAGAGCATCAACGACCTGGTGCTGCCGCAGGGTCGCCTGCTGGAACAGCGTAACCGCACCTGGGAATTGCTTAACGACATTCCAGGCGTGAGCTGCGTCAAGCCGATGGGCGCGCTGTATGCGTTCCCGAAGATCGACCCGAAGGTCTGCCCGATCCATAACGACGAGAAATTCGTCCTCGACCTGCTGCTCTCCGAGAAACTGCTGGTGGTACAGGGCACGGCGTTCAACTGGCCGTGGCCGGATCACTTCCGCGTGGTCACCCTGCCCCGCGTCGACGATCTGGAAATGGCCATCGGCCGTATCGGCAACTTCCTCAAGTCCTACCGCCAGTAACTGGCCAGCAGTGCGCAACGGCCAAACGTTGCGCACTGTCTGATTCAGCAACACTTCTGCGTTCCGCGTCCGCGCACGCCTTCTACACTTGCGATTCGTACCGTTTACCTGCGTCCAGCTTAATGGCGACGGGTCGCGGCTGGCCGTCATCCCTATCGTTATCTGTCGTGGGAAATGTGCCAGGCACCGAAGAATCCGCTGTAGGACACAGTTTGAAATAGTCACTCAGTTGAATAGCCCGGTGCAGCACCTTATATACCCCGCAGTACGCTACATCTTTAGCTTGAGGAGATTTCTACAACCATGATGCGCATCCTGCTGTTTTTGGCCACTAACCTGGCGGTCGTGCTGATAGCCAGCATCACCCTGAGCCTTTTCGGCTTCAACGGGTTCATGGCGGCCAACGGGGTTGATCTCGACCTTAGTCAGCTGCTGGTTTTCTGTGCAGTCTTTGGTTTCGCCGGCTCGCTGTTCTCGCTGTTCATCTCCAAGTGGATGGCGAAGATGAGCACTGGCACCCAGATCATCAGCCAGCCACGTACCCGGCATGAGCAATGGCTGCTGCAAACTGTCGAGCAACTGTCCCGCGAAGCCGGGATCAAGATGCCCGAAGTCGGTATTTTCCCGGCCTACGAAGCAAACGCCTTCGCCACCGGCTGGAACAAGAACGACGCACTGGTCGCGGTCAGCCAGGGCTTGCTCGAGCGCTTCTCACCCGATGAAGTGAAAGCCGTGCTGGCCCACGAAATCGGCCACGTCGCCAACGGCGACATGGTCACCCTGGCGCTGATCCAGGGCGTGGTGAACACCTTCGTGATGTTCTTTGCACGGATCATCGGCAACTTCGTCGACAAGGTGATCTTCAAGAACGAAGAAGGCCAGGGCATCGCCTACTACGTGGCGACCATTTTCGCCGAACTGGTACTGGGCATTCTCGCCAGTGCGATCGTCATGTGGTTCTCGCGCAAGCGCGAATTCCGTGCCGACGAAGCCGGCGCCCGCCTGGCCGGCACCAGCGCAATGATCGGCGCACTGCAACGCCTGCGCGCCGAACAAGGTCTGCCGGTGCACATGCCAGACACCCTTAACGCCTTTGGCATCAACGGTGGTATCAAACAGGGCTTTGCCCGCATGTTCATGAGCCACCCGCCGCTGGAAGAGCGTATCGACGCCCTGCGTCGTCGCGGTTGATCCGACCGGTGTAACAATGAAAAAGGCCCGCAGTGATGCGGGCCTTTTTTTGTTTCTGTGCAAATAATGGACTGTTGCTGATGACCTCTTCGCGAGCAGGCTCGCTCCCACACGAGCCCTGCGAACACCCATCCAATGTGGGAGCGAGCCTGCTCGCGAAGAGGCAGGCACTGTCAGCCAAAAACTATCGAGAAGAAACCCGATAAACCCGCTCCTCCAGCCGCGTCACGCCAGCCTGAAGGAACTTCCCGCTCTCCCCCAGCACATCCTGCTCTTCCAGCACCGGCACCTGCCAGGCACCACTCAGCAACCGCTGCACCTCATCATCCCCCACCGCAAACGGCGGCCCCGGCATCTGCGCCTGATCGTAATCCAGGGTAATCAGCAACCCGTGCACGCCCTGTGGGAGGATCTGCTGAAGATGCGCCGCATAACGCTCACGCATCGGCGCCGGCAAGGCAATCAGCGCGGCGCGGTCGTACAACGCGGCGCAATCGGCCACATCGGCGGCCGTCAGCGCAAAAAAGTCACCGCACCACAGTTCGATGGCATCACCGCGATAGACCTTGAACGCGCCCTTCTGGCTAATCTGCGGCTGCACCTGATATTCACTGAAAAAGTCCTCGATAGCCTTTTCCGACAGTTCGACCCCGAGCACCTGATGACCACGTCCGGCCAGCCACGCCAGATCCAGACTTTTCCCACACAGAGGCACGAGCACTCGCGCCGCAGCCGATACCGCCCAGTGCCGCTGCAAATACGGGTTTACCTCGGGCAGATGGAAACCAATCTGCCCCGAAGCCCACTTCTTGTGCCAAAACTCAGGCTGCATGCATCACTCCCAATAATTCGATCAAAAAGCGTTAAAACTTATATTAGATTTAGATCAATGATCTGACTGAAGATGAAGCCATCTTAACGCTCAGGAACCCGCCATGTTGCCCAGCCTGTTCATTTCCCATGGTTCACCCATGCTGGCCCTGGAGCCCGGCGCCAGTGGCCCGGCTCTGGCTCGTCTGGCCGCCGAATTGCCGAAACCCAAAGCCATCGTCATCGTCTCCGCGCACTGGGAAAGCCAGGAACTGCTGGTCAGCAGCCATGCACAACCGGAAACCTGGCATGACTTCGGCAGCTTTCCCCGGGCGCTGTTTGAAGTGCAGTATCCGGCGCCGGGTAATCCGCAACTGGCTGCTGAGGTGGCTGATCTACTGACTGCCAACAACCTGCCTGCCCGTCTCGATCCGCAACGCCCGTTCGATCACGGTGTTTGGGTGCCACTGTCGCTGATGTACCCGCTGGCGGATATTCCAGTGGTGCAGGTTTCGCTACCGAGCCGCGCGGGCCCGGCGCTGCAAACCCGGGTCGGCCGCGCGCTGGCGAGTCTGCGTGATCAGGGCATTTTGCTGATCGGTTCCGGCAGCATCACGCACAACCTGCGCGAACTGGACTGGCACGCCGGCCCGGAAAGTGTCGAGCCGTGGGCGCGGGATTTCCGTGACTGGGTGATCGAGAAGTTGGCGGCCGACGATGAGGCAGCGCTGCATGATTATCGCCAGCAGGCACCAAATGCGGTGCGCAGCCATCCGAGCGATGAGCATTTGTTGCCGTTGTATTTTGCCCGGGGCGCGGGGGGAGAGTTCAGCGTTGCTCATCAGGGTTTCACGATGGGCGCGCTGGGCATGGATATTTATCGTTTCGATTGACGCCTTCGCGAGCAGGCTCGCTCCCACAAAGGCAAAAAAAATCCCCGAACCAGTCGGGGATTTTTTATGTGCGATCAATCAGCCCAAGGGCGGATCAATCTTCGCGATAGCGACGCAGTTTCAGCTGCTTACCGGCAACGCGAGTGTCCTTCAGTTTGGTCAGGAGTTTGTCCAGACCATCTTCCGGCAGCTCGACGAGGCTGAAGCTGTCACGCACCTGGATGCGACCGATCGCTTCACGGGCCAGACCGCCTTCGTTGAGGATGGCGCCCAGCAGGTTTTTCGCAGCGATACCGTCACGCGCGCCCAGCGCGGTACGGCAACGAGCACGGCCTTCGCCCAAAGGCATTGGCGCGCGACGCTCACGGTCACCACGATCAGGACGATCACCGGTGCGCTCAGGACGGTCGCCACGCGGTGCGTTGTTCGGCACCAGTGGACGTTCCTTCTCGATGGCAGCCAGGTTCAGCGCTTGACCGTTGGTGGCTTTGCGCAGCAGCGCAGCAGCCAGAGCACGCGGGGTGCAGCCGATGTCTGCAGTCAGACGATCGAGCAGCTCACCGTGGGTCGATTCGGCATCAGCGACCAGTGGCGACAGGCTGTTGGTCAGTTTCTTGATGCGTGCATCGAGAACGGCTTGAGCGTCCGGCAGGCGAACTTCAGCGACTTTCTGACCGGTTACACGCTCGATCACTTGCAGCATGCGGCGCTCACGTGGAGTCACCAGCAGCAGTGCACGACCTTCGCGACCGGCACGGCCAGTACGGCCGATACGGTGAACGTAGGACTCTGGGTCGTACGGCATGTCAACGTTGAACACGTGAGTGATGCGCGGAACGTCCAGACCACGAGCAGCAACGTCGGTCGCGACAACGATGTCCAGACGGCCATCTTTCAGCGAGTCGATGACGCGCTCACGCTGGTTCTGGGCGATGTCACCGTTCAGCGCCGCGGCTTTGTAGCCTTTGGCGTCGAGGGCGCTGGCCAGATCCAGGGTCGCTTGCTTGGTGCGTACGAACATGATCAGAGCGTCGAAATCTTCCACTTCCAGCAAGCTGAGAACGGCCGAAGTCTTCTGGTCAGCGTGAACCAACAGGTGAGCCTGTTCGATCGCGGTAACGGTCTGGGTCTTGGTCTGGATCTTCACGTGTTGCGGATCGCGCAGGTGGCGTTCGGCAATGGCGCGGATCGACTGCGGCAGGGTCGCCGAGAACAAAACGGTCTGACGGGTCGCTGGCAGAGCCTTGAAGATGACTTCCAGGTCATCCATGAAGCCCAGTTTCAACATTTCGTCAGCTTCGTCGAGAACCAGGTGGTTCACGGTCGACAGAACTTTTTCGTCGCGACGCAGGTGGTCGCACAGACGGCCCGGAGTGGCGACAACGATCTGTGCGCCATTACGGATTGCTTTCAGTTGTGGGCCCATAGGCGCGCCGCCGTAAACGGCCACAACGGTAACGCCCGGCATTTGCTTGGCGTAGGTTTCAAAAGCGGTTGCTACTTGCAGCGCCAACTCACGAGTTGGCGCCAGGATCAGGGCTTGCGGTTCGCGCTTGGCAGGATCGATGCGGTGCAGAATAGGCAGTGCGAACGCGGCGGTTTTACCGGTACCGGTTTGCGCCTGACCAATCATGTCCTGGCCGGCCATGATGATCGGGATCGATTGCTGCTGAATCGCCGAAGGCTCTTCGTAGCCAGTCGCTGCGACGGCTGCAAGAATATTCGGGTTAAGATTAAAAGCGGCGAATCCGCCGGTTTCCTGGGTCATGGGTCTGCCTCTAAGTGCATCCGCAAAGACCCATGCTCCAAAGCTGCGCATGCCGTGTTGAGACTCAAGAGTCGCCCTGGCAGCTTTGTCGGCGGGGATTTGCGAAAACGAATGAATGAAAAAAAGAATCGTCCGGGAAGAGCCCGCAATGCGGACGTGCAGCCGAAGCTGACTTCGGGAAATGCGCTACCTAAACGCGGCCCGGTTAAAGGCCGGCGCGCACTATACCGGATTTTGCCCAAAAAGGGAGCTTTTTTTATTGCCTGAATGAGCGTGTCACCGCTGTGTAACGGGGTTTTGCGGATAATCGCGCGAAGGTCTATTTTTCAAAGGCCCGGCCCTGCGGGCGATGACGCTTAAACGATTCACTGATGTGCGGCATACCGTCGCTGCACCCGCCCTTCCCGCCCGAGGATTTCGCCATGAATCAGCCCTGCCCCGGCCGCGTCAGCCGTGAACGTCGTGGTCACGTCCATCTGATTGGCCTGGATCGAGCGGCCAAGCGCAATGCTTTCGACCTCGACCTGCTCAACGAGCTGAGCTTGGCCTACGGCGAGTTCGAGGCCGACAGCGAAGCGCGGGTGGCGGTGGTGTTCGGGCATGGCGAGCACTTTACCGCTGGCCTGGATCTGGTCAACGCCAGCTCCGCCCTCGCCCAGGGCTGGCAGGTTCCGACCGGCGGTTGCGATCCATGGGGTGTTTTCGTCGGGCCACGGGTGAGCAAGCCAGTGATTGTCGCCGCGCAGGGTTACTGCCTGACCATCGGCATTGAGCTGATGCTGGCAGCCGATATAAACCTGTGTGCGAGCAATACCCGCTTCGCGCAGATGGAAGTGCAGCGTGGGATCTTTCCTTTTGGTGGTGCGACTTTACGTTTTCAGCAGATTGCCGGTTGGGGCAACGCGATGCGCTGGCTGCTGACCGGCGATGAGTTTGATGCGCACGAGGCGTTGCACCTGGGGTTGGTGCAGGAAGTCATGGCCAGCGAAGACCTGTTGCCGCGGGCGATTGAATTGGCTGAGCGGATTGCCCGGCAGGCGCCGTTGGGGGTGCAGGCGACGTTGATGTCGGCGCGGCAGGCAAGGTATGAGGGTGAGACGGCGGCCGCGCAAGGGTTACCGGCGCTGGTGAAGAAATTGTTGGCGAGTGAGGACGCCAAGGAAGGGGTGCGGTCGCTGGTGGAGCGGCGGCCTGGCATATTCAAGGGGATCTGAGAATTATGGCGCCTGTCAGGGCGCCATCGCTGGCAAGCCAGCTCCCACAGTGACCGAGTCGTTCACACATTTTGCGTACGGCGCGAACCCTGTGGGAGCTGGCTTGCCAGCGATGGGGACAGCACTGACGCCTCAGGTGGCTGGGCGAATACTGTTGATCAACGACTGCAACGAATACCCCAACCGCGGCGCCAGCGCTTCAGCCCGGGCCGTCAGTGCCTGCATGTCCAACTCCTGATCGAGGTCCGCCGGCACAATCAGAATCACGTTGCCCTCCTTCACCGGCAACTCCCAGTAATGCCGGTGATAGAGCCCGCGCAACAACGCCGCGCCCAGAGGCTTGCCGTCATCGGTGGCCCACTGATTGATCACCAGCCAGCCACCCGGATTCAGACGCTTCTGGCAGTCGCCGAGAAAACTCCAGGCCAGATGCCCGACGCCCGGGCCGACATCGGTATACAGGTCGACAAAAATCAGATCCGCCGGCTCAGCCGTCGGCAGTAACTCCAGCGCATCGCCAACACGGATGTACAGCCGCGGATCATCGTCCAGGCCAAGGTATTCGATGGCTAGGCGCGGCACATCCGGACGCAGTTCAATGGCTTCGACATCTTCCAGCGGCAGGAACTTGAGGCAGGCCTGGGTCAATGTACCGGCGCCGAGTCCTAGAAACAGCGCGCTTTCCGGCTGCTCGTGGCACAACGCGCCGATCAGCATCGCCCGGGTGTAATCGTATTCGAGCCAGCTCGGGTCGGCGGTGAACACGCAGCTCTGCTCGATCGCATCGCCGAACTCGAGAAAGCGGTAATCGGCCACTTCCAGCACGCGAATCACGCCGAACTCATCCTGTACTTCGGCGAGCAGATGCTCGACGCGCTCCTCAGTCATTTCGTCTCCTGATGGTCACCGGGCGCGGTGACGCGATGGCACCGCTGTGGCGCCGTGGCAAAGCGGCGATTGTCGGCGATGGGGCGGGAGCAGGTCACGCACTAATTGCTGCTACCATGGGCTTCCCGTGCGTAGAACCAATTAGAGACCGTGATGAGCCAACCGTGGAGTCCTGATAGCTGGCGCGCCCTGCCGATCCAGCAACAACCTCAATATCCTGACGCGGCGCATCTGCGCCAGGTCGAGCAGACGCTAGCCAGTTATCCGCCACTGGTGTTTGCCGGCGAAGCGCGCGAACTGCGCCGCCAGTTTGCCGAAGTCACCCAGGGCCGGGCATTCCTGCTGCAGGGCGGCGATTGCGCGGAAAGCTTCGCCGAATTCTCCGCCGCGAAGATTCGCGACACGTTCAAAGTGTTACTGCAAATGGCGATCGTCATGACCTTCGCCGCCGGCTGCCCGGTGGTCAAAGTCGGGCGCATGGCCGGTCAGTTTGCCAAACCGCGTTCGGCCAACGACGAGACCATCGACGGCGTGACGCTGCCGGCTTACCGGGGCGACATCGTCAACGGCATCGGCTTCGACGAAAAGAGCCGCGTGCCGGATCCGGAGCGCCTGCTGCAGTCCTATCACCAGTCCACCGCGACCCTGAACCTGCTGCGCGCGTTTGCCCAGGGCGGTTTTGCCGACCTGCACCAAGTGCACAAGTGGAACCTCGATTTCATCGCCAACTCGGCGCTGGCAGAAAAATACAGTCACCTCGCCGACCGCATCGATGAAACCCTGGCGTTCATGCGCGCCTGCGGCATGGACAGCTCGCCGCAACTGCGCGAAACCAGCTTCTTCACCGCCCACGAAGCACTGCTGCTGAACTACGAAGAAGCCTTCGTGCGCCGCGACAGCCTGACCAACGATTACTACGATTGCTCGGCGCACATGCTGTGGATCGGTGACCGTACTCGTCAGCTCGACGGCGCGCATGTCGAATTCCTGCGCGGGGTGAACAACCCGATCGGCGTCAAAGTTGGCCCAAGCATGGACCCCGATGACCTGATCCGCCTGATCGACGTGCTCAACCCGGACAACGATCCGGGGCGCCTCAACCTGATTGCGCGAATGGGCGCGAACAAGGTGGGCGATCACCTGCCGGCGCTGATCCGCGCAGTGCAGCGTGAAGGCAAGCAGGTGTTGTGGAGTTCCGACCCGATGCACGGCAACACCATCAAGGCCAGCAGCGGCTACAAGACCCGCGACTTCGCGCAGATCCTTGGCGAGGTTAAACAGTTCTTCCAGGTGCACGAGGCGGAAGGCAGTTATGCCGGCGGCATTCACATCGAGATGACCGGGCAGAATGTCACCGAGTGCATCGGTGGTGCACGGCCGATTACTGAAGATGGCTTGTCGGATCGCTATCACACGCACTGTGATCCACGGATGAATGCTGATCAGTCGCTGGAGTTGGCGTTTTTGATTGCCGAAACCCTTAAGCAGGTTCGCCGCTAGACCGCGTCGCCTCCTTCACGAGCAGGCTCGCTCCCACACTGGATTTGTGTCGTTCGCATATCCCCTGTGGGAGCGAGCCTGCTCGCGAAGGGGCCCGCTCAGTCACAGCCTATCTGCGCCAATGCCACCCGCAACCGCGCCGCACTCTCGCGCTGACAATTCAACTGCACCCGCGCCAGCCCCAACCAATCCGCCATCCGCCGCAGATTCTCCGCCAGCGCCAGCATCCCCTGCTCATCCAGCCCCGGCTCTTCCTCGTGCACCGCATGCACCGCCAACTGCCCCGCCGCCCGCTCAGCCCGCAAATCCACCCGCGCAGCAATCCGCTCGTTGTGCAAAAACGGCAACACGTAATAGCCGTAAACCCGTTTGTCCTGTGGCGTATAAATCTCCAGCCGATAACGGAAATCGAACAAGCGCTCAGTCCGGCTGCGTTCCCAGATCAACGAATCAAAGGGCGACAGCAGCGCACTGGCCATGACCTTGCGCGGGACGCTCGGCTCCGGCAGGCAATAGGCGATTTGCCGCCAACCGGCAACCTCGCACATCTGCAACTGCCCGGCTTCAATCAGTTCCGCGAGACGTGGCCGCGCATCCGCCGGATTCAGGCGAAAGTAATCACGCAGGTCTTTTTCAGTACCGACACCCAAGGCCTGTGCCGCGTGCAACAGCAACCCGCGTTGCGCTTCGGCCTCATCAGGCAACCCCTGTTGCAGGATCGATGAAGGGATCACCCGCTCCGGCAAATCATACAAACGCTCAAAACCACGCCGCCCCGCCACCGTCACTTCACCCGCCGCGAACAGCCACTCCAGCGCATGTTTTTCCGCGCTCCAGTCCCACCACGGCCCGGCCTTGTCTGCACGGGTTGAAAGGCTGCCGGCGCCCAACGCGCCCTGCTCTTGCACCGAATTCAAGACCCGACGCACCACGTCCTGCTGCTCGCGACCGAATCTGGCCAGTTGCTGATAAATATCCTCGCCACGCCTGGCCCGCTGCATGCGCCAGCCCAGCAACGGATACATCGACATCGGCAGCAGCGAGGCTTCGTGTCCCCAGTATTCGAACAACGTGCGACGTCGCCCCGAACTCCAGGCAGCCTGGTCGAGCAAGTCGGAAGAATAGGAACCGAGACGGGAAAACAGCGGCAGGTAGTGCGAGCGCACCACGGCGTTGACGGAGTCGATTTGCAGCAAACCCAGCCTTTCGATCAGCCGGTTGACGTGTGGCGCCTTGACGGTCGGCGGCTGGCGCCCGTTGAACCCTTGGGCAGCCAGCGCCAGTCGTCGCGCCTGTTTGAGGGAAAAGGCCAGAGTCGCGGGCATGAGCATCTCCTTGTCTGCTCGCAACCTACCTCACTGGAAGAGGGTTTGTGTAGCGTTCTGCTGATCATTTATGCAGCGGGTCATTTATGCATCGGATCATCCCAGAACGGCCGCACGGACTCATGTTCAACATCGGCACGACTGACGCCGATGTCTTTCAACGCTTCGTCGCTCAGACTGGCAAGCAACTCGCGTTCACGGTGCAATTCGTACCAGCGGCTAAACTTGTGCAGCAGGTCGGAAACGATATGGCCGTGGCCGGAAAATTTTGCGTTGTCTACATACTCTCTTTGACCTTTCATCGTGTTGCCTCCTTTGTGGATGGCTCAAGTCTCGCGCCGGCGCTAAGATCAATCCAACGAATGTTTCTGATGGCATGCATCACGGAGATTCATCAATTGTCGGCCTACCCCAGTATCGATACCGATGTCCTGCGCACCTTTGTCGCGATTGCCGATCAGGGCGGTTTCACCCGCGCCGGCGAAATGGTCAACCGCACGCAATCGGCGGTGAGCATGCAGATGAAGCGTCTGGAAGAAGACGTGTTGCAGCGGCAGTTGTTTGAGCGCGACGGACGCCAGGTGCGCCTGACCGCTGAAGGCCAGGTGCTGCTCGGATACGCGCGGCGCATCCTCAAGCTGCACAGCGAAGTGTTCAACACCTTGCGCGAGCCGCACATGGTCGGCACCGTGCGCATCGGCACGCCGGATGACTACGTGATGCGTTTTCTGCCGGGGATCCTGTCGCGGTTTGCGCAGTTCTATCCACTGATCCAGATCGAAGTGCATTGCGAATCGACCAAACAACTGTTGCAGCGTACTGACCTGGATTTGTCGATCGTCACCCGTGAACCGGGCAACGAAATCGGTCAGTTGCTGCGCAAGGAGCGTTTTGTCTGGGCCGAGGCGCAGAATTTCAGCGCCCACGAACAAACGCCACTACCTCTGGCGATGTTCAACAGTGATTGTTTCTGCCGCTTGTGGGCGTGTAACGCACTGGATGCGATGGGCCGCGAATACCGCATCGCTTATAACAGCACCAGCCTCTCGGCGTTGATGGCGGTGGTGAGCGCGGGTCTGGCGATCACCGCGCAACTGGAAAGCCTGATCACCCCGGACATGCGCATTCTCGGCGCCGCCGAAGATCTGCCGCTGTTGCCCGAGGCCAGCATCATGCTGATCCGCAACCTGAACAATCCGTCGCCGATCACCGAGTGCCTGGCCGAGCATATCGTCGAAGGTTTTAAACTTTAAACGCGAGCATCACCGCACACAGCACCAGGAAACCGCAGAACAGCCCGCGCAGAAGTTTTTCCGGCATGGCGTGGGCAACTTTCACCCCCCAACTGATGCTCGCCAGACCGCCGATGGCCAGCGGCAGGCCGATCATCCAGTCCACTTCGTTATGCACCGCGTAGGTCACCAGGGTCACGCCGGTGCTTGGCAACGCCAGCGCCAGCGACAAGCCCTGAGCGACCACTTGCGTGGTGCCGAAGAGGCTGGTCAGCACCGGCGTTGCTACCACGGCACCGCCGACACCGAACAAGCCGCCCATGGTTCCGGACGCCGCACCGAGGACGCCGAGCCAAGGCCAGGAATAGCGCATCTCGGAAGTCGCAGCGGGTTGCCTGCCGAACATCTTCAGCAGGTTGTACGCCGAGAGCACCACCAGGAAAGCGACAAAACCGATGCGCATGGTTTGCGCATCGATACCCACCGCCCAGATCGAACCGATCCACGCAAAGCAAAAACCCATCACCGCCAAGGGCAACGCATGCCGCAGTTCGATGCGATTGCGCTGGTGATAGCGCCACAGCGCCAGCATCACGTTCGGCACCACCATGACCAGCGCCGTGCCTTGGGCAATCTGCTGATCGAGGCCGAACCACACACCGAGCAACGGAATGGCGATCAAACCGCCACCGATACCGAAAATGCCACCAAGGGTGCCAAGCGCGGCGCCGAACAGCAGGTACAACAAAAACTCCATCACAGCTCAATTCCTCTTACGTCAGGCGATTCATCCTACGCAGTCGTGGCTGGCGGGGAAACGCACAGCAACGCACAATGGCAATGCTGATTTCGCACAAGCGTGAATTCTTATGAACCCCAACCAACTGACTGAACAATTAGGGTTGTTTCTCGATGTGCTGGAGAGTGGCAGTTTTTCCGCCGCCTCGCGCCGTCATCCGCTGACACCTTCGGCCGTTGCGCGACGCATCGACAGCCTGGAAAGCGCCGTCGGCAGCCAGTTATTTATACGCAGCACCCACGCCGTCAGAGCCACACCCGCCGGTCTGGCGTTTGCTGAACGTGCCCGGCGCATTGTCGCCGAGTTGCAACTGGCGCGGGCCGAAGCCGTGTCCTTGAGCAGCGCGCCGGAAGGTTTGATTCGCATCGACGCCCCCGCCGCGTTCGGGCGACGGCATCTGGCACCGGTGATTGCCGACTTTCTCATCCTCTACCCGGGGCTGGATGTGCAGTTGCACTTGATCGACAGTTTCGTCGACATGGGCGGCTCGAACCTGGGCAAGGTCGATCTGGTACTGCGTGCCGGGCAAATGGCTGACACGCGATTGGTGGCCACGCCTTTGGCGAGCATGGTGCGCATAGCCTGTGCCAGTCCTGACTATCTCAAACGCCGGGGCGTGCCCGGCAGTCCGGCACAACTTGGTGAACATGACGGTCTGGACTGGGAAGGCCTCGCCCCGCCCTTCGCCTGGCGGTTCGAGCAGGACGGCCAGATGCATTTGCACCGCCCGGCGCGCATCCGCATGAGCGCCAACAATGCCGAAGCGCTGGTGTGTGGGGCTTTGGCGGGATTAGGGATTGCGCATTTGCCGACCTGGCTGGCGAGCGAATACCTGCTGCGCGGTGAACTGGTCCCGCTGTTCTGCGAGAACGGTCTGCCGGCCCCGGAATCCACCGGCATCTACGCACTGCGCATGGAACAGCAAACCAACTCGCGCAGCCGCTTGTTGCTTGAATACCTCAAGACTCGTTTCAGTCCAGTGCCGCCGTGGGATCTGGCGCTGCAACGAGATCTCGACCGCCATTAGACCCGGAGAATTATCTGGCGCATTAAAGATTCGAGCGCTAGATTCATGACCATCACCGAACAAGGCTTTGACATGACTTCCCAACGCGACACCTGCGACGACCTGCTGCTGGATAACCAGGCCTGCTTCGCCCTGCATTCCACTTCGCTGATGATGACCAAGGTCTACAAGCCGCTGCTGCAAGCCTTGAACCTGACCTATCCGCAGTACCTGGCGATGATGGTGTTGTGGGAGAAGGATGGATTGACGGTCGGAGAAATCAGCTCGCGGTTGCTGACCGATCCCGGCTCGCTGACTCCGCTGCTCAAACGCCTGGAGGGCGAAGGGTTGCTCAGCCGCACGCGCAGTCGTGAGGATGAGCGGGTAGTGATTGTCGAGCTGACCGAGCAAGGCCGAGCGCTGAAAGAAAAAGCCCAGACCGTTCCGCAATGCATCCTCGGCGCCAGCGGCTTCTCTCTGGAACGCCTGCAGAAGCTGCAATCAGAGTTGCAGGCGCTACGCGGTCACTTGCAAGAAAGCCTGATCTGACCTTCACACAGTCCCTGTGGGAGCGAGCCTGCTCGCGAATGCGTAGTGTCAGTCGGTATGAATGGTGACTGATACACCGCATTCGCGAGCAGGCTCGCTCCCACATTGGGTTCATCGACAGCAAAATATTTTCACCACCTGATCTACCGCGCAATCCGCTCTAACTCAAGCCTTACAGCCACCCTCTCATACCCGCCCCTTCGTGGAAGTGCAGCTTTTTCAAAAATTTATCTTGCGCACTAAATATTCGCGCGATACATTTACCTCGCACTTACTTGGCGCGCAAACAATTAGCGCACAAAACCACACCCAATGAGGCTCACACCATGCAAACTCTCTACACCGCAATCGCAACCTCCACTGGCGGCCGTGATGGTCGTGCGATCTCCAGCGACAACATCCTCGACGTCAAACTCGCCACTCCGAAAGAACTCGGCGGTGCCGGCGGCGCGGCAACCAACCCTGAGCAACTGTTCGCTGCCGGCTACTCGGCCTGCTTCATCGGCGCACTGAAATTCGTCGCCAGCCAGACCAAACGCAAAATCCCTGACGACGCCTCGATCACCGCTCATGTCGGTATCGGCCAGATCCCCGGTGGCTTCGGTCTCGACATCGATTTGCACATCAGCCTGCCTGGCCTGGAACAAGCCGACGCACAAGCGCTGGTCGACGCGGCCCACCAGGTCTGCCCGTACTCCAACGCCACCCGTGGCAACGTCGATGTGCGTCTGCACGTCACCGTTTAACTGCTGATACCCCAGGCCCGAACAGGAAATGAACATGCACACTTTCAGCAAAGTCTTGACCGGTACCCTTCTCGCCCTGTCCATCCACAGTGCATTTGCCGGTGATGTCGAACACAACACTCAGGCATTTCTCGATGTGCTGAATGCCGGCACCGGCAAACCGATGGAACAGCTGACACCCAAAGATGCCCGCGCCGTGCTGGTCGGCGCGCAGTCCGGGGTCAAGCTGACGCTGCCCAAAACGGACGTCAGCGAGAAAACCATCCAGATCGATGGCCAACCGTTGAGCCTGACCATCGTCCGGCCGGCCGGGGTCAAGGGCGAGCTGCCAGTGTTCATGTTCTTCCACGGTGGTGGCTGGGTGCTGGGCGATTTCCCGACGCACGAGCGGCTGGTGCGGGATCTGGTGGTCGGTTCAGGAGCGGCGGCGGTGTTCGTCAATTACACGCCTTCACCGGAAGCGCATTACCCGGTGGCGATCAACCAGGCCTACGCGGCAACGAAGTGGGTCGCCGAGCACGGCAAAGAAATCAATGTCGATGGGAAACGTCTGGCCGTCGCAGGCAACAGCGTCGGCGGCAACATGGCGGCCGTGGTTGCACTGATGGCCAAAGACAAAGGCACGCCGGCGATCAAGTTCCAGGTGCTGTTGTGGCCTGTGACGGACGCCAATTTCGACACCGGCTCCTACAACCAGTACGCCGAAGGGCACTTCCTCACGCGCAACATGATGAAGTGGTTCTGGGACAACTACACCACCGACGCCAAGCAGCGAAACGAGATTTACGCGTCGCCGCTGCGGGCCACCACTGCACAACTGAAGGGCCTGCCGCCAGCACTGGTGCAGACCGCAGGCGCCGATGTGCTGCGTGATGAAGGTGAAGCCTACGCACGCAAACTCGACGAGGCCGGTGTAGCGGTGACGTCGGTGCGTTACAACGGCATGATCCACGATTACGGTTTGCTTAACGTGGTCAGCCAGGTGCCGGCAGTACGTTCGGCGATGTTGCAGGCATCTGAAGAACTCAAGCAACACTTGAAGTAACCACAATCCCATTGTGGGAGTGAGCCTGCTCGCTCCCACAGGGGATTGTGTGAAGCTCAAATCGCAGGCACAAAAAAGCCCGGCTCAATGGCCGGGCTTTTTCTTTCCGTAAAAAGCAGTGCTTATTTGGCACGGCCTTTGTAGGAACCGCCTTCGCGGGTGTCGATTTCGATCTTGTCACCGATTTCGATGAAGTCAGCAACTTGCAGCTCGGTACCGTTGGCCAGCTTGGCTGGCTTCATGACTTTGCCGGAAGTGTCGCCACGAGCCGAACCTTCGGTGTAGTCAACTACGCGCACGATGGTGGTCGGCAGCTCTACGGAAACCAGACGCTCTTCGAAGAAGATCGCTTCGCAAACATCGGTCATGCCTTCTTCAACGAAAGGCAGAACAGCTTCGATGTCTTCAGCGTTCAGCTCGTACATGGTGTAGTCAGTGGTGTCCATGAACGTGTAGGTGTCGCCGCTGATGAAGGACAGGGTCGCTTCTTTGCGGTCGAGGATTACGTCGTCCAGTTTGTCGTCAGCGCTGTAAACGATCTCGGTCTTGTAACCGGTCAGCAGGTTTTTCAGCTTGGTCTTCATGATCGCGCTGTTACGGCCCGACTTGGTGAATTCAGCTTTCTGAACCAGCCAAGGATCGTTCTCGAGACGGATCACGGTACCGGGTTTCAGTTCTTTACCAGTTTTCATTGCGAATATCCGAATTTGGATGGGATTTACAAAAATCTAGGCCGCGTATCATATCCAATTTAGGTAAAACTGTACCAGCGCTGCGGCAAGATCGGCCTGCAAGCCTTGTTCCAGACACCACGCTTCGGCATTTTCCTGCAGTTCTGGCCAATGATTGCGGACTTCGAGCCACTGTTCACCGATGGGCTGACCGGCGCTCCAGGCTCGCCACAGACCGTTCATCGCCTCGGCAGCGGCCGGTGATAGACCTTTTGTGTAAAGCGCGAGGAAGGCATCAAGCTTGTCCAGATGGATGTCTTCGTCCTGCTGATAGATGTGCCAGAGCATCGGCCGCCCCGCCCACTGCGCCCGCACGAACGAGTCCTCACCACGCACCGCGTTGAAATCACAGCACCAGAGCAACTGATCGTATTGATCCTGACGGACGAACGGCAACACCTGCACAGTCAAAGACTGCCGCACATTAATCTCGCCCACCGTCAGGGCTTCCACCCCGAGCCAGCGCGCCACGTCGCCAAGAATCCGCCCCTCCGGCACCAACAGGTGAGTCGGCGCAGCGTCCGCCGCCAAAACGTCCAGCCAACTGGCCAGCCCGGCATTCTCGTAGGCAAACAACGAAATCAGCTCGGCGTCAGACGCAGGATCGATCCCGAGACCTTGCAGGAATTGCCGTTGAGCTTCGGCATCCTGTTGAAACTGCCGACGCTGCTCGAGCAAGCCGCGCTCACGCAACAGCCCGCCAGTGCCTGGCTGGAATCCGGGAAAGAAAAAGAACTTCTGCACCGATTTGTATTTGACCGACGGCAAGCCGTGACAACCAATCACCCAGTCTTCGGCGCTGAGATAGTCGAGGTTCATCCACAAGGGCGGCGGCTCTCGCGTGGCCATCGCGTCCATGTAATCACTGGGCAACTGACAGGCGAACGCAGCGATCACCACATCCGCCGCCTCTATGTGCACCCACTCGGCTGGCCAGTGCCGCACTTCGACACCTTGTTGCCATTGCTGTGAGGCGTTGATATCAATCGCCGGACAAATGCGTTCGAAGGCGCGCAGATCATCGACCCACAATCGCACCGTCAAACCGTGCTCAGCGGCCAATTGCCGGGCCAGGCGCCAGGTCACGCCGATGTCGCCAAAGTTGTCGACCACGGTGCAAAAAATATCCCAGCGGGGTTTCAATTGCGGCATTCAAGACTCCCGTTGGCAAAAGCTGCGATTGTCCGCATAAATCACCTCGCGCAGAAGAGCCGACGGCGATTAATCTTCGTGCGACAATCGCCACTTGCCCGCAATCATCCGCCAGGAGGCAGCCATGCCGTATCGCCCCAATCCGCGTCGCCCGTTGCCTGTTCAGCTTAGCGCGCTGCATTTGACCGGCAGCATTGCCCTGGGCATGTGGCTGGGCTTTGTCGCCATTGCGCTGACTTGCTGGCTGCTGTCGCAGTTTGTCTTCAAAGAACAACTGGCACCGGTTGCACAAGCGGTGCAGCAACTGGCCAATCCGCCGGCCGTGCAGGTACAACCGGATATTGCGCCGCCGAGCCCGCAGTTCCAGCAGTACGAAGAAAACCTGCGCAAGAACGAACAACAGGCACGTCTGGATCAGGCACGCGGCAGCACGCGTAACCTGTCCAATCCGAAGTGCCAGTTCTGGCTGCAACAGGATCAGACGGCCCCGAGCGAAAAAAGCCGCGCCAACGTTTTGCAATTTTGCGATTGATCATGAACAAGCACATCGTCCACCAACTGATTCTCGACAAACTGCGCATCGACCTCGACATCGCCGAACGCGCCGCGCAAACCGCTTACGAAACCGCGACGCACGAAGAAAACATCGCCGAAAACAAGTACGACACGCTGGGTCTGGAAGCGTCGTATCTGGCAGCCGGGCAAGCAAAACGGGTCGAGGAAATCCGTAAGTCACTGGCGTTGTGCCAGAACCTGACGCTGCGAGCCTACGATGAAAATCGTGGTATCGAAGTCGGTGCCCTGCTCGGCCTGGAGGACGAAAAGGGTCGCGAGCAATGGCTGTTTCTGGCGCCGGATGCAGCAGGCCTGAAAGTCGATGTGGTCGGTCAGCCGATTACCGTCATCACTCCGCGCTCGCCGCTGGGCAAAGGTCTGCTGGGCAAGTGCGAAGGTGATGAGGTGGAGATTCTGGTGGCGGGCACCCGGCAACAGTTTGCTGTCACCGAGGTGCTTTGATTCAACGAATCAGTGAACCGGCAGTTCGACGCCGTCGAACAGTTCTTCCAGTTCCTGCTTGTTGTGGCACTGAATGGCTTTGGCCATGACTTCGCGAGTCAGGTGCGGCGCGAACTTCTCGATGAAGTCGCACATGAAGCCGCGCAGGAAAGTGCCGCGACGGAAACCGATCTTGGTCACGCTCGATTCGAACAGTTCGCTGGCGTCCAGCACCACCAGATCGTTGTCGAGTTTGGTGTCGACTGCCATTTTAGCGACGATGCCCACGCCCAGCCCCAGACGCACGTAAGTCTTGATCACGTCGGCGTCGGCTGCGGTGAACACCACTTTCGGTGTCAGACCACGATGGCTGAAAGCTTCGTCGAGTTTCGAACGACCGGTAAAACCGAACACGTAAGTCACGATCGGGTATTCGGCCAGCGCTTCCAGGGTCAGCTTTGGCAACTTGGTCAGCGGATGGCCCTGCGGTACGACCACGCAACGATTCCAGCGGTAGCACGGCATCATCACCAGATCGCCGAACAGCTCCAGCGCTTCAGTGGCGATGGCAAAATCCACAGTGCCATCAGCGGCCATTTCGGCGATCTGCATCGGCGAACCCTGGTGCATGTGCAGCGCCACGTCCGGGTATTGCTTGATGAAATTGCTGATCACCGGCGGCAGTGCATAACGTGCTTGGGTGTGGGTGGTGGCGATCGACAGGGTGCCTTTCTTCTCGTTGGAGAATTCCTGGGCGATCTGCTTGATGCTTTCGACCTTGCGCAGAATCTCACCGGCGGTGGTGATGATGCGCTCGCCGGCCGGGGTCACGCGGGTCAGGTGTTTGCCGCTGCGGGCAAACACTTCGACGCCGAGTTCGTCTTCCAGCAGGCGGATTTGTTTACTGATGCCCGGTTGCGAGGTGTAAAGGCTTTGGGCTGTAGCGGAAACGTTGAGGTCGTGGTGCGCCACTTCCCAGATGTAGCGCAATTGTTGAAGCTTCATATGAATCCCTCAAAGCAGGTAGACGCCACGGGCATCAGCGACGGTATATAACTATATTAATGGTTTGAATAATAAATCTAGAACTTTTTTATCAAAGCGCCATTATTCCTGCCTTAGCGATCCTCCCGCCGCCGCCGCTCCACTAACGGCACCAGATAAACCGGCACCTTGGCCAATTGCAGGACCCGCGCCGCCGTGCGCCCCAACGGCGTTTCCGCGCCCACCCCATGGCTATGACTGCCTACGATCAGCAGATCGACGGAGAGTTTCTGCACCTGGTCGAGAATCACCTGCGACGGATCGCCCTGCAGCACGCGCACGGCGCGAATGCGCTGCAGATCCAGCTCGCCTTCATCTCCCAATTCTTCGCGAAAACTGTCCAGCACCCGCTGCTCGATATTGGCAATGACAGTTTTCAGACCCTGGCTGTGAAATTCGTTCAATGCCTGCTCGTCGAGATAACTCTGCAATACCGATTCGGCAAACAACCCCATCGGCTCCACCGCGTGCACCACGTACAGATCGGCATTGAACGTTCGCGCCAATGCCAGGGCATGCTGCATGACTAACGGTGCGTACAGACCGAGGTCAGTGGCATACAGCATCGAACGAATCATATGACCTCCTCGCGTGCCAACATGGCGGAGATTTGATTCAGCTTAGCAGTGCCTTGGCGACTACGACGGGCGACGCAACGTCTTGAAGCACAGGGCTTTAGATGGACGGCTCATTGCTGATGCCGTGAGGCACGTGACCGGTGGCGACCACTTCGCGGGCGAGCTCGCAGTGGCCGGCCTGATCGTCGAAAAACACGTCGGCAGCAAACGCTTCGAGAAACGCCGACTTGGTCAGGCCACCGAGAAACAGTGACTCGTCGAGACGAATGTCCCACTCGCGCAAGGTGCGGATCACCCGCTCATGGGCCGGCGCCGAACGTGCAGTGACCAGCGCCGTGCGGATCGGGCAATCGTCATCGGGAAACTCGCGCTGCAACAGATTGAGCGCCGCCAGAAAGCCCTTGAACGGCCCACCGCGCAACGGCTCGCGAGCCGACTCACGCTCCTTGGCCTGAAACGCTTCGAGCCCGCCGGACTGATAGACGCGTTCCGACTCGTCGGAAAAAATCACTGCGTCGCCGTCGAAGGCGATGCGCAATTCGTCGCTGGCCGCACGGCTCGCTCCGCCGGAAAGAATCGTCGCAGCGGCGAAACCGGCATCCAGCGCCGCGCGCACATCTTCGGCATGGGTCGACAAAAACAGGTCACAACCAAAGGCTTTGAGATACGGATACGGACTGCGCCCACCGACAAACGCCGCACGGGAAATCGCCAGACCGTAATGGTGAATCGAGTTGAACACGCGCAGGCCGGTGTCGGCGCTGTTGCGCGAGACCAGAATCACCTCGACCCGCGCGCGGCCGAGGCGACTGTTGAGTGCCAACAGTTTTTCCACCAGCGGGAAGGCATCGCCGGGCGCAAGAATTTCGTCTTCGTGCTCGATCTGATATTGCCGATAGGCTTCAACGCCGCTCGACAGATAGACCTTGTGGCTCTCGCTCAGGTCGAACAAGGCGCGCGACGAAATCGCCAGCACCAGTTTGTCATCGATGTTTTTGGCCATGCTTTCCCCCAGAGCGACCGGCTTAAATGTTGCGCCGGTCGATAAAACTCAAATTGCGATACAACGCTTCGATGCGCGGCAACTCACAACCCGCTGCTTTCGCTGCCGCCAATGGCCGAGCGTAGATCGCTTCCAGCTCCAGCGGTCGTTTATGCAAAAAGTCGTGGTACATGCTCGGCCAGTAGTCGGGCATTTTCTCGGTAATCATGAACAGATACTCGGCGTATCCCGGCGGCACGTCGTGGCCGCAGGCCTTGGCGCCCTGCACCACTTCGGCCATCAACGCCTGGATCAACGCGCGGCTGTCGACATCGGCCATCAACGGCGTGGTGCTTGCACCGAGCAACACCGAGAGTCCGTTGTAGGGAATATTCCACACCAGTTTCTGCCAGCGCGCCTGTTGCAGATTGGGCATTGCCTGGGAATCGATGCCGGCAGCGCGAAACAACCCGCTGCCCTCCTCGACAATCGCCATGCGCGCGCCATCATCCATGGCCGGGCCGCTGTGATAGCCAACGTTGACCGCGCCGAGTGCCTGATGGGTCACCAGACCCGGACCTTCGCGGTGTACGCAAATCAGGCACAAGCCGCCCAGCAGATGCAAGGAATCGGGAAGCACCTCACGCAAGCTGTCTTCGACGTCGAGACCGTTTTGCAGCACCAGTACTTTCGCGTCCGGTTTGGCCGCTTGAATGATTGAAGGCGCGAGACCTGCGTTGCTGGTGGTTTTCGCCCCCACCAGCAACCAGTCGCACTTGGGCATGTCTTCGGCGGACGAATAGGCCTGCGCCGGATGCAACGTCAGCGGGCCATGCACCGCGCTGTTGATTTGCAAACCGCGCTCAGCCACCGCCGAAAACTCGCTGCGCAACAGAAAGTGCACATCGAAACCGGCGCGCGCCAGCATCACACCGTAAAAACCACCAATTGCGCCGGTGCCGATGATCCCTACGACCGGTTTATTAACTGCCCCCATCATGGCAACTCCTCTGCAGTTCGCCCCAGTGCCTGCGCCAGCGCCGCGTTCAACGCATCGGCCGTCAGGCGCGTGTGCAATGCCCCAAAGAACTCGCCGTCGCGCACCACGAACAACGCCGGTAAATGAAAGACCTGATAGCGCTCGACCAACCCGCCGTTGTCGCCGGCATCGATCCAGCACAGACGATCAATCCCCAGCGCCATAGCCGGCAACACTTCGCGGGCATAACGGCAACTGGCGCAGCCGACGCTGGTGAAAATCACCAGCGAAACGCCGCTCATCGCCAACAGCCGTTGGTCGGCGTCGAAATCGGTCAGTTCGGATTCGACCACTATACTGGGGGAAACAATGTCAAATGGCTGACACAGGGAGTCTGTGCTCATGGGACGTTTCATTCCTCATCCGGACGAGGTGCCGGTTGAATTAACCTTGCTCAAGCCTGAGTGTATTTCCAGGCAACAGCTGCACACTATCAGCCTCGGCGGCATCGCTTGCAATTACCACCGTGCCTGGCGCCATGGCACGGCGCTGCAAGTGCGCATGCCGTCAGTGAATGCCGACATTTGTTATCCGGGCTACGTGGCGTGGTGCCTGCGGCGCAAAAAAGGCTATCTGGTGGGCATCGCGTTTACCGATGAGCAGACGCTGTTCAGTGCGCGAATGGGTGAGCAAGTGTGTCAGATCGAGCGCTACTGCCGCATGCACGACACCCACGATGACCTGCAAGAAATTCAGGCGGTGGCCCTGCAATGGGTCGAGCAACACGCCGACGAGTTCTCCCACGACAGCGTGCGCAAGGCTTTTGCGCAGCCAGCGCTGGACTAAAGCACCTTTTGCCCATTGTCGAGCAGGCGCTTTACGCGCTAAGGTTCCGCTCCCCGACGCGCTTAAATCTGCTGTGCTCCGCCGCGCGGGGATCGCTGGCGGCCGGCACCCGTGACCTGACGAGTAAACGATGGCTGATTTACCGATCAACGACCTAAACGTCGCCTCTAACGAGACCCTGATCACTCCCGATCAGCTCAAGCGTGATATCCCTCTGAGCGATGCTGCCCTGCGCACTGTCACCAAGGGCCGCGAAGTCATTCGCAACATTCTTGATGGCACCGACCACCGTCTGTTCGTAGTGATCGGCCCGTGCTCGATCCACGATATCAAGGCTGCCCACGAATACGCCGATCGCCTCAAGGTGCTGGCTGCGGAAGTTTCCGACACCCTGTATCTGGTCATGCGCGTGTATTTCGAGAAGCCACGCACCACCGTGGGCTGGAAAGGCCTGATCAACGATCCATACCTGGACGACTCGTTCAAGATTCAGGACGGTCTGCACATCGGTCGTCAGTTGCTGCTGGATCTGGCCGAAAAAGGCCTGCCGACCGCGACCGAAGCCCTTGACCCGATTTCCCCGCAGTACCTGCAGGATCTGATCAGTTGGTCGGCCATCGGCGCACGTACCACTGAATCGCAGACTCACCGTGAGATGGCTTCCGGCCTGTCCTCGGCCGTCGGCTTCAAGAACGGCACCGACGGCGGTCTGACTGTGGCGATCAACGCCTTGCAGTCGGTCTCCAGCCCGCATCGCTTCCTCGGCATCAACCAGGAAGGTGGCGTGTCGATCGTCACCACCAAAGGCAATGCCTACGGTCACGTGGTGCTGCGCGGGGGTAATGGCAAGCCGAACTATGATTCGGTCAGCGTTGCCCTGTGCGAGCAGGCGCTGAACAAAGCGAAGATCAAGCCGAACATCATGGTCGACTGCAGCCACGCCAACTCCAACAAGGATCCGGCCCTGCAACCGCTGGTGATGGAGAACGTCGCCAACCAGATCCTCGAAGGCAACCAGTCGATCATCGGCCTGATGGTCGAAAGTCACCTGAACTGGGGCTGCCAGGCGATTCCGAAAGACCTCGCCGACCTGCAATACGGCGTGTCGATCACCGATGCCTGCATCGACTGGTCCGCTACCGAGAACACCCTGCGCAGCATGCACGCAAAGCTCAAGGATGTTCTGCCAAAACGCCAGCGCAGTTGATACACGTTTTACAGGCATAAAAAAACGCCGGGCAATGCCCGGCGTTTTTGTGTATGCGATTCAGATCTTGGCGGCGCGGCGCTGATGACGCTCCATGTAGCGCTCGACGTAGGAGCACGACGGGATCACCGTATAGCCCATTTCTTCGGCGTACTGCAGCGCGCTTTCGGTCAGCGCTGCGGCAATGCCACGGCCACGCAGGGCATTGGGCACGAAGGTGCGATAGATATCCAGGGTCTGTTTCCCCAGATCCATATAGGTCAGGTAGGCACGATGACCGTCCACATTGGTCTCGAACTGATGACCAGCCTGGTCATGGTGGATGGACAACGCCTCGCTCATCACTACTCCTCGCGGGTCTTGAATTCTGACCCCTACCTTACCGATGTTTTTCCGGCGAAGGAACATCTACGCCACCCCGTGCCTGATGGACACCGAGAAGAGCCACACCGATCTCGCGCAACCTGGCACCTGATAAATAGTAGGCACCATTGGCAAAAATGCTCAAGGTACGCTCGTCATCAAGCGGGTTGACGGGGGGTTGCTCCGATGGACGCAGGGTGGGCCTGGAAGAAGATCTTGCCAAACCGGTCACCTGAACATTGCCGGATGTTGAGACTTAAGACGTGCAGCCTTTTTTAAAGTCACCTCAACATGGACAAAGATAAGCGAAGCAGCACGCAAATTCGGAACAAAAGTGTCGACGTATTCATCTAGAAAGACTTTAGCCAAGACTGCAAAAACAGCACGTGGCAACGGGAACTTTTTCGCATTAACTCGCTCAGCTCGGGGCTTGTAGCTGTATATTTTTTAAACAGCACAGTTAAAAGTTGCTCGAAAAAGAATCAACGCCTACAATTTTTTTTGCTTCTTGCCTTACGTCAGTTTACTTACTACAAGTAATGGGTAGTATGTACGCCGGCTATTTCCTCAATCGTGAGGAGACAGCCACTTAATTGAAAGTCCTTGAAGGGGAACACGATGAACAACGTTCTGAAATTCTCTGCTCTGGCTCTGGCCGCAGTTCTGGCTACCGGTTGCAGCAGCGCATCGAAAGAAACCGAAGCACGTCTGACCGCTACTGAAGACGCAGCTGCTCGCTCCCAGGCTCGTGCAGACGAAGCTTACCGTAAAGCTGATGAAGCTCTGGCTGCTGCTCAAAAAGCACAACAGACTGCTGACGAAGCTAACGAGCGTGCTCTGCGCATGCTGGACAAAGCTAGCCGCAAGTAATAATCCTTCGGGGTTGTTATCGAGCCGACCCGATTTTTCGGGTCGGCTTTTTTGTGCCCGATGCTTTTGCCCGGGCATTAAAAAACCCGCCGGCGCTGTACGCATCGGCGGGCCTTTAACCTCGACTTACTGCTGCAAGTCGATCGGTGTACTCGAAACCATCGGGGCCGAGGCACTCGGCGTGCCGATTTCCGTTGGCAGGCCATCTTCGGCCGCGACCACATCACGCACCACATCCCAGTTCACGCGCAGGTTGCTGGTGACGTCTTCACGCTTGAGCATCGCGTTGATCACTGCGGTGTGCTTGTCGACCACAGACGGGTTGCCCTTGTCGTCGATCGGCGTGTGCGCTTCCAGATAAACCTTGCCGCCACTGCTGCCGAACTTGTAGGCATCGTTGAGGATACGCACCGACGTGCCTACCGGCACCATGCCGGCCATTTCCAGCACGTTATTGTTGAACATGCGGAAGCAGCCGTGGCTGGTACGCATGCCGATACCGAATTTCTTGTTCGAACCGTGGATCAGGTAACCCGGCGTACCCAGGGTGAACTTGAACGGGCCTAACGGATTGTCTGGGCCGGCCGGCACTACGTTTGGCAGCGGATCACCGTCGGCGGCGTGTTCAGCCTTGATAGATGCTGGAGGCGTCCAGGTCGGGTTTGGCGTTTTGGCGATGATCGAGGTGTGTGCGATTGGCGAACCCCACCCCTCGCGACCGATACCCAGCGGGAACGTGTACACCACGTTGCGGCCTTTCGGGAAGTAGTAGAGGCGGTATTCGGCAAGGTTGATAACGATGCCTTCGCGCGGGCCCGGCGGCAGAATGAAGCGGGTCGGCAAGACGATTTCAGTGCCGGCACCCGGCAACCAGGCATCGACGCCCGGGTTGGCCGCGACCATCTCCGAGTAGCCCAGATCGTACTTCGTGCCCAGATCGGCGAAGGTGTCTTCGTACTTGGCTTTGATCACCTGCACCTGACCGATGATGTCTTCACCGGGTGGTGGCAGGGGAAACTCCAATGCAGCAACGGGACCGGCCACACACAGGGCGGCAAGTGACAGGCAGCGGGTGACGGCAGGAAAGCGCGGCAACATCCGGAAAATCCTTCGCATGATCAACAAGGGTATAAGAGCGCGATTGTACACCGCACTTTGAATATTCGGGGAGCCACGCCGATGGAGCGTGCTGAATGCGAAAAGATCGCAGCCTTCGGCAGCTCCTACAGGATTACGCGAACCCATGTAGGAGCTGCCGCAGGCTGCGATCTTTTGCTCTTAAAGCTCGAAACGCAGCTCTGGCCAGATCGGCGAGGTGCCGCGCTTCTGCGATTCCAGAATCGCCCGGCACAGCGAACACAGGCGCTGATCCTGAAACACCCGGCGATCAACGCTCGACCAGCGCGGTTGCGCCGGCAGCAAGCTGCCGCACAGGGTGCGATCAGCCGAGCCACCGAGTTCGAGTTGACGGGTCACCAGATGCACCCGCACTTCCTGGCAGGCGAACAGATCCAGCTGTTCGTCAGGCTCGATCAGTTGGTAGGCAAACAGGGACCAGGCAGAACGCGACATCGGGGGCTCCAGATAAGGGGGCGCCACATTAGCCGAAAGCCTGTCCTTAGAAAAGCCTCATAACAGCGGTTTTAGCGTCGGCCAGACATTTTCCAGCAACTTGCCCTGAGCCCCGGCTGCCGGGTGCAGACCATCGGCCTGCATCAGGTCCGGATGACCGCCCACACCGTCGAGGAAAAACGGCACCAGGGGGATCTTTTTATCGTCGGCGAGTTTGCCGTAGACCTCGGCGAAGGCATCGGTGTAACGCTTGCCGTAATTGGGCGGCAGTTGCATGCCAAGCAGCAGCACCTTGGCCCCGCTCTGACGAGAGCTGTCGATCATCGAGGCAAGATTTTGTTGCAATTGAGTTGGCGGCATTCCACGCAAGCCATCGTTGCCGCCGAGTTCGAGGATCACCAGCTCAGGCTTATGCTCTGCAAGCAGCGCTGGCAGCCGTGCCTGGCCTCCGGCGCTGGTGTCGCCGCTGATGGAGGCATTGACCACTTTGTCGTCGAAACCCTCCTGTTTGAGCCGTTGTTCGAGCAACGACACCCACCCCAAGCGGGTATCCAGTCCGAAACCGGCGCTGATACTATCGCCAACGATCAGGACAGTACCCGCCGCTGCGTTCTGGGCCATGCACATCAAGGCCAGGCCAGCACTCAAAAACCACACACGCATCGGATTCTCCATGGGCGCAAGCATTCTCACCGCGAAGAACCTCAGCAAAGTGGTTCCCAGCGCGGAAGGTGAACTGACTATCCTGCACGAACTCAGCCTGGAACTGAACAAGGGCGACAGCCTCGCCATCGTCGGCGCGTCCGGTTCGGGCAAATCCACCCTCCTGGGCCTGCTCGCCGGCCTCGACTTGCCGAGCAGCGGCGAAGTCATCCTCGCCGGCCAGGGCCTGAGCAATCTTGATGAAGACCAGCGCGCACGCATTCGTGCCGAGCATGTCGGCTTCGTCTTCCAGTCCTTTCAGTTGCTCGACAGCCTCAACGCACTGGAAAACGTCATGCTGCCGCTGGAACTCGACGGCCGCAAAGATGCGCGTGAACGGGCCACCGAATTGCTCCAGCGCGTCGGCCTCGGCCAGCGCCTGACGCACTCGCCGCGCCAGCTCTCCGGTGGCGAGCAGCAACGTGTGGCCATTGCCCGCGCCTTCGCAGCCGAACCTGACGTGCTGTTTGCCGACGAACCGACCGGCAACCTCGATAGCCACACCGGTGAGCGCATCAGCGATTTGCTCTTCGAATTGAACAAGGAACGCGGCACCACCCTGGTGCTGGTGACACACGACGAACGCCTGGCCCATCGCTGCCGGCGCCTGATCCGTCTTGAAGCCGGGCTGTTGGTCGCCCCTCTGGAGCCTTGATGGCACGTTTGCCGCTGTTGCGTCTGTTCAGTCTCGCCATACGCCAACTCATGCGCGATGCCCGCGCCGGGGAATTGCGCGTGTTGTTCTTCGCGCTGGTGGTGGCGGTGGCGGCAAGTACCGCCATCGGTTATTTCGGCGCCCGCCTCAACGGCGCAATGATGCTGCGCGCGACCGAATTTCTCGGTGCCGATCTGGTGCTGGAAGGCAGCTCTCCAGCCCGTGAAGAACAGATTCGCAGCGGCACCGAACTGCGCCTGAAGCATGCGCAAGTGGTGGAATTCTCCAGCGTCATCGCCACTGACAACGGCATTCAGCTGTCGAGCATCAAAGCCGTCGACCGCGCCTATCCGTTGCGCGGCGAACTGAAGAGCGCGCCAGCGCCTTTCGCCACTGAAGAAACCGGCGGTGAACCGCAACCCGGCGAAGCCTGGGTCGAGGCACGCCTGCTGACCGCGCTGGATCTGAAAATCGGCGACAGCATCGATGTCGGCATGAAGACATTGAAAATGACCCGCGTGCTGACCTACGAACCGGATCGCGCCGGCAACTTCTATAGCCTTACGCCGCGGGTCATGATCAACCTCGACGACCTCGCGGCCACCGGCGTGGTACAGCCCGGTAGCCGCGTGAGTTACCGCGAACTGTGGCGCGGTGAACCGCAGGCGCTGGAAACCTATCGGCAACTGATCAAACCCGGGCTCGCCGCGAACCAGCGGATTCAGGACGCCCGCGATGGCAACCGGCAGATTGGCGGTGCACTCGGTAAGGCTGAGCGTTATCTGAACATGGCCAGTCTGGTCGCCGTACTGTTGGCCGGGGTCGCAGTGGCGTTGTCGGCCAACCGTTTCGCCAGTCGCCGCTTCGACGCGAGTGCCTTGCTGCGTTGCCTCGGATTATCGCGCCGGGAAACCATGGTGCTGTTCAGTTTGCAGCTGACCGTGCTCGGCCTGCTCGCCGCACTCAGTGGCGCATTGCTCGGCTGGCTCGCGCAGTTGGGCTTGTTCGCCCTGCTCCATGACTTGCTGCCAACCGACGTCCCGCCGGGCGGTCTGTTTCCAGCCATCGCCGGGATCGGCACCGGGCTGGTCGCCTTGGCCGGTTTCGCCTTGCCGCCGCTGGCCGCATTGGGTCGTGTGCCGCCGCTGCGTGTATTGCGCCGCGACATGCTGCCGATTCCGTCGAGCACCTGGATGGTTTACGGCGCCGCCCTGGGTGCGCTCGGCCTGATCATGTGGCGCCTGAGCCTCGATCTGCTGCTGACATTCGCTCTGCTCGGCGGTGGCGTGGTTGCCGCGTTGGTGTTGGGCGGTCTGCTGTTGTTGCTGCTGCAAAGCCTGCGGCGGATGCTCGCCCGTGCTTCGCTGCCGTGGCGGTTGGGTCTGGGCCAGTTGCTGCGCCATCCCTTGGCAGCGGCTGGTCAGTCGCTGGCATTCGGTCTGATTCTGCTGTCGATGGCTTTGATTGCCCTGCTGCGCGGCGAATTGCTCGACACCTGGCAAAACCAGTTGCCGAAAAATGCGCCGAACTACTTTGCTCTGAACATCCTGCCAGCAGACAAACAGGCGTTCACCGATCATCTGATCAAAGTGTCCGCGCAAGCCGCACCTCTTTATCCGGTCGTACCCGGCCGATTGATCAGCATCAACGGCGAAGCTGTGCAGCAAATCGTCAGCAAGGATTCGGCGGGCGATCGCGCTGTGCAGCGCGACTTGAGCCTGACCTGGGCGGCGGATTTGCCGGCGGGCAACAAGCTCACTGCCGGTGAGTGGTGGAAAGATCAGCCAACCGACGGTGTTCCCGGCGTATCGGTGGAAGGCAAAGTCGCCGAAAGCCTCAAGCTCAAACTCGGCGATCACATGGTGTTCAGTGTCGGCGGCGTCAATCGCGAGGCGAAGGTCACCAGCCTGCGCGAAATCAACTGGGACAACTTCCAGCCGAACTTCTTCATGATCTTCCAGCCCGGCACCTTGAAGGATCTGCCGGCGACTTACCTGACCAGCTTCTATCTGGCGCCGGGCCATGACCAGCAGATCGTCGAACTGTCGCGTACCTTCCCGGCGGTGACCATTCTTCAGGTAGAAGCGCTGCTCGAACAGCTGCGCAGCATCCTCGCCCAAGTCACTTTGGCGGTCGAATATGTGCTGTTGTTTGTGTTGGCAGCGGGTATGGCCGTGCTGTTTTCCGGTTTGCAGGCAACGCTGGATGAACGTATCCGCCAAGGTGCGCTGTTGCGGGCATTGGGCGCGGAACGGCAGTTGCTGATCAAGGCGCGGCGCATCGAATTCGGCCTGCTTGGTGCAGTCAGCGGATTACTCGCCGCGATCGGCTCGGAAGTGGTGAGTCTGGTGTTGTATCGCTACGCGTTCGATCTACCGTGGCACCCGCATCCGTGGTTGCTGGTGCTGCCATTGATTGGCGCGGCGTTGATTGGTGGCGCCGGCGTGTTCGGTACGCGCCGGGCACTCAATGCAAGTCCACTGACAGTGTTACGTGAGGGTTGATAGACTCAAGCGGTCTTAATCACAAGAAGTTGCCATGAGCCGTTATCGCCCTCCCCGCACCGCCGGCACCGCGCTGATCACCCCTGAAGGTGAAGCGCGGATGCGCGCCGAATTCCATGAGTTGTGGCATGTGCGCCGCCCGCAAGTGACGCAATCGGTCAGCGAGGCCGCGGCTCAAGGCGATCGCTCGGAGAACGCCGAGTACACCTATGGCAAGAAGATGCTGCGCGAGATCGACAGTCGCGTGCGCTTTCTGACCAAACGTCTGGAAGCGTTGAAAGTCGTCAGTGAAAAACCCAGCGATCCGAACAAAGTCTACTTCGGCGCCTGGGTGACCATCGAAGACGAAGACGGCAAGCAATCGCGCTACCGCATCGTCGGCCCCGATGAACTGGATCTGAAACTGGGCCTGATCAGCATCGACTCGCCACTGGCCCGCGCCTTGATCGGCAAGGCGCTGGATGCAGAAGTCCGGGTGCAGACGCCGACCGGCGAGCAGTTCGTTTACATCGTCGCCATCGACTATCCGTAAAGCGAATCAGCGGCGGGTGATCAGGCCCTGCCGAGCAACGCGGACCAGTTGCTTGATCATCTCCGGCGCATCTTCAGCGCTCGGTGTCTGAATCACCGCGAGATCAAAACTGTCACTGGCAAAACGTGACAGCGACTCGCCGTCTTCAACGAACTGGATCAGGAACGCGGCAGGACCGCCACTGCGCCGTGGCCAGCCATCGAGATAACGCAGCAGCGTTGGCTGATGTTTGCCGCCAAGAAGGATTTTCGGGTTGCGCTGGGTGATATGCGCCGTGATCGGTGCGGGACGTGCTGGAGGGCGTAGTGCATTCATCGTGTCGTGTCTCTGCCTCAAAAGTCTGCATGGCAGGTGAGAGGCAACACCGAACCAGCGCTTTAGCGGTATTTCGAAGCCCTGTTCCGGCTTCTGACGGCAACTGTTTAAGTCACCTGGCGCCCCGCAAGTAGCTGTTTAAATCGGCGCATGGGCAACATCCTAGAGAACGTGACCGATCAGTGTCAAGAATCAGCCACAACAAAAAAGGCCCGCATAATGCGGGCCTGTTCCTTGAGCCAGAGCGCTTAACCGGCGATGGCGCGATCCACCGAGAGCTTGCCGGCGCCTTCGATCAGGACGGCGAGGCTGCCACCGAGCAGAGCCAGGGCGAACTCGTAACCGTTGTTGGCCATAAACAGACCGTTGCTGATATGTACGGTGAAGATCGCCACCAGCGACAGGAAGGTCAGGCCCAATGCTGCCGGACGCACCAGCAGGCCAATGATCAACGCCAGGCCAGCGAAGAACTCAGTACCGCCCGCCAATGTGGCCATCAGGTAGCCCGGGTGCAGACCGATGCTGTCCATGTACTGCGCCGTGCCTGCCAGACCATAACCACCGAACAGACCGAAAAGTTTTTGCGAACCGTGAGCCGCGAAGATCACGCCGACAGCGATGCGCAGGATGGTCAGACCGTAGCCAGCGCGAGTGAACAGTACTTTGTTGATCAGAGAGCTCATGGGCATTCCTTGTTTTTGCGAGAAGTTGTGTGTGTTGGTTGGCCGCTATATTAATCAATAAATTTCATGTTAAAAGCGCAAATATTTCGCCATAACAATCAGTTTATTAGATCATTTACGTGAGACGACTTTTTGTGCCCCGGGCTCCAACGACTCCCGCTCCCGGTCGAACGCCAAGTAATACTTGTTCACGCTATTAACATAGCTGACCGGCCCCATTCCTACCTGCTCCATGGCGATGCGCTCGACCTGGAAGAACCACTGGTTGGGATTCAACCCGCGCCGCCGGGCCTCTGCGCGCATGCCCTGCACGCGCTCGGGGCCGATGTTGTAGGCCGCCAGGGTGAACGCCATGCGTTCACGCTCATTGAGCTTGGGGCTGTTGAAGAACTTGCGGCGGATCATCGCCAGGTACTTGGCCCCGGCCTGCACATTCGCATCGAGATTCTGAATGTTGTTCACGCCGACTCGCTGAGCGGCAGAAGGCGTGATCTGCATCAGCCCGGTCGGACCACTGCCGCTGCGGGCATTGGGTTGCAGGCGTGACTCCTTAAACGCCAGTGCGGCCAGATTCAGCCAGTCCATGTTCTGCGCGTCGGCATGCTTTTGCAGGGTCGGGCGCAGTTTTTCCAGGCGCTGGCGATCAGCCTTGGCCAAGGGATAGTGGACTTGATAGAGACGACGATAGATGCGCAAAAACGCCGCATCTTCATTGGATGGCTTCTTGTAACCGCCGAGAAAGCGATCGATGCTCGCGCGCAACATCGAGGCATCGCGGCGTACGAACCAGTACTCCTCTCCCGGCTCGCTGATTATCAGTTGCCGGTCAAAACGCAGCTTCGGCAAGATCTTGCCCCAGCGCTCGGCGATAGGTTGCTCGACGATGGTCAGGTGGAAAATGCCACCCTGAACCATCTCCAGCACGTCTTCGACCGCCAGGGTCGGATCAACCCATTCGATCTTGATCGGCGCCAGTTTGTGCAACGCCAGTTTCTGATTGAGCTGACTGACCGCCTCCCCCGCCGCACTGCCGGTGGGCAACGCCAGGGTTTTGCCGGAAAGCTGCTCGACCTTGGTGTAGCGCCGCTCGCCCTTGATCCCGACCAACACCAGCGGCACATTGCTGGCAATCGGTTCGCTGCTGGCTACGGCATAGCCCGGTTGCAGATCGAGCAATTCGCCCGGCGCGACCAGATCACCTTCGCCACGTTGCAAGGCGCCGAGCAGTTGATCCTTGGCTTTGGGAATGATCTTGAGGGTGACTTCCTGACCATCGCGGGCGTGGCCATTGAGGTATTGCTCGAAGGCGCGCAGGCGATGGTATTCGACGCCGATGGCCTGGCCCTGGACTTCGCCGGAGCTGTTGCGGCTCTGATTGACCAGTACGCGCAACACGCGGCTGCTGCGAATCTCGGACAAGTCACGCACCTTGGCCGCCGGCACGGCTTGCAGTGGCCCGGGCAGGCGCGCGACCGCCGTCATCGGCAGTAGCAGCGAGCCACACAACAGGAGCAAAACCGAGGGACGAACCATCCACTCTCCGGAAAGAATACGGGGCGATTTCATCTTTAAAAGGTCGAAATCACCGACGAAAACAGAGCGCCATGAGCGCTGGCAACGTGCGAGAGACTGGCACAGTAATGGCACTTCTACCAAACCGGTCTGCGTCGCGGCATCAACAGACAGCTATAACTCGTTGTAGTTCTTGGCTTTTCTTATGAATCTACAGCTCTGGTATGCTTTCCGGCCTTCGGCCCGAGGTAGCAACCATGCAACTCATCGATATCGGCGTCAACCTGACCAACCCCAGTTTCGCCGACAAACATCAGGCCGTACTCGAGCGCGCCTATGCCGCGGGCGTATGCCAACTGGTGCTGACCGGCACCAGCGTCGAGGGCAGCGAGCAAGCCCTGGAGCTGTGCCAGCAACTCGATGAAAGCGGCCAGCGCCTGTTCGCCACCGCCGGTATTCATCCGCATTCGGCCAGCGACTGGAACGCAGACAGCGCGCGCCGCCTGCGCAATTTGCTGAAAGAATCCAATGTCGTCGCGGTAGGCGAATGCGGGCTGGATTTCAACCGGGATTTCTCCCCGCGCCCACAGCAGGAAAAAGTCCTTGAGGAACACTTGGCGCTAGCCGTTGAACTGCAAATGCCAGTGTTCCTGCACGAGCGTGATGCCAGCCAGCGCCTGCTGGAAATCCTCAGAGACTTCCGCGATCAATTACCCGCCGCTGTAGTGCATTGCTTCACCGGCGAGCAAAAAGCCTTGTTCAGCTATCTCGACCTGGATCTGCATATCGGCATCACCGGCTGGATCTGCGACGAGCGCCGTGGCACGCATTTGCATCCGCTGGTGAAAGAGATCAAACGCGGGCGCTTGATGCTGGAAAGTGACGCGCCTTACTTGCTGCCGCGCTCCTTGCGCCCGAAGCCGAAGAACGGGCGTAATGAGCCGGCCTATCTGACCGAAGTACTGCGCGAAGTGGCGCTGCATCGTGGCGAAACCGAGGAAGATCTGGCGGCACACACCACCGCGTGTGCCCGCGCGTTCTACAACCTTCCCGCATTGGCGTAAGCCACAAAAGATCGCAGCCTTCGGCAGCTCCTACAGGGCATACGCCATCCCAATGTAGGAGCTGCCGAAGGCTGCGATCTTTTGATCTCTTGACCCACATCAAATCGAGCCTTCTGCATAGCGGCACAATAATGGCACCTTGCCAAAACTGTTTCCGCTATCAGAGAAGACCTCCATGGGTGCCTGGCTTAGCAATATCTCGCTGAAATACAAATTCTGGGCGGTCAATGCGGTCGCCTTCGTCACTACCCTGTTGCTGGTGCTGTACGCCGTGCAACTCGAACAACAGGCGCGCAGTCACGCATCACAGGCCTCGGCGCAAGCCCAAGCACAACTGCTTAAAGCCTGGCCGGTCGGTCAGCCATTGCCCAAGGCCGATCAGGTGTTGACCTTCAAACGCGGCGAAGCACCGCGCCTGAATGATCAGCCCTTGCTGGAAATCACGGAAAGCAACGGCTGGAACGAGATCAATCAGCTGCCGCTGTTCGGCGAAAATCCGTTGATGGGCGCCGAAGTGTTCAGCCGCGCCGATGGTCAGCAGGTCGCGGTGATTGCCTATGGTCCGAGCCTGAGCCAAGTGTTCAGCGAACGTTTCGCCAACTATGCGGTGGCGGTGTTCATCCTGATGTTCGCCATGCTGTGCGCCTCGCAACTGTTAATCCGCTTCCTGCTCAGCCAGCTCAACACCTTGAAAGACGTGATGCTCCACGTCGAGAAAAGCGGCGATCTCTCGGCCCGTGTGCCGCTGGCCGGCAAAGACGAAGTCGGGCAGATGGCCAATGCGTTTAACGCGATGCAGGCCGGTTACCAGCGCGTTGTGACGACCGTCGCCAACACCGCGCGGCAACTGGATGTCGGCGCGGCACGGCTAGCGTCGAGCATGAACGAAGTGCGCCACGGCATGCTCGGCCAGCAGAGCGAAACCGATCAGGCCGCCACCGCGATCAACGAAATGACCGCCACCGTTTACCACATCGCCCAGCACGCCGGCGCCACCCGCGACCTGTCGCAGACCGCCGATGGCCTCGCCGGCAGCGGTCAGCAAGTGGTCGCGCGGGTGCAGCAGTCGATTGCCGGACTCTCCAGCGGAGTGCAGCAGACGGCCGAGATGATTCAACGGCTGGCCGAGGACAGTCAGAAGATCAACGGCGTGGTCAGCGTGATTCACAGCATTGCCGAGCAAACCAACCTGTTGGCACTGAACGCCGCCATCGAGGCGGCCCGCGCCGGTGAGATGGGCCGCGGCTTTGCGGTGGTGGCCGATGAGGTGCGCAACCTGGCCAAACGTGTGCAGACCTCGACCGACGAGATCACCACGATGGTCTCGGCCTTGCAGGCCGGCACCCGCGACGCGGTGGATTTCATGCAGGAGAGTTCGTACAAGGCCGACGACTGCGTGCAGCAGGCGCAGGAGGCTGGCGCGGCGCTGGCGGAAATCACCGGCGCGGTGGCGCAGATGCGTGAAAGCAATACGCAGATTGCCGTGGCAGCGGAGCAGCAAAGTCAGGTCGCCGAGGAGATGAACCGAGCGGTGGTGAGCATTCGCGATGTGACCGAGAACACGGTGCAGCAGACTGTGGATTCGGCGACCACGAGTAATGAACTGGCGACGTTGGCCGGGGAATTGAGCAAGGCGATCGGTCAACTGAAACTCTGATGCCCCCTTCGCGAGCAGGCTCGCTCCCACAAGGGGATTTGTGTGCGCACCGATCCAATGTGGGAGCGAGCCTGCTCGCGAAAGCGTCAGCCCCGGCAACATCGAATCTTGCGATGACGCCTATCACTTCAATAGCCAACCTTGATTCGCCGCCCTCCGTGCCCAGGCCTATTCTTCAACCATGTGTTCAACAAGGATCGAGGAGTAGAAAACATGGGCAAACGTCATCCCAACCTTCCCGCGTGGCAATGGCGCGCGTACCCGGGCAATCATCAGCATCCGACCAATCTGGTGCTGCACCTGATTGCCGTGCCGTTGTTTATCGTCGCGTTTCTGCTGATCGTCTCCGGGGTATTCAGCCTGAGTCTGGCCAGTGTGGCCATCGGCGTGATCGGCATCATCGCGGCGCTGGGTTTGCAGCGCCACGGCCACAGCCTGGAGGCGCAAGCCTCCGAGCCGTTCAGTGATCGTAAAGATGCGATGTCGCGTTTACTGGTCGAGCAGTTCCTGACCTTCCCGCGCTTCTTTCTCAGTGGCGGCTGGTGGCGCGCCTGGCGTGAACGCCACCGTCGGCATTGAGTCAGGCGAAAATCGTAACGGTCTGGCGACTCATGGCAATCAACTCCCCTTCCGCGCTCCACAGCTTGGCGGCGACATGGCCGTAGCCGTCGGCGGCGTATTCGATATCGGCCAGATATTGGCACCAGTCCAGCGTGCTCAAATCGTGTAGCGGCTGCACGAATTCGATGGTCCAGGTCAGCGTGCTACCCGGTGCCGGCCTCTTCAGATATGGCAACAGCGCGGGCGGCCACGCGTCCACCAGGGCCAGCAGATGCGCCTCGTTGACCGGTTCTTCTTTGACATCTCCGCGTAACCGCACCCAGCCGCCCATCAGCCGCGATTGCGTGCCGGTGAACGGCATGCCGCCGACGCTCCAGCGCATCGCCAAATGACGCATGAATTCTGGGGTCACGCCTTTGATGTAAGGCAACTCCTGGCATTCGTCCCAGTGCTTCATTGATGGCGCCGGATAGGCTTCGACTGCCACCTCCGACGGCCGCGAAGCACCGAAGCTGCCTTGAACGATCGTTACCACCTGACCATTCTGCATCGCCCGGCCCATGACCTGGCTGACGGCCTTGCCTTCGCGCAGTACATCGACTTCGAAACTCACCGGGACTTCAGGTTCGACAGGGCCGACAAAGGTGATCGCCAGCGAACGCACCGGGCGATCTGCCGGGACTTTCGCGCGCATGGCTTCGTATTGCAGCGCAGCCACCAGACCACCGAAACTGGCACGGCCCTGGCCCCATTCGGCAGGGATCGTCAGTTCCGGTTGGCGGCGGACCGCCTCGAGCAGATCGCTAAAGCGCATGGCAACCTCAGAAAACAAGAAAGGAATGCAGGGATCTTAACCAGAGCTGCAGAGCGCCGCAGCGTCTATTCCGGTCAAATGGGCTGACAGAAAGGCCTTAGCGTATTTCAAATACAGACACAAAACCCTGTAGGAGCTGCCGAAGGCTGCGATCTTTTGATCTTGTTGTTAAAAATCAAAATCAAAAGATCGCAGCCTTCGGCAGCTCCTACAGGGGATATCGCGGGGCTAAAGTTATTTGAAGCAGGCTGAACTGAGTTTTTCCAGCACGCGATCAGCCTTGCTTTCGGCTTTGATCATGGTCGCCTGCCAAGTGGCGACACAGGGCTGCAGATCCGCCTCAAGCTCAGCCTTCGCCAGCCACTGCCAGCAATCGTGCCAGTCGCCCAGCGCGCCTTGGGCAGACTTGAGGCGAGCCAGCGCCGCCTCGGGCAAGCGATCCAGTTCGGGATAGGCTTCGATGCCGTAGCGCACGCGCTTGATCAACAGGCGCAGGCGATGACGGTCGTGAGCGGGATCGTGCAGCGCCTCGTCGAGTTTCTGCCATTGCTTGCCCAAGCGTTTTTCGATGCGTTTGTCCAAGCCCTTGAGCAAGCCCTGACGCTGAGACGCACGCAGAAATCGCGGGAAAGCGTCGAGAATCATCAACAGCGAAGCCACCTCGGCGCTCGCCGCCAGCGCCGGATAGGCCTCGGCCATTTGCGCCATGCGCCGTTGCGCGGCCTCAGGCTGATCATGCAGGAGCAGATACGCCGCGAGCACTTCGCGATCACGCCACGGCGTGGTCAATTGGCCGACCGCCGAGGCGGCATCTTCCAGTTGCTCGACCCCGGGCAAGCCACGCAATGGCCGCAACAGACTGCGCAAGCGCCGCACTGTGGTGCGTAGATCATGCAGCGCCTCGGGGTCGGTCCGTGCAGTGAGCCGTGCCTGACAGGCTAGCAGGCGCACTTCCAGACTCAGGACATGAGCCACCAACCGGTCAACCAACGCAGACATCACTTGCTCCTGATTCAAATGGCTTGAAGATCATTCTGCTGCCCAGCGAACGCAGCCTCCTTGCTTCACGTCAGCAGCTTAGCGGCCGGCGCGGGATTCGCGAATGTAGAAACGCGCCTTCTCGGCTTTCTTGCTGCAGCCTTCGAACCCTTCGAATTGCTGCTGAGTCTTGGCAGCGGTCAGCAGCGACAACGCTTTGGAGTAGCTGACAGTGCCGGCAAAGCCTTCAGCCTTGGCCAGATCCAGCTCATGCCAGGCCGCGTCGAGCTGGCTGCCGCAGCTGTCGCGGTAAGCGGTTTTACCGGCGCAACCGGCCAATGCCAGAGCCATCAACGGCACACAGATCCAGGCTTTCATCACTCACACCTCAAAATAGGTCAACAGTCGTGCAGGTAAGACGGTAAGGCTGCGAAAAAGTGCCTTGCCGGCGGGTGAAACCGCGCAACTGAGAAGGATAGCGCTGAAGGGCCATGCAGTAGCGAAAAAACGACGTCACCGACGCACTCAACGACCTCGGCGATTGAGCCTGCCCGGCGATGGGTGCATTGTGGAACCTTGTCGGGAGGACGCTGGATGAAAAAAAAACGTGTCGCGCTGGTACTGGGCTCCGGTGGCGCCCGGGGCTATGCCCATATCGGGGTCATTGAAGAGATCGAGAAACGCGGTTACGAAATCGCCTGCATTGCCGGCTGTTCGATGGGTGCCGTGGTCGGCGGGATCTACGCCGCCGGCAAACTCGACGTTTACAAGAACTGGATCGAAAGTCTCGATTATCTGGATGTGCTGCGCCTGGTCGACGTGAGTTTTCGCCTCGGCGCGATTCGCGGCGAAAAGGTCTTCGGCCAGATCCGCAAGATCGTCGGCGATGTCAACATCGAAGACTTGCGCATCCCCTACACCGCCGTCGCCGCTGACCTCACCAACCAGCAGGAGATCTGGTTTCAGGAAGGCTGCCTGCATCAGGCGATGCGAGCCTCGGCGGCGATTCCCAGCCTGTTCACCCCGGTGATGCAGGGCAATCGCATGCTGGTCGACGGCGGCATTCTCAACCCGTTGCCGATCGTGCCGGTGGTGTCGAGCCACTGCGATCTGATCATTGCGGTCAATCTCAATTCGACCAATCAGCGTCACTACAAACTGCCGGTGATCCAGCGCCCTGCCGCTTTTCGCTCACGCTTCGATAGCCTGATCAGTTCGCTGGGATCGAAGATGCCATTCCGCCGTACACAGGCAGAGCAATTGTTGCGGCTCGAACAGGAAGCGCTGCGCGCCGAAGCGGCGGACATCAATCCCTGGCTGGACGGCGCCGAGCCGGAGAGCCAGCAACCGGCAGCCGCGCCCGAGCGTGAAGGCGCACCGAAATCGGCGACCGGTTCATTCATCATCGATAACGTCGGACCGGCCTCGTTGCTGGACTTGATCAACCAGAGTTTCGAGGTGATGCAGACCTCGCTGGCGCAGTACAAGATCGCCGGATATCCGCCGGATATCCTGATCAATGTGCCGAAGCGGGTGTGCCGGTTTTTCGAGTTTTACAAGGCGCCGGAGCTGATCGCGTTGGGGCGCGAGATTGCGCGGGATACGCTGGATCGGTACGACAGTGAGCAGAGCAGAGAGCCCTGAAGTTTTCCGCAGTCTTTAAGGGCCTCATCGCTGGCAAGCCAGCTCCCACAGTGATCGAGGTGATACACAGATTTCAATCACAGCTGAAAAACCTGTGGGAGCTGGCTTGCCAGCGATGGCGTCTGCCGGGACAACAAATGGCTAAAGAGTGTTGTCACTCAACAGCCGATAGCCAACCCCCGCCTCGGTCACGATAAACCGCGGCCGCGTCGGATCATCCGCCAGCTTCTGGCGCAAATGCCCCACCACAATCCGCAGATAATGGCTGTCCTCGGTGTGGGTCGGCCCCCAGATATCCTTGAGCAATTGCTGCTGGGTAATCACCCGCCCCGGATGCCGTGCCAGTTGCGCCAGCACCGCGTATTCCTTGCGGGTCAGCGCCACTTCGACACCGTCGAGCAACACCCGCCGATAAGCAAGATCCACGGTCAGCGGGCCGAAGCTCAGCGCCGCCTGCTGCGCCTCCCCTGCCGGAGCCTGGCGCAACAAGGCGCGGACTCGGGCGAGAAACTCCTGAATGCCAAACGGCTTGGTCACGTAGTCATTGGCGCCGCCATCCAGCGCCTGGACTTTCTGCCCTTCGCTGGCGCGCACCGACAGCACCAGCACCGGCGCCGTCGCCCACTCGCGAAACTCGCGCAGCACTTGCTGGCCATCCATGTCCGGCAGGCCTAAATCGAGCACCAGCAGGTCCGGTTTGTTCAGCGCCGCTTGCGCCAAACCCTCGGCACCGTTGCCGGCCTCGAGCACTTTATAGCCCTGTGAGGTAAGGCTGATGCGCAGGAACTTACGGATCTGCGGTTCGTCGTCGATGACCAAAATGGTCGTGGTCTGGCTCATGAATTCACATCAACACAAATGATTGGCAAGAGAGTAGCGCAGTCAGCTTCAGCCTTCATCGTCCATCCCCGGTTGCGTCTGCAACGGCAAGTGCAAAGTGATGCAGGTGCCGTGCCCCTCGATGCCGTCGGCGACGCTGATGCGCCCGCCGTGCGCGCCAACCATGCCCTGACAGATCGCTAGGCCGAGGCCCGTGCCCTGGCCGCCACGATCACCCCGGGCAGCGGTGTAGAACATGTCGAAAATCTTCGCCCGCTCCTCTTCGGGAATCCCCGGCCCTTCGTCGCTGACCGAGAAGAAAATCTCTTGGTCATCCGCGCCTGCGCTCAGTTGCAAGCGACCGTGAGCGGGTGAGAAACGTGCGGCGTTTTCCAATACATTGACCAGCGCCTGTTCGATCAGCGCCGCATGCACGAACAACAGCGGTAACTCGGCCGGCACATCAGTGCTGACCTGCAACGGCGCGAGCACCGCGCGCAGGCGATTGAGCGAACTGCCGACGATATCGGCCGGCGACACCCAGTCCCGCGCCAGCTTCAGCGCGCCGTGGCCGAGGCGGGTCATGTCGAGCAGATTCTGAATGTAGCGATCGAGGCGCTCGGCTTCATCGCGGGTGCCTTCGAGCAGTTCACGACGATCTTCCAGCGGGATCGCTTCGCCGAGGGCCAACAGGCTGTCGATGCTGCCGCGCATGGCCGTCAGCGGCGTGCGCAAATCGTGGGATACGGAGGCCAACAAGGCACTGCGCAGTTGTTCGGTTTCACCGTGCAGGCGCGCGGCTTCCAGGTCATCAGCCAACTGCGCGCGCGCCAGCGCTTGGGCGAGCGGCTGACTCAATGCGGTGAGCAAGCGCCGACGCTGGCCACTCAAGGTCTGGCCTTCTTTGGCGCAGACACCGAGCAGCGCCAGCGGCCCGTCCTCGACCGACAGCGGCCACCACCACCAGCGTCCGAACGGCAGCGTGCCAGTGCCCATGCCTGCCGGTTGATCGTGTTGCCAGGCCCAGTCAGCGGCGGCGCGTTCGGACTCGGTAAACTCCAACGGCCCGCCGGTCTCGACCTTCCAGCCGCCCTGCCCGTCCCGGTTGAGCAGACATAACTGCAGATCGCTCCAGCCATTGAGGTGTTGCGCGGCAGCGCTGACCACCGCTTGGCGATCCGTCGCGGCAGTGAGTTTGCGCGACAGGTCGAGCAGTTCAGTGGTCTCTTCCTGGGTGTCGCGCAGGGCCTGCAATTGCCGACGCTGACGCGCCGCGAGGTTGCCGGTGAGCGCCGCCATCAACAGGAAAAACAATAGAGTCAGGACGTCTTCTTCGCGCTGAATGCTGAAGGAAAAATTCGGCGGGATAAACAGGAAGTCATAGGTCAGAAACGACAGCGCGGCACAGGCCAGCGCCGGGCCGAGACTGCTGCGCACCGCCACCAACAGCACCGCCGCAAGGAACACCAGCGAGATGTTCGGCAGCGGCAGCACGCTCGACACTGCCCACGCCAGGGCGGTGGCCAATACGGTGGCGACCAGCGCCAAGGCATAGTCGAACCACACCAGGGTCAGCGCGTTGCGCGGGCGCGGTTGATGCTGTTGCTGATCGCTGTCGAGGACGTTGATCTCCAGCCCGTGAGCCTGACGCAGCAGGCGCGCCGCGAGTCCGCCGCCGAATAGACGCCGGCGCAGACGTGGCCGGGACTGCCCAACCAACACCAGGCTCGCACGGCGTTCGGCAGCGTGCTGGATCAGGGTTTTCGCCACCTCACCGGCGCGCAGCAACACCACTTCACCGCCCAGGCGCTCGGCCAGTTGCTGAGCGCTTTGCAGGCGCAGGCGCGATTGCTCGTCGCGTACGCTGCCGTTATCGACATGCACCAGACTCCACGGTAAATGCCGGCGCTGGGCAACGCGACTTGCATGGCGCACCAGGCGTTCGGCCTGAGCATCACCATCGACGCCGACCAGCAAGCGCCCGCGCACTGCCGGGGCCGCCTGACCGAGTTGGCGATAGCCTTGGGCGAGATCGTTATCGACCTGTGCGGCAGCGGTTTGCATCGCCAGTTCGCGCAATGCGGTGAGGTTGGTCTGGGTGAAAAACGCATCGATCGCCGCACGCGCCTGCTCCGGCACGTAGACCTTGCCTTCACGCAAGCGCTCGAGCAATTCGCGCGGCGGCAGGTCGATCAGCAGCAGTTCGTAAGCTTCTTGCAGCACCCAGTCCGGCAGGGTTTCGCGCACTTGCACGCCGGTGATGCCGCGCACCTGATCATTGAGACTTTCCAGGTGCTGGACGTTGACCGTGGTGAACACGTCGATGCCGGCGGCGAGCAGTTCCTGAATGTCTTGCCAGCGTTTCGTGTGGCGACTGCCGGGGGCGTTGCTGTGGGCCAGCTCATCGACCAGCACCAGTTTCGGTTTGGCCGCGAGAATGCCGTCGAGGTCCATTTCTTCGAGCATCACGCCACGGTATTCCGAGCGCACCAACGCTTGCTGCGGCAAGCCGCCGAGCAGCGCTTCGGTTTCGGCGCGGCCATGGGTTTCGACGACGCCCGCAATAACTTTCACGCCTTGGCGCAGTTGTGTGTGCGCAGCCTGAAGCATGGCGTAGGTCTTGCCGACACCGGGGGCGGCGCCGAGAAAAACCTTGAGCCGCCCACGGCCATCACGGGGCAGGTCTGCTAACAGCGCGTCGGCGCGGCCGGAGTCGCTCATGCTTGATGTTCTCTCTTGCTGATAGTTATGCGGTGTTCTTTCGGCCCTATTCGCGAGCAGGCTCGCCCCCACAAGGAGTATGCATTCCACTGTGGGAGCGAGCCTGCTCGCGAATGGCCGCGCCGCTGATTCAGAGTTTTTCCAGTGCCATATTCAGCTCAAGCACATTCACCACCGGCGGCCCCACCAGCGGCTGTTCGATATGCGCATCGAGCAGTTGCTGAAGAGTCGATACCGGCACATTTCGCGCTGCCGCGACACGCGCCAGTTGATAGGCAATTGCTGCCGGTGGCAAGTGCGGATCAAGGCCGCTGCCGGAGGTGGTCAGCAGGGCCAACGGCACCGGGCCTTGGCCGGGAACCTGCAATTTGTTGGCGTCGTCGATCACGCGGGTTGCCAGTGCCGGATTGCTCGGGGCCAGGTTGCTCGCGCTGCTGGAAACGGTCGCAAACGCACCGGCGGAGGGACGTGGATGAAACCACGCATCGCCGACAAAATCCTGCGCGATCAGCGACGAGCCGCGGACCTTGCCGTCGGCGTCTCGCACCAGGCTGCCATTGGCTTGGGCGGGGAATGCGACTTGCGCAACACCGGTCACCACCAGTGGATAGGCGACACCGGTGACCAGGGTCATCAGCACCAGCAGGCTCAGGGCCGGACGTATCATTGTGGACATTTCAAGATCCTCGAATTCGTTGGGCAAACTTTTGCGGGGTGTCAGGGAGATCTTTTCCCCCTCACCCCAGCCCTCTCCCCCAAGGGGGCGAGGGGGAAAGGGAGCCGATTTCCATGCTTTTCAAAACTTGCGTTCGGCTCGGTATTTCAAGTCGGTGTAGCTCCCGTAAACACCTCGGTCAGTCCCCTCTCCCCTAAGTTCGCGAAGGGAAAGGGAGCCGATCTTTGTGCAGTTCAAGACCTGAGTTCGGCTCGGTATTTCAGGTCGGTGTAGCTCCCGTAAACACCTCGGTCAGTCCCCTCTCCCTTAAGTTCGCGAAGGGAAAGGGAGCCGATCTTTGTGCTTTTCAAGACCTGAGTTCAGCTCGGTATTTCAGGTCGGTGTAGCTCTCGTAAACACCTCGGTCAGTCCCCTCTCCCTTAAGTTCGCGAAGGGAAAGGGAGCCGATCTTTGTGCTTTTCAAGACCTGAGTTCGGCTCGGTATTTCAGGTCGGTGTACCTCTGTTGAACCACTCGGTCAGTCCCCTCTCCCTCTGGGAGAGGGTTAGGGTGAGGGGCTTTTTCCGGCCTCACACCAGATGCAGCGCCGTGAGCAACATGTCGATCGCCTTGATCCCCACGAACGGCACCAGAATCCCGCCCAGTCCGTAGATCAGCAGATTGCGTCGCAGCAACGCTGCAGCACTCGCCGCCTGCACGCGTACACCGCGCAGCGCCAGCGGAATCAGCACAACGATGATCAAGGCATTGAAGACGATCGCCGAGAGAATCGCGCTCTGCGGACTGGTCAGTTGCATGATGTTCAGCACGCCCAGTTGCGGATAGATCGAAGCGAACAACGCCGGCAGAATCGCGAAGTATTTGGCCACGTCGTTGGCGATGGAAAACGTCGTCAGCGCACCGCGTGTCACCAGCAACTCCTTACCGATCTGCACCACGTCGAGCAGCTTGGTCGGGTCGCTGTCGAGGTCAACCATGTTCGCCGCTTCGCGGGCAGCCTGGGTGCCGTCGTTCATCGCCATACCAACGTCCGCCTGAGCCAGCGCCGGCGCATCGTTGGCACCGTCGCCGCACATCGCAACCAGACGACCGTCGTTTTGCTCGTGACGAATGCGCGCGAGTTTTTTCTCCGGCGTGGCCTCAGCGAGGACGTCATCGACGCCTGCTTCAGCGGCGATGGCAGCGGCGGTCAGCGGGTTGTCGCCGGTGACCATCACGGTACGAATCCCCAGTTTGCGCAGTTCGGCAAAACGCTCACGAATGCCGGGTTTGACCACGTCCTTGAGATGGATCGCGCCAAGCAGTTTGCCTTCGGCGCAGACCAGCAACGGCGTGCCGCCGCTCTGGGCGATCTTGTCGATTTCCCGCGACAGGGCCGGAGCCAGATCCGAGCGCTTTTGGCCGAGGAAACTCAGCAGCGAATCCACCGCACCTTTGCGGTAGACACGACCTTGATAGTCGACGCCGGACAAACGGGTTTCAGCGCTGAACGGCACAGCGGTCAAGGTTTCCAGCGCCGGCTCAGGCTGCGGGTGCAGACCACGCAGGTATTCGACGATGGATTTACCTTCAGCGGTTTCGTCAGCCAACGAGGCGAACAGCGCGCCTTCGGCCAGCTCGCGACCACTCACACCCGGCGCGGCATACACCGCACTGCAACGACGGTTACCGAAGGTGATGGTCCCGGTCTTGTCGAGCAGCAACACATGCACGTCGCCCGCCGCTTCCACCGCACGACCGGACTTGGCGATCACATTGAGGCGCACCAGACGATCCATCCCGGCGATACCGATGGCCGACAGCAGACCGCCAATGGTGGTCGGAATCAGCGTGACCAGCAGCGCCACCAGAAACACCAGCGGCAGGCTGCCGTTGGCGAAATGGGCGAACGGTTGCAGGGTCACGACCACCAGCAGGAAGATCAGGGTCAGGCCGATCAGCAGAATATCCAGCGCCACTTCGTTCGGGGTTTTCTGGCGTTTGGCGCCTTCGACCAGCGCAATCATGCGATCGAGGGTCGACTCGCCCGGATTGGCGGTGATCTGCACCAGCAGCCAGTCGGAGACCAGTCGCGTGTTGCCGGTGACGGCCGAACGGTCACCGCCGGATTCGCGAATCACCGGCGCCGATTCACCGGTGATCGCCGCTTCGTTGACCGCCGCGATACCTTCAATGACTTCGCCATCACCGGGGATCATCTCCCCGGCTTCGACGCGCACCACATCGCCTTTGCGCAGACTTGCCGCTGGCACCACTTGAAAGCTGCCGTTAGCCTGTTTACGACGTGCGCTGAGGCCTTCGCTGCCGGCCTTGAGGCTGTCGGCACGGGCCTTGCCGCGACCTTCGGCCAAAGCTTCAGCGAAGTTGGCAAACAACACGGTGAACCACAACCACAGGGCGATTTGCGCGGCCACGAAGGTCGGTACATCCGCGTCAGGAATGAAGCACAGCACGGTGGTGAATATCGCCGTCAACTCAACCACCAGCATCACCGGCGAACGCTTCAGTTGCCGTGGGTCGAGCTTGACGAAAGCTTGCACCAGCGCCGGCCGCCACAGGGCCGAGATCGCGGTTTTCGGTGCTTCTGCCGACTTGGTCGGCTCTGCAGGTTTTGCAGGAACGTGCATATTCATGATGGATTCCTTAGAAGCCCATACTTAAATGTTCGGCAATCGGGCCGAGCGCCAGAGTCGGCAAGAAGGTCAGGCCGCCCACCAGCAAAATGGTCACGGTCAACAGGGTCACGAACAGCGGGCCATGAGTCGGGAAACTGTTCTGGCCGATCGGTGCGGTTTTCTTCATCGCTAGACTGCCGGCCAATGCCAGAACCGGAAGGATGTAGCCGAAGCGACCGATCAACATGCCCAGGCCCAGCATCAGGTTATGGAAAGGCGTGTTCGCGCTCAGGCCACCGAACGCCGAGCCATTGTTGGCGCTCGCCGATGTGTAGGCGTAGAGCAACTGGCTGAAACCGTGCGGACCGGGGTTGCTGATGGTTGCCGCGGCACTGGGAACCGCTGCGGCAATCGCACCGAGCACCAGCACGCCAACCGGCATCACCAGCAAAGTCACCACCAGCAATTGCACTTCGCGCGCCTGGAGTTTCTTGCCGAGGTATTCCGGCGTACGGCCGATCATCAGACCGGCGAGAAACACCGCGATCAGCACGTTGAGCAACATGCCGTAGAGCCCGGCACCGACACCGCCGAAGATCACTTCGCCGACCATCATGTTGACCAGCGCGACCATGCCGCTGAGCGGGTTGAGGCTGTCATGCATGCCGTTGACCGAACCGTTCGAGGCGGCCGTGGTGGTCACCGACCACAGCACGGTAGCGGTGGTGCCGAAGCGCGCTTCTTTACCTTCCAGCGGCGCGGTCTGTTCGACAGCAGCGTTGTTCAGGGTCGGGTTCGGTTGATATTCAGCCCACAGCGAGGTCGCGCCGCCGATCAGGAACAGCGCGAGCATGCAGGCGATGATCGCGCGGCTCTGACGCAGGTCCTTGACGTAGTGGCCGAAAGTGAACACCAGCGCCACCGGAATCAGAATGATCGAAGCGACTTCGAACAAGTTGCTCCACGCGGTCGGGTTCTCGAACGGATGCGCCGAGTTGACGCCGAAGAAGCCACCACCGTTGGTGCCCAGTTGCTTGATCGCAATCTGACTGGCCGCCGGACCGAGCGGGATCACTTGATCAACGCCTTGCATCGTCACCGCGTTCACATACTGCGCAAAGGTCTGCGGCACGCCCTGCCAGACCAGATACAGCGCCAGCAGCAGGCACAGCGGCAACAGGCCGTAGAGGGTGGCGCGGGTCATGTCGACCCAGAAGTTGCCGAGGGTTTTCGTCGATTTGCGGCCGATGCCACGGCACAGTGCGACCAGAACGGCGAGGCCGGTAGCGGCGCTGACAAAGTTCTGCACGGTGAGGCCAACCATCTGGCTCAGATAGCTGAGCGTCGCTTCACCGCTGTAGGACTGCCAGTTGGTATTGGTCATGAAACTGACCGCGGTGTTGAACGCCTGGGTCCATTCCTGGCCGGGCAGATTTTGCGGGTTCAGCGGCAAGTGATCCTGAAACAACAGAATCGCGAACAGCAGCAGGAAACCGGCGAGGTTGAATGCCAGCAGCGCCAGCGTGTACTTCTGCCAGCTCTGCTCGGCGTTAGGATCAACCCCGGCGATGCGATAGCAACCGCGCTCGACCGGGCCAAGAACCGGCGTCAGCCAAGTCCGCTGACCTTCCATCACCTTGTAGTAGAAGCGCCCGAGGAACGGCGCCGGCAGCAAGACCACCGCAAAAAACGCGAGGATCAGCCAATAGTCATAACTGTGCATAGCCGCTCCTAGTTCCGATCCGCGCGCAACAGCGCAACCAACAGATAAATGAACAGCCCCACTGCCAACAGCAGTGACACCCCGTCCAGAACGCTCATGGAAGATCTCCGTGTTACGGCGTATTGCCGCGTGTGGAGGCATTGTCGGAAAGGAGGCTGTAAAGGAACGAGAGCGAGGGGTCTGGCTGGGCATAAAGAAAGCGTAAAGAGTGGGTTTATGCCGGCGTTACAGGTGGGTTTTGCGCCGTATGGGCAGGCCTCTTCGCGAGCAGGCTCGCTCCCACAATTTGAAATGCATTCCCCTGTGGGAGCGAGCTTGCTCGCGAAGACGGCATAACGAACAACATCGCACTCAACTGGCGCACAAAAAGCAGCTATCCCACCGCGAACATCCCCGATACGACAGCTTTCAACTCATTACGACTTGTTTCACAGCAATGGCACGCCCACTGCACACGCCCTCCCCCGAGCTTTCCAAACCGTTCAGGGAGCAAACGCATGAACACACAACTCAAACCCACACTGGGCACCTTGCACCTGTGGGGCATTGCCGTAGGGCTGGTGATTTCCGGGGAATATTTCGGCTGGAGTTACGGCTGGGGTGTGGCCGGGACGCTGGGTTTTCTGGTGACCTCGTTCATGGTCGCGACCATGTACACCTGCTTCATTTTCAGTTTCACCGAACTGACGACCGCGATTCCTCATGCGGGCGGGCCGTTTGCCTATAGTCGTCGAGCGTTTGGTGAAAAAGGCGGATTGATCGCCGGGCTGGCGACGCTGATCGAATTCGTCTTCGCGCCACCGGCCATCGCGCTGGCGATTGGCGCCTACCTGAATGTGCAGTTTCCGGCACTCGATCCGAAGCATGCGGCGGTCGGCGCTTACATCGTGTTCATGGGGCTGAACATTCTCGGGGTGAAACTGGCGGCGACCTTCGAGCTGGTGGTCTGCGTACTGGCGGTGGCCGAGTTGCTGGTGTTCATGGGCGTGGTCGCGCCGGCCTTCAGCTTCAGCAACTTCGCACTGAATGGCTGGGCCGGTTCGGATGTGTTCGGTGCGCCAGCGATTGCCGGGATGTTCGCCGCGATTCCGTTTGCGATCTGGTTTTTCCTGGCGATTGAAGGCGCAGCGATGGCTGCCGAAGAAGCCAAGGATCCGAAACGCACGATTCCAAAGGCCTACATCAGCGGCATCCTGACGCTGGTGTTTTTGGCCATGGGTGTGATGTTCTTCGCCGGCGGCGTTGGCGACTGGCGCACCCTGGCCAACATCAACGACCCGCTACCGCAGGCGATGAAAACCGTGGTCGGCGACAACTCCGGCTGGCTGCATATGCTGGTATGGATTGGCCTGTTCGGGTTGGTGGCGAGTTTCCACGGGATCATCCTCGGCTATTCACGCCAGTTCTTCGCCCTCGCCCGCGCCGGCTATCTACCGGCCTCGCTGGCGAAACTCTCGCGCTTCCAGACGCCGCACCGGGCAATCCTTGTCGGCGGCATCATCGGCATCGCCGCGATTTACAGCGACGGCCTGATCAACCTCGGCGGCATGACACTCACCGCCGCGATGATCACCATGGCCGTGTTCGGCGCCATCGTGATGTACATCATGAGCATGCTCAGCCTGTTCAAACTGCGTAAATCGGAACCGAATCTGGAACGCACCTTTCGCGCGCCGTGCTATCCGCTGATTCCGCTGATTGCATTGGTGCTGGCGGTGGTGTGTCTGGTGGCGATGGCGTGGTTTAACACGTTGATCGGCTTGATCTTCCTTGGCTTCATGGCGGTCGGTTTCTGCTACTTCCTGCTGACCGGACAACTGCGTGCCGACGCACCAGCCGATGCGATGCTCACCGGCCTGTAAAGACCCGTCTACTGTAGGAGCTGACGAGTGAAACGAGGCTGCGATCTTTGCTTTTCAAGATCAAAAGATCGCAGCCTTCGGCAGCTCCTACAGGGATTTCGGGTGTACCGGGTGCAAGCGGCCTAGAATGGAACCACTGCGAGTTCACTTCGCTCAAAAGTGGTATGCAGCGTTGCACGGCGAAATCCTCGTCCGTCGACCTGCCCTTAAGGAGAGCCGTTATGCCTTGGTATGCCTGGTTGATTCTGGTCGTTGCAATCGGCTCGATCGTGGGTGGATTAATGATGTTGCGCGACACCGCCAATAAGGTCGATCTGACCGATGAAGAACGCCGACGCGTTGCCCAACGCAATGCCGAAGCGGACGCCAAAGACGCCCAAGACCGCTGAACACAACCCCGCCTGATCGGCGGGGTTTGTGCTTTTTATAGCCATTGGAGCTATCTGCACGCTTTTAAGAAGTAGAAGTACAGTCACCATCTAATTTTCCTTGGTTAAGATGGGGACATTGTTGCGGAGAGTTCCAGATGCGTTATTCGCAGGACCATAAAGCCCAGACCCATAAGCGCATCATCAAGGAGGCTTCGGCACGCTTTCGCAAGGACGGAATCGGCGCTACCGGCCTGCAACCTCTGATGAAAGCGCTGGGTCTGACCCATGGCGGTTTCTACTCACATTTCAAGTCCAAGGACGAGTTGGTCGAGAAGGCCTTGCAAGAGGCCGGCAACCAGGTCGACGGGTTATGTGCCGAGATTTTTGCCCAGGACAACGCGCTAGATGTGTTCATCGAGACGTATCTGTCCGAATGGCACCAGACATCGCCAGATGAAGGCTGCCCGCTGCTGACCATTTCTTCCGAGTTGGGGCTGCGCGGGCAACCGAGTCCCACCAGTGACGTGGTACTCAACGCACGGCTGGAGCAGATCGAAAACAGCCTCGAAGGCGAGAACAGCGCTGACCGCGCCATCGTCATCATGTCGACCCTGGTCGGTGCACTGATGCTGTCGCGCAGTGTCGCGGATGCCGGGTTTGCGCAACGCATCCTCGATATCACCCGCGATCACCTCAAGAACCGCGACTAAGCCTGCCAGCGCTTGAACAATACGCTGGCATTGACCCCGCCAAACCCGAAACCATTGGACAGTGCATATTCGATCGGAATTGACCGCGCCTCGCCATGGACGATATCCACACCGGCACTCGCCGGATCCGGGTTGTCGAAGTTGAGCGTCGGCGGCACCACCTGATCACGGATCGCCAATAGAGTGAAAATCGCTTCAAGCCCACCGGCAGCGCCGAGCAGATGACCTGTGGCCGATTTTGTCGACGTCACCGCGATTTTATTCTCTTCGCCGAAAACACTTTTGATCGCCGCCAATTCACCCAGATCCCCGACCGGGGTCGACGTGGCGTGGGCATTGAGATGCTGCACCTGATCCGGCTCGATACCCGCCTGCGCCAATGCCAGCGTCATCGCCCGACGTGCCCCACTGCCATCTTCCGGCCCGGCCGTCAGGTGATAGGCGTCGGCGCTGGTGCCATAGCCGACCAGCTCCGCCAGCGGCGTCGCGCCACGCGCCAACGCATGCTCCAGGGATTCGATCACCAACAACCCCGCGCCCTCGCCCATGACGAAACCGTCGCGCCCGCTGTCGAACGGCCGCGAGGCGCGCTGCGGGGTGTCGTTGTAACCGCTCGACAGTGCCCGCGCTGCCGCGAAACCGGCCAGACTGACGCGGTCGATGCAGGCTTCCGCACCGCCACACACGGCAATATCCGCTTCGCCGGCGCGGATCAAGCGCGCCGCATCGCCGATCGCTTGGACACCCGCAGCGCACGCCGTCACCGGCGCACCCAAAGGCCCCTTGAGGCCGTGTTGAATGGACACGTGACCTGCCGCGAGATTGACCAGAAACGACGGGATGGTAAACGGTGACAAACGCCGAGGACCGCGACTGTCGGTCGTGCGTACGGCGTCAGCAATCGCGCCGAAACCACCGACACCGGAACCGATGATCGTTGCGCTACGCTCCTGACTTTTGCTTTCTGAAGGATGCCAGTCGGCCTGCTCCAGCGCCTGTCGGGCAGCCTCCATGGCGAACAGAATGAAGCGATCCATCTTCTTCTGCTCCTTGGGCGGCGTGGCGCGATCCGGATCGAAACCTGCTTCAGCGTCCTCTTCCAGCGTCGGCACCGCGCCGCCGACTCGCGTGGGCAAATCAGCGACCGTTGCCTCAGGCAAGTTACGCAAACCAGAACGCCCAGCCAGCAAACGCTGCCATACGACTTCGAGATCGCTGCCCAAGGGTGAAACCAGGCCCATGCCCGTGACGACTATTCGACGCGAATCCATACTGTGGTGACCTCTGATCAATTCAATTGCCGGACTTATAGCGTTGCGCAGCAGCACTGCGGGAAAGGTTCGGCGCCATGACATGGCGAGCCGCAACAAAGGCGTGCCATTCGCCTGCGTCAGGCAGCGAAGGAATGGTGATCAACTCGCCCTGATCCAGACCGGCCAGCGCCGCATCAACCATCTCGCCCGCCTCCATGACCATTTCTGCCGGAATGCCACTGGCATCGATACCGGAACGCTCCCAGATTTCGGTGCGGGTCACACCCGGCAGCACGGCCTGGATCTGCACGCCGGTGCCTTCGAGTTCAGTGTTCAGCGACTGCGTCAGGCTCAGTACATAAGCTTTGCTGGCGCTGTAAGTAGCGTTGAAACGTTCCGGAAACAATGCCACCACCGAGGCGATATTGATGATCGTGCCACGCCCGGCCTTGGCGAAACTGGCAGCAGCCGCCGATGCCAGGCGCGTGACGGCGGTGATATTCAACTGGATCAACCGCTCCAACTGATCCATGTCGGCGTTAGCCAGTAAACCGTCCGACGCCACACCGGCGTTATTCACCAGCAAACTGATGCTGGAATCGCTGCGCAGGCGTTGTTCGAGTTTGAGTACATCATCCTTTTGCGTCAGGTCTGCTTTCAGCACTTCGACCTGAACGCCATGGGCATCACGCAACTGGCTCGCAGCACTTTCCAGACGATCCTTGTCACGGGCAACCAGCAGCAAATCAAAACCACGCGCCGCCAGGCGCTGAGCGTAAATCGCACCGATTCCGGACGATGCGCCAGTGACGAGAGCAGTACCTAGAGATTGTGCGGAATTCATGAGAATGCTCCTGGAATGCTTGATGAAGGGAGTTGCCGATGAGACGTGTTGGCTCGACGCATCGGCAAATTATTATAGGCATAATCCAAACGCAATATGATAGCCGTAATTTTAAATCGTCGGACTGCTGCCCTCTCTTCCACTACCCGCAGCCATGCGCTGCGCAAGTAAAAAAGGCCGGTCAATGACCGGCCCCCTTGGCATTAAACACTCAGCTTAGTTGACTTCCAGCTTGTCGCGATTGCGATCCAGAATCGCCTTACCGATACCCTTCACTTCCAGCAACTCATCCACCGACGCAAACGGCCCGTTTGTTTCACGATAAGCAACAATCGCTTTGGCCTTGGCCTCTCCGACTCCCGCCAGTTCCTTTTGCAGCGTTGCCGCATCGGCATCGTTGAGGTCGACTTTTGCGCTTTGGGAAGGTGCAGTTGTCTCCATCACCAACGGCGCCTTGGGTGACTCCGCTGGCGCAACAGGCGCGGCAATAGCGGCGATCGAGGCGCTGGTGAGGAAAGCAAAGATCAGAGAATAGAAGTAACCGGTACGCATTAGTGACGCTCCATCATCGTTTGAGAAAGCAGCTTTTCCGAAGCTGCTCTCCAAACTTAGGTCATGGTGGAGGGATGTCAAAAATGCGTGCGTTACAGGATGTGAAACAATCAGGGTTCGAGACGACGCTGCTGGTAGATCCAGTCGACGATCTCGCCATCGGGGGTATAGCCGCTGACGGTTTCGCGCAATAACTGGCGAACGCGCGAGTAATCATCCTCATCAACCGCCGCCAACAAACTGGCCAACCTAACCTTTAACACTTCCCAAGGTAGATGATCCTCATTGGCCGTCATGATCATCGGATGCGGTGTTGCAGCAACGTTGTCGCCGATCAACAGCTCTTCATAGAGCTTTTCACCTGGACGCAACCCCGTGAACTCGATGGAGATGTCGCCCTGCGGATTGCGATCGGAACGAATACTCAAACCGGACAAGTGGATCATCTTCTCTGCCAGTTCGACGATTTTCACCGGCTCGCCCATGTCCAGCACAAACACATCGCCACCCTGCCCCATCGAACCGGCCTGAATAACCAGTTGCGCGGCTTCGGGGATGGTCATGAAATAACGGGTAATCTTCGGATGAGTGACGGTCAGCGGCCCGCCGGACTTGATCTGGCTGTGGAACAACGGAATCACCGACCCGGAGGAGCCCAGCACATTCCCGAAGCGAACCATCGTGAAACGGGTTTTGTTAACCCGGGAAACTTTTGCATTGTCTCCGAACAATACCGGCGCGACTTCACGACTGAGCGCCTGAAGCGTCAACTCCGCCAAGCGCTTGGTACTGCCCATGACATTAGTGGGCCGCACCGCCTTATCGGTCGAGATCAGTACAAAATTTGCTACGCCGGATTGCAAGGCAGCCTGAGCAGTATTGAGCGTCCCGATTGCATTGTTCAACACACCTTCGGCGATGTTGTGTTCGACCATGGGCACATGCTTGTAGGCGGCCGCATGATAAACCGTGTCGACCTTCCAGGTTTTCATCACATCGAGCAATTTATCCTGGTGACGTATGGACCCGAGTATCGGAAGCAATCGAACCGGAGCCGACTCTCGAGAGCTGCGTTGCTCCAGCTCTGAAAGAATGTTGTAGAGATTGAATTCACTGTGTTCGAACAACAGAAGCGCGGTTGGCTCCAACGCAAAAATCTGCCGACACAACTCCGAACCGATCGAACCGCCGGCACCTGTGACCATGACAGTCTTGCCTTTGATACAACGCTCCAGAAGATCAGGCTGAGCTGGAACGGCATCGCGCCCCAGCAGGTCCGCAATATCGACTTCCTGAATATCTTCGACTTTGACCCGGCCACTCGCCAGATCGGAAAAATTCGGCACACTGCGAACATGCAGTGGAAAGCCTTCCAGCAAGTTAAGAATTTCCCGGCGCCGAGCACGAGTCGAGGATGGCAAAGCGAGAAGGATTTCCTGCGCCCCTGTGACGTCGATCATCTGCTGAATATGCTTGGGTTTATAAACCTGCAAGCCTGAGATCGAGCGATCGGAAATACCCGGGTCATCATCGATAAAAGCAACAGGGCGCATGACGCGCCCCATACGCAGTGCGGCGACAAGTTGATTGCCTGCAACACCTGCGCCGTATATCGCAACTTTGGTCAGACCATCGTCGCGACTGGCAAAAGGAACATGCTGCGCGGCTGTAAACCAGTCCCCCATGAAGTATTGCCGCATACATAACCGCAACCCCCCAATGATGACCAGGCTCAACCACCAGTAATTGAAAATGATCGAGCGAGGCACAACCGCTTCGTGATTGCTGTACCAATAAACGACAACCGCCAGAATCAGCGAAGACAAACTGACAGCCTTGATAATCGCAATCAACGCGTCATTGCCAAAATAGCGCATGACGGCACGATACATGCCGAAGCGAATGAACAATGGAATGGCCACAACAGGGGCGCAGACGAATAGCCAGAAGTGGACTTTGAAGGGGTTGTACATATCATCGATACCCAAGCGCACGATGAATGCCAACCACAGGGCCACCCAAACCAGAAAGATGTCTGTGCCAACCTGTATCAGTCGTTTGCGCCGCCGTGGAAGTCCAACGAGACGCTCTCTGACTTTATCCATTAACTCTTCAAGCACCTCAGTTTCCCTCTTTCAAATGCTGATCACCGTAATGAATCACCACAAGCCGGCATCATGACTCTAAACCTAGATGACAGAATTGTTTTCTTTTCCATCATCAGCGGTCTTTTCAAGCTCCCCTGCATGAAACCTGATCGCGAGAAAAACCAGCGGGATATAGGCTAAAAGTACACCCCATACGCCGCCCAGCCCAAACCGTGTAACACCTACCGCAATCGGCAACAGCCAGCATAGATTGATCAAGCCTGTTGCCAAGGTTACGGGCAAATGCCGGCCAAATTGCCTGGAAGCAAACTGATAGGCGTGGCTTCTGTGAGCCTCATACAGTTTGTCTCCTCTGAGCAGGCGCCGGAACAACGTGAAGGTGGCATCCACGATAAACACACCGAGCAGGATGAGCCAGCCCCAAAATAGTGAAGGATCATGCCACGCAGCCTGCAGAGAAAGACCGCCCAGAACAACGCCAAGAAATCCGCTACCCGCATCACCCATGAAAATTTTTGCCGGCGGAAAATTCCAGCAGAGAAAGCCCATCACCGCCGCAGCCAACATCAACGGAGCCCAGATCAACGCTGCTGCATCGACAAGCCAATACAACACACACGCCCCAAGACAAACACAAACCGCCTCGACACCTGCGATGCCATCGATGCCATCCATGAAGTTGTAAAGATTGAGCAGCCATACGAGATAAAACAGTGCCAAGAAATGACCAAAGATACCCAGATCGACCTGCGCTCCGAGTACCTCCACCACGGGCATGCCGCCCATCCAGAACAACAGCCATCCCGCAGCCAGAAAATGCCCCAGCAGACGCCAGCGCGCCGCGATATGGCCGTGGTCATCCATGAAGCCAATCACTGCAACCAGACTTCCAGCGCCGGCAACAGCGAGAAAAGCGCTACCCGAAGTAATTCCGACGCCCCATAACACTACTTGCGCAAAAACAAATGCGATCACTATCGCTACGCCACCGCCACGAGGAGTAGGCACAGAGTGCGAACTGCGCGCATTCGGAATATCCATCAAACTGCGCGCCAACGCGTAACGGCGTAACGCCCAAGTGAGGGAGAAGGATAGGCAGAGAACGACGGAAAGGAACCATCCATAAGTCATGATTTGCGGGTTTCCAGAAAATGCTGTGCGGTCAGGCCTAGGCCCTTATCGACACTGATGGGCGGGGTCCAACCCAGTAACTGTCGATTTTTACTGATATCGACCTGCAGAGAGCCGAAAAGCCGCTGAGATATAGACCGCCGTCCTACCAATGCCAACAGCCGCTCCATCATCCATACCGGAACAGGCAAGAGATAACTGGTCTTCCCCAACGCTTGGCCCAGCTTGCGCAACAGGTCACTTGTAGAAACATCTTCGCCATCGCTCGCCATAAAAGTTTGATTGGCAGCACCCGGATGGTCGGCACAGGTCACGATGAGATCCACAAGATTGCCTACTGACACCAGACTGCGGCTATTACGCACTGAGCCAAATGGCAACGGAACACCACGATCCAGCCATTGCATCATAGTGAGAAAATTAGCTTTCACCCCCGGACCGTAGACCAGAACCGGGCGAATAATCACCACTTCCATATCCGTAACCTGCGCCAGTCGCTTCAAGCCCTGCTCGGCTTCAAATTTGGAAATGCCATAAGCGTCAAGCGGGGCAGGCACATCATCAGCGTAAAAAGGAGCGCCTGGAGAAGTGCGCTCGCCGTTAACTTTCACCGAACTGACGAAGATAAACCGTTTAACTCCCGATGCCGCAGCCTGACGAGCGAGGTTCAAAGTCGCGTCGACATTGATTTCCCGGAAGGCAGCCAAGGGATCGACCGCGACTTCGTCCATGACGTGAACGCGCGCTGCCGCATGAACGACAACATCAACTTCTGTCAGGACGCGACTCCAATCGTTAGCCCCACTGAGACCTTCGAAGGGTATAACGTCCACGCCTGGAGCATGCTCATGAGTTGTGGAACGCATCGGCGCGACGACAGAACAATCCGATTCCAGCATTAGCCGATCTATAAGTGCTCTCCCCAGAAAACCATTACCGCCGGTAATCAGGAATGTCTTGGATCTCATGAAAGCACCTTGAGCTAAGAAATCAATGCTTGCCTGTCGACAACAGCCTCGTTGAAGCGGCAAATGGATGCGTGACTGCAGCAACCATGGAGATCGCTTCGTCGAGGGATATGCGAGTGGCAGTCTATTGAATTACGCGATTCTTGGCCACTTCAAAGCAGCAGGAAAAGACAACTTGCGCCACGTCATAAAAACACACCCTGAAACCCGCCTTCATTGAGGCAAAATTCACTGCTGCATTTTGCGCGGCTTACAGACTGTTAACAAACCAAGTTCTTTGGCAAACTCACGCACACACTCTGCAACAAGCAATATTAAATGAAACAAACTTTGCTTGAGAAAAACCTGCGCGCAAGTAGCCAGACAATAAAACGAAAAAAATCGACTCTAATTATCCGCAAACATCCGCCAGACAAGGCATTGTCCTGACAGCCCATTAACATGGGTTGCGAAAAGCTTTATAGCAACGAGCGATAAATATCAGCGTAAGATTGCGCCATCAAACTTGAGGAAAACACCTCCTCAAACCGGCGTTCGGCGGCCAAGCCCATCCTGGCAGCTGTCGCAGGTTCGCTCCACAGCCTTGTCATAGCCTGTGCCAATGCAATGGAATCCCTGGGAGGGACGACCAATCCGGTTTCTCCGGCAATATTAATGTAGGTGGTGCCCGAGCCAATTTCACAAGAGATCATCGGTTTTCCGTACATAGCCCCTTCGAGCAGGGAAATTCCGAAAGACTCCGATCTCAAATGCGACGGAAAGACAAAAGCGTAGCAAAGCGTCAGCAGCGCAGCCTTGTCTTCGTCAGGTAACATTCCCAGAAAATGCACGTTGGACAGACCCGCTTCCGCGGCTTGAGCCTTGAGTTCTGCTTCAAGATGCCCTCCTCCAAGAATGGCCACCGGTAACCCGGTTGTCCTGGCTGCCTCAAGCAGATAATCCAGGCCCTTGTAATAACGCAGGGCACCTACAAAAAGAAAAAAACGCTCACCCAACCGGTCTCGCCAGAATGCCAGTTTCTCTGCAGAAGGGACGGGATAAGTCGAGCGATCAAGACCGTAAGGAACAACACGTACCTTATCTTCAAATCGGGTCAAAACCGGGCTGCTTGCCAGATAATTTGGCGACGACGCGACAATACAGTCAACGCTGGACAGGAAGCGATTCATCAATGGCTGATAAAGTTTGAGCAGCGTTTTCTGCTTGACGATATCGGAGTGATAGCTGACCACACTGGGCTTGCCGACTCGACTCGCAAAATGAACGAGATCCATGTAAGGCCACGGAAAATGGTAATGAACAATATCCGCTTCTCGAGCCAGCTCGATGAAATCCCTGAGCGCCGAAAACGAGAATCCCGTAGAAGCAACGTGAAGATCCAGTTTTGAGCGATGGGTCAGATGATGCGCAATCGGTTCATTGCGTGCAGCCCCTCGCTCACTGAGATAGAGCACCTGGGACTCGTACCCGTGTTGTAAACCACCTTCGGCAATCTGAAAGATGACTTGTTCGATGCCCCCCATTGTCTCCGGGTAATAAGTCTTGAAGAAGTGCAGAACCTTGATCATCGCCCGTCGACCACCTTCTGATAAACCTCGAACGTTTCTTTTGCGCACCGCTCCCAGGAAAACTTCGCTGCGTGCAGTAATCCCTGTTCAATGGCGCTGGCGCGCCACACCTCATCTTCAAGGCCTCGGCGCAAAAGCTCAGTCAACGCCAGCGTGTCCGTTGCTTCGCACATAAGTGCCGCATTACCGGCAACCTCTGGCAGGGAAGAACTGTTGGAGCAAACGACGGGAACGCCCGAACTCATAGCCTCTAGCACCGGTAAACCGAAACCCTCGTACAACGAAGGGAAGGTAAATAGCCGCGCACCGGCAAACAACAGAGGCAAGTCTTCGCTGGGAACAAAACCGAGATAGTAGGCCCAGCCCTCGCGACGTGCGCTTTCAAGCCGGTTATGAATATCCTCGTTTTGCCATCCATAGTAACCCGTCAACACGAGCGGCCAGCGCTTGCGCAGCTCCAGTGGCAGACGTGAATAAGCATTGAGCAAGGTATCAATATTCTTGCGCGGCTCGATGGTACCCACAAACAAGCTGTAGCCGCCCGCCTCAAGACCATGTCGCGACAGAGTCAACCGGAGGTCGTCCGCGGACCGAGGATGAAACTCGGCAGAACTGGCCAACGGCACAGTGTGTATCCGCTCAATAGGCCAGGAAAAATAGTCGGACAACTCTTTACGCGTGTATTCAGAGTCCGTTATCAAAGCGTCAGCCCTGACCAACGTCGTCTTGAGCTCCTTCTGCAAATAGCGCACAAGTTGCGGCGCATGACAGTGGGACCACGTAAAGGGAGAAAGATCGTGAAAGGTAGCAACACTGCGTCCTGCAAACGGAGGCAGATAATAATTGGGGCTGTGGTAAAGAAATTCACCATGACCTTTAAGCGCTCGCTTCCTGAGCAATGGCATCAGCAAACGATAGGCCTCAACCGCCAGGAAATTCTTCTGAACGGCTCGCTTCAGACCATAACCGTTACCCGACGTATCGGAAGCAGCAGGCAACGACGGTAGAAATCGCCGACCTGCAAAAAACTGCAGGTCAGTAATTTCACGATTCTGCTGCAGTCGCAGCGCCAACTCATAGGTGTAGCGACCAATGCCGGTCAGTGGAAAACGGACCGGCTCAACAGAAAGAATTAACTTCATTTATCAACCGTCAGCATCCAGCTCAGGGTTTCGCTCAAAGGCGCCGTTGCCCATCCGGGAACCAGATCCCGCAGCTTCGAGTTATCCCCGCACAAGGTTTTCACCTCGTTGGCGCGAACAAACGCTGGATTCACGTCGACTTCGATGTCATGCCCAGTCAGCGACTTGCACAACTCGATAACCTCTCGAAGTGAGTGCGTTTGTCCCGAACTGACATTCACGATCTGCCCCAAGGGTTTCGCGTCGATCAAACCACGATAAGCCTTGACCAAAGCCCGAACATCACTGAAGTCGCGCCAAACATCGAGGTTACCCAATTCAATCCTTGGCGCCTTGCGCAGGAAATGGGAGACGATTTTCGGCAACAGGAAGTTCTCGGCCTGCCCAACACCTGTGTAATTGAATGGCCGCGCGATAACTATGGGAAGACGATCCATCCAGAGCTTGGCCATGTACTCCATGGCCAGCTTGCTAACGGCGTAATCGTTGGCAGGAGCCGGCACTGTAGCTTCCGACAACATGCCACCTGATGCATTGCCATAGACATTGGCGCTGCTCGCAATCAGAACGCAATCCGGAGCCTTCCCGCTAGCGGCAATAGCATCCAGCAGATTACGCGTGCCTATCAAGTTGACCTGATAGAACGCATCCGCCGCACCATGTCCGACAAATGCCAGAGCTGCAAGGTGCACAACGACATCCGGCTGAATCTTTGCCAGCAACGTGCGTAGACCAATACCGTCAGCCAGATCGACTTGATGATAATTGTGATCGTCGGAGGGTTGACTACCCATCCCGACAACTTCGTAGCCATGAGCTTGCAACTCAGCCGCCATGTAGCGACCGGTAAATCCATGAATACCCGTAATCAGCGCACGTTTGCCAGCATTGATCATCAGAAAGAGAACCCTTGCTTGTTACGGCGCAGGTCAGCCTCGACCATCATGCGGCAAAGCTCTTCAAGCGAAGTTTTCGGTTCCCAACCCAACACTTCCTTGGCCTTGGCCGGGTTGCCGATCAGCAACTCAACTTCGGTAGGACGGTAGAACTTCGGATTGATGGTAACCAGTACCTTGCCGGTAGCAGCATCAGTGCCCTGTTCGGCTTCAGCAGTACCCGACCAGGAAATAGTGATACCAGCGGCCTTGAACGCCATGGATACGAAATCACGGACGGTCTCGGTACGATTGGTCGCCAATACGAAGGTATCCGGTACGTCGGCCTGCAGCATGCGCCACATCCCTTCTACGTACTCCTTGGCAAAACCCCAGTCACGTTTGGCATCGAGGTTGCCCAGCTCCATTTTATCGAGCAGACCGAGCTTGATCTTGGCCACGGAGTCAGTGATTTTGCGGGTTACGAACTCACGACCACGCAGAGGCGATTCGTGGTTGAACAAAATGCCGCTGGTCGCAAAAATACCGTACGACTCACGGTAGTTGATGGTCATCCAGTGAGCGTAAAGCTTGGCGACACCGTAAGGGCTGCGCGGATAGAAAGGCGTGCTCTCGACCTGCGGAATAGCCTGTACCTGACCAAACATTTCAGAAGTCGATGCCTGGTAGAAACGCACCTTTGGATTGACGATGCGGATCGCTTCCAGAAGGTTCACGGCACCAAGGCCGGTGATTTCGGCCGTAGTGATTGGCTGCTCGAACGACACGCCCACAAAGCTCTGCGCGGCGAGGTTATACACCTCGGTGGCTTCAGTGGTTTGCAGCAAACGGATGCTGGCAGAGAGATCTGTCAGATCATATTCGACCAAATGCAGGTTAGGGTTCTGCTGGATACCCAGCTCTTCGATACGCCAGAAATTGACAGAACTGGTACGACGGTAGGTACCGTAAACGGTGTACCCCTTCTCCAGCAGCAGTTCCGCCAGGTAGGCGCCGTCTTGACCGGTAATGCCAGTAACGATTGCTTTCATGCGAATCCTTTAAACTCCATTTGAACACGAATGCGAATAGACAGGCGCTATCAAAAAAAGCGCCATGATAGCATTTTATCACAGTCTAACATTATACAGTCCCGGCCATTTTACATCGAGACCAGCGCAAGAATCACTTAAGACGTCAACCGCAAGCTATGCCGGTGCCGTACTCATACGGGATTCAACGAATACCGGTGTCAAGAATGCGCCAGAGAGGCACACAGATGCCCCGATTGGACTCACCCTCAAAAGACGTCTTCAGTGAGAATCAGCAAGCAAGCCTTATCTGCAGCCAATAAATACCGAGCTTAAGCAAAGAAAACCAGGGGAGAAGATTGATTTTCCCTTCGGGCGAGCCACAACTTTCCGCCCTAAGTCGAACCAAGCGCCCCGAGAACAACCAATTGCCCCCCGTCAGGGAAGCAACCCTGCACAGAGCCTAGGCCCACAGCCGCACTTCTCTAGTTGACACGTCGTGCGGAGAAGCGAAAATGGGCGGATAGAAAAGTGGAGGCGGCAGAGCCGCGAAATCACATTTCTGGCTTTTTCACAATAAACCGGATTTTCTAATGCTAAATAGGTCAATAACCGCCGCTTTTTCGGACATATTCGCCGCCTCGCGCCGTTATTCTTTGGTTGGAATGTTAGGGTGGCAAGATGTTCGCCAGCGGTATAGGAGATCTGCGCTAGGGCCATTTTGGCTCACGATTAGCATGGGAGTTATGATAGGCACAATTGGAATTGTTTTTGGCCAAATCTTCAACGCTCCAATCAAAGAGTTCCTTCCATTCCTTGCAGCGGGAATGATTCTGTGGAGTTTTATCTCCACAGCGATCAATGAAGGGTGTACTACATTCATTACCGCGGAAGGGATAATCAAACAACTACCAATTCCACTGTTTGTACATATATTGCGCATGATCTGGCGCAACATATTAATACTTGCGCACAACATTGTAATATTCCCAATTGTTCTGATAAGCGTTGGAAAGCCTATCGGTCTAGTCGCCTTCTTGAGCATTCCCGGCTTTGTACTTGTGGCGATTAATCTTGCTTGGGTCGCCCTGCTGCTGAGCGTATTATGTGCAAGGTACAGGGATCTTCCACAGATAATTGGCAGCCTGTTGCAGATTGCCTTTTATCTGACGCCAATCATGTGGATGCCAAATCTGATACCTCAGCGAGCTGGCTTGTACTTACTTGACCTTAACCCTATATACCATCTGATTGAAGTAATCCGCACACCTCTGCTTGGCGGAACACCCACAATGACAAACTGGCTGGTCTCAGGGGCTTTAGCGCTAACCGGATGGTTCCTTACCCTCGCGATCTATGGTCGGTACAAACGCCGAATTGCATACTGGCTCTGAGAAAACAAACAACCATGGCTTTTATTGAGTTTAACAATGCTTGCGTCGATTTCCCTATCTACAATGCAAATGGGAGGTCATTAAAAAAACGGTTGATTCAAGTTGCCACTGGAGGGCAACTGGGGGCTGACAACCAAGGACGAGTTATCGTTCGAGCGCTTGAAAATCTAAACTTCAAGCTCAATGATGGCGATCGCGTCGGATTACTTGGTCATAACGGCGCTGGGAAAAGTACCTTATTAAGACTTCTTAGCGGTGTCTACACGCCCTCCTCCGGAACCGCGACAATATCCGGCGATATTGGCTCACTAATCGACATCTCTTTAGGGATCGACCCTGAAGCCACAGGCAGGGAAAATATATTCCTCCGTGGCGGCTTACTCGGGATGACACGAAGTGAAATAAGTCAAAAATTAGATGAAATCATCGACTTCTCTGAGCTTGGCGACTTTGTCGATATGCCCCTTCGAACTTACTCGACCGGCATGCACTTACGCTTGGCATTTGCGGTATCAACGGTTGTTCGACCTGAAATACTCCTAATGGATGAATGGCTTTCAGTCGGAGACGAAAGCTTCAAGCATAAAGCAGAAATTCGGATGACGGAGTTAGTACAATCGACAAACATTCTTGTCATTGCAACACACTCACGAGAATTGATCATGCATACCTGCAATCGAGTCATATGGCTTGAACACGGAAAAATTCGCATGGACTCTGATCCGCAAACTGTCGCGGCCGCATATTTTGGTGGTTGAGCTTCAATTTCCATAACTAAGGAAAATTGACGCAGCGACAAAATACGAGACTTTCACCCTCATGATGACGGGCAATTAAAATGTTGAACATAGTTATTCCAATGGCTGGAAAGGGAAGCCGATTTGCTAACGCTGGTTTTACGGATCCCAAACCGTTAATCCAGATTCACGGCATGCCTATGATCCAACTTGTGATTGCCAATCTGCGCCCGAACCGCGAGCACCGCTTTATATTTATTTGCCAGCGCGAGCACTATTCACTCTATAAACTTGACGAAATGCTTCCAACATGGGCGCCAAACCATGAAGTCATATTGCTCGACGGTGTAACTGAAGGTGCCGCTTGCACAGTTTTGACTGCAAAACATCTAATCAACAGCGACGACGCTCTGATGATTGCCAATAGTGATCAATTCATTGATACATCCATTGATGACTATCTGAATGACATAGATACACGTTCCTTGGATGGCTTGATCATGACAATGAAAGCGAATGATCCAAAGTGGTCTTTCGCCGCAACTGACGCTAACCAGCATGTGACCAACGTAGTAGAAAAAGAACCAATATCCGACGACGCGACCGTCGGAATCTATAATTTTTCGCGTGGTCGTGATTTTGTTAGCGCCGCAGAGAACATGATCGCAGCCAACGAACGCGTAAACGGTGAATTCTATGTTGCACCTGCATACAATAGAATGATCAAAGAAGAAAAGGTTGTCGGAATTTATAGCGTTGGCTCAGAGGCAAATGGCATGTACGGACTGGGAACCCCTGCAGACCTGGCACTGTTCATCGATCATTCCATATCAAGACCAGCGGTCGAGAACGCCAAATGGAAATAATCAGCCACAGAGGTTACTGGTTACAAGCAGAAGAAAAGAATACTCCGCAGGCATTTGAGCGGTCTTTTTCTCTCGGATTTGGTACGGAAACTGATGTTCGGGATCTCTCTGGAAAGCTCGTCATCTCACATGATCCCCCAACCGGAAATGAAATTACGTTGGATGAACTGCTTGAGATCGCCGGTAAAAACAAACCAACTCTTGCCTTGAATGTGAAGGCAGACGGGCTCGCCGTTGCCATTGGCTCAACAATGAAACGGCATGATTATGCCAATTGGTTTGTTTTCGACATGTCGATCCCTGACACCAGAGCACAACTCGCAGCAGGAAATCCTACGTTCGTAAGGGTGAGCGAGGAGGAGCCGATAATTGCATTTAAGAAAAATGCCTGCGGTATTTGGTTTGATGCATTCGAAAGCGATGAATGGCGAATAGAAGAGCTGACAAAGCTTGTAAAGCAAAACATCAGAGTTTGTATTGTTTCTCCCGAACTGCACCGTCGCGACCACATTCAATTTTGGCAAAATTTGAAAAACGCCGACCTACATAGTAATAACAATATTTTGCTATGCACTGATCTCCCAGAACACGCAGTAAATTTTTTTGAGACCACGTTATGATTAAAGCTATAGTTTTTGACATGGATGGTGTCTTAATCGACGCTAAAGAATGGCACTACGAAGCTCTCAACAAGGCTCTAGCTTTATTTGGCTTTGAAATCTCCAGATATGATCACCTAACGTCTTTCGACGGACTTCCAACAAGCACTAAACTCAATATGCTCAGCAAAATGAGCAATTTGCCCATTGAGCTACATTCATTTATCAATGAACTGAAGCAGTCTTACACGATGGACATGGTGCATGAAAAATGCCGTCCGCGCTTCATTCACGAATACGCACTTTCATCACTACGGGCGAATGGTTACAAACTTGGAGTAGCATCCAACTCTATCCGAGCAACCGTCCAGACAATGATGCAAAAAGCTGATCTCGACGATTATCTGGATGTTATGCTCTCTAATGAAGATGTAGAAAAACCAAAGCCTTCTCCCGACATTTATATTAAAGCAATGCAGCAACTTGGCTTCACCCCTGCCGAGTGCCTTATCGTAGAAGACAACGAGAATGGTATATTAGCGGCTCGAGCATCCGGTGCACATGTCTTAGTCGTCAGCGATGTTGACGAAGTAAATTATGAAAACATCATGAATGCGGTTCGACGCGCAGAAGGTAATTAAAATGACTAACGTATTAGTTCTTGCCGCGAATGAGCCACATGACGATAAGGATAGCGGTTACCCTCTCTGCCTCACCGAAGTTGATGGCAAGCCTCTTATCCAACATTTAAGCGAGCAATGCAACGTAATTAAAGACTCAAAGCTAATTCTCGCAGTGAGAGAAGATGACTGCAAACGCTGGCATCTCGACAACATTGTAAGGTTGCTCTCTCCTAAAGCTCAAGTATTACAAATACGGCGAAAGACCGGCGGCGCCGCCTGTACTGCACTGCTCGCAGTTGCAGAAATTGATAATGAAGAACCACTGCTCATTCTCAATGGCAATGAGTTGATTGACTTGGACTTCAGCGCCATTATTTCCAGCTTTTATGCATCACAGTTTGACGCTGGAGTAATCGTATTTCCATCTGTTCACCCTCGCTACTCATACGTTCGGATAAATTCGGAACAGCTCGTCGTTGAGTGCGCTGAAAAAAACCCTATCAGTAACAATGCTACAGTTGGATTCTATTGGTTCCGTCACGGAAAGGATTTTGTTAGTTGCGCAAAACAGGCAATTCTAAAGAATGCTCATGTGGATGGACAGTATTACATTTGCCCAACCTTAAATGAACTGATTCTTCGTCAAGGACGCATTGGTGTTCATAGAATTGATGCGCAGAAATTCCATCCATTAAAATCTGCGCGTCAAATTGAGAAACTAGATCATTTCAAAGAGAGCGGAGCATAGAATGAAGTCAGATCGCCTGGAAAGCATGGTCAAGGGCTGGTTTGTAGGCGCATTCAGTCCGTCCGTATTAAATACTGATGCCTGTGAAGTCGCTGTAAAGCACTATACACAAGGCGACTCCGAAGGTGCACATTATCACAAAATCGCTACTGAAATTACCGTAGTTGTTGAGGGGACGGTAAGAATGTGCGGCCGCGAATGGACCGCTGGAGACATCATTACTATTGCGCCAGGAGAGGCTACAGACTTTCTTTCCATCACAGACTCTATAACGGTGGTTGTCAAACATCCGGGAGCACTGGATGATAAATTTGTTATCAGTGAAGAGTGATATCAATGACTAAAACTTGTATTCTCGACATTGGAGCAAACAACGGTGATTTTTTGTTTCCTGTTGCAGCTCGGTCTTCAGGCATACCAATAATTGGTATCGAACCAATACCCGAGCTGTATCAGGCTCTGGAAGAAAAAAAAGACAGCATGAGCCTGGCTAACATTCAGCTGTTTAAAGCAGCTATTGATGTTATCCCTTGCCGGACCACGTTCAATGTTGCCCGTCATGCCGACTGGGGAGTATCTAGCCTTCTTCCCTTTAACTCAAGCTCAATTACCAACGATGAATATTGGAAAGAGCGATCTGACTTATACTTCGACGAAGTAATCGATGTAGATGTTATTCGTTTGGACTCCCTTCTGGAACGAGAGGGATACGACCATATAAGTTTTATAAAAATTGATGCCCAGGGTGTGGATCTAAGAGTACTGGAGTCACTGGGCAAGTATCTTTCATCAGTCGACGCTGGAATGCTGGAAACACCTACCACATCTGCGACATCACTCTATAACGGGGAACCAGCACTATTTGAGGTTCTTTCTTTTTTAGATAACCATGGCTTTGAACCATTCGCCATCAAATCAAACGATCCGGCCTGCGCTGAAGTTAATGTTTTCTTTAATCGAAAAGGCGTAAACTGGCGTGAAGTGGAAGATAATCTGAAACTTAGGGGCGTTCCATTATACGATGGCAAGCACTACTGGCACGTAGCGTCTGACTCTCCAACTCTTCCCCCTGGTGATCCGGTATCTCTGTCCGTACAACAGGAACTTGCGCGCGCTCGTCATTATGTGGCTGAAAATTCCGCAGCATGGGCACGTGTGCTGTACTGGAAATCAGAAGCAAAAAAAATCAAAGCCCAACTCGACTCTGAACTGCAGGGTGCTGCTGGTTCGCACTGTGCTGAATTTTCATCTAATGATGAAAACAATAGACTGAGAGACGAAAATAACTTTCTCAAATCACAAATTGAAGCCATCTACCTTTCCACAAGCTGGAAATTTAGCGCTCCCCTGCGCGCACTAAAAAAGCTTATACGATAAAGGCGATTAACTGAGAATGCTCGACTCAAAATTAATGAGTGAAATTTGCGGCGTCAAAACCGTATTCTGGGCTGGAGTATACCCTCCCGCTAACAATTTCGTATCGTCGCCTCGGATATTTGATCCTAGCAGCGATTTCCGGGAGCTACCGTCTTTACATGGAAATTTTAGTGCCGTTTATCTTACTGAAAACGATCTCGGTAAATTTAAACAATGGCCATTGATCATTGATGAGGCGCTGAGACTTCTACAACATAATGCAAAGTGCTTGCTCTTTGTCAGGTTTTCGCAATCTAACCTGCTCACTTTATTTTCTTTCGGTGCATTTTTAAGAAGACACAAAGAGTGCACCTTTGAACTACTCAATCAAGATACCGATGAAGACGGGACCATCGTCTACAGTATGTATTGCACTAGAAATAGTGTACCACCTACCCTGTCAACGTTTGAGTTTGCGCTTATTACAGATGGTCGGCGTCCAGAGAAAGTAATACGCTTTATAGATAGCGTTCAGCAAGTGCGTGGCATAGATAATATCGCGTGGAGTGTTGCTATTTGTGGGCCAGCCTCTTTAAGGGAGTCACTTGAACAATACAACGAAAAAGTTCGGTATATTGATGCTCCTGATGACCATTCTGCGAAAGGATGGATCACTAAAAAGAAAAATATTATCGTCGAGACTTCAAACGCCGAAAACTTGTTGATAGCACACGACCGCTATGAAATACCGAGGGGTTTCCTGGATCAAATGTTTGAGTTTGGGGCGGACTTTTCAGTTATTGTTCCAGCCCAAATAGATTTGGAAGGCAATCGTTTCCCCGACTGGGTTACCCTTGGCAGCACTTGGAGCTGGAGTCCAAGCAGTATGCTGCAATATGGCGATTACAATCCTAACGTCTACGTGAACGGAGGTGTGATCATTAGCAAGAGGGCGACACTTTTAGAAACTCCCTGGAACGAACTTTTGTTCTGGAACCAAGGTGAAGATGTTGAGCTTTCTCGCTGCATGAGCGAAAAAGGGATAACTCCACGCCTTGCAAGAACCGTTGAACTCATTGTTACAGACTCACGGCCTGGCTATATCTACGAGTTCGCTCGACTCCCAGACCTGAATTACAACTACTCCTTGCCTTATGGATGCACTGACCCGTCTTACGCGTCGGCTAGCACTATCAAACTTGATAATAAGGTCAGCCTATTTGGCAAGAGTTCGCAACAATTATCCGCCGACGGGATTATTCTAGATCAGTCCGTATGGACCATCACCAATGAAGGGTTAGTATCACTTCAGCGGAATAAAAATCTCTCGGTCTGTCTTGAACCAAATAGCAAAGATCTTAGTCTTGAAATCTTCTTTCATAGCAACACTAACAAATCAGATATTGAAATCAAGACGAATGGTATTAATCAAGTCTTGAACTGGGACACGAATGAGGAAGAGACCTCATGCACCATCCTCATTGACACAACTATTTTGGCACCGAACTCTTCACAAGTAGTAATCGACATCAGATCTGATACCTCTTTGGTATTGACAGCCATCCTAGTAAAGAAACAACCAATAACTACTCAATATCCAATTCTATTTGAAAAAAATGCAAACATATCGAATTCTATTTTAGGTAGCGGTTGGGCAGCTCGTGAGGCATGGGGTGTTTGGTCACTTGGAGATCAATCAATCTTGAATCTTCCTGTGCCTGAAGTTGACGTCAATCATGATTTGAACCTTGAGGTTACAGCCAGAGGTTTCGCGCCCGCAAATACAAAAAATCAGCTGGTCTGGGTCACTTGCAACGGCACCCCTATAACACTCTTGACATTGTCGAAGAAAAAATCCGCTAAGAAGTACTCTTTTCGACTACCAAGGACAATTTTCAAAGGCGCTAGAACTCTACAATTTGCGTTCACTCCGCTTTCCCCGTCCTCTCCTAGCGATGACGGAAAGTCCAAAGACGTCAGAAAATTGGCTGTAGCGCTGATTAAAATTGATGCAAAACCAGTGAAAGCAGACTAGATATTCAATTTATCCGTGCCCTTTATATAGATAAAACACATGAAACAAAAAAAGATATTAATGATAGTGGAGCGTAACTTTTATAGTACGCATATCGGAGTTCGACGTGTCATCCGATATCATTGGCATCAGTTAGCCGCACAAGGGCATAGCCTCACATTAGCGACCCCCCACCAGGGTCGCTTAGCTGCATGCTCGAAAGATGACGCTAAAACAATGATGAGCGACATTGAGCACTCATCTCTTCTAATGCACTCAGCTCCGGACTGGGCTAAAGGTGATCCAGTCCCAAACGAAGCTCCAATACAATCAACGACAAAGACTGGTAAGACATATAATTGCCATTGGGACGACCCTAAAGAAATCCGTCTGGAAGATTTCGACGAATCAATACTGACCACTCCTTGGATGTGTTCTCCTTCAGGCTCGGTGCCTGAGGGGCAATATACAATGGGCTTCGTCTATGACATGGTGCCAAATCTTCTAGCGATTGGCGCCCTTCGTATGCCTCGCTTCTTGAATGCCTATCATTTTGCTCATGAACACAGCATAGGTTATGACTTTTATATCAAGAACGCTCAAAAAATCATCTGCATCAGCGAAAGCACCAAAAATGACTTTATTAGCTTCTATGGTAAGAGTTTAGAGCCAAGATTGGAAATCTGCATTCCGTTCAAAGACTTCGGAAATACGAATTCTATCGAAAGTGAAAATCGCGACTATATCTTATTAGTGAACGTGCTTGACCATAGGAAAAACTTTATTGCAGTCTCCGAATCGTTAAAAAAGGCTGCAGCACAAACAGATCTGAAGATTATCGTTGTCGGACGTGAACGCATGCCTTTTACGGAGGTTACTCGTTTTCTAGAGGAAATCTCATCCATCAGCTCGAATGTTGAATGGTATCGATCGCCCTCAGATCAACTTCTCGAATCACTTATGAAAAAAGCCAAAGTTCTTTTCTTTCCTTCTATTTACGAGGGCCTGGGCCTTCCGATTTTAGAAGCGCAGGCTCAGGGTATTCCGGTAATTTCATCGAATAACTCATCCTGTGGTGAAATCAATCAGAATCCGACACTCACAGCGGACCCATATGATCACGATGGATTTGCATCAAAAATTGTTGGTGTCATTAACAATACCCAACCTATACTCCATGGTGGCATCTTAACAAACAAGCAAAATAGCTTTCTTGAAAATAGAAACAAACTATTGCTCGATTAATCGAGTGCGTTTCTAGTGTCACGCTCTTCTCAGGATCAGAATCGGCATAAAATAACAATAGCAGATTCTGAAACGACCTCTCATACACTACGCTATTAGATCAAGGCCTCCAAGCTACCAGCTGCAATATAAAAAAGCGCCGTTGATGATATGGAGTACAGAACATTAATTTAGACACGAAGGAAGACTGACTTGAATAGGATTAAGTCACTGGACGGGGCGAGAGGTATTGCGGCGCTTCTGGTCGTGCTAGATCACTATGTGACCGCACTGATAGAGGCACCGATAGATAGCGTCGCGTATTACATCGCAAGTTTTATAGGCAGTTATGCCGTAGGACTTTTTTTCATAACAAGCGGCTTCGTGGTAGCCGCCAGCGCAACCGTCAGTTCCGGTAGTGATTTTTTTGTAAAACGCATTTTTAGACTCTACCCTATCGCCATAGCTGCCGTGGCACTGAGAATACTGTCAGAGTACCTAATAGATAGCCCGAGAAACCTAGATTTTGAAAATTTTTTACTCAGCGTGAGCTTATTTGGATCAGACGTCCTACCAAATGAGTTTCTCGTGGAGCCCATTTTTTGGACACTCGCAATCGAGGTAAAATTTTATCTACTAATTGGTTTCGCTTATTTCTTTGCGCGTGCTTTTAAAGCAGACTTATACTCTATTGCACTGATTACTTTGATTTTTTTGGCTGTAGGCCGCGTTCATATTATCCCCCACCACCCAATGCATCAATGGGCAACAAACTTCGGCGTACTAGCCTCAACGCTCCCAATGCTTATCTTAGGCTGGATTTTCTGGTTATTTCACTCTAATCAAATCTCACTGCAAAAACTGATAGCAGGACTGGTTGGCATACTATTGGTATTTAGCATAGCGCCGTTTCCAATATATGTATCACTCGATAAAGGCACCCCAAGTTGGCTGTTAGCATTTGCAACATTTTGCTATTTGATTTACTTCCAAAACCACTGTGCTTTTCTTTACAATAAAATTTTCCAGCTTTTAGGTAGATTATCTTACTCCCTTTACGCCTGCCATATGGCAGTAGCAGTTCTAATAAAGCACTTCTCACCAGAAAACAATTTAATCACTTTTATAGTATTTATTTCTGTAAGTTTAATCGTCTCATATGGCGTCCATGTGTTAATAGAAACGCCAATGGTGCGTTTCTCAAAAAGCCTTATGAAACCAAAAAAAGTAAAACTAACGTCTACAGAGGAGAATCAAAAGCTTCAATAAGAATCTAGTGTTTTATAGGATAAGCACGGACGCAAGCGAATCTTAAGATACTCAAAATTTTTAATAAATCGCCGCAGCAATATGCGTAGCGCAGTAAACATGGAGCCATTGACAAGTCACACTTATCCCTTTGAATAAAAATTGCCCGATGCATTGCATCGGGCGTTTAATAAACAACAGTTTAAGAAATGGCTAAGTATCCTGAGGGAGCGGGCTGCTTATATCCCTATCATCCCTTCGACTTTATAAACAAAATCCAACCAACTTCATTATTTTACAGCATTATAAAAAACACTTCTTGCAGTCTCAGCCCAAGGAACAATACGGTAGTCGCATTTTATATGCTGTTCTTTGAGACGTAGCGCCTCGGAGTCAGAAATATATTTTTCCAATTCAGACTCCCACGATAAAATATCCCACGGATCAATATAGTCAAGCAACTTACCTCCCACCTCAGGTATGGAGGCTGCATTAGAAGCCAGACAATATTTACCTGCCGCAAGACTTTCGGCAACAGGTAGTCCCCAGCCTTCATAGAGAGAAGGAAAAAGCGTGAACATGCAGTTTCTATATAGGCTCACCAGATCAGAGTCTGAAACATTGCTCAGAACCTTTATATACTCCTTTACCCTAGGATCCAGTTCCAGATCCTTCAAGAAATCATTAACTCCCCACCCAGGCATCCCAACAAATACTAGCAGTGGTAAATCTTTGACACCCTTGTTTATAAGCCTTGTGTATGCCCGATATAACACTTCATGATTTTTTCTACGCTCGATAGTAGAAACAAAAAGAATGAATTTTTTCTGAAGTAGCGATAACACTTCCACACTAGTTACTGGACTTTTTTGCTGAAGTATATCGCCACCCAACTTTATAACTGGCATATCAGGAACTGGGGCACCCAACTCTTCAAGTAAAAGTTTTAGGTCTGTCCGCGTATATTCCGATATGCATAGGATCTGATCCGCACACCACGCCACGTCAGAAAAATAGTTTGCAAATTTAGCTGCCACATCGCCAACACAGAGATGCGGAAGTCTTACAGGAATAATATCGTAGCAACATAGTACGACTCTCATACCCACATGTTTTTTCAATCTATAAAGATACGGTAGGTCTTTATTATCCCAGTCCAAACCAACGGAAATATAACAGTCTCCTTTTTTAAACGGATTTACCTCTATACTTAGATTGGTTTTATTCTTGGCAGGAACAAACTTATTATTCGCCGGCTTGAAGAATAACGATAAAGCTAAGCGAAAATGCCTAAACGATACAAGCGCCTCAACTATTGCTAATCTACGACGTTGAAAAGCCTGATACAATAAACCACGAACCCGCGAAGGTAGTCGACTAGTTATACGTAAGGCAATTTCTTTAAGTCGTGTTTCGAGTGCTTTTTTTTGCGGTTGACTATTTGGAATTCTGACAGTCGTTTGAGCATGATCACCCGAAATTCTTTTTAGGGTTTCAGCCACTTCAACCGCCGAAACCTCATTGAACCCAGACATGCTATCGAATGAACAAAACTTTATGCTCGCACCATTTGAAACTTCTTCCAACGCATAGCCCGCGCATTCTGTTTCGGTTCTGATAATCCCAACAGCCGGACGCCGCCAAGCTAATATGGTAGTAACATCAAACCAAGTAGTCATTAACTTAGAGCCTTTTGAGTAATTTTCGTCTTTGCGGCTTGAGGAATGGCGGCTAGGCACTGAGTCCAAGTCAGAGACTCCCTGCTAACTCTATCGGCCCCCTCCAAACTAAGCTGCTTCGGACCGCATAAACGCGCTCTTATTGCTGCATGAAACTCACTTGCATTTTTTGCAATTGTTAACTCTGGAAGATGGAGGTACTGCTCAAACCCTCTAAAAGCTGACTCAGTGCCGATTACATACTTCCCAGAATAAATTGCTTCTGCTGTTTTTATATTGGAGCCACCACCATGAGGAATAGGAAGAAGGAACGCATGAGCAAGAGTTTTTACAGCGTCTAGATCTTCGTCAGGCAGCATATATAGTAGTTGCAATCGCGACAAATTCAGAGCGCCCCAGCGGCTGTCACGAAGAGTTGCCTCGAGGTGTTCACAAACGCTTCCAACAACTACTAACTTACTATCTGGCGGGATGCATGCCAGTGAACTGCCCAAACACTCGTTAAACCCCATGAAATTTGGAGGATGAGCACTTGCAACATATAAAATCCACGGACTTTTAGGGAGCCGCTCTTTCCATATTTCCAAATTTTTTTGCTGTGCTTCCCAAGGAGATATGCCATTGGGAGCTAATAACGGAGATTTTGCTCCCCAGCTTGAAATAATTTCAAAATCAGATTGTGTTACCGCGGTAGCGATATCAGCCTCAATAGCAGCGGTTTGCTCCAATCGATCGATATCCGCAATAACTTCGTCGGTGCCCTTAATTTGATAGCTGTCTAAAATTTCTTTTTTTAATGGCGACTCTATATTTTGAGATCCATAAATAAGGCAGGCATCTTTATATTTTTCAATCGTTTTTATTTTTCGAACCAGCGGCCACAACCAGGGCTGCTCTACATGAATAGCATCGATGATCGGAGGCAGCTTTTTCAATATTGACTGAAACGCCCCCCCTTCCGAGCTTGCATACTCACCGGAGAGTAAGTCGTTGATCAAAGGCACGAATTTATTTTTATATTTTCTAAAACTGGAACCCGGAGGAAATTCGATGTCATTTTTTCCCAACACCGCTGGAGGGTATCCCTCTGGCTCGTAAATCGCCATATGGAAAACATTCCAACCATTGGCGCTAAACGTTCTGGCGATATTTGCGACCCTAACCTGCCCTCCATGCCGCGGGCTGGCAATGGGATATGTGCTTAACAATAAGACCGTTTTCAAAATATAAACCTACTGTATCAATAGTCAGAACGCCACCACGGCACCAAACAAATCGCATCCAAAACTACTCATTAACAACACACAAACATTTTAAACAGCATTAATCAATGATTCGAGTTCTTTCAAACGTTCCCAAATCACGGCTTTATCTGCTTTCGCCTCGATATTCAAACGCAACAAAGGCTCAGTATTTGATCCGCGCAAATTGAACCGCCAGTCCACAAAGGAAACACTTACCCCATCTGTTCTATCAATTAATGGGTTTTGCGGCAGATAATAATCCACGACTTTCTGCAGGGTGGTCGAAACGTCTTCTACTCGATAATTAATCTCGCCCGTGCACGGATAAGCCTCAATACGCTCATCTACTAATTGCGCAAGACTCTTTCCACTGGTAGACATAAGCGCAGTTACCAGTAGCCAAGGGATCATCCCACTATCACAGTATGCAAAATCACGGAAATAATGATGTGCGCTCATTTCCCCGCCATAAACGGCGTCTTCAAGACGCATGCGCTCTTTGATAAACGCGTGTCCTGTCTTACATAGCACTGGGAGTCCACCCGCCCGTTCTACTTGATCTATGGTATTCCAGGTCAATCGGGGATCATGAATGATTTTGCTGCCTGGATGATTTTTTAGAAGCATCTCAGCCAATAAACCAACGACATAATAGCCTTCTATAAAACGGCCTTTGCCGTCGAAAAAGAAGCAACGATCAAAATCGCCGTCCCAAGCCAGACCCACATCGCAAGAGTTAGACAGTAGAGCTTGTCGGGTTAGTTCTCGATTCTCCGGTAACAGCGGGTTGGGTACGCCGTTGGGGAAGTTGCCGTCGGGCTCGGCATTTATTAGAACCCAATCAAAAGGCAATTTATCGATTAATTCCAGCAGAACGGGACCAGCAGCGCCATTGCCAGGGTCGGCAAGTATTTTCAGCGGTTTGAGGTCTGCAACTTTTATGTAACTTAGCAAATGCTCTATATACCGGGACTTTACGAGCTCGAAGCGAGTTTTTCCTGGTGAGTCGGCCAAGCTTCCGAGATCGCCACTTTCTACCCTGAGACGAATGGCGTCGAGTCCTGTGTCTCCGCTAATTGGACGTGACTCGGACTTTACCAACTTCATCCCGTTATAACCTTTGGGATTATGGCTCGCGGTTATCATCACCCCGCCGTCGGCGTTGAACGCACTGGTCGCGAAGTAGACCTCTTCGGTGCCACACAAACCAATATCGATGACATCCGCACCTGCATCACGCAAACCGCGAGACATCGCGTCAGCAAGCATTGGGCTTTCAAGCCGCATATCGCGTCCCAGTACAATACTTTTGCCCTTCAACTCGGTCACCATAGAGCGACCGATTCGATAGGCTACATCCTCATTGAGATCCAACGGGACTTGACCACGAATATCGTAGGCTTTGAAACACTGGGTTTTTATAGGGCTATGCATACCGCTCTCTTGCTGGGTATGTGGAAGCGAGGCAACAGATGCTGCTTTTTACTCGCCAGGTAGAAGCACGTCATTCTAACGCGGGATAAAAATATGCCCGCCCAATAGTAATCCTATCAAGCGGGCAAAAAATCGTCCTAAGAGCGTTTACTTATCGACACGACCATAGTTGTCTTCAAAACGCACGATGTCGTCTTCGCCCAGATAGTCACCACTCTGCACTTCGATCAGCACCAGATCGATGACTCCTGGGTTCATCAGGCGATGCTGGTGGCCGGCGCGAATGAACGTTGACTCGTTGGTATTCAACATCAGTTCTTGCTGATCGTTGACCACCACCGCCATCCCGCTGACAACGATCCAGTGCTCGCTTCTGTGGTGATGCATTTGCAGCGACAAAGAAGCTTTAGGCTTCACAACAATGCGCTTGATCTTGAAACGCTCGCCGTTTTCCAGCGTGGTGTAAGTACCCCACGGACGATGCACGGTACGGTGAAGCAAGTGCACCGTATGACTGCAGGCCTTGAGCTGATTGACAATATGCTTCACGTCTTGAGCGTGATCCTTGTGAGCAATCATCACCGCGTCAGGTGTATCAATGACCAGCAAGTCCTCAACGCCGACAAGCGCGGTCAGTCGGTCTTCACTGTTGACGTAGTTATTGCGCGAATCATGAGACAGTACCTCGCCCTCAAAGCGGTTACCGTTCTCGTCGGGCTCGGTCAATTCGCTGACAGCGTTCCACGAACCGATGTCACTCCAACCGATGTCACAGGGAACAGTCACAACTTTGGAAGAGCGCTCCATCAACGCGTAATCGATGGAGATGTCCGGCACCGCTGCGAATGCTTCGGCATCAAGCGCCAGGCAACGGTATTTGGCGGACGAGGTCAGACGCGAGCTATTGATCGTTTTGCTCACAGCCTCTACTACGTCCGGTGCATGCTGACGCAGCTCTTCCAGGACGGAGCCCACCCGGAAACAGAACATCCCGGAGTTCCAGTAGTAGTTCCCCGCGCCGACGTAGTTTTGAGCGGTTTCAAGGTTAGGCTTTTCGACAAACCGCGCGACTTTCAAGCCACCTTTAACAGGGGCATCTTTCTGCGCTTCAATGTAACCGAAACCAGTCTCAGGGTAGGTTGGCTGAATACCAAACGTCACCAACCAGCCGTCGGCAGCCAGCGCCATGGCGCTGGAAACGGCCGCAGCGAAAGCCTTTTCGTCTTTGATCAGGTGGTCAGCAGCCAACACCAGCATCTGGGCATCGGGGCCGTGCGTGGATTCGAGTTGAAGTGCCGCTGCTGCAACGGCCGCCGCTGTATTACGGCCGAAGGGTTCAAGAATGAAACCTTGAGCATGCTTGGCAGAATTGACTGTGCTGTACTCATCTTCAGTCTTGAACAGGAGTTCGCGGTTGGTCACCGTCAGAACTTCCACCACACCTTCCAGACGCGAAGCACGAAGGAACGTTTTCTGGATTAGATTCTGGCCATCTGGCAGCGCCATGAATGGCTTTGGATGGGTTTCTCGAGAAACAGGCCACAACCGGCTGCCCACTCCGCCAGACAAAATTACGGGAATCAGTTCCATGCTCTCAATCCTTAGTCCCCTCTCCAGTAGATACTTCCAGAAACGGGTTCAGTTATATTTCCGGTCATTTGTGCGTCCTGACTGACGCAAATACTTGCTCCAAGCCGCCAGAGAAAACAGCCGCTCGGCCTAAATCCAAATCCGTAAGCAACACCAGGATCCTTGCCGATCAACGATTGGGGCGGGGCTTCTTTTATGAGGCGTACCCAATGAGGCGAAGCTGCCCGCCCACAACCGCGAGTCGCAAGAACCGGTATGATTGCTGATCATTCTACAGCTTGTGCCTGGACATTAATAACTCCCTCCCGGCGGAAGGCACAAAAAACGCCCTGAAAATTGAAAGCATCCGAACAAGATCGATATCAAACCAACATCAACCCGGCTCGGCGTAACCACATCACAATCTTTACGAAAAATGGCTACTGCGCCAACAATGTCAGCCCTCGCGCACTGCGGAATCCAGAAGCTTCTCCAGGTACTGTCCATAGCCGGTTTTCTTCAGCCGCTCGGCTTGAGCACGCAACTGCGCCATGTCAATCCAGCCATTACTGTATGCAATCTCTTCAAGGCAGGCGACTTTCAGGCCTTGGCGCTTTTCAATGGTATGCACGAAATGACTGGCCTCTAGCAGCGAATCATGCGTACCGGTATCAAGCCATGCGAAGCCTCGACCGAGCATTTCAACTTTCAGCGACTTTTGCTGGAGATAGGCCAGATTGACGTCAGTAATTTCCAGCTCTCCGCGAGCGGACGGTTTGATACTCTTCGCGATTTCGACAACCTGGTTATCGTAGAAATAGAGTCCGGTCACAGCATAGTTGGACTTGGGCGCCGTCGGTTTTTCCTCGATACTCAACGCAGATCCATTAGCGTCAAACTCAACCACACCAAAGCGCTCGGGATCGGATACGTGATATCCGAAGATAGTTGCACCGTCCTCCTGCAGACCGGCCGAACGCAGGTTGTCCGAGAAGTGCTGACCGTAGAAAATGTTGTCTCCCAGGATCAGACAGCAGGGATCATCGCCGATGAACTCCTCACCGATAATGAAAGCCTGTGCCAGCCCGTCCGGGCTCGGCTGTTCGGCGTAACACAGCTTGATGCCATATTGGCTACCGTCGCCCAACAGCTTTTGAAAGCACGGCAGATCTTCAGGCGTGGAAATAATCAGAATTTCGCGCATCCCCGCCAACATCAGCACGGACAAGGGATAGAAGATCATCGGCTTGTCGTAGATCGGCAGCATCTGCTTGGACACGCCAAGGGTCAGCGGGTGCAAACGAGTACCCGAACCGCCAGCGAGGATGATGCCTTTACGATTTATCGTGGTCATTTATTGAGAACTTCCGTAAGCATTCGGGTTACGCCACTGCGCCAATCCGGCAAGTGCAAAGAAAAATTGTCGCGCAGCTTTCCCGTATTCAACCGGGAGTTCAGTGGGCGACAGGCTGGCGTTGGGTAGACAGACGTTTCGATCGCATTGATGCCTTTCACACAGAGCTCTTCCCCACGCGCTTTGGCGAAGTCAATCACGTGAGTTGCATATCCATGCCAAGAGACTTCGCCAGCGGCCGCCAAGTGATAAAGACCCGACAATTCAGGACGCAGAAAAACCTGTCGAAGGGTCAAGGCACTGATGTCCGCAATCAGGTCTGCACCGGTTGGCGCCCCGATCTGATCAGCGATGACACTCAGACTTTCGCGCTCTTTTGCCAGACGCAACATGGTTTTGGCGAAATTATTGCCACGAGCGCCATAAACCCAGCTGGCGCGAAAGATAAGATGCTTGCAGCCGGATTCGATGATCAATCGCTCTCCCGCAAGTTTGCTGGCACCGTAGTGATTCACCGGAGCCACGGCGTCACTCTCCCGCCATGGTGCAGATCCATGCCCATCGAAGACATAATCTGTCGAGTAATGAACCAGCCACCCGCCAAGCGCTCTGACCTCTTGCGCCAATACTCCAACAGCACGCGCGTTCACAAGATCTGCCAGCTCAGTCTCGACCTCAGCCTTGTCGACTGCGGTGTAAGCAGCCGCATTGACAACGACATCTGGCCTGATTGCGCGGAGAGTTGCCCGTAACCCATCAATATTGCTCAGGTCACCGCACAAGCCATCGGTTACTTGACGATCCAGTGCCACCAACTCACCGAGGGGCGCGAGAGATCGCTGCAACTCCCAACCGACCTGGCCGTTTTTTCCCAGAAGAAGGATTTTCATGCCTTGCCCGTACGATCTGCGTAGTTCTGATCAATCCACTGCTGATAGCTGCCGCTCTTCACATGCGCGACCCATTCAGTATTGTTCAGATACCACTCCACCGTTTTGCGGATACCACTATCAAACGTTTCTTCCGGCGCCCAACCAAGCTCTTGCTGTATCTTGCTTGCATCAATCGCGTAACGCTGATCATGACCGGGGCGGTCCTGCACGTAAGTGATCAGACTCGCATGGGGGCAATGAGGCGAAGCCGGGCGCAACTCATCAAGCAGCGCGCAGAGAGCATGCACTACTTCGATATTTTGTTTCTCGTTGTGGCCACCAATGTTGTAAGTCTCGCCGATGACGCCATCGGTGACGACTTTGTAGAGCGCGCGAGCGTGATCCTCCACATACAGCCAGTCACGTACCTGGTCGCCCTTGCCGTAAACCGGTAGCGCCTTGCCTTCCAGAGCGTTAAGTATGATTAGCGGAATCAGCTTTTCCGGAAAGTGGTACGGACCATAGTTGTTCGAACAATTGGTAACCAGGGTCGGCAGACCATAGGTGCGAGACCACGCGCGAACCAGGTGATCGGAGCTAGCCTTGCTGGCAGAGTAAGGCGAACTTGGCTGGTAGGGCGTGGTTTCGGTAAACAGATCTTCAGGCCCTTCCAGATCGCCGTACACTTCATCAGTAGAGATATGATGAAAGCGAAAAACGGCTTTACGACCTTGCTCCAGGCCGCTCCAGTAATGACGCGCTGATTCCAGAAGCGTGTAGGTGCCAATGATGTTGGTCTGGATGAATTCCGACGGACCCGATATGGAGCGGTCAACGTGCGACTCTGCCGCCAAATGCATGATCGCGTCAGGCTGGTGCTCACGCAGAACTCGATCCATTTGACCGCGATCACAAATGTCTACGCGCTCAAATGCATAGCGCGAACTCTGACTCACATCAGCCAGAGACTCCAGATTGCCGGCATAGGTCAGCTTATCGACGTTAACGACAGAATCGCCGGTATTGGAAATGATGTGACGGATAACTGCTGAGCCGATAAACCCGGCGCCGCCGGTTACTAGAATTTTCACGCGGTACCATGCCTTTGAGCTGCTGACAGCGATTCGGGAGCGCTGTCCAATCCACGAATGCAAAAGCTACCAATCGTAGCTTTTATCAAATTCAGTCTGAATGGGTGTGAAAACCTCACAACCAAAAGAGGATCGCATTTTACAGCTTCATAGGCGTTTTACTATTGGATATAGCTAAGCCTGGAAGCAAGCATATGAGGCTTTCACTCTGTCAAATGCTTGCGCGCAGCTCTGTTTCTACTCGCGACTCTTGATGAGCGCCCCAAAAACCAGCCTAACACCGGCCCGATCAGCATTCCGACAAGCAAAGCCAAAACCACGATCAACGAAATCGGCAACTGAGGCCCAGACAAACCCAGAAACAATAACGAAACCGACTGCTGATTCTCGAGAACAAACGCCAGAATCACCAAAATCAGTAAAAGAATAAAAACGCCAAGAAGTATGCGCTTGAGGTTACGCATCAGCGCCCCCTTGAAAAATAGCGAAGATCAAACCCCCTCCTCCTCTTCCTCATTCACCCGGTCACGCAATTCTTTACCCGGCTTGAAATGCGGAACGAATTTACCGTCAAGACTGACGGATTGACCGGTCTTTGGATTGCGGCCAACACGCGGAGCACGGTAATGCAGGGAGAAGCTGCCAAACCCACGGATCTCGATACGATCACCGGTGGCGAGGCACTGGGACATTTGTTCAAGCATGGTCTTGATGGCCAGCTCCACATCCTTGGATGAGAGCAGCCCTTGATGGGTGACAATTCGTTCGATCAACTCCGACTTCGTCATATTTTTCCCTTCTTTTTCAAGCAGCTAGATCAGCGCTTGAAAGGTTTTAGCACGCCCGGAAGATTTTGAACAGCCCAGGGATTGACATATCTTCCTCCGCGTCGAAACGCCCGTTTTCAGGGCATCACAGCAACAAACAGGGCACGGCATGCTTAACGGCATATCACCAGCATGGTTCGTGTCACGTAGCCTGCCGGGTTGAAGCCAAAAGGAAACTCGTCCTCATCCTTGGCATCATCTGATCGCGTGATCACTTTGTACCCCGCGCCCTTGCACTCCTTAGCCGCGCGCTTCTGGCACTTCTCCCAGCCTGAGCCCAACCCGGAGCAGTCGACCTCTATACCACTGACACCACGCACGGCATGGGTCTTGGCACTGGTCGTACAGCCAGCCAGAGCCAGCACAGCCATGAGGACAATAAACTTGTTCATCCACTTCCTTATGCCAGGCAATGCCCGACCGCTACACGCTTAAGATCAAGCTTAGTCGTGAATAGGCGATTGATCCGATTAAAGAAACAGACCACCCGGAAGCAAGATTGGTTTCACCAAAAACCCTAAACAAGCCGTGAGCACTAAATCGCAGGCACAAAAAAGGGCGACCGAAGTCGCCCTTTTTCATGATCAAGCAGAACTTAGTTCTGTTTGGCCATTGCTTGACGCAGCAGTGCAGCCATAGTGGTATCGGCAGGAGCAGCAGCTTCACCTTCTTTCAGGCTCTGGATAGCTTCTTTCTCTTCAGCATCGTCTTTCGATTTGATCGACAGCTGAATTACACGGCTCTTACGATCAACGCTGATGATCTTGGCTTCTACTTCCTGGCCTTCTTTCAGAACGTTGCGCGCGTCTTCAACGCGGTCACGGCTGATTTCGGAGGCTTTCAGAGTCGCTTCGATATCGTCGGCCAGAACGATGATGGCGCCTTTGGCGTCAACTTCTTTCACGGTGCCAGTAACGATTGCGCCTTTGTCGTTAACCGAGACGTACTCGGAGAACGGATCGCTTTCCAGTTGCTTGATACCCAGGGAGATACGCTCGCGCTCTGGGTCAACCGACAGGATAACGGTGTCCAGCTCGTCGCCCTTCTTGAAACGACGAACAGCTTCTTCGCCAACTTCGTTCCAGGAGATGTCGGACAGGTGAACCAGACCGTCGATGCCGCCGTCCAGACCAATGAAGATACCGAAATCGGTGATCGACTTGATGGTGCCGGAGATTTTATCGCCCTTGTTGAACTGGCCAGAGAAATCTTCCCATGGGTTAGATTTGCACTGCTTGATGCCCAGGGAGATACGACGACGCTCTTCGTCGATGTCCAGAACCATAACTTCCACTTCGTCGCCGACTTGTACGACTTTCGAAGGGTGGATGTTCTTGTTGGTCCAGTCCATTTCCGAAACGTGTACCAGACCTTCAACGCCTTCTTCCAGCTCAGCGAAGCAGCCGTAGTCGGTCAGGTTGGTTACACGAGCGGTAACGCGAGTGCTTTCTGGGTAACGGGCTTTGATAGCAACCCATGGATCTTCGCCCAGTTGCTTCAGGCCCAGGGAAACACGGTTGCGTTCGCGATCGTATTTCAGAACCTTAACGTCGATTTCGTCACCAACGTTGACGATCTCGGAAGGATGCTTGATGCGCTTCCAAGCCATGTCGGTGATGTGCAGCAGGCCGTCCACGCCACCCAGATCGACGAATGCGCCGTAATCGGTGAGGTTTTTGACGATACCTTTGACTTGCTGGCCTTCCTGCAGGGATTCCAGCAGAGCTTCACGCTCGGCGGAGTTCTCGGCTTCCAGGACGCTGCGACGGGAAACGACAACGTTGTTGCGCTTCTGGTCCAGCTTGATGACCTTGAATTCCAGCTCTTTGCCTTCCAGGTGCGTGGTGTCGCGCACTGGACGGACGTCAACCAGGGAACCTGGCAGGAACGCACGGATGCCGTTAACGTCGACAGTGAAGCCGCCTTTAACCTTACCGTTGATAACGCCCTTGACCACTTCCTCGGCTGCGAAGGCTGCTTCCAGAACGATCCAGCATTCAGCGCGCTTGGCTTTTTCACGGGACAGCTTGGTTTCACCGAAACCGTCTTCAACCGAGTCCAGCGCAACGTGAACTTCGTCACCGACATTGATAGTCAGATCGCCAGCATCGTTGTAGAACTGCTCAAGCGGGATGAGTGCTTCAGACTTCAGGCCAGCGTGAACGGTTACCCAGCGAGCTTGGTAATCGATATCAACGATAACACCGGTGATGATGGAGCCTGCCTGAAGGTTCAGGGTTTTTAGGCTTTCTTCAAAGAGTTCCGCAAAGCTTTCGCTCATTTTAATTCCTGTAAATGAGGGCGAAGGATACGCCCATCTCCACACCCCAGACGGTGTGGGTTAGTTTCATATAGAAGAAGCGTCGCAGGACTATGACTGGTCCCCTGCGGCCTTCTTGGTCACCCGGCGATATCGCGAATGGCGATCTCGCTCATGATGCGTTCAAGCACCTGATCGATGGACAACTCCGTGGAATCCAGCTGTATGGCGTCAGCCGCCGGCTTAAGCGGGGCTACCGCTCGCTGGGTGTCACGCTCGTCGCGTGCACGGATCTCATCTAGCAGACTCGACAGACTAACACCCTCGACTTTGCCCTTCAACTGCAAATATCGACGGCGCGCCCTCTCCTCGGCACTGGCGGTCAGGAAAATCTTCAGCGGTGCATCCGGAAAAACCACCGTGCCCATGTCGCGACCATCGGCCACCAGACCCGGCGCTTCCTGAAAAGCACGCTGGCGCTGCAGCAGCGCCTCGCGTACGGCCGGCAATGCAGCCACTTGCGAAGCGCCGGAGCCGACGCTTTCGGTGCGGATCACATCGCTGACTTCGTCACCTTCCAGAATGATCCGTTGCAACTGACCTTCGGTCGCCGCAATGAACTGAACATCCAGATGAGCGGCAAGCTTCTTCAGCAGCTCTTCATTGGTCAGGTCGACACCATGGTTATGCGCAGCAAATGCCAGCAAGCGGTACAACGCACCGGAATCCAGCAGGTTCCAGCCCAGACGCTTGGCCAGTATTCCGGCTACGGTGCCTTTGCCCGAGCCGCTTGGCCCATCAATGGTGATGACCGGTGCGATGTTTTTCACGACTGAGCCTCTTGTGCCACACGAATGCCGACCTGCCCGCACAGCGCGAGGAAGTTGGGGAACGACGTCGCGACGTTGGCGCAATCATGGATGCGGATCGGTGCGGTGGCGCGCAGGGAGGCCACACTGAAAGCCATCGCGATACGGTGATCGCCGTGACCATGCACTTCGCCGCCGCCGATCTGGCCGCCGTCGATGATGATACCGTCCGGGGTTGGCTGGCATTTCACGCCCAGCGCCAACAGACCGTCCGCCATCACCTGGATACGATCCGATTCCTTGACCCGCAGCTCTTCAGCGCCAGTCAGCACGGTACGCCCTTCGGCGCAGGCAGCCGCCACGAACAGCACCGGGAATTCGTCGATGGCCAGCGGAACCAGCTCTTCGGGAATCTCGATACCTTTGAGTTTAGCTGCCCGCACGCGCAGGTCAGCCACAGGCTCGCCGCCGACTTCACGCTGGTTTTCCAGGGTGATGTCAGCACCCATCAGGCGCAGGATGTCGATCACGCCGGTACGGGTCGGGTTGATGCCGACGTGCTCAAGCACCAGTTCCGAACCTTCAGCGATCGACGCTGCGACCAGGAAGAACGCCGACGACGAGATGTCGCCCGGCACTTCAATATGGGTCGCAGTCAGCTTGCCACCGGACTCAACCGATGCCGTAGCGCCATCAACGCTTACCGAATAACCAAAACCACGCAGCATGCGTTCGGTATGGTCACGGGTAGGTGCCGGCTCGGTCACTGTGGTCTTGCCTTCAGCGTACAGACCGGCGAGCAGCAGGCAGGATTTCACCTGAGCACTGGCCATCGGCATGGTGTAAGTCAGGCCTTTGAGTTTATGCCCGCCACGAATAGTCATCGGTGGACGACCTTCGGCAGCAGTTTCGATCACGGCGCCCATTTCGCGCAGCGGATTGGCCACGCGGTTCATCGGGCGCTTCGAAAGCGAGGCATCACCCGTCAAAACACTGTCGAAGTTTTGCGCAGCCAACAGGCCGGACAGCAGACGCATCGACGTGCCGGAGTTGCCCAGATAGATCGGGCCCGGCGCCGGTTTCAGGCCGTGCAGGCCGACACCGTGAATGGTCACGCGGCCGTGGTGCGGGCCTTCGATGACCACGCCCATGTCGCGGAATGCCTGCAAGGTCGCCAGGGCGTCTTCACCCTCAAGGAAACCTTCGACTTCGGTGACACCTTCGGCCAGCGAGCCGAGCATGATCGAACGGTGGGAAATGGATTTGTCACCCGGTACGCGAATCCGACCGGACAGGCGGCCACCAGGTTGAGCCAGGAAGATCAGATCGTTGGAATTCATAGCGTCCACATAGGCCCTGCGGGCCAGGATTTTACTGAAATGCTCGCGGGCAACCCGGGCGCGCGTGAAGACGCCCAACAATTGGTGCCCATCCCCTGCATCGACCGCGTCGCGCAAAGCGTCGAGGTCGCTGCGAAATGTATCGAGTGTGCGCAGGACAGCCTCGCGGTTGGCGAGGAAGATGTCGTGCCACATCACCGGGTCGCTTCCGGCGATTCTTGTGAAATCGCGGAAACCGCCCGCAGCGTAACGGAAGATCTCAAGATTTTCATTGCGCTTGGCCAATGAATCGACCAGACCGAAGGCCAGCAGGTGCGGCAGATGACTGGTCGCGGCCAGCACTTCATCATGACGCTCGACTTGCATGTGCTCGACATCGGCACCCAATTCGCGCCACAGACGATCGACCACAGCCAATGCGGCCGGGTCGGTTTGCTCAAGCGGCGTGAGGATCACTTTGTGGCGACGGAACAGCTCGGCATTGGAGGCTTCCACCCCGCTCTGCTCGGAGCCGGCAATCGGATGGCCCGGCACGAAACGCGCCGGCATGCCGCCAAACGCCTCGGTCGCCGCGCGCACCACATTGCCTTTGGCGCTGCCAACATCAGTCAGAATCGCCGCCCCCAGATCAATACTCGCCAAACGCGCGAGCACTTTTTCCATGGCCAGAATCGGCACCGCCAACTGAATTACGTCAGCGCCCTGACAGGCCACCACCAGATCATCTTCACAACGGTCGACCACACCCAACTCGACCGCCAGCTTGCGCGATTGCGGATCGAGATCGACCCCGACCACTTCGCGGCAGATGCCACTTTCACGCAAGCCTTTGGCAAACGAACCACCGATCAACCCCAGACCGACCACCACAAGGCGCCCGATCATAGGTGCAGCAGATTGCAGTGCAGTGACATCACCCACGAGCCAGAACCTTGCGCAGCGCTTCGAGGAAGCGGCTGTTTTCCGCCGGCAGACCAATGGTCACCCGCAGGTGGTTCGGCATGCCGTAGTTGGCCACCGGACGCACGATCACGCCTTCGCGCAGCAAGCCCTGAAATATCGGAGCAGCTACCTGACCGAGATCGACGCAGATGAAGTTGCCTTTGGATTCGATCCAGCTCAGGCCCAACTCACGGAGACCGGCTTGCAGCTGCTGCATACCCGCCTCGTTGAGCTGGCGGCTTTGCGCCAGATATTCCTCATCCTTCAGCGCCGCACAGGCTGCCGCCAAGGCGAGGCTGTTGACGTTGAACGGTTGGCGAACACGGTTCAGCACGTCCGCCACCACCGGGGTCGACAGACCGTAGCCAACACGCAATGCCGCCAGACCATAAGCCTTGGAAAAAGTGCGCGAAACCAGCAGATTGGGGTAAGCCGCGAGGAAATCCAGACCGTCCGGCAGATCGCTGCCTTCGGCGTACTCGATGTAAGCCTCGTCCAGCACCACCAGTACATGCTCCGGAACATCCTGCAGGAACTCGTCCAGCGCTTCTGCGCCGAACCAGGTGCCGGTCGGATTGTTCGGATTGGCGATGAACACGACACGGGTATTGGCATCGATGGCCGCGAGCATCGCCGGCAGGTCATGCCCCCAATCCTTGGCCGGCACCACTTTGGCTTGTGCGCCGACGGCCTGAGTGGCGATCGGGTACACCGCGAACGCGTGCTCACTGAACACGGCATTCAGGCCCGGCGCCAGATAGGCACGCGCGACCAACTCAAGAATGTCATTGGAACCGTTGCCCAGAGTGACCTGGCTCAGTTCGACACGGCATTGCTCGGCCAGCAGGGATTTCAGCGCAAAACCGTTGCCATCCGGGTAACGGGTCAGCTCGGCCAGCTCTTCGCGGATGGCTGCCAAAGCTTTCGGACTGGCGCCTAGCGGGTTTTCGTTGCTCGCCAGTTTGACGATTTTGGCCGGATCCAGGTCCAGCTCGCGCGCCAGTTCGTCCACAGGCTTGCCCGGAACGTACGGCGAAAGTTGTTGCACGCCCGGCTGTGCCAGAGCGAGGAAATTGCCACTCATTTGCTACCGCCCTTAGAGAACTGCTTTCGGGTAGGAACCCAGCACTTTGAGTGCTACTGCTTCCTGACTGATCTTTTCCAGCACACCTTTGATCAACGGATCACGGTGGTGGCCGACGAAGTCGATAAAGAACACGTAGGTCCATTTGCCGCTGCGCGACGGACGGGTTTCGATGCGGGTCAGGTCGATCCCGTTGTCATGGAACGGCACCAGCAGCTCGTGGAGCGCACCCGGCTTGTTGCTCATCGAAACGATGATCGAGGTCTTGTCGTCACCGGTCGGCGGCACTTCCTGGTTACCGATCATCAGGAAGCGCGTCGAGTTATCCGGACGGTCTTCGATCTTCTCGGCCAGACGGGTCAGGCCATACAGACCGGCCGCCATGTCGCCGGCAATCGCCGCCGAGTTCCACTCGCCCTTGACCCGCTTGGCCGCTTCAGCGTTGCTCGACACCGCGACGCGCTCGACATTCGGGTAATGCGCGTCCAGCCACTTGCGGCACTGTGCCAGCGACTGCGCGTGGGAATAGATACGGCTGATGCTGTCGGTCTTGGTGTTTTCACCGACCAACAGGTGATGGTGAATGCGCAGCTCGACTTCGCCACAGATGACCATGTCGTGTTCGAGGAAGCTGTCCAGCGTGTGGTTGACCGCGCCCTCGGTGGAGTTTTCCACCGGCACCACGCCAAAATTCACCGCACCGGCCGCCACTTCACGGAACACTTCGTCGATCGCCGCCATCGGCTTGCTGATCACCGCGTGACCGAAGTGTTTCATCGCTGCAGCCTGGGTGAAGGTGCCTTCAGGGCCGAGGTAAGCCACTTTCAGCGGCTGCTCCAGCGCTAGGCACGAGGACATGATTTCGCGGAAAAGCCGCGCCATCTCTTCGTTGCCCAGCGGCCCCTGATTGCGCTCCATCACGCGCTTGAGCACCTGAGCTTCGCGCTCAGGACGATAGAACACCGGCACTTCGCCTTCGGCCAGCGAGGCCATCTTTACTCGCGCGACTTCCTGGGCGCAACGCGCACGCTCACTGATCAGCTCAAGGACTTTGGTGTCCAGAGCGTCAATACGAACGCGCAGTGCCTTGAGTTCTTGCTCGGACATCAGCCGTGTTCCTTCTCGAATTCAGCCATGTACGCCACCAGCGCGTTAACGGCGGTGATGTCGACGGCGTTGTAGATGGAGGCGCGCATGCCGCCCACGGAGCGGTGGCCCTTCAGATTGAGCAAGCCGCGCTCTTCGGCACCGACCAGGAAAGGCTTGTCCAGACGATCATCAGCCAGACGGAACGGCACGTTCATCCACGAGCGGTCCGACTTGTTGATCGGGTTGCTGTAGAGGCCGCTGGCGTCGATGAAGTCGTACAGCGTGCGCTGCTTGACGTCGTTGAGCCTGGCGATCGCTTCAACGCCACCCTGCTCTTTCAGCCACTGGAACACCAGACCAGACAGGTACCAGGCCAGCGTCGGCGGGGTGTTGTACATCGAGCCGTTATCGGCCGCGACTTTGTAGTCGAGCATGGTTGGGCACAGCGAACGCGCCTTGCCGAGCAGGTCTTCGCGGATGATGTTGACGACGATGCCGCTCGGGCCGATGTTTTTCTGTGCGCCGGCGTAGATCATGCCGAAACGCGAGATATCAACCGGACGCGAGAGGATGTCCGAAGACATGTCCGCTACCAACGGCACGTCACCGGTTTCCGGGATCCACTGGAACTCCAGACCGCCGATGGTTTCGTTCGGCGCGTAGTGAACGTAAGCGGCGTCTTTCGACAGTTTCCACTCGTTCTGGCCCGGGATGGCGAAATAGTCGTAAGGTTTGGCGGTGGCGGCAACATTGACGTGACCGTAGCGCGAGGCTTCTTCGATGGCTTTCTGCGACCAGATACCGGTGTCGATATAGTCGGCAGAACCGCCTTCAGGCAGCAAATTCAGTGGAATCTGCGCGAACTGCTGACTGGCGCCACCTTGCAGAAACAGCACTTTGTAGTTCGACGGGATATTCAGCAGGTCACGCAGATCCTGCTCGGCCTGGGTGGCGATGGACACGAACTCATCGCTGCGATGGCTCATTTCCATGACCGACAGACCCTTGCCGTGCCAATCAAGGAGTTCACCCTGGGCACGTTGCAGGACAGCTTCAGGAAGCGCCGCAGGACCGGCGCAGAAGTTATAGGCTCGCTTGCTCACATCCAATCTCGCTCTGATTTGGTGGTATCACGCAATAAATCACACTACCGATCAACACGGCCCTGTGGGAGCGAGCCTGCTCGCGAATGCATCACCGCGGTGCGTCAGAGGTACCGCAGCGCCTGCATTCGCGAGCAGGCTCGCTCCCACAGGGGATCTCCATGATGTCGAAATTTCATACCGGACAAATAACAAGGGGGCGAATTCTCATCCGCCCCCTCGTTTGTCCGCTTATTCTTGCGGTTCTTCGTCTGCTGCGGCGTCGAGTTGCTGGTCTTCGGCAGCATCGTCGATCACGACATTGCCTTCGAACTCCTCGCCCTCTTCACCCTCAAGCTCTTCACCTTCAACTTCCGAAGGCTCCTGAACCCGCTCCAGCCCAACCAGGGTTTCATCCTTGGCCAGCTTGATCAGTGTGACGCCCTGAGTGTTACGACCCAGGCTCGACACTTCGTCGACACGGGTACGCACCAGAGTGCCCTGATCGGAGATCAGCATGATTTCTTCACCGTCCTGCACCTGAACCGCGCCGACCAGACGGCCGTTACGCTCGTTGCTGACCATGGCGATAACGCCCTGACCGCCACGCTTGTATTCAGGGAACTCGGTGATCGCCGTACGCTTGCCGTAGCCGCGCTCGGAAGCAGTGAGAATCTCGCTGCCTTCTTCTGGAATCAGCATGGAGATCAGCTTCTGCCCTTCTGGCAGACGCATGCCACGCACACCGCGGGCGGTACGGCCCATGGCGCGAACTTCGGATTCCTTGAAGCGAGTCACTTTGCCGCCGTCGGAGAACAGCATGATTTCCTGCTCGCCATCGGTAATGGCGGCGGAGATCAGGATGTCGCCTTCGTCCAGTTCCAGCGCGATCAGACCAACGCTGCGCTGACGGCTGAAGGCCACCAGCGGGGTCTTCTTCACGGTACCGTTGGCGGTCGACATGAAGATGAACGGGGCTTTCTTGCGGTCAGCAGCCTTGATGCGAGCACGACGTTCTTCATCGGTCTCGTTGCTGTTTTCGATTTCTTCTACATCAGCCTCGGCGCCTTCGGCTTCTTCTTCATCAGCCTGACGCTTCATGGCTTCGAGATCGACCGGCAGCATGGTGGTGATGTATTCACCTTCGCTCAATGGCAGAAGGTTGACCAGCGGACGACCACGGGCGGCGCGGGACGCTTCCGGAATCTCGTAGGTCTTGAGCCAGTAAACCTTGCCCTTGCTGGAGAACAGCAGCAGCGTGGTGTGGCTGTTGGCAACCAGCAGGTGAGCGATGTAGTCCTCATCCTTGACGCCGGTGGCCGACTTGCCTTTACCGCCACGACGCTGAGCCTGGTACGCAGCCAATGGCTGGGTCTTGGCGTAGCCACCGTGGGAGATGGTCACGACGCGCTCTTCTTCCGGGATCATGTCACCCAGGGTCAGGTCGAGACGGGCATCGAGAATTTCGGTGCGGCGCTGGTCGCCGTATTCGGCGCGGATCACTTCCAGCTCTTCGCGGATCACTTCCATCAGGCGCACGGCGCTGTTGAGGATGCGGATCAGCTCGCCGATCTGGTTGAGGATCTCTTGATACTCGGCCAGCAGTTTTTCGTGTTCCAGACCGGTCAGACGGTGCAGACGCAGTTCCAGAATGGCTTGCGCCTGTTCTGGCGACAGGAAGTACTTGCCTTCACGCAGACCGTATTGCGGATCGAGGTTTTCCGGACGGCACGAGTCGGCACCGGCACGCTCAACCATCGCCACCACTGCCGAGGATTCCCACGGCGTGCTGACCAGCGCTTCTTTGGCTTCCGACGGCGTCGGCGAAGCCTTGATCAGGGCGATGACCGGGTCGATGTTCGACAGGGCAACGGCCTGACCTTCAAGGATGTGACCACGCTCACGCGCCTTGCGCAGTTCGAACACGGTACGGCGAGTGACGACTTCGCGACGGTGACGGACGAAGGCTTCCAGCAGATCCTTGAGGTTCAGGATGCGTGGACGGCCATCGATCAGCGCAACAATGTTGATGCCGAATACCGATTGCAGCTGAGTCTGGGCGTAGAGGTTGTTGAGGATCACCTCAGGCACTTCGCCGCGACGCAGTTCGATCACGACGCGCATACCGTCCTTGTCGGACTCGTCGCGCAGTTCGGTGATGCCTTCGAGCTTCTTCTCTTTAACCAGCTCGGCGATCTTCTCGATCAGACGCGCCTTGTTCAACTGGTAAGGGAGTTCGGTGATGACGATCTGCTGACGGCCACCGACCTTGTCGATGTCTTCGATGATCGAGCGGGCGCGCATGTAAATACGGCCACGACCGGTACGGTAGGCTTCGATGATGCCGGCGCGACCGTTGATGATCGCGGCGGTCGGGAAGTCCGGACCGGGGATGTATTGCATCAGTTCATCGACGGTCAGCTCAGGGTTGTCGATGAGCGCCAGGCAACCGTCGATGACTTCACCGAGGTTGTGCGGCGGAATGTTGGTCGCCATGCCCACGGCAATACCGCTGGAGCCGTTGACCAGCAGGTTGGGGATACGGGTCGGCATGACCGCCGGGATCATTTCGGTGCCGTCGTAGTTCGGCACCCAGTCCACGGTTTCTTTGTGCAGGTCAGCCAGCAGCTCGTGCGCCAGCTTGGTCATGCGCACTTCGGTGTATCGCATGGCCGCAGCGTTGTCGCCGTCGACCGAACCGAAGTTGCCCTGACCGTCTACCAGCAGGTAGCGCAGGGAGAAAGGCTGTGCCATACGAACGATGGTGTCGTACACCGCGGTATCACCGTGCGGGTGATACTTACCGATCACGTCGCCGACAACACGGGCAGATTTCTTGTACGGCTTGTTGAAGTCGTTGCCCAGCTCGCTCATCGCGAACAGTACGCGACGGTGCACGGGCTTGAGGCCATCGCGCGCATCCGGCAGTGCACGGCCGACGATCACGCTCATCGCGTAGTCGAGGTAGGACTGTTTCAGCTCGTCTTCGATATTGACCGGGAGGATTTCTTTGGCCAGTTCGCCCATGAGAAGCCTGATTCCTTTTTCTGGTGAAACTTCGTCATATCCATATGGGACCAACGAAGCTCGTCGGGGCAGACCGAGTGCCATGCACCGACTTACGACAAATCAACATTGGATCGCGGATTTGCGCAGTAAAGACAGCTCCGTGGAGCTGCCTCGGAAAACGCCGGATGTTATCACAAGAGCCGCCACGCACCTATCCCCCTGATGCGCATGGAGCATAGTTAGTTGACCGGTGACAGGCTTAACGGGGACGAGAGAGGCTCAGAGCTTCTTTGAATGCAGAATTGGGGCTTGGTTTAGCGATGTTTATTGACATTTAGGACCCCAAACACCTGTAGGAGCTGCCGAAGGCTGCGATCTTTTGATCCTGACCTGTAAAAAGCAAGATCAAAAGATCGCAGCCTTCGGCAGCTCCTACATTGAGCAGGCCAGCATCAATGCAGGCGTTTGCGGCACATCAACTGGGCCATTTTCGCGGTATCCGGGCGCTCGACGATGCCTTTTTCGGTGACGATCGCATCGATCAGGTCGGCCGGCGTCACGTCAAATACCGGGTTGAACGCTTCAACGTCCGCGCCGACGCGCTTGCCACCCACTTCGAGCAACTCGGCGCCATCACGCTCCTCGATCGGGATGTCGTCACCGCTGGCCAGATTCATGTCGATGGTCGAACTTGGCGCCACCACCATGAAACGCACACCGTGGTGCATGGCGTTGACCGCCAGTTGGTAGGTGCCGATCTTGTTGGCCACGTCACCGTTGGCGGTGATGCGGTCCGCACCGACGATCACCCAGGTCACGCCTTTGGTTTTCATGATGTGCGCAGCGGCGGAGTCGGCATTCAGGGTGACCGGAATGCCTTCGTTGGCCAGTTCCCAAGCGGTCAGGCGCGAGCCCTGCAGCCACGGACGGGTTTCATCGGCGTAAACACGCTCGACCATGCCTTCCAGATAAGCCGCGCGAATCACCCCCAGCGCCGTACCGAACCCGCCGGTAGCCAGCGCACCGGTGTTGCAGTGAGTCAGAATCGCCTGCGCATTGCCCTGGTGCTTGCGGATCAGGTCAACGCCGAGCTGGGCCATGGTCAGGTTGGCTTCGCGGTCGCTTTCATGAATGGCAATGGCTTCGGCTTCCAGCGCCGCCAACGGGTCGGCGTTGCCTTTCAGACGATCCAGTCGATCGTGCATACGGCCCAACGCCCAGAACAGATTGACTGCGGTCGGACGAGAATCGGCCAGCAAGGCGAAATCTTCTTCCAGCGCCGCAGCCCAGTCGCCACCTTCGGCCAGACGGGCACGGGCCGCCAGCACAATGCCATAGGCCGCGCTGATGCCGATGGCCGGCGCACCGCGCACCACCATCGAACGAATCGCCTCAGCCACGCCGGCGGCGCTGGTGTAGGCAATCCAGGTTTCCTCGAACGGCAAAATACGCTGATCCAGCAGGTGGAGCGCGCCATCTCGCCAATCGATGGCCTTTACTTTCTCCGCAGCCAACAGTCGATCGCGCATCCCTCACCCCGCACTCATGAACAAAAGCCGCCGATTATAGCGATCCCCCCGCGAAGACGCTCGGGTATACTTCGCCATCCTTTACAAAAGCACTGGAACCGACCCTCGATGCCGAAACCTGCCATTGCGCTCGACTTATTATTGCTGCCGACCTGGCTGGTACCCGTCGAACCTGCAGGCGTTGTGCTCAAGGAGCACGGCCTGGGCATCCGCGACGGGCGCATCGTGTTTATCGGCCCGCGCGCCGAAGCATTGAAGTGTAACGCCACAGAAACCCGGGAATTGCCGGATGTGCTGCTCGCCCCCGGTCTGATCAATGCGCACGGTCATGCGGCGATGACGCTGTTTCGTGGCTTGGCCGATGATTTGCCGCTGATGACCTGGCTGGAAAATCACATCTGGCCGGCCGAGGCCAAGTGGGTCGATGAAGATTTCGTTCGCGATGGGACTGATTTGGCTATCGCCGAGCAGATCAAGGGCGGCATCACCTGTTTCTCGGACATGTATTTCTACCCGAAAGTCGCCAGCGAGCGCGTGCACAACAGCGGTATTCGCGCGCAGATCGCCATTCCGATCCTTGATTTCCCGATTCCGGGCGCCAGCAGCGCCGATGAAGCCATTCGTCAGGGCGTCGAACTGTTCGGCGATCTCAAGCACCACGAACGCATCAAGATCACCTTCGGTCCTCATGCACCGTACACCGTCGGCGACGAAAACCTGGAGAAAATCCGCGTGATTGCCGAGGAGCTGGACGCCTCGATCCATATGCACGTGCACGAAACCGCTTTCGAAGTTCAGCAAGCGCTGGAGCAGCGCGGCGAACGTCCGCTCGCGCGCCTCGGTCGTCTCGGCCTGCTTGGCCCGCGCTTCCAGGCCGTGCACATGACCCAGATCAGCGATGACGACCTGGCGTTGCTGGTAGAAAGCAACACCAGCGTGATCCACTGCCCGGAATCGAACCTCAAACTCGCCAGCGGCTTCTGCCCGGTCGAGCGTTTGTGGCAGGCTGGCGTCAACGTGGCCGTTGGCACCGATGGCGCCGCCAGCAATAACGATCTCGATCTGCTCGGCGAAACCCGTACCGCTGCACTCCTGGCCAAAGCCGTCGCCGGCTCGGCCACTGCGCTGGATGCCCATCGAGCACTGCGCATGGCCACGCTGAATGGCGCGCGCGCACTGGGGATCGAGGCGCAAGTCGGCTCGCTGGAAATTGGCAAAGCTGCCGACATCGTCGCTTTCGACCTGTCCGGCCTGGCCCAGCAACCGGTATATGACCCGGTCTCGCAGCTTATATATGCCACCGGTCGCGATTGCGTGAAACACCTGTGGGTCGCCGGCAAGCAACTGCTCGACGACCGCCGCCTGACGCGCATGGACGAAGAGCAACTGGGCGTCACCGCCCGGACCTGGGGCCAGCGCATCAGCGGCCACACCGAATCGTAAACACCTTGGCGCAAACGCCAGGGCTACAGCACTTTTAAAGTTTTAGAGGATTTAACATGAGCAACGTCGACCACGCCGAAATCGCCAAATTCGAAGCCTTGGCCCATCGCTGGTGGGACCGCGAAAGCGAGTTCAAACCACTGCACGACATCAACCCGCTGCGGGTCAACTGGATTGACGAGCGGGTCAATCTGGCCGGCAAGAAAGTCCTCGACGTCGGTTGCGGCGGCGGCATCCTCAGCGAAGCCATGGCGCAACGCGGTGCCACGGTGATGGGCATCGACATGGGCGAAGCGCCGCTGGCGGTCGCGCAACTGCATCAGCTGGAATCCGGCGTCAGCGTTGAGTACCGCCAGATCACCGCCGAAGCCCTGGCCGAAGAAATGCCGGAGCAGTTTGACGTGGTCACGTGCCTGGAAATGCTCGAGCACGTGCCGGATCCGTCGTCAGTGATCCGCGCCTGCTTCCGCATGGTCAAGCCGGGCGGTCAGGTGTTCTTCTCGACCATCAACCGCAACCCGAAGGCCTACCTGTTCGCCATCATCGGCGCTGAATACATCATGAAGCTGCTGCCGCGCGGCACCCACGACTTCAAGAAATTCATCCGCCCGTCCGAGCTGGGTGCCTGGAGCCGCATGGCCGGCCTGACCGTCAAAGACATCATCGGCCTGACCTACAACCCGCTGACCAAGCACTACAAGCTGGCCAGCGACGTTGACGTCAACTACATGATCCAGACCCTGCGCGAGGAGTAAGCCGATGGCGATCAGAGCAGTTCTCTTCGACATGGACGGCACCCTACTCGACACGGCGCCGGACTTCATCGCCATCTGCCAGGCCATGCGTGCAGATCGCGGCTTGCCGCCGATCAACGACAAGCACATCCGCGACGAGATCTCCGGCGGCGCCAAAGCGATGGTTGCGGTGACGTTCTCGATGGACCCGGAGTCGCCGGGCTTCGAAGAACTGCGTCTGGAGTTCCTTGAGCGCTATCTGGTTGGCTGCGCCGTGCACAGCAAGCTGTTTGACGGCATGGGTGAACTGCTGGCCGATATCGAAAAGGCCAAGCTGATCTGGGGCGTGGTGACCAACAAGCCACTGCGCTTTGCCGAGCCGATCATGCAGCAACTGGGATTGGCTGAGCGTTCGGCGCTGCTGATCTGCCCGGATCACGTGAAGAACAGCAAGCCGGATCCGGAGCCGTTGATCCTCGCGTGCAAGATGCTTGATCTGGATCCGTCGACGGTGCTGTTTGTCGGCGATGATCTGCGTGATATCGAATCGGGGCGCGATGCCGGTACGAAAACGGCAGCGGTGACGTTCGGCTACATCCACCCGGACGACAACCCGCGGCATTGGGGGGCGGACGTGGTGGTGGATCATCCGTCGGAGCTGCGCAAGGTGCTCGATAGCGCGCTTTGCAGTTGCTGAGACCTGACGCAGAGCGTCATTGGCTGCATTCCCACGCAGAGCGTGGGAACGATCTGACTTGATGAGGTTTTTATGTTTGATTACTCCGCTCGTCCCGAATTGCTCAAGGATCGGGTCATTCTAGTCACCGGTGCCGGTCGTGGCATTGGCGCGGCGGCCGCGAAAACCTACGCCGCCCATGGCGCTACGGTACTGCTGCTGGGCAAGACCGAGGCCAATCTGACGCAGGTGTACGACGAGATCGAAGCTGCCGGGCATCCGCAACCGGCGGTGATTCCGTTCAATCTGGAAACCGCCCTGCCCCATCAGTACGATGAGTTGGCCGCGATGATCGAGACCGAGTTCGGCCACCTCGACGGCCTGCTGCACAACGCTTCGATCATCGGCCCACGCACGCCGATCGAACAGTTGTCCGGCGAAAACTTCATGCGCGTCATGCAGGTCAACGTCAACGCCATGTTCATGCTGACCAGCACCCTGCTGCCGCTGCTCAAACTGTCGCAGGATGCCTCGGTGGTGTTCACCTCCAGCAGCGTCGGTCGCAAAGGCCGTGCGTACTGGGGCGCTTATGGCGTATCGAAGTTCGCCACCGAAGGCTTGATGCAAACCCTGGCCGATGAAGTCGACGGTGTCGCGCCGGTACGCTCCAACAGCATCAACCCAGGCGGCACGCGCACCAGCATGCGCGCCCAGGCGTATCCGGGGGAAAACCCGCTGAACAACCCGACGCCGGAGGAGATCATGCCGGTCTACCTGTACCTGATGGGCCCGGACAGCTCGGGCATCAACGGCCAGGCCTTCAACGCGCAATAACTGCCATACGTCACTTTTGTTGCCGCGGCAGATTCCTGTCGCGGCATGCATTTGCCGCTGGCGACCGTCATATTTCAGTCAATTTTCCAGCACACTCCTCCCCCTTGATCAGCCAACTTATTGATTCAAAACGGTTTAAATAAAACCGAACCGAATGGCACGACTTTCGCTCTAAATTTCCTCAAAGCATGCCGTGTGAAGGCAGTGGGGCAAAGCCGATTTCGATAGCTGACTAATCGTCTTCAGGCAGACTAAACTTACGCCAAATGTCCTACGGGACTGATGGATCAGTATGACGCGCAGCCCATAGCCGCTCTCACCCAGCCTGTAAGACAGACTTACTGCTTTAGGGGCTCACGCCATATGAAATCACCCTCCCAGACCAATGCAATTGACTTTGACAGTGCCAAATTGCAACGCCTGGGCTTTGGTCAGCTGCCTCCCCTTCTGGAGCGACCGGCCAGTCTTGCGCAATTGCGCCAGCAAATGAGCCTGCAACTGCAAACCAGCCTCGAACCGCAACGCATCCTCGGTCTGTTTTTCCGCGAAGTTCAGCGCCTCGTGCCCCTGGACGCGCTCAGCTACGTGCATCAGGGCAGCGACCTGCGCCTGGAATTCGGTGCCCGCGGCCACCACTCGATCAGCTATACCCTGAGCCACGAAGGCGAGCACATGGGCGAACTGGTGTTCCGTCGCAATCAGCGCTTCAACGACACGGAACAAGGTCAGCTGGAGTCGTTACTCTCATCCTTGCTGTACCCGATGCGCAACGCGCTGCTTTATCGCGAGGCGACTCAGAGTGCCCTGCGCGATCCGCTGACCGGCGCCGGTAACCGCATCGCCATGGAGCAAACCCTGCAGCGGGAGATCGATATGTCTCGCCGACATCAACAACCGTTGTCGCTGCTGATGCTCGATATCGACCACTTCAAACGGGTCAACGACAGCCATGGCCACAGCGCCGGCGATGACGTGCTTAAAGCCATCGCCGCGACAATCAAGGCGCAACTGCGCAACGTCGATATGGTGTTCCGTTACGGTGGCGAAGAGTTTCTGGTGCTGCTGTCCAACACCAGCCGGGAAGCGGCAGCGATGGTCGGCGAACGACTGCGTTATGCGACGCAGGCGGCCGAATACTATGCGGATGGGCAGTTGATTGAATTGACGGTGAGCCTGGGCTGCTCGACGTTGTTGCCGGGGGAATCGGCCGACAGCTTGCTGCGCCGCGCTGACAGTGCGTTGTATGTGGCCAAGCGTGAAGGTCGCAACCGCCTGGCGATGGCGGGCTAAGCCTTTCAGGCAACACAAAACAGTGTGGGAGCGAGCTTGCTCGCGAATGCGATCTGACATTCAACCATGAGTTGACTGGCATACCGCTTTCGCGAGCAGGCTCGCTCCCACATTGGTTTTGCGTGAAGACGAATATCAGCTCTCGACTACCGCCCTGCGCTCTCGGTTGACCAGCAAGCGTTCCGACGTCTCCAGTTGCATGCAACGCTCCAGAAACAGATACATGTAGTCATAGCTCTTGCAGACGGCCTGACGCAACTCGGCCTGCAAGGCCTTGCTAGGGTTCATCCCGGCCAGGGTGCAGATGATTTCCAGCGCCTCCCACGGATGGGCATCGTCGTACTGGGCATGCATCTTCAACCACTTCATCGCGCGCTTGCGATCCTCTTCGGGAAACGCTGCGGCATACACGCCGGTGGAGCAGACCAGCGCCGACCACTCCCCGGTCGCGCCTTCGATGGCATAGTTGGTGGCCGCGATGGCCACAATCAACGAATCGGCTGAGCTGGTGTGCCAGCACCAATGACTCAAGGCATGCAGTTCGGGCGGCACATGTTGGGCCTGAAGGTCTTCCAGACTGACGCCATGTGCACGACTCCAGTGCACCCAATAATCCGCATGATTGAGTTCGACGCGGATATTGCGCATCAGCCAGCGCCGCGCCATGTCTTCGCCCGGATGCCGGGCAAACCTGGTTTTGGTGAGATTCTGCGCCATGTACAACGCAAACTGCTCAACCACCGGCCAGCCCCCGATCAGGTACTGACGCATGGTTCTGGCGCTGAGTTTGTTATCACGCATGCGCAGGTAAAGTTCATGTTCGACAACCCGGCGCTTGCTCTCGCTGCAATCCTCAATGAGCTGTTGTGCCCAGGCAGGATAACTTGCAGCTTCCATGAGTGGTCCGGTTCGGTTGAATGTGTCGATCACTGTTCGGCTCCTTTTGATTTGTGATTGTAAGGATCGGCGAGAGACTTCAACGGAACGTGCCAGGCGCTTTGAATAACAGCGGTTGCGGTCTGGCGGGCCGACTTTGCAAACTGTCGCAGGTAAACAACTGTGGGCGTTCTATAACATAACCCTGAGCGTAATCCACACCAATTTCAAGCAGGGCCTGCTCGATCTGGGTTGTTTCAACAAACTCGGCAATTGTCTTTTTACCCATGACATGCCCGATGTGATTGATCACTTCGACCATTGCGCGGTTAATCGGGTCGTCCAGCATATCCTTTACGAAACTCCCGTCGATCTTCAGGAAGTCTACAGGCAAATGTTTCAGATAAGCGAATGAAGACATTCCGGCGCAAAAATCATCTAACGAAAAATAGCAACCTAAGTCTTTGAGTTCATTAATAAATCTTATTGCACTGCCCAGATTTGAAATTGCACTGGTTTCTGTAATTTCAAAACAAATCATTTCAGGCGGTATTGCATAGTTAACAAACTGTTCCCGCAGAAAGTGCAAAAACGCGTCATCTCCTATAGTAATGCCTGACAGATTAATCGCACACATTGCTAAAGGTTGTTGATGTTCTTGTGCAATACATTGAGCAATAACCTTAAATACATTCTGAACTACCCAACGATCCAGTTGACTCATCAAACCATAGCGCTCGGCTGCGGGAATGAAACTGTCCGGCAGAATCATCCGCCCGGCTTCATCGTGCAGACGCAGCAGAATCTCGATATGCCCACCGTTGTTGTCACCCGACTTGAGCGGAGCGATTTCCTGGGCGTACAGACAAAAACGGTTTTCTTCCAGGGCCATGTGCAAGCGTTGCACCCAGGCCATCTCACCAAAGCGCAGGGACAGTTCGGAATCGTCAGCGTGATAGACCTGCACGCGGTTACGGCCCTTTTCCTTGGCCATGTAACAGGCCATATCTGCGGCACGCAATGAGGCTTCGAGGGTCGTCGGGATTTGTGCGATATGCACCAGGCCAATGCTCACGGTGGTCAGGAACGGCCGCCCCTTCCAGACAAAGTGCAGATTCTGCACAGTCTGACGCAGCGCCTCGGCAATCTTTTCCGCCGCATCCGGCGCGCAGTTCTCCAGCAAGATGCCGAACTCATCACCACCCAGTCGCGCCAGCGTATCGCCCTCGCGCAGTCCGGACTGCAGCAGCGTACAAATGTGCCGCAACAACTCATCGCCGGCGGCATGGCCGCAGGTGTCGTTAACCAGTTTGAATTGATCAAGATCGAGGAACATCAGCGCATGCCGCCCGGTATGGCGCGCGAGATTGTGCAGCGCCTGCTCCAGGCGATATTCGAACTCGCGACGGTTAGCCAGCCCGGTCAGCGCGTCATGGGTGGCCTGCCACGACAGATTGGCGATGTATTGCCGTTCCTGGGTCATATCGTGCAAGACCAGCACCGTGCCACTGACCTTTCCGGCATTACGGATCGGCGCGCCGACCAGGGTCACCGACAATGTCGTGCCATCGAGGCGCTGGATCAGCTTCGAGTGCTCGCTGCCGCCACTAAGCTTGCCGCTGAGAATGTGCTCGATCAGGGTCAGCCCTTCGGACTGGGCGTTGTCGTCGAGCAGATTGAACAATGCCGCCAGCGGCAAACCCGCCGCCTGTTCGGCTTTCCAGTGGGTCATGGCTTCAGCGGCCGGGTTCATGTAATCGATAGCGCCGCTGACGTCGGTGGTAATGACGCCATCACCGATCGAATGCAAGGTAACGTGCGCCCGATCCTTCTCCAGTTGCAGCGCCTCGGCAAAGGCATGGCGCTGTTTGAGCAACTTGTGCGTACGCCACAGGGCCAGCACGATCAACCCCAGCGCCGTGGCGAGATTGGTCAACAGCAGCAGCCGCAGGATCATCCGCGAGCCTTCGCCCAAGGCATCGCTGAAGGCTTTCGCAGCCGGAGTCACGCCATCGTTGATGGCGAAAATCCGTGCCTTCCAGTGCTGGATATCAGTGCTGCTGGCACTGTTTTGCGAAATGCTGCGGTGCATCTCCTGCGCCACGTCATCCAGCTCGACCAGGTAGGCGTCACCGACCGTCCAGCGGTCAATTGCGGTTTCCAGATAACTGAAATGGCGGAAGTTGAGGTACAGCCAGATCAGGCTGGAAACGTCGTCCGGGTGGTTACCACCCTTTAGAATGCCTTCGCGCGCCGCGGCCAGATCCGGCGGTTGATGATCCAGCGCCAGACGCAACTGATGCCCGCCTTGCGGCACACCGATCGCAGTGCGGTACTTGAGGAAAATCGCCTCGTCACGGCTGTCGGCGTAGAGATTGAGGTAGTAAATCGCGTCTTTCTGGCCCTTGGACCAGAGGCTTTCACCAGCGACGTAACCGCGAACCGCCGAGAGCACGTAAAGACTCACGCCGCCCAATAACGCTTGAAACAACACGACGGCAATAAATGGCCAGACGATGCCCAACAACCGTGGCGTTCCGAGAGTCCGCTTTTGCTTCATGAGATCCCTTGCGCAAGCACTGCCAGATGAACACCGGAAAATCCCGCTCCTGACAGCTCAGCCTAGGCTAATTTTCGCCAAGTCAAAGGGACAGCTCTGCCGTCCACTAGGTCGATTGTGCAAATGGCGGGACTGTGCGGGAGTTCCGAGTGATTTTACTTAATGCAATTCAAGCACTAAGCACAGAAACCGGCACGAAACTCAAGGGCGCTGGATCTGCTGCAGATGACCATAGAGCTTGGCATACAGGCCACCGTCGGCAATCAACTGCTGATGATCGCCGTCTTCAGCGACCTGGCCACCATCGAACACCAGCACGCGATCAGCCTGTTTCACCGCCGACAGTCGGTGGGCAATGATCAGCGTGGTGCGGCCATTGAGGAAGCGCGCCATGGCCTGGTGCAGGTTGTACTCGGTGGCCGCGTCGAGGGCCGAGGTGGCTTCGTCGAGGATCACGACTTTCGGTTCGGCGAGGATCATCCGCGCGATGGCCAGACGTTGCCGCTGCCCACCGGACAGGCGCACGCCGGAGCGGCCGACGATACTGTCCAGACCATTGGGCAAGGCGCGGATGGTCGCTTCGAGCTGAGCGATTTCCAGCGCCTGCCAGCACGCCTCGTCACTGCGGGTGCGGCCCATGGTCAGGTTGGCGCGCACGGTGTCGTTAAACAGCGCCGGGTGCTGCAACACCACCGCGACGTTTTCGCGAACCGTGTCCAGACCGATTTCCTGCTGGGTCGAACCGCCGAAGCGGATGGTGCCGGACAGTGGTGTATACAGCCCGAGCAGCAATTGCACGAGGGTACTTTTGCCGCCGCCACTGGCGCCAACAATCGCGACTTTTTCACCGGGAGCAATCGACAGATTCAACTGATCCAGCACTAGGTCATCGCCGTAGCCGAAGCTCAGGCCCTGTACCTGAATACCTACGGTGTCACGGCCCTTGAACGGATCGACACCGCCGGGATATTGCGGCTCATCGGCGCGCGCCAGCAGTTCGTTGATCCGCGCCAGCGCCCCGCCCGCCGCGTAATAGGCGTATTGCAGATTGAGCAGTTGCTCGACCGGGCCGATCATGAACCACAGGTAACTGAACACCGCGAGCATCTGGCCGATCGACAGGTCGGAGAACAACACCGTGAGCATCGCCGCCGCGCGGAAGATGTCGATACCGAACTGGAACAACAAACCGCTGGCGCGGTTGGAAGCGTCGGTTTTCCACTGCGAATTGACCGCGTAGTTGCGCACTTCCTGCGCCCGCAGACCGAGCCGCCCGAGGAAGAAACCCTGACGGTTGCCGGCACGGATCTCCTGAATCGCATCAAGGGTTTCGCTCAACGCCTGGGTGAAGCGCGAGGTGCTGTCGTTCTCGAGTTTCTTCAGGTGTTTGACGCGTTTGCCCAACTGCACCGTGGCGTAGATCACCAGCGGGTTGAACAGCAGAATCAGCAGCGCCAGTTTCCAGTGCATCCACAGCAGGATGCTCGCGGTGCCGACCAGCGTCAGCATCGCCACCAGAAAGCGACTGAGGGTTTCGCCGACGAATTTGTCGAGGGTATCCAGATCAGTGACCAGGTGCGTCGTTACTGTGCCGCTACCAAGGCTTTCGTATTCGCCGAGGGAAATCCGCTTGAGGCGTTCGATCAGACGCACGCGAATACGATAGACGATGTCCTTGGCCAGCCGTGCAAACAGCCGCGACTGCAACACGCCGAAGCACAGCGAACTGCAACGCAGGGTAAGGGTCACCAGCAGCATCAGGCCTATATAGCCGGCCGCTTGCTGCCACATCGTCGGCAGCACATGGTTCATGACTTTCAGCGCGGCATCGCCATGGCCGAGCAGGACTTCGTCCACTAGCAATGGCAGCAGCAATGGGATCGGCACGCTGCACAGCGTCGCCAGCACAGCCACGCCGTTGGCAATCCATAGGGATTTTTTGTGAGTGAGTGCCAGTCGCCGGACTTCTGCCCAGCTCAGCCGGTCGACACGCTTTACGGCTGGCGTGTCATCGGCCAGGTCAGGCACAGGCGGCGCGCTCCAGCCAGCGGCCGAGCAATGGCGACAGTTCGCTGAGCGGTTGATAGCCATTGGTCAGCAGCGCCAGTTGGCCATTGCGTTCGGCGAGCAGGGTCGGGAAACCGGCGATGCCCAGATCTTGCACCCAACTGAAATCGGCCTGAGTGGCTTTGTGTTGATCGGCATGATCGAACAACGCCGCGAACTCGATGCGCGGCACACCCGCCTGCTCCGCCAACTCGACCAGTACACTGGCCTGGGTGACATCGCGGCCTTCAGCGTAAAACGCCTGCTGGATCAGGCCGACCAACTTCCACGCGCAATCCGGCGCCAGACTGCGCGCCGTGACGATTGCGCGGCAGGCAGGCTCAGTGTCGTAGACAAAACCGTCGGGCAACGCGCCGTCAAATTTGAACGCCTGGCCGGTGGCATCGGTGACCGCTTGCCAGTGTTCAAGAATGTAGCGACGCGTGGTCGGCTCCAGCGCCGAGCCGCTGCCGGTGCGCAAACCACCGACCACCAGATGCAACTCCACCCCGGCTGCTTGCGCCTGCTCGACCAATGCCTTGGCCACCGGAGCAAAACCCCAGCACCACGAACACATCGGATCCATCACATAGAGCAGGCGCGCAGACATGGTTAAGCCTCGGTGGATGCTTGCTTGTAGTTGTAGCCGATCGGGTGCGGCTGGTTACGCGCCTTGGCCAGTTCGATCTGTTTCTGCCGATCGATGGCGCTGCGGCGGGTTTTCTCGCTCAACGTGTCCCAGCAATGCGGGCAGCTGATGCCGGCAACGTAATGCTCGCTGGTGCGATCTTCAACGCTAACCGGTGTGCGGCAGGCATGACATTGATCGTAGTCGCCTTCGCTGAGGTCGTGACGCACGGTCACGCGGTTGTCGAACACGAAGCAGTCGCCCTGCCACTTGGTTTCTTCCTGCGGCACCTCTTCGAGGTACTTCAGGATGCCACCCTTGAGGTGGTAAACCTCTTCGAAACCCTCGCCGAGCATGTAGCTCGAAGCTTTCTCGCAGCGAATGCCACCGGTGCAGAACATTGCGACCTTCTTGTGCACGGCCGGGTCGAAGTGTTCTTTGATGTAGTCGGGGAATTCGCGAAAACTGGTGGTTTTCGGATCGATGGCGCCTTCGAAAGTGCCGATCGATACTTCGTAATCGTTACGGGTGTCGATCAACAGCACTTCCGGGTCACTGATCAGCGCGTTCCAGTCTTGCGGATCAACGTAGGTGCCGACCTTTTTGTTCGGGTCGACGCCTTCGACACCGAGGGTGACGATCTCTTTCTTCAGTTTGACCTTGGTGCGATAGAACGGCTGCTCGTCGCAGTACGACTCTTTGTGATCGATGTCGATCATGCGTGGGTCGTTCTTCAGCCAGGCGAGCAGACCGTCGATGCCTTCGCGAGTGCCGGACACCGTGCCGTTGATGCCTTCTTCGGCGATCAGCAGGGTGCCTTTGATCTGGTTGTCGACCATCGCTTGCAGCAGCGGCTCGCGCAGGTTGACGTAATCTTCGAGGGTGACGAACTTATACAGTGCCGCCACGACAATCGGTTGTGTCATGGGTATTTCTCCAGGTGGCTACCCTCGCAAAGGGTGAACCGGATTCAAAAAAAAACGCGCCGGGTGAGCGGCGCGTTGCGGATTCTAGCAAAAAACCGAAGCTTAATGCTTACTGCCGCCAGCACAGGTCGGCGATGCCGGAGCGGCGCCGATCTCTGCCCATTCCTGCGGGGTGTAGGTGTGCAGCGCCAACGCATGGAACTCGCCCATCAGCTCACCGAGCGTGCCGTAGACTTTCTGGTGGCGCTTGACCCGGTTCAGGCCGTCGAACTGCGCGCTGACCACTACGGCCTTGAAGTGCGTCTGCAACCCGCGACTGTGCATGTGGCTTTCATCCAGCACTTGCAGGTGCTCAGGCTGAAGCAGGCCCAGCGTCGATTCGATGCGTTGTTGCATGGTCATCACGAACTCCGCTTACTTCTTCTTGGCCGGCGCAGCAGCGCCTTTCGGGTCCAGCTCTTTGGTCATGTCGTCGAGCAGCTTGTTGACGACAGGCACGGCGCTTTCCAGTTTGGCCTGGGTCATCTGGGCCGATTGCTGAGTCAGCTGCGGCATTTTTTCCAGGACTTTCTTGCCCAGTGGCGACTTGTAGAACGCGACCAGGTCTTTCAGCTCGGATTCGCTGAAGTTGCTGGTGTAAAGCTTGACCATGTCAGGCTTGAGCTTATTCCAGCCGATGGCCTGGTCCAGGGCGGCGTTGGCCTTGGCCTGGTAGGTTTCCAGAACGGCTTTCTTGGCTTCCGGGGCTTTGGTCTGTTCAAAACGCTGAGCGAACATTTGCTGCACTTGCATGTACACCGGAGTGCCCAGCTTGTCAGCGTGCGCCAGGGTCAGGAAAGCTTCAGCACTGGCGTTGTGGCTGGCGGTATCGGCAAGCACCTGGCCGCTGGCGCAAACCAGTGCAACCGCGGTGCAGATGGCACGAAGACGAGTCATCGAGTTTCCTTTTCAGCTAGGCGAGGTAAAACCCCAAGGGCGACCATTCTGCGCCTAAAAAACCTCGTGGCTCAACCCCCGAGCCTTGCCGTGCTTGATTGGCCGGGTTTTACCGGTCAACAATCGGTTCGAGGGAACCACCACGGCCGATGCCGGCCTAAACTGCGCAAACAGACCAACAGGAGTGTGCACGATGAGCCGTATCGAAACCGACAGCCTGGGCCAGATCGAAGTCCCGGACGACGCCTACTGGGGTGCTCAGACGCAACGCTCGCTGATCAACTTCGCCATTGGTCAGGAACGCATGCCGCTGCCGGTACTGCACGCTCTGGCCCTGATCAAGAAAGCCGCTGCACGGGTCAACGACCGTAACGGCGATTTGCCCGCCGACATTGCCCGCCTGATCGAGCAGGCTGCCGACGAAGTGCTCGACGGCCAGCACGACGACCAGTTTCCGCTGGTGGTCTGGCAGACCGGCAGCGGCACGCAGAGCAATATGAACGTCAACGAGGTGATTGCCGGTCGCGCCAACGAACTGGCCGGTAACCCGCGCGGCGGCAAGACGCCGGTGCACCCGAACGATCACGTCAACCGCTCGCAAAGTTCCAACGACTGCTTCCCCACCGCCATGAGCATTGCCACCGCCCAGGCTGTGCAGGAACAACTGCTGCCGGCGATCGCCGAGCTGTCCGGTGGTCTCGCCGAACTGGCGGCGCGGCACATGAAACTGGTAAAGACCGGTCGTACGCACATGATGGACGCGACACCGATCACCTTTGGTCAAGAGCTTTCCGGTTTTATCGCGCAGCTGGATTACGCCGAACGCGCAATCCGCGCTGCATTGCCAGCGGTGTGTGAACTGGCTCAGGGCGGCACCGCGGTCGGCACCGGGCTGAATTCGCCGCATGGTTTTGGTGAGGCGATTGCTGCAGAACTGGCGGCGCTGTCCGGCCTGCCCTTCGTCACCGCGCCGAACAAGTTCGCCGCCCTCGCCGGCCACGAACCACTGACCAGCCTGTCCGGTGCGCTGAAAACCCTCGCCGTGGCGCTGATGAAAATCGCCAACGACCTGCGCCTGCTCGGCTCCGGTCCCCGCGCAGGTTTTGCCGAGGTGCGGCTGCCGGCAAATGAGCCGGGCAGCTCGATCATGCCCGGCAAGGTCAACCCGACCCAGTGCGAAGCGCTGTCGATGCTCGCCTGTCAGGTGCTGGGCAACGATGTGACCATCGGCATTGCCGCGAGTCAGGGTCACTTGCAGTTGAACGTGTTCAAACCGGTGATCATCCACAACCTGCTGCAATCGATTCGCCTGCTCGCCGATGGCTGCAGCAACTTCCAGCAGCACTGCATTGCCGGGCTGGAACCAGATGCCGAAGTCATGGCCAGACATCTGGAACGAGGGCTGATGCTGGTGACGGCACTGAATCCGCATATTGGTTATGACAAGTCGGCGGAGATCGCCAAGAAGGCTTACAGCGAAGGGCTGACTTTGCGTGAGGCGGCGTTGGCGTTGGGCTATCTGACGGATGAAGAGTTTGATGCGTGGGTGCGGCCGGAGAATATGATCGAGGCTGGCGCCAAGGGCTAAACAGCAAAAGATCGCAGCCTGCGGCAGCTCCTACATTGGAATGCGTCCTCTGTAGGAGCTGCCGCAGGCTGCGATCTTTTGATCTTCAAGCCATACGCATGCGCCGCGCCTTGAGCCCGGCAATCAACGAAGGCCCCAACGCCACCAGCGCCGAACCCAACACCACTAACACCGCCCCGCCATAGCCAAGCCCATTGATCTGCTCGGCATGCACATAGTCCGGCCAGATCCCAGCCGCAATGGCCACTGCGCCAAACGTCACCAACGGCGTAATCGCCAACGTCGCACTGACCCGCGACGCCTCCCAATGCGCCAGCGCTTCAGCGAACGCGCCATAGGCAATCAGCGTGTTCATACAGCACGCCAGCAGCAGCCAGCCCTGTAACGGGCTGAGGTTCAGCGCTTCGAGCGGATGCACCCACGGCGTCAGCAACAGTGCGCAGAACAGGTAGATCACCATCATCACCTGCAACGAATTCCATACCGTCAGCAATTGCTTCTGGCCCAGCGCATAGAAGGTCCACACCGTCGACGCCAACAGCACCAGCAAAACCCCGGCGGTGTAATCCGACAACGAGGTCAGCAGCTCCGCCAGACGCTGATTGAAAAACAGCACGAAACCGATCAACAGCACCGCCAACCCGATTCCCTGACCAATACTGAAACGCTCCTTGAACACAAACAGACTGGCGATCAACAACATGATCGGGCCCATCTGCACCACCAGTTGCGCGGTGCCGGGGCTGAGCAGATTGAGCCCCATCAGGTACAACACATAGTTGCCGACCAGCCCGAGTACCGCCATCAGCACCAGCCAACCGCCCCTGGGACCCAGCACTTTGCGACTGGGCAGACGTTTCACCGCCGTCAGATAGATGAACAGACAGCCACCGGACACCAGCAGACGAAACCAGGTCACCGTGACCGGGTCCATCACCAGCAACACCTGTTTGAGCTTGATCGGCAGGATGCCCCACAGAAACGCGGTCAGCAGCGCCAGGAACAAGCCGTACACCCAGCGACCCGATGAAATGTGCATGGAAACCCCAAAGCCTGCTGACAAGTGCGCTCATTCTAGGCGCGCCATTAACCGACACACAGGGACAGTTAAGGCCAGGACGTGAATGAAACTGTGCAGGTCGCAGCATTAAATTGACGTCGTGCCGTTGATCGGCTGCGCAGGCGCGCCAAATGCTTCAGGCATAAGCTCATTGGATCCCTTCCAGCACATCCGCCAAGGAGACCGATCATGTTAGCAATGCGCGCCCAGGACCCAGCACCTGCTACGCACTTTCGCAGCGACCGGGTGTGTCGGGTCAATGGTGAACTTTATTTCAGTACACGGGAAAATACCCTTGAGGGGCCGTTTGAGAGTGCCGTACAGATTGAGAAGGAAATCCAGGCTTACATCGCGCGGATGCAAGGACTGAATTCCAGTCGTTAAGCGGTGGTGATCCAATCGCTGGCAAGCCAGCTCCCACAGGATTAGTGGCGTACACAATTTGTGCGACCGCTACGAAACCTGTGGGAGCTGGCTTGCCAGCGATAGCAATGGAACAGACAACAAAAATGCTCTGGCTTAGCTAACCGCCTCAAACAACCCGGTCGCGCCCATCCCGCCGCCCACGCACATGGTGACGATGCCGTAACGCAAATTACGCCGCTGCAACTCCCGCACCAGATGCCCGACCTGCCGCGACCCGGTCATACCAAACGGGTGACCAATGGAAATCGAGCCGCCATTGACGTTGTATTTCTCATTATCGATCTCCAGCCGATCCCGGCTGTACAGGCACTGCGAAGCAAACGCCTCGTTCAGTTCCCACAGATCGATATCCGCCACCTGCAAGCCTTTGGCCTTGAGCAGCTTCGGCACCGAGAACACCGGGCCGATGCCCATTTCGTCCGGCTCGCAACCGGCCACGGTGAAGCCGCGAAAAAATGCTTTCGGCTTGAGGCCCAACTGCAAGGCTTTCTCCAGGCTCATCACCAGCGTCATCGACGCACCGTCGGACAGCTGCGACGAGTTGCCCGCCGTCACCGAACCATCCTCGGCGAATACCGGTTTCAACCCGGCGAGACTTTCATAGGTGGTGTCCGGGCGATTGCAGTCGTCGCGATCAACCACACCGTCGAGAATCTGCACTGCACCGGTGTTTTTGTCCTCGACGCGGTACTTCACCGCCATCGGCACGATTTCATCGTTGAACAGTCCGGCAGCCTGCGCCTGAGCGGTGCGGATCTGGCTCTGCAATGAATAGCGATCCTGCGCTTCACGGCTGACGCCATAACGCCGCGCGACCACTTCGGCGGTCTGGCCCATCGTGTAGTAGATGCCCGGCGTTTGCTGTTTGAGCAGCGGGTTGATCAGGTGATCGGTGTTGACGCTTTTCATCGTCAGGCTGATCGACTCGACGCCGCCGGCAACGATGATGTCGCTGCAACCCGAGGCAATCTGGTTGGCAGCAATCGCAATCGCCTGCAAGCCCGATGAACAGAAACGGTTGAGGGTCATGCCGGCGGTGCCGGTGCCCAAACGCGACAGCACCGCGACGTTACGGCCGATGTTGTAGCCCTGCGCGCCTTCGTTGGAGCCGGCGCCGACGATGCAATCCTCGACGCTGGCCGGGTCGATGTCGTTGCGCTCAAGCAGCGCGTTGACGCAATGAGCCGCCATATCATCGGGGCGGGTCTGGTTGAACTTGCCGCGAAAGGACTTGGCCAGGCCAGTCCGCACGCTGTCGACGATCACCACTTCACGCATGGCATACCTCATTGTTGTAGTCGGTTGAGAGTGGACCGAGCATAAGTCCACCGCATCAACCACCGCGACAATCATTCACCCCGCGTATGCGCGTCTATCGGCTCAGTCCTTGTGTTTCTTCGCGTGCTTGTCGGATTTCTCGAAGGCCTCTTCCAGTGCACGGTTGATCGTGCGCAACACCTTCACCCGAGCCCAGCGCTTGTCATTGGCCTCGATCAGCGTCCATGGCGAGATTTCCGAGCTGGTGCGGTCGACCATATCGCCGACAGCAGCGCGATAGGCGTCCCACTTGTCGCGGTTGCGCCAGTCGTCTTCGGTGATCTTGAAGCGTTTGAAGGGGATCGCTTCGCGCGCCTGAAATCGCTCCATCTGCGTGTCTTTATCAATCGCCAGCCAGAACTTGACGACGATCACTCCGGCGTCGGACAGCTGCTCTTCAAAATCGTTGATTTCGCCGTAGGCACGCAACCAGTCGGCCGGCGTGCAGAAGCCCTCAATCCGCTCTACCAGCACCCGGCCGTACCAAGAGCGGTCGAACACGGTGAACTTGCCGCGCGCCGGAATGTGCCGCCAAAAGCGCCACAAGTACGGCTGAGCGCGCTCCTCCTCAGTCGGTGCGGCGATCGGCACGATGTTGTATTGCCGTGGATCGAGCGCCGCCGCGACCCGACGGATCGCCCCGCCCTTGCCGGCGGCATCGTTGCCTTCGAACACCGCCACCAGGGCGTGGCGGCGCATGCGTTTGTCGCGCATCAGCCCAGACAAGCGCGCCTGCTCGGTGATCAGTTGTTCTTCGTAGTCTTTCTTCTCCAGACGCTGGGTCAGGTCGAGGCTGTCGAGCAGGTTCAACTGATCGACCGGCGTGCCCAACGGCGCGGCGCTGACATCGTGCGGATGCACGTCCGGACGCTTCAGCGCATTTTGCAAACCTTCGAGGAGAATCTTGCCGACCGCCAGGCTGCGATAGTTGGCGTCGGCGCCTTCGATCACATGCCACGGCGCGTAATCGCGACTGGTACGGCGCAGCACGCGCTCGCCGTATTTGACGAACTTGTCGTAGGTTTCCGATTGCTGCCAGTCCAGCGGGCTGATGCGCCAGCTGTGCAGCGGGTCATCAGCCAGCGCCTTGAGCCGGGCCTTCATCTGTTTTTTGGACAGGTGAAACCAGAATTTGAAAATCAGTGCGCCTTCATCGCAGAGCATCTTTTCCAGACGCTCGGCGCCGGCGATCGCCTGATCCAGACGCGGATCCTTGAACAGGCCATGCACCCGCCCCTGCAGCATCTGGCTGTACCAGTTGCCGAAAAAAATGCCCATGCGCCCCTTGGCCGGGAGCATTCGCCAGTAGCGCCATGCCGGAGGCCGTGACAACTCCTCATCGGTCTGCTGATCGAAGGTGCGCACTTCGATCAGGCGCGGGTCCATCCACTCGTTGAGCAACTTGACCGTCTCGCCCTTGCCCGCGCCTTCAATGCCGTTGATCAAGATGATCACCGGAAAACGCTTCTGCTGCTGCAGTTCGAACTGAGCTTCGAGCAAGGCTTCACGCAATGCCGGGACGGCCGCATCAAAGGTGTCTTTGTCGATGGCGTGACCGATTTCAGCGGATTCAAACATGGGACGGCTCCTTCCAGGATTCAGCAAGACTAGCGGATTGGGCACAGCAGCGGCGCAGAAATTCCCGCGGCTGGCGGATTGTCCGTGAGTCAACGGGCGCAAGCCTTGCCATGGATCAAGCAGCCCCTGCGCGATCGGCTAGAATGGCCGCCTTGTCGTTGCCGAGCCTGCCATGAAACCTGTATTGCCCCACGCCCAACTCGATTGGGATGACCACGGACGCCCGCGTTCGCGGGTGTTCGATGACGTGTACTTTTCCGATCAGTCGGGGCTGGAAGAAACTCGTTACGTGTTCCTCGAACAGAACCGCCTGGCCGAGCGTTTTGCCGCGCTGCCGGCGGGTGGGCGACTGGTCATCGGTGAAACCGGTTTTGGCACCGGGCTGAATTTTCTCTGCGCCTGGCAGTTGTTCGAGCAACACGCCATGGCGGGTGCGCGCCTGCATTTCGTCAGCGTCGAAAAATACCCGCTGAGCCCCGCCGACCTGAAACGTGCCTTGGCCCTGTGGCCGGAACTCAAGCCACTGGCCGATCAGTTACTACGGCATTACGTGGCGATCCATGCCGGCTTTCAGCGCATCACCCTGGCCCACGGCCGCGTGACGCTGACGCTGTTGATCGGCGATGCCCTGGAACAACTGCCGCAGCTCGACGCGCAGATTGATGCGTGGTTTCTCGACGGTTTCGCCCCGGCAAAAAACCCCGACATGTGGACTGCCGAACTGTTTGTCGAGCTGGCGCGACTGGCAGCGCCCGGCTCAACCATCAGCACCTTCACCAGTACCGGTTGGGTCCGCCGTTTGCTCAACGCCGCCGGGTTCAAAATGAAGCGCACGCCGGGCATCGGTCACAAGTGGGAAATCCTCCGTGGCGAGTTTCTCGGCTGGCCGGCGGAAGTGACGCCGCCGACACCGGAAAAACCCTGGTTCGCTCGTCCTGCACCGATCGCGGCTGAACGTCGAGCGCTGGTGATTGGCGCCGGTCTCGCCGGCTGCGCCACCGCGTCCAGCCTGGCCGCACGTGGCTGGCAGGTGACGTTGCTCGAACGCCATGCGGCGGTGGCGCAAGAAGCCTCGGGCAATCCGCAGGGCGTGCTGTACCTGAAATTGTCTGCCCACGGCACGGCACTGTCGCAACTGATCGTCAGCGGTTTCGGTTACACCCGACGCCTGCTGGAAACCCTGCAACGCGGCACCGACTGGGACGCTTGCGGCGTGCTGCAACTGGCGTTCAATACCAAGGAAGCCGAGCGTCACGCCCAGTTGGCCGAAGCCTTCCCGGAAGACCTGTTGCAGTGGCTGGATCAGCCCGAGGCGCAGGCCCGTGCCGGAGTCGGTCTGGCCCATGGCGGCTTGTACTATCCCGAAGGCGGTTGGGTGCATCCGCCGGCGCTGTGTCAGGCGCAAGCGGCGCAGGCGAACATCGAACTGCTCAACCATTGCCAAGCACTGCAACTGCGCAGGGTCGATGACCAGTGGCAAGCCCTCGACGGTGACCGCTTGCTCGCCAGCGCGCCGGTCGTGGTGTTGGCCGGTGCTGCCGACATCAAATGTTTTGCGCAGAGCGCCGAGTTACCGCTCAAGCGCATTCGCGGGCAGATCACCCGTCTCGCCGAAACTGCAGAAAGCCAGGCACTGGCCACTGTGGTCTGCGCCGAAGGCTACGTCGCGCCTGCCCGTCTAGGCGAACACACCCTCGGCGCCAGTTTCGATTTCAACAGCGATGACCTGACGCCAACCACCGCCGAACACGTGGGCAATCTGGCGATGCTCGAAGAGATCTCAAGCGATCTGGTTACGCGTCTGCACATCAGCGAACAGCCCGTCGAAAATCTTCAGGGCCGCGCAGCCTTCCGCTGCACCAGCCCTGACTATTTGCCGATTGTCGGCCCCCTCGCCGACCGCGAAGCGTTCCTCGACACCTACTCGGTGCTGAGCAAAGACGCCCGCCAAGTGCCGGACATCGCCTGCCCTTGGCTGGACGGTTTATACGTCAACAGCGGCCACGGTTCTCGCGGGCTGATCACCGCGCCATTGTCCGGCGAACTGCTCGCTGCGTGGCTGGACAACGAACCGCTACCGCTGCCACGCAGTGTCGCCGAAGCCTGCCACCCCAACCGCTTTGCATTACGTCGGTTGATTCGCGGCAAATGAACTGAAGACCACGGGCCATGACGGTGGCCCACTGGTCTGACGGCGCCGTTTATAACTTATCGTTCTAAAACTCCCACAACCGCACCGGGTCAGTTTCTGAGTACCGGCCATTTTGGCCGCTGAAGAAACACCCTCCCCAACGGAAAAACCGGTAAGGACTTTATGTGCGGATTAGCTGGCGAGTTACGTTTTGATCAACAACCTGCAGACCTTGCAGCGATCGAGAGAATCACCCATCACCTGGCCCCTCGCGGCCCCGACGCGTGGGGTTTCCATGCCCAAGGGCCGATTGCCCTGGGTCACCGTCGCCTGAAAATCATGGACCTGTCGGACGGCTCGGCGCAGCCGATGATCGACAGCCAGTTGGGCTTGTCCCTGGCCTTCAACGGCGCGATCTACAACTTCCCGGAACTGCGTGCCGAACTTGAAGCGCTGGGTTACGCGTTCTACTCCGGTGGCGACACCGAAGTGCTGCTCAAGGGCTACCACGCCTGGGGCGAAGCGCTGCTGCCGAAGCTCAATGGCATGTTCGCGTTTGCCATTTGGGAACGCGACGCCAAACGCCTGTTCATCGCCCGCGACCGTCTCGGCGTGAAGCCGTTGTACCTGTCGCGCACCGGTCAGCGTTTGCGCTTTGCTTCGGCCTTGCCGGCGCTGCTCAAGGGCGGCGACATCAACCCGATCCTCGATCCGGTGGCGCTCAATCATTACCTGAATTTCCATGCCGTGGTCCCTGCGCCACGCACCCTGCTGGCCGGCATCGAAAAACTGCCACCGGCGACCTGGATGCGCGTTGAAGCCGATGGCACCACCGAACAGAAAACCTGGTGGACGCTGCCTTACGGCCCACACGATGATGAGAAAAATCTGACCCTCGAAGATTGGGTTGATCGCGTCCTCGACAGCACCCGCGAAGCGGTGGCGATTCGTCAACGCGCGGCAGTAGATGTCGGTGTACTGCTGTCCGGCGGCGTCGATTCGAGCATGCTCGTCGGCCTGTTGCGTGAAGTCGGCGTCGACAACCTTTCGACCTTTTCCATCGGTTTCCAGGATGCCGGCGGCGAACGCGGTGACGAATTCCAATACTCGGATCTGATCGCCAAACACTACGGCACTCAGCATCATCAACTGCGCATCGACGAGAAAGAGATCATCGAGCAATTGCCCGCCGCGTTCCGCGCGATGAGCGAGCCGATGGTCAGCCATGACTGCATCGCCTTCTATCTACTGTCGCGCGAAGTGGCCAAGCACTGCAAAGTGGTGCAGAGCGGCCAGGGTGCTGACGAGTTGTTCGCCGGTTATCACTGGTATCCGCAAGTCGACGGTGCGGCGGATCCGTACGCGGCGTATCGCAATGCGTTTTTCGACCGCAGCTACGATGACTACGCCGCCACCGTGCAGCCCAAATGGCTCACCGCGAACGATGCAGCCGGCGACTTTGTGAAAGAACATTTCGCCCAGCCCGGCGCCGATGCGGCGGTGGACAAAGCCTTGCGTCTGGACAGCACGGTGATGCTGGTCGATGACCCGGTCAAACGCGTCGACAACATGACCATGGCCTGGGGCCTGGAGGCGCGTACGCCGTTTCTCGACTATCGACTGGTAGAACTCTCGGCCCGAGTGCCTGGCCAATTCAAGCTGCCTGACGGCGGCAAACAAGTGCTCAAAGAAGCCGCGCGCCGAGTCATCCCGAGTGAGGTGATCGACCGTAAAAAAGGCTACTTCCCGGTGCCGGGCCTCAAGCACTTGCAGGGCGACACGCTGAACTGGGTGCGCGAACTGCTGCTCGATCCGAGTCAGGATCGCGGTCTGTTCAACCCGGCCATGCTCGACAAATTGCTAACCGATCCGCAAGGCCAACTGACGCCGTTGCGCGGTTCGAAGTTGTGGCAACTGGCTGCCCTGAACCTGTGGCTCAGTGAACAAGGAATCTGATTGATGAAACCCCACGCCACGGCCATCAACCAACGGCTGCTACGCGGTCAGACGCCGTCCTATGAACGCTTGCAGGCGCGTCTGGCCGAAGATGGCAGCATGCTGGCCGCCGACCCGATTGCCGTACATTGCGGCTGGGGCCGGTTGCTGATCGGCCACACGTTTCCCGACCCGGCATCGCTGGCGCAGGAGCTGCTCAAAGAGCAGCCCGGCGAGCGTGATATCGCGCTGTACGTCGCGGCGCCGCAGCAGATCCTCGGCCTGGAACCGACGCAACTGTTTCTCGACCCGTCGGACACCCTGCGCCTGTGGTTCAGCGATTACCGCCAGGCCACCCGTGTGTTTCGCGGCTTTCGTATTCGCCGCGCGCAAAGTGAGGCGGACTGGCAGGCGATCAATCTGTTGTACCAGGCGCGCGGCATGTTGCCGATCGATGCCACGCGGCTCACTCCGCATCATCAGGGCGGCCCGGTGTACTGGCTGGCCGAGGATGAAGACAGCGGCGCGGTGATCGGCAGCGTCATGGGCCTGAACCATCAAAAGGCTTTCAACGACCCGGAAAACGGCAGCAGCCTGTGGTGCCTGGCGGTTGATCCGCAATGCTCGCGGCCGGGTGTTGGTGAAGTGCTGGTGCGGCACCTGATCGAGCACTTCATGAGTCGCGGCTTGAGCTATCTGGATCTGTCAGTTCTGCATGACAACCGGCAGGCGAAAAACCTCTACGCCAAGCTCGGCTTTCGCAATCTGTCGACTTTCGCCATCAAGCGCAAAAACGGCATCAACCAGCCGCTGTTTCTCGGCCCGGGGCCAGAAGCGCAGTTCAATCCGTATGCGCGGATCATCGTTGAAGAAGCTCATCGACGCGGCATCGACGTGCAAGTGGATGACGCCGATGCCGGGCTGTTCACTCTCAGCCACGGCGGGCGTCGCGTGCGTTGCCGCGAATCGCTGAGCGACCTGACCAGCGCGATCAGCATGAGCCTGTGCCAAGACAAAAGCCTGACCCACAAAGTGCTCAAAGGCGCCGGACTGAACCTGCCCTCGCAGCAACTGGCCGGTAATGCCGACGACAATCTGGCCTTCCTCGACGAGCATCAACGGGTGGTGGTCAAACCGCTCGACGGTGAACAGGGCCAAGGCGTAGCAGTGGATTTGCAGAGCATCGAAGAGGTGCAGCAAGCCATCGAAACGGCGAAGCAATTTGACAGCCGCGTGCTGCTCGAAAGCTTCCACGAAGGGCTTGATCTGCGGATTCTGGTGATTGGCTTTGAAGTGGTGGCCGCGGCGATTCGCAAGCCGGCGGAAGTAGTCGGCGATGGCCAGCATTCGGTGGGCGCGTTGATCGAGGCGCAGAGCCGTCGTCGGCAAGCGGCGACCAGTGGCGAAAGCAAGATCCCGCTGGATCACGAAACCCAGCGCACCCTGCATGCGGCCGGTTATGACTACAGCAGCATTCTGCCGGCCGGCGAGCACCTGTTTGTGCGGCGTACGGCGAATCTGCACACCGGCGGCACGCTGGAGGATGTCACCGCGATTCTGCATCCGACGTTGATTGATGCCGCCGTGCGCGCGGCGCGGGCGCTGGATATTCCGATGGTCGGGCTCGACTTGATGGTGCCGGCGGCGGATCAGCCCGAGTACGTGTTTATCGAGGCCAATGAACGTGCCGGTCTGGCCAACCATGAGCCGCAGCCGACGGCGGAACGCTTTGTCGATTTGTTGTTTCCGCACAGTCAGCCGGCTATTTAACCCTTTCCTGATCGTTCCCACGTCGAGGCGTCGAACCGTCTGCGTGGGAACGCCTCACCGGACGCTCTGCGTCCACTCTTGGGACGCAGAGCGTCCCCGGCTGCATTCCCACGCAGAGCGTGGGAACGATCAGTGCTCAACCCATCAGGAGTTTCCATGACCACGCAAATCCCCGAACCGGATCTCAACTACCTGCAAAAAGTCTTGCTGGAAATGCTCGCCATTCCCAGCCCCACCGGGTTCACCGACACCATCGTGCGTTACGTCGCCGAGCGTTTGGAAGAGCTCGGCATCCCCTTTGAAATGACTCGACGCGGCACCATTCGCGCCACGCTCAAAGGCAAGAAGAACAGCCCCGACCGCGCCGTTTCCGCGCACCTGGACACCATCGGCGCCGCCGTTCGTGCGATCAAGGACAACGGCCGCCTGACCCTCGCCCCGGTCGGCTGCTGGTCGAGCCGCTTTGCCGAGGGCAGCCGCGTCAGCCTGTTTACCGACAACGGCGTGATTCGCGGCAGTGTCTTGCCGTTGATGGCGTCCGGGCATGCCTTCAACACTGCCGTCGATGAAATGCCGATCAGTTGGGATCACGTTGAACTGCGTCTGGATGCCTACTGTGCGACCAAGGCTGACTGCGACTCGCTGGGCATCAGCATCGGCGACGTGGTCGCATTCGATCCGCTGCCGGAGTTCACCGAAAGCGGTCACATCAGCGCCCGTCACCTCGATGACAAGGCCGGCGTTGCCGCGCTGCTCGCGGCACTCAAAGCCATCGTCGACAGCGGCCAGGAGCTGATGATCGACTGCCACCCGCTGTTCACCATCACCGAAGAAACCGGCAGCGGCGCGGCGGCAGCATTGCCGTGGGACGTCAGCGAATTCGTCGGCATCGACATCGCACCGGTCGCGCCGGGGCAGCACTCCAGCGAACACGCGGTAAGTGTGGCGATGCAGGATTCCGGCGGGCCGTATGACTATCATCTGTCGCGGCACTTGCTGAAACTGGCCAGCGAGAATGAATTGCCGGTGCGCCGCGACCTGTTCCGCTATTACTTCAGCGATGCGCACTCGGCGGTGACCGCCGGCCACGACATCCGCACCGCCCTGCTCGCGTTTGGCTGCGATGCGACCCATGGGTATGAGCGCACGCACATCGACAGTCTGGCGGCACTCAGTCGCTTGCTGGGGGCTTACATCTTGAGTCCGCCGGTGTTTGCCAGTGATGCAGCGCCGGCGAACGCTTCGCTGGATCGCTTCAGTCATCAGATTGAACATGACACGCAAATGGAGAGCGATACGCGAGTGCCGTCGGTGGACAGTCTGGTGGGGCAGCGTTCCGATAGTTGATCCGGCTTTGTGATGACAGGACTGGCCCCATCGCTGGCAAGCCAGCTCCCACAGGTATCGGAGGTGTACACAAATTTGTGTTGCCCCAATTACTGTGGGAGCTGGCTTGCCAGCGATGAGGTCGGTACAGGCAACACAAAACTGGCAGGCAAACCGCAATCGCCGTAGCATCCCGCCATTGATTCAGCCGAGGTGCCCATGCTTATTCCCCACGACCAACTTGAAGTCGACACCCTCACCCGCCTCATCGAGGATTTCGTCACCCGCGACGGCACCGACAACGGTGATGACACGCCGCTGGAAACCCGCGTGCTGCGCGTGCGTCAGGCATTGACCAAAGGCCAGGCGCTGATCGTCTTCGACCCGGAAAGCGAGCAGTGCCAGTTGATGCTCAAGCACGACGTGCCCAAGCACCTGTTCGACTGAAATCCTCAGCGAACTTTCTGCGTGGCTTGCTTGCGCTGAATCCGCTCATAGACCTCCGCGCGGTGCACGTTGACCTTTTGTGGCGCCTCGACGCCAAATCGCACGCTGGCACCATTCACTGACAGAACGCGCAAGGTGATGTCATCACCGATTGAAATCAACTCACCAACGACACGGCTGAGTACAAGCATGAGATTCGTCCTTCAGGGTTAGCGAACCCTGAAGATGCGCGGCTTGCCGCGCCTCTTCAATGCACGGCGCGCAAATCAGTTTTGCCTTACACCCATGATCGCCGCGAGCTGTCAGACACTTCCCACAAAAGGTCTTCAGGCAGCAGAAAAGCGTGGCCCGAACAGAATCACGCTGGCGCCGATCACGCACAGCGCCACGCCGATCCAGTCCGAACCCAAGGGACGCACGCGCTCGACCACCATCAGCCAGCCAATCGAAGCGACGATGTAGATGCCGCCATAAGCGGCGTAGGCACGACCGGCATAGTTGGCTTCAACACGGGTCAGCAACAGTGCGAACAGGGTCAGGCTGAGCAGCGCAGGAATCACCCACAAGGCACTTTTGCCCTGACGCAGCCACATGAAGAAGGCGAAACAACCGGCGATTTCAAACAGCGCCGCAAGAAAGAACCACAGGTAATTGAGCATTGACGTGTCTCGACAGGGTGACCATTGCGGCCACCCTAGCGACGCTGTCTCCGACGGGCAAGCTCAGCCGTTGCTCTGTTTGGCTTTGGCGCGCATTTTCTCCGCCATTGAGGTCATTTCGTTGTAGAGCAGTTGCGGGTTCTTCTGTTTCAGCGCCCAGGCCATGCGCCCTTGTTCGTGGGGCAGGATCATGAACTCGCCAGCGGCGACTTGCTGATAGATGTAGTCAGCGATATCCGCCGCCGTAATTGGCGAACTTTCCAGCAACTTGCCGACCTGCGCTTTCATCGCCGGGGTCGGCCCACGGAACGAATCGAGCAAGTTAGTCTGGAAGAACGAGGGGCAGACCACGTGCACGCCGACTTCCTGCTGCGCCAGTTCGATCAGCAGACTTTCCGACAGTGCTACCACGCCGGCCTTGGCCACGTTGTAGTTGCTCATCGCCGGGCCTTGCATCAGTGCCGCCATGGAGGCGATGTTGATGATTTTGCCTTTGCTTTGTTCAAGCAGCGGCAAGAACGCCTTGCAGCCCTTGACCACGCCCATCAGGTTGATCGCGATCTGCCAATCCCAGTCTTCCAGGGACAGTTCGCTGAAAAAGCCACCCGAGGCCACGCCGGCGTTGTTGACAATGATGTCGATGCCGCCGAGCTTTTCTTCACAGGCCTGAGCGAACGCGGTGAGCTGGCTGTAATCACGTACATCACAGCGCTGGGTAAAACCGTCGCCACCGGCCTCGCGGACCATTTTCAGGGTTTCCTGAAGACCGGGTTCGCTGACGTCGGACAAGGCCAGTTGCCAGCCTTCACGTGCCCAGCGCAGCGCGATTTCGCGACCCAGGCCCGAGCCCGCACCAGTGATCATCATGCGATTTTGCATAGCACACAGCCTTGTTGTTCTGGGAAAGATGCGCCGAGTGTAGCGAAGGATCGGCGCGCGCCCACGCTCCATCAAGTTGCTGAATGCAAGATCAAAAGATCGCAGCCTTCGGCAGCTCCTACACGCGTTCAATGTAGGAGCTGCCGAAGGCTGCGATCTTTTGATCTTGTGCTTCAAAGGAAATAAACGAGCAATCCAAATACATTAAAAAAACATTGAATTTTCTTTCACGCGCACCGGTCGGAATTTGTAAGCCGTCTGGAATTACTTAGTCTCCAGTCGCCCTTGAATACCAAGACTTCTCGAACACTATCAACAAGGAAATCGACATGGGCACAATTCTAATCATTATCCTGATCCTGTTGCTGATCGGTGGTCTGCCGGTCTTCCCGCACTCCAGAAGTTGGGGCTACGGTCCATCGGGCATTATCGGCGTGGTGTTGGTGGTGCTGTTGGTGCTGCTGTTACTCGGTCGGATATAACGATTCACGCGTAAAAAAAGAGGCCCTGTTAAGGGCCTCTTTTTTATTGCGCGGATCTTTCTGTTATAGATCGATCAGTCCGGCTTGCCGTGGATGACACCGGCGGTGTTATCCATCAGGCTCTTGGTTGCCGTTTGCAGGAACGCTTCGAGTTTGAGTTTCAACTCGGCGGTGCGCGGCGCATTCGGTACCACTTCGGCGTGCGGATTGGCCCCCAGTTGGTACTGCCACATCTTCGGCCCCATATCCTTGTCTCTCGGCAACACCAGAATCTGGTCAGCGGTGACGATAGCAGTGGTCTGCTCGCTGCCCGACGGCTTGATCACACCGAAACCGGTGTCGCCTTCCGGCAGGTTGAGCAAGTCGCGGCCCCAGCACTGGTGACGCACTTCGCCGCCGAGACGGCCCATGATGGTTGGCACGATATCGATCTGCGTACCCACTGTGTGGTCACGCGTACCGAACTTCTCCTGAATGCCAGGTGCGATCATCAACATCGGCACGTTGAAGCGGCCCAGGTCCATTTCGGTGATCTGGCGCTCGTTGCCGAAGCCGTGGTCGCCGACGATGACGAACAGGGTTTCCTTGAAGTACGGCTCTTTGCGCGCCTTCTCGAAGAACTGACCCAGCGCCCAGTCGGAGTAGCGCATGGCGGTCAAGTGTTCGTTGAGGCTGCCGCGATCGGTCACGCGCTCGACCGGCAATGGCGTCGGCAAGGCGTATGGCGTGTGGTTAGACAGGGTTTGCAGCAGCGCGTAGAACGGCTTGCCGTTTTCCCGCGCCTTCAACTCCTGCAGACCACGGTCGAACATGTCCTGGTCGGACACGCCCCAGGTCGGATCGGAGAACACCGGGTTGACGAAGTCGTTACGGCCAACGAAGTTGGTCATGCCCTGGTTGCTGAAAAAGCCCGACTGGTTGTCCCAGGCGAAGTCGCCGTTGTAGACGTATACGTCGTCGTAGTTGCGGGCGCTGAGCACCTGCGGCAAGCCGGACAGTTTGTGGCTGCCTTCCGGGGTCTGCATCAGGTATTCGAAACCTGGCAGGTTGGGGAAGCAGGCCATGGTCGCGAACATGCCCTGATGGGTGTGCGTACCGTTGGAGAAGAAGCGATCGAACAGCAGACCTTCCTTCGACAGTTTGTCCAGGTATGGCGTGATGTTGCCTGGCGCGCCCAGTGCACCGACCGAGTGACCGGCCATGCTTTCCATCAGGATCACGACGACGTTCTTGATCGGCAGGGTCTTGTCGGCCGGCGGCGTGTAATCACGGCGCACAGCGGCAATATCGGCATCGACCAGTTTTTCGTCTGGCATCAGCAGCATGTCGCGCACGACTTTCTGCGCCTGCTCTTGCGGCAACGTCGCTTTCCAGATGTTGTCGCGATCTTCGCCCATGCGAGATTTGGCGGCCTCGATCAGCGACAGCGTGGCGTTGAGGCCGAGCTGGTTGGCGAAGTTGGAATCGGTGGTGTAGACATCACCCCAGCGCATCGGCGGGCCCTGACGCAAAGTGCCACGGGCGGCAGCCACGCAGATCAGCAGGCAGACCATGAACACCGCCAGACGGGTGTACCACGGCGCAACTTGACGAGTACCCACGCTGCCGCCGCTGAACGGTCCGCGTGGACGCGTGGCACGATCGGCGCCTTTGAACGCAAGGGTCAGGATGACAGTGCCGATGGCCCACGCCAGCAGATAGCGCACTACCGGAAAACCGTACCAGAGCATGCTCATCACGGTTTTCGGGTCTTCCTTCACGTACTGGAACACCAGGCCGTTGAGGCGCTGGTGGAACTCGCGGTAGAAGTCCATCTCCATCAGGCCGAGGAACAGCGCGATGCTTGAGGCGATGGTCAGCCACAAGCGGAAGAAGCCGCGTGCGGCCATGGCGCGGGCACTGAACAGCGCCAGCACCAGCGGAATGCACAGGTAAACCACCAGGCGCAGGTCAAAACGCAGGCCGTTGGCGAAAGCTTCGAGGAAGGTCGAAGCCGGGGTATCGAGGATCATCTCGCGGTTGTAGACCAGCAGCGCGAGGCGCAGCACGGAAAACATCACCATCATGACCAGCGCGCAAAGCAGCGTGTAGGCCAGATGCGATTTGACGGTCGGTTGCAGCAGGCGAGCAGAAGATCGCTGCTGATTCAGGGCGTCCGGGTTTGCCATGTCGTTTTAGGACCCATTGGAAGTTGAAGTTGCAAAAATACAGCGGCGCCATGCCCTCTATTGGTCATTCCAGACCCCGGGGCTTGCGCGGTGCGCAAATGTTGCACGATCACCCGCACCATTGCCATTGATTACTGCCCCGCCGCTAGACACTTTCATTTACAGCAGCGGACAAACAGCGCGGGCGAATTGTCAGGAACACTTTGTGAAAATTTCGTGCAACGCGTATCTGGAAACACAATATAGATACAAAACAAAACGCCCCGACTTGTTCGGGGCGTTTCGTTGAACGCGGGCCGATTACTTCTCGGCGCGCTCTTTCAAAGCTTTGAGGGTGTTGAACGGAGCATCGACGACAAATTTGTTGGCAACCATTGCCGGCACGCTGCCACCTGGTTCGGTGTGCACTTGATAAGTGACTTCAACCTGGTCGCCCTTCGGTACGAACTTCCAGAAGCCTTTGACCTGCTGCACGCGGACAAAGCCTTTTTCTTCAGGAACGTACGTCGGCAGACCTTTGAGGTTGCGGGTCAAGCTGCCGTCGGCGCCTTCGACGGTGGTGACTTCGATCACCGAGTCACGCGGGGTGACTGGCCAAGGGGTGTTGAACTGGGTGTAGGTCCAGCTCTGATCGCCCTCGTGCTTGAGCAGTTTCTGGGTCTTGCACTCGTGAATCCAGGCGCAGGCGCCAGCGACGTCTTCCTGCAGTGCGCGCAATTTGGCGACGGTGGTTTTCATCAGCGCAACGCCCTGGTAGGACTTGTAGTCCGAACCTGGCACTTCACTCAGGGACACCTTGATACCGTCCTCGTTCTTGGCGACTTTCCAGTCTTCAGCCTGAGCGACGGAGGTGGCCAGCACAGCGGTCAAACCACACAACACAGCGATACGATGCAGCGAACCCATAGTCTTATTCCTTATTGTTGAAGTTCCGTTCGTTTGACACATCACGCCGCCGTCATCTGCTCCCACCAGCCAATCAACCTGATCGCTTCTTCCGAGCTGCTGCCACAGACTTCGACATCCGCCGCGAAGCCGGAACAGACTGCCGGGCGCTCGGGGCGGCCGAAAATGCTGCACAGGTTTTCGACCGAGAGTTGCACGCAACGTTCGCCGGCAGGTTTGCCATCAGGCATGCCGGGAATTGGCGAACTGATGGAAGGGGCAATGCAGCAAGCGCCACAGCCTTCACGGCATTTCATGACGAACAATTCCTCGCGACGGGCGATGTGTAAAAGGGACGCGGAACAGAGTAACCGCTAAAACGGCTGTTTCAAATTCCCGGAACCGGGGTTTTCACCGATAACTGAATGTGACTGACCAGTCTCCGACAAAGCGTCTGGTCTGCGGGTCACAGATGAGCTGAGTTTACTGCTTGAATTCAAAGTCCAGCGCCGCACCTTCGACTTCACGGCGCTCTTCATTGCGCAGTTGCAACTGCATTTCGTTGCTGAGCAAGCGGCCGTTGAGCTGGAATCCGTTGTTTTTCTCGCCAAACATCTGCGGCAGGATCGGCTCGCGCTTGGGCAATTCAACCGTGCCCTTGGGCTTCAATTCCTCGACCATGTCCTTGGGCAGGCTCAAATCGAGTTTGGCCGACGGCAACTTGGTTTTTACCACTTCACTGGCGGGTTTCGATTTCGAGGCGACTGGCTTGCGCTTCTTGATGACTTTTTGCTGAGGTTTCTTCGCGGGAGTTGCCTTCTGCGCTGGCGTGTATTTTTTTGCCGGGCTCGTCGCCGCCGGTTTTTCCTGAGCCGCAGCGGCCACGACGCCAGGCGCATGACCGATCATCAGCAAACCCAGCAAAACCCAAGCGGCAGGAGCAATCGCTTTCATGAACCCAACAGTGGCAAACGGCAGATAGCCATATGCTCGCTTGTTGGGCGCCACAAGACAAGCATCACCCACCGCTCGTTCAGAATCCGCCAGCGGTTTCCTGACACAGTTGCGTCGCCAGCAACCCAAGGGTCATCAACGCCCGCTCCGCCTCGCGGTTCCACGGAATCCCGCAGTTCAGGCGGATACAGTGGTTGAACTGCTCGGTATTACTGAAGATCAGTCCCGGCGCAATGCTGATGCCCTGCTGCAGGGCGCGCACATGCAATTCCTGAGTATTCACCCTACCCGGCAAGCTCACCCAGAGGATGAAACCGCCCGTAGGCCGGGTCATTTGCGTACCCTCGGGGAAGTACTGCTGCACCGCCAACTGGAAGGCACTGAGGTTTTTTCGGTATTCCTGGCGGATGTACCGTAAATGCCGGTCATAACCGCCGTTTTCCAGATAAGCGGCAATCGCCATCTGCGTCACGCTGCACGCCGAATGGGTGCTGAAGGTCTGCAGTCGCTGGATTTCCTGCTGGTACTTGCCAGCGATCATCCAGCCGATGCGCACACCGGGTGACAAGGTTTTGGAGAAGCTCGAACAGTAGATCACCCGATCCAGTCGGTCATAAGCCTTGAGCGCTTTGGTTTTGCCCTGCTCGAACATCAACTCGCCATAGATGTCGTCTTCGACAATCTGGATGTCGAAGTCCGAGGCCAGACGCAGCAACTGTTTCTGCCGCTCTTCGGGCATGGTGCCGCCCAGTGGATTGCTCAGGCGCGTGGTAAGCACCAGCGCTTTGATCGACCACTGGTTGGCCGCCAGTTGCAAGGCTTCGAGGCTCATGCCGGTGGCAGGATCGCTGGGGATTTCGATGACTTTCAGGCCGAGCAGATCGGCCAGTTGCAGCAAACCGTAATAGGTCGGCGACTCAGCAGCGATCAGATCGCCCGGACGGGTCAGCACACGCAACGACATCTGCAGAGCATCGACGCAACCGTGGGTGATCACGACTTCCGACGGATCGACCACCACACCGGCATCACGCATGCGGATCGCCACTTGCCGGCGCAGCGGTTCGAAACCGGGGCTGAACATGTAGCTGAAGGCGCGTGGGCTATGAAAACGCGTGACCTTGGCCAGTTGCTGATGCAAGGCGCGCACCGGCAGGTAATCGACACTTGGCACGGCAGCGCCGAGCGGGAACACACCTTCACGGCGTGATTCGACCAGCACCTGTTGAATGATGCTGCTGCGAGTGACCAGACCGGGACGTTCAACCCGCGCAATGTCCGGTGTCGGTGCAGTCAGCGCAGGCGTTTGGTGTACGTAATATCCGGACTGCGGACGTGCGCGAATCAGCCCCTGATCTTCGAGATTGGCGTAGGCCTGCAACACCGTCGCATGGCTGACGTTGAGCTGCGAACTCATCTTGCGTACCGAAGGCACGCGCTCCCCCGGTTGATAGACCCCACGGCGGATGTCTTCGGCCAGTTGCTGAGCAATACGTTGGTAGAGCAAGAGATTGGTCATGACGCAGCACTCGATTTCACGGGCATTTTATTCTTGTGTGAAACAATACCGGAACAGTTTAGAAGTGTACTGGGACAGTTGCCACATTACTCGACCATACAGTGCGGTGTCTGCCCCCTACTGTACGGATTGCGAGCCAATCGACAGACGTAAAAAAGCCCGGCACTGCATGACAGCCCGGGCTTTCCAGAGACGCAACCCTTAACGGGCGGCGCCGAGCTGGCCTTTTTCATCGGAGAAGACAATTTCAACCCGACGATTCTGTGCCCGCCCACGCTCGGAAGCGTTGGCGTCCACCGGGTATTCGTCGCCGTAGCCTTCGACCTGAATGCGTTTGTCGTCGATGCCCAGGTCCATCAGCACGTCCGCCACCGATTGCGCGCGGTCACGGGACAGCTTGAGGTTCTCCTGTTTGCCGCCGGTGCTGTCGGTGTAGCCCTCGATGCGCACTACACGTTTGGGGTTCAGTTGCAGGAACTGGACGATTTTCAGCACAACACGGTTGGCCGAGTTTTTCAGCTCCGCTTCACCGGTGTCGAACAGCACATCGCCGAGGGTCATCACCAGACCACGGTCGGTCTGCGTGGTGGCCAGTGCTACGATCTGTTCTTCCAGCCATTTGCCCTGTTGCTGCACGCTGAGCAACTTCGATTCACGCAAGGCCAGTTGCAGGCGCTGACGCTCCAGCTCAAGTTTGGCTGCGCGCTCCTCATTGAGCACCTGATTGGTATGCTCGCGGGCGATTTCGCTGTAGCGCTGGCTCAGGTAGGCGTAGTGCACAACATCGGAACCGCTGCCCCAATAGGTCGACAGGCGATCGGCACGAGCCAGGGACTCACCGGCGCGGATCACGTCTTTCGGCGCGATGCGCAGCACGTTGGAGTCTTCCTTGACCTTCTGAAAGTCGGCGCTGGCTTCCTGCAGAGCGGATTCGCTGTGCTGACCGGCGCAGCCGTACAGGCTGACGCAACCGGCGAGGATCAGGCCGCCTACAACTTTCGACTTGAGGCTCATTGGGCATCTCCCAGTTGCTTGCGCAGACGGACGATGCGGGTATTAAGCACATTCACCTGTTCTTGACTTTTTTGCGTCAGCACTTTGGCTTCGGCCAGACGTGCATCCAGCTCGGCCTGTTCGGAGCGCATGCGCGCATTCCGGTAGGACTGGTCAGCCATGTTGCCTTTGGCGCGGTTGTACTTGGTTTCGGCCAGTTTCATTTCCGGCACTTCATCGGCGGTGGCGCCAACAGCTTTGGCCTGGGTGATGGCTTGCTCGGTCAGGCGCATTTGTTCATTGGGTGCCGGATCGGTCGCGCAACCGGCCAGGGCCAGAACGGCCACAGCCGCGAAAAGAGGTCGAATACTCACTAAGAATCCCTACTGTTTTGGGGCACTGACAGGTTGTGGCGGCTGTTGCTGCTGCGCCTTCCAGCGCTCGATATTGCGTTGCAGCGCGGCTTCCGTCAGTCCGGACGCGGGCAATTCTGTCATCTTTTTGGCCAACTGTCCGCGCAACCACGGATCGTTGCATGCCGAGTTATGCGAAACCGCGAGGAACAGCCCCGGCCGGTCGACCGGTTGCTCGAACACCAACAGGTCATTGGCCATACCCAATGCCTGCGCGGCGGCCATGCCCGAGTATCGGCCGGCGAGTACATATTCCACTTCGCCCAAGAGCAGTTTCTGTAGCGCCTGAGTGAGGTTGGCTGTCCGGGTCAGGGTCAGATTCTGCTCGGCGAAAGTGCCAAATGCCTGGGTCATACGAGACTTTTCCGACAACGCACCGACGTGACCGTGCAGGTCTTTGGCCTCGCTGTAGACCAGCGTCGAGCCTTTGCGGGTCCACACCAGATAGTCGTTTTCCAGCAACGGCGGATGGATGTAGTCGAGGTTTTCCAGCTCATTGAGGGTCAGCGGCGCGTCGGCGAGCATGTCCATGCGCCCGCTGCGCACTTCATCGAGGGCTTGCGAACGTTTGCCGGCGTAGAGCAATTCGACTTTGATGCCGAGGTCTTTGGCGACTTGTTGCAGCAGATCAGCGCTGGCACCGATCAACTGCTTGGGATTCTGCGGGTCCTGCCACAGGTACGGCGGCGCATCCGGGCTACCGGTGACGACGAGGCGCTCGCATTTGCCAGCGGCCATAGCCAAACCTGGCAACAGGGCCAACCCCAACAACCATCCGCAGCGCAGATCCATGGCAACACACTCCCACTCAAATCCGAGACAAAAAAAGCCCGACCAAAAGGTCGGGCTCTTTATAAGTGAAGCCGCTGGATTAGACCAGCTTCTCCAGCTCAGGGACGGCTTCGAACAGATCAGCCACGAGACCGTAATCGGCCACCTGGAAGATCGGCGCTTCTTCGTCCTTGTTGATCGCAACGATCACTTTGGAGTCTTTCATACCGGCCAAGTGCTGGATCGCGCCGGAGATACCGACGGCAATGTACAGCTGTGGCGCAACAATCTTGCCGGTCTGACCGACCTGCATGTCGTTCGGTACGAAACCTGCGTCGACCGCGGCGCGCGAAGCACCGACAGCAGCGCCCAGCTTGTCGGCCAGAGCGTACAGGTGTTTGAAGTTGTCGCCGTTCTGCATGCCGCGGCCGCCGGAAACGACGATCTTGGCAGCGGTCAGCTCAGGACGATCGGACTTGGCCAGTTCTTCGTTGACGAAGCTGGAAGTGCCCGCGTTGTGCGCAGCAGCAACTGCTTCAACGGCAGCCGAACCACCTTCAGCGGCAACCGGGTCGAAACCGGTAGCACGTACAGTGATCACTTTGATCGCAGCGGTCGACTGCACGGTAGCGATAGCGTTACCGGCGTAGATCGGACGCTTGAACGTGTCAGCGCTTTCGACCGAGATGATCTCGGAGATCTGGTCAACGTCCAGCTGCGCGGCAACGCGCGGCAGGATGTTTTTACCGTTGGAGGTCGCGGCAGCCAGGATGTGGCTGTAGCCAGCGCCCAGCTCTGCAACCAATGGCGCAACGTTTTCCGGCAGCTGATGCGCGTAAGCGGCATTGTCAGCGTTGAGGACTTTGCTCACGCCAGCGATTTTCGCAGCGGCTTCAGCCACGGCGCCAGCGCCTTGACCTGCAACCAGAACGTGGACGTCGCCGCCGATTTTGACCGCAGCAGCCACGGTGTTCAGTGTGGCCGGGGCCAGCACTTTGTTGTCGTGTTCAGCAATAACCAAGATAGTCATTTAGATTACCTTCGCTTCGTTTTTCAGTTTCTCGACCAATTCAGCTACCGACTTAACCTTGATGCCCGCGCTGCGTGCAGCCGGCGCTTCGACTTTCAGGGTCTTGTTGGTGGAGGCGGTGGAAACGCCCAAAGCGTCCGGAGTCAGCACTTCGAGAGGCTTCTTCTTGGCTTTCATGATGTTTGGCAGGGACGCGTAGCGCGGCTCGTTCAAACGCAGGTCGGTGGTGACGATGGCCGGCAGTTTCAGGGAAACCGTCTGCGCGCCGCCGTCGATTTCACGAGTCACGGCAACGCTGTCGCCGGAGACTTCGACTTTCGAGGCGAACGTGCCCTGACCGTAGCCGCTCAATGCAGCGAGCATCTGGCCGGTCTGGTTGTTGTCGCTGTCGATGGCCTGCTTGCCGAGGATCACCAGCTGCGGCTGTTCCTTGTCGACCACAGCCTTGAGCAGCTTGGCCACGGCGAGCGAGGTCAGATCTTCAGTGGATTCGACGAGGATGGCACGGTCGGCACCCAGAGCCAGTGCGGTACGCAGTTGCTCCTGAGCGGTGGTCGGGCCGATGGAGACGACGACGATTTCAGTCGCAACACCTTTCTCTTTCAGGCGTACGGCTTCTTCCACTGCGATTTCGCAGAACGGGTTCATCGACATCTTGACGTTGGCGAGATCGACGCCGGAATTGTCCGCCTTGACGCGAACCTTGACGTTGTAATCCACAACGCGTTTGACAGCTACAAGAACCTTCATGGATTCCTCGTTACTCTCCGGTGAAAAGAAAGTCGCCTAGGCGAACCTGGCGGTTGATGCTCATCAGGCTAAAGGGCACCTCTAAAAACGCCGACTCGGGTGTCAGGTGGCTGCACGGTGGAGGACCTGCGACCGTTCGTCAGGGGTGACCGACGGGTCATTGATCTTCACGCTGTGTAAACTGCGCGCCGGACCTGCGCTGCGCATCACCTTCTACTGCCTGTGCCCTGTCTTTAGACGTGCTCTTGAAACCGCCAGTCTGCCTACGACGAGCGCAAAACCGCCCGTATCTTGACCGGAACGCCTATTCCGGTCAATACAGCAAAATGACCATTCATAAGCCGCGCTTCTTTGATTTCTCTGGGCTGGAGCCAATTCAAACAAACGTTTGTATTGGACGCTCGGAGTGGTGTAGATATAATGCGCCGCCTAGAGAGAAAGGTCGGACTCCAATATTCCCCTTGACGTTAACGTAAAGGAATAGCGGATGCGACATCAAACCTCCAAATTAGAAAAAAAACTGTTGAGCCTTGAGTAGGAGATAGCCTGTGGAACGCGAATACATGGAATTCGACGTGGTCATCGTCGGTGCCGGCCCCGCTGGCCTGTCCGCCGCCTGCCGTCTGAAGCAGAAGGCCGCCGAAGCCGGTAAGGAAATCAGCGTCTGCGTGGTCGAAAAAGGCTCCGAAGTCGGCGCACACATCCTGTCCGGTGCCGTGTTCGAACCACGCGCTCTGAATGAACTGTTCCCGGACTGGAAAGAACTCGGCGCCCCGCTGAACACGCCAGTGACCCGCGACGATATTTTCGTACTGAAAAACGCCGACAGCGCGCAGAAAATTCCTGACTTCTTTGTGCCCAAGACCATGCACAACGAAGGCAACTACATTATCTCCCTCGGCAACCTGTGCCGCTGGCTCGCCCAGCAGGCCGAGAACCTCGGCGTGGAAATCTACCCGGGTTTCGCCGCTCAGGAAGCACTGATCGACGAACAAGGCGTAGTGCGCGGGATCATCACTGGTGATCTGGGCGTCGACCGCGAAGGCAACCCGAAAGAAGGCCTGTACACCCCGGGCATGGAACTGCGTGGCAAGTACACGCTGTTCGCCGAAGGCTGCCGTGGCCACATCGGCAAGCAACTGATCAAGCGCTACAACCTCGACAGCGATGCCGACGCCCAGCACTACGGCATCGGCCTGAAAGAAATCTGGGAAATCGACCCGGCCAAACATCAGCCAGGCTTGGTGGTGCACACCGCTGGTTGGCCGCTGGACATCATGGGCACCGAAAACACCGGCGGCTCGTTCCTCTATCACCTGGAAAACAACCAGGTGGTGGTTGGTCTGATCGTTGACCTGTCCTACAGCAACACTTACCTGTCGCCGTTCGACGAGTTCCAGCGCCTCAAGCATCACCCGGTGCTGGCCCAGTATCTGGAAGGCGGCAAGCGCATCAGTTACGGCGCTCGCGCGATTTGCAAAGGTGGCCTGAACTCGCTGCCGAAAATGGTCTTCAAGGGCGGCGCGCTGATCGGTTGCGACCTCGGCACCCTGAACTTCGCCAAGATCAAGGGCAGCCATACTGCGATGAAGTCCGGCATGCTCGCCGCAGAATCCGTGGCTGACGCGCTGTTCGCAGAAAAGGACGGCACTGAAGAGCTGACCACTTACGTCGACGCGTTCAAGAAGAGCTGGCTCTACGACGAACTGTTCGCCAGCCGCAACTTCGGCCCGGCGATCCACAAGTTCGGCGCCATCGTTGGCGGCGGTTTCAACTGGCTGGATCAGAACATCTTCGGCGGCAAACTGCCGTTCACCCTGCACGACACCAAGCCGGATTACGCTTGCCTCAAGCTAGCGGCGGACTGCAAGAAGATCGACTATCCGAAGCCGGACGGCAAACTCAGCTTCGACAAGCTCAGCTCGGTGTTCATCTCCGGTACCAACCACGAAGAAGAACAACCTTGCCACCTGAAGCTGACCGACCCGAGCATCCCGATCAGTAAGAACTTGCCGCTGTACGACGAACCGGCGCAGCGCTACTGCCCGGCCGGCGTGTACGAAGTGATCACCAAGGAAGACGGCGAGAAGCGCTTCCAGATCAACGCCCAGAACTGCGTGCACTGCAAGACCTGTGACATCAAGGACCCTTCGCAGAACATCACCTGGGTCACGCCGGAAGGCGCTGGCGGCCCGACTTACCCGAACATGTAAGTCGAACCGCTGAACATCAAGGCTCCCGAATCGGGGGCCTTTTTGTTGCCCAAAATTTACTGCATCACTTGACTCCCTGTGGGAGCTGGCTTGCCAGCGATGGCGGTGGATCAGGTGACATCTATGTTGAATGTGCCGGCCTCATCGCTGGCAAGCCAGCTCCCACAGGGATTGTGAAAATCATCAGGCAGCGCGCTCGTCACCCGGGCTGCGCTCAAAGTAGCGCTTGTACTCGCGGCTGAACTGCGACGTACTCTGATACCCCACCCGATGCGCCACCTGCGCCACACCCAGGCCTTCGGCGACCAACAACGTCTGCGCCTTCAGTAACCTCAGGCGCTTCAGATACTGCACCGGCGACAACAACGTGCTGCGTTTGAAATGCTCATGAAAGGTCGACACGCTCATGTTCGCGCAACCGGCCAGCGTTTCAACGTTCAACGGCTCGGTGTAATGCGCATGCAGATGACTGATCGACGCCGCCACCCGCGCGAATTGCCCTTGCTGCTCGACCAATGCCCGCAACACATCCGCCTGCGGCCCGCGCAACGCGGTGAACAACAATTCACGCACCCGAGCCGGCCCAAGAATCTGGCATTCCAGCGGATCGTGCAGGCAACTCAGCAAGCGCTCGACGCAACCGCGCATGGCATCGTCGAGTACCACTGAGGTCATCGACTCCGGGGTCTGCGCCGGGATATGCCGGCCCGGCGCCAGCCCCATGGCCAGCACCAGCTCGCCGAGCAACACCCGATCAATCGCCACCGAAACACCGAGCAACGGCGCATCCGGCAAGGCAAACGTCTCGCATTCGAACGGCACCGGCAGCGCCTGAATCAGATAGTGCCCGGCGCCGTACTCCATGGTGCGCGGCCCGAGAAACGCCAGTTTGCTGCCCTGGGCGATGATCATCAGGCTCGGTTCGTAAATGTGCGGGCCACGGGCAACGTCGCAACTGGCGCGCAACACTTGCACACCGGACAACCCGGTCGGGGAATAACCATCGCGCAGCGCCAGCGGCTCGATCAGCGAAACCAGCCGCGCATTGGCATCAAGATGACGGGTCAACTGCATCGAATTGCTCTTCACAAAAAATCACGAAAATAAGGGATGAAAGCATCATCGCAGATCCTTTTGCCAATGCGACCGATCAAACCCGCATGCCGGAGGATTAGGCATGAGACCCGGAGGAATCGTCATGGCCGGACCGACAGTCGGCGCCCAGAATGCGCCGCCTCACTTGTTCCTGCTTTTGCGAGGTTTCACATGTACACCGCCATCGGTTATGCCGCCCAATCGGCCACCACCCCCCTCGCCCCGATGAAATTCGAACGCCGCAGCCCGCGCGCCGATGACGTCGCGATCGAAATCCTTTACTGCGGCGTCTGCCACTCCGATATCCACCAGGCGCGCAACGAATGGGGTATCGCCGTTTACCCGCTGATGCCCGGCCACGAGATCGTCGGAAAAGTCACCGCGATCGGTGCGAATGTCACTCAACACAAGGTAGGCGACCTGGTCGGGGTTGGCTGCATGGTCGACTCGTGCCGCACCTGCGAAGCGTGCCAATCGAACCTTGAGCAATACTGCCTCGAAGGCCCGACCATGACCTACGCCACCCCGGATCGGGTCGATGGCAGCAACACCATGGGCGGTTATTCCGACAGCATCGTCGTCAGCGAGCACTTCGTCGTGCGCATTCCGGAAAAACTGGCGTTAGCCAGCGCCGCGCCAATCCTCTGCGCCGGTATCACCACCTACTCGCCGCTCAAGCACTACGGCGTGAAGGCTGGCGACAAGGTCGGGATTCTCGGCATGGGCGGTCTGGGCCACATGGGCATCAAGTTCGCCAAAGCCATGGGCGCCGAAGTGACGCTGTTCACCCGCTCGGCAAGCAAGGCTGAAGAAGGCCGCCGTCAGGGTGCCGATCATGTGATCGTCTCCACCGACGCCGAGCAGATGAAAGCGGCTGCCGGTTACTTCGACTTCCTGCTCGACACCATTCCGGTGCAGCACGATCTCAACCCGTACCTCGACACCCTGCGCTTCGACGGCGTGCACATTCTGGTCGGTCTGATCGAGCCGATTGATCCACCGGTACACGCCGGCAAACTAGTGATGAGCCGTCGCGTGCTGGCCGGCTCGTTGATCGGTGGCGTCGCCGAAACCCAGGAAGTCCTGGATTTCTGCGCCGAGCACAACATCACCTGCGACATCGAAATGCTCGACATCCGCCAGATCAACGAGGCTTACGCCCGGATGATTGCCGGTGACGTGAAGTACCGCTTCGTGATCGACATGGCGACGCTCAAGGTTTAAACCTTCAGGCCTAGCTCTGCCGACAGCCGGGCTGTGACCCCTTTGATCAGGGGAATCAGCTCGGCCATTTTTTCCAGCGGCATGTACGGCACGGTGCTGGCGATACTGATCGCCGCCACGATGCCCTTGCTCGCATCCCGAATCGGCGCCGCCACGCAGCGGATCGACGGTTCGTTGTCCTCCAGATCGAAGGCGTAGCCCCCGGCGACGTACTCGGTCATACGCTGCTCAAGCTGCTCCCACGACTGCTGAGGATGCTGCGGCCAGAACTGACTCTTCCCACCTGCCGGCAGACTGATGTCGTACAGACGTTGCCAGTCTTTCGGTGAGTCATCGAGCATCAATGCCTTACCAATACCGGTGCGCGCCAGCGGCATGCGATGGCCGACCCGCGAACGCATTTCCGGGCCGTTGCGCCCCGGATTTTTCAGCAGATACAACACTTCATCGCCTTCGCGAATGCCCAAGTGCACGGTGTCACCAGTCAGCGCCGACAACTCGTCCAGATACGGCCCGGCCAGGCTCACCAGCGGCAACTCTTCACGCGCCTGGAAACCCAATTCGATCAGCTTCGGTCCGAGCAGATAACCGACTTGCGGCACCACGCGCAGGTAGCGCTCGTCGACCAGGCAACTGGCCAGCCGATGGGTGGTGCTGCGCGTGGTACCGATCAGCCGGGCAATTTCCTTGAGATCGCGGGCGCCACTGGCCACCGCTTGCACCACACCCAAGCCACGCAACAGCGTCTGCGTGCCGGTGGGCGCGGCGTCCTTGGTTTTTTCCGGAGCGTCTTCCTGCATATCCAGCCTTTTACCGTTGAGCGAAGGAACGGGCGGCATTATGGTCGCCCGACGCAGACCACTACAACTCGATACGCTCGACCTTGCCGACCAGCAGCACGTAGGACAAAGCACCGATCAAGGCGAGAACCGCGATATAGGTGATCGCCGGGGCGAACGAATCGCCGCTGGCAAGGAAACCGATGACGATCGGCGTAGCAATTGCCGACAGGTTGCCGATGAAATTGAACACCCCGCCAGTCAGCCCCAACAACCGCGCTGGCGCTAACGTCGACACCAGTGACCAAGTGATCGAGGCCAGGCCGTTGCCGAAAAATGCCAACGCCAGAAAGGCAATCACCAGCGGCGTCGACTCAACGAAGTTGGCGCCGATGATCGAGGTGGAAATAAGCAGCCCGCCAATGATCGGCAACTTGCGCGCAAACCCGACGGTGTAGCCGCGACGAATCAAGAAGTCGGAAAAGAACCCCGAACACAGCACACCGATGAACGCGGCGAGAAACGGCAGCGACGCCAGCAGGCCGGACTTGATGAAGTCCATGCCGCGATATTTCACCAGATAGGTCGGGAACCACGTCAGGAAAAACCACAGCGTCGAGTTCAGGCAGAACTGGCCGAGGTAGATGCCCCACAATTTGCGCTTGGTCAGGACGATGCCCAAATCGGTCCAGCTGAATTTGGCTTTGACCTTGGCCGACTCTTGCTGAATATCAACTAGACCACCGCCCTCGCGGATCAGGTCGATTTCCGCTTCGTTCGCGCCTTTGAAATCCCGTGGCTCGCGATACACCGCGTACCAGATCGCCGCCCAGATAATGCCGACAGCGCCTGTTGCGACGAACACCATGTGCCAGCCGAATTCATGTTGCAGCCAGGCGAGCACCGGAGTGAGAAATGCCAGACCAACGAACTGTCCCGACGTGTAAAAACCAATCGCCGTGGCGCGTTCCCGCTCGGGAAACCACGTCGTGACCACACGGCTGTTGATCGGATAAGCCGGCGCTTCCAGCGCACCGACCGCCATGCGCAATACAAACAACGCGATGAAACTCGCAGCGAAACCGAGCATCACCGTAGCCACAGACCACAACAACAACGCGACGCTGTAAAGAATGCGCGGCGGCACGCGATCGACCAACCAGCCGCCGGGGATCTGCATCGCGGCGTAAGTCCAGCCGAACGCGGAGAAAATCAGACCGACGTGAATCGGATCGATGCCCAGCTCACTGGTCAGCGCCGGCGCAGCAATCGACAGGTTGCTGCGGTCGAGGTAGTTGATGACCACGGTGATAAACAGCAACACCATGATGAAAAAACGCTTACGGCTGGGCGTGACTAAAGACGCCTGCCCGGTGAGGGTTTGCGGTTGCATGGGGAGAGCCTCTTTTTATGTTTATTGAGGTCGGCCTGAGGCCTGATCGTTCCCACGCTCCGCGTGGGAATGCAGCCCGGGACGCTCTGCGTCCCAAAAGCGCACGCAGAGCGTCCATTGAGGCATTCCCACGCAGAGCGTGGGAACGATCTCATCGGGTGTGTCAGGGACGACTCACCACTCGGCAAAACTGCCATCGGCATGGCGCCAGATCGGATTGCGCCAGCGGTGGCCAACGGCCGCGCGCTCGATCACGTATTCCTCGTTGATCTCGATACCCAGGCCCGGGCCGTTCGGAATCTTCACAAAACCTTTGTCGTAATCGAACACCCGCGGATCCTTCACGTAGTCGAGCAAGTCGTTGCTCTCGTTGTAATGGATGCCCAGGCTCTGCTCCTGGATAAACGCGTTGTAACAAGCCGCGTCCAATTGCAAACACGCCGCCAGCGCAATCGGCCCCAACGGGCAGTGCAGCGCCAGTGCCACATCGTAGGCCTCGGCCATGTTGGCGATCTTGCGGGTTTCGGTGATGCCGCCCGCGTGGGAGGCATCCGGCTGGATGATGTCGACGTAACCTTCGCTCAACACGCGTTTAAAGTCCCAACGCGAGAACAGCCGCTCACCCAGAGCAATCGGTGTGCTGGTCAACGGCGCCAGCTCTTTCAACGCTTCATAGTTTTCGCTGAGCACCGGCTCTTCGATAAACATCAGTTTGTACGGGTCGAGTTCCTTCATCAGCACCTTGGCCATTGGCTTGTGCACGCGGCCATGGAAGTCGACGCCGATACCGACGTTCGGCCCGACCGCGTCACGTACGGCGGCGACGTTGGCCAGCGCCAGATCGACTTTCTCGAAGGTATCGAGGAATTGCAGTTCTTCGGTGCCGTTCATTTTCACCGCAGTAAAACCACGGCTCACCGCCTCTTTCGCCGCACGCGCGGTGTCCGCTGGACGGTCGCCGCCAATCCACGAATACACGCGAATCTTGTCACGCACCTGGCCACCGAGTAGATCACTCACCGACACGCCAAGGGCCTTGCCCTTGATGTCCCACAACGCCTGATCGATACCCGCCAGCGCGCTCATGTGGATCGCACCGCCACGGTAGAAACCGCCGCGATAGAGCACAGTCCAGATGTCTTCGATGTTGCGTGGGTCTTTGCCGATCAGGTAGTCGGACAATTCTTCGACGGCAGCCGCGACGGTGTGTGCGCGGCCTTCGACCACAGGCTCGCCCCAACCGGTCACGCCCTCGTCGGTTTCGACTTTGAGGAAACACCAACGCGGCGGGACGATGAAGGTGGTGAGTTTGGTGATTTTCATCTTTTTGTCTCTCTTGTAGATGCAGCGCACGCAGCGCCAAAAAGTCTTAGCGAAGGGCCTTCCACGCGGCCACGTAGGCCTTGGCATTCACCGCCACTTGCTCCGGGGTCATGCCCGGTTTGAACAGTCCGGAACCGAGGCCGAAACCTTTTACACCGGCATCGATAAACGCCTGCATATTGTCCGGGGTGATGCCGCCGACCGGCACCAGTACCGTTCCCGTCGGCAACACTGCGAGCCAGGCTTTGACGACCGCCGGGCCCATCTGCTCGGCCGGAAACATCTTGAGAATGTCCGCGCCCTCCTCCAGTGCCGCGAAAGCCTCGGTCGGCGTGGCGACACCCGGCGACAGAAACAGCCCCGCCGCTTTCGCCGCACGCAAGACCTTGGCGTCACTGTGCGGCATGACAATCACTTGGCCGCCGGCTTCTTTCACCAGCTCGACCTGTGCCGGGGTCAACACCGTGCCGGCACCGATCAGGCAATCGGCGGGCAGGGCCTTACGCAGGATGCGGATACTTTCGTACGGCGAAGGGGAATTGAGCGGTACTTCGATGACGCGAAATCCGGCCGCATACAGGACTTCTCCGACAGCGGCGGCTTCCTGCGGATGCAGTCCCCGCAGGATCGCGATCAGACCGTTTTGCGCCAATGCTTGCTTGAGCATGTCAGGCCTCCAGTCAGGGTTAACGGGATGAGGAATCGATCAGTCCGGCGGCCAGCGCCAGTTGCCACAGACCACGCTCGGTGGCCTGTTCGGCCAGCGTCACGTTGGCGAAACCGCAGGCAGCGAGGGCACGGCTGTAGCGCGTGCAGAGTTGCGCGTTGCCGATGAGGATGATCGAAGGGAGATTCGGGTTGTTGCGGCGACGCCGCTGAACCGTGGCGAGCGCCGCCAGTTCATGGCCGATCATCAGGCCGGACAGATAATCCGCCTGCGCGGTCGGGCTGAGTTCGCCGGTCAGGCCCAAGGTACGGGCACTGAACAACGTCGACAGCACGCCGAGTTCGCCGTCCGCCGACTGCGCAACCTGCACACCACGGTCAAACGCCAGAGCATCGAACGCCGCCCCCTGCTTCAGGGTACGGCCGAGAATGCTGTGTTCACTGAGCACGGCGAACACTTCGCCGGTCATGAACGTGTCGAAATGGGTGATGCAGCCATCGACGACGTCCACCCATTTCGAATGACTGCCCGGCAGACCGATCAACAGATCAACACCCGCCTCAATCGGCAGATTCTGCAGCACGCCGAGCACTTGGGTTTCTTCGCCGCGCATCACATTCGGCAGGCGCGAACGCTGAATCACACCCGGCACGATATGCACGCGGGTGCCGCGCAGGCTGACAATTGTTTGTAGGGAGTTTCCGAGATTGGCGACGTTCGCCGGCGTCTCGCAGTAGGCTGCTTCACGCCAGCCCTGTGCACTGCCGACCATGCCGCAAGCTATCACCGGTAGATTCGGCTGCGCATCGAGCCAGTCGCCGCACGCCTCGTCGAAGGCCAGTTCAAAACCATCGGCGCATTCGCGACCGTTGATGACTCGCGGAGTCTTCGGCAGTTGCATGATCCCGGACGACAGCGCGCGCTGCTCCAGCACCACACCGTCCGCTGCGAGTTTGTAAGCACGTAATGAGGTCGTCCCCCAATCGAGCGCGATCAATTGCGCCAGCATCGCTTCACCTGTTTTGTTTTTGGCAGTGAGTGCGACGGACTATAGACCTCTCAGACGGGAAATCTCAATATGTAATTTTGCATCCCACATTATGGGATAAAGCAATCATTGCACGCGCTGCTGTTCAATGACGTGTACGAGGTCAGTTGCTGGAATCAGCATTGACTTCGAATAGTATCCCCCGAATGAGTAAGCTGAGGTAAACACTCTGCAAGAGACGGCGTTACGTTCATTTAATAATGCCAGCAGTTCTTCCGCGCTCATGAAAACATTTGAAACGCCCTCATCCTCCTTTCTCACTGCGGACAATCTAGACGTATAAATATGGTCTAAACCAGACTTATCGGCGTCAACCTCAACAAGATTACCAACAAAATAATTAGTCAATTTATCGGAGTTTTCAAATTCAAGCTCTTTATCCAGAGAGCAAAACAATGTTTCACCTAACTGTGTTTCTCCCGTCGCATCCTTAAAAAAATTCAACACATCGGTCTTCGAACTAAAGCGAACACTCCAAGACAAACTATCGCCCCCTGTAGCGACAGAAATGAATTCAATCTCGGTATCAGGAAGAATCGGCCGCTTGGCACAAGAACTACATAGAAGCATCGTCAGCACAATAAATAGTCGTATCATTTTTTCGATTCCAAATATTGAGTCACTCGCTCATAAACTATATCGCACGCAGACTTTCCACTTTGAAGTTTGGAGGCGAACAGCATACCTGCTTGCCGGTGATTCGCACTGACCGCCTCATTTATATTCGGTCCAGATGTCATGATCCAGCGCTCTCCCAAACTGGCAACAGTATCTGAATCGTCTTTTTCCTTGGGGGATGCCAATATATTTATCCAGTAATCTGCCACGGGCTTTGGCGTCGTAAAATAGATATCAGAGAACATCCATACACCTGTACCACCGCCAACAGGATCGAGTGTTACCAACATCTTGACTGTATAACCTCGCTCTTTCAAAATCGAGGTCAAATGTGCACCATTCCACCCCCCAAGGCTATGACCAACAATCACAAGATAAACCGTCTTATCACCTTTTAACGGGCGTATTACATACTTCTCGATATCCTTCTCACCGCGAACATCCTTATAGCTTATATAAGGTAAATTAACGTCGAGCTTTTGTTCCGGAGACAGTCTGTTCGACAACTGATTCCACGCATTTTGCACGTTATGATGAGGAGGTTCATTCTGATAATACTCCTCTTTATCCCCAGCACCGCCAATAAAGAAAACGGCTACCTTTTTCACTTTGACAGTAACTTGCTTGACGCTCTGGTCAGTCTTGCAGGTCAACTCATGGCCAGCCACTTCAGTTTTGCAGTCTCTGAGTGCAGGATTTTCGACTTCCATTTCGATCACTCTACAAACAATTTAATAGTTTCAGCCAAGTGAGAACTCACCATATGGGTAAAGCCCTGCTCATTGGTGATGCCATGTTCTATGCGCCCATCACCTCGCTGGATCGCATACGGATGATCGGGGATAGGCTCGCCAGTCGCCTCGTTAACCACTTGCAACCTGTCCGTAAAATGCACCGGCATCGGCAACAGCCCACTAAACGCTGCCCCTCCGCCACTCTGGCCGATAATCACCGTCCCCGAGCCACCCACCACGACATTGCCGTGGCCTCCGGTGCTGTCGAGCGTGGCGGCATTCAAGCCGTTGATAAAAACGGTGCCGGAAACTGCCCCGGTAATCGGACTGCCGCACGCCGATTTATCGGTCATGCGCGCGGCGGCGAGGCCGTCGAAGAAGACGTTCGGCGAGCCGGAGGCAATCGGGTTGGTGCCATGGCCTGGCAATGGGCAGGCGGTCGGGTCGGTGACGCGTGCAGCGGGTTTACCACTCAATTCAAAGCTCCTTGCTTCAGGGGTTCCGGGTGCGGCTGATGAATATCGATGTCGGTCGCGGCGAACCGCCAGCGGTTGTCGACGGGGTCGAACAGGGCGTGGCAATGCTCACGCCTGTCGGGTGATGCGGCGGTTTGCAGGTGTCGCCAGGCTTCGTCGGTTTGCCAGGCCAGTTCAGCCGGCGAGGCGTCGTCGAGTTCGTTGAGCCAGGCGTTGTAGTTGCGCAGGTGATTACGCTCGTAAGTCGATTGCAGCAGTTCGGCCATTTGTGCGCCGAGGTCGAGATGATGCTGGGCCGTCCACTGGCCGATCTCGGAATAGACGTACCAGCCCATCGGCATCAACCCGCCGTCCTTGAGCAGCGAATGCCCGGCAGGGGCGACGAAACCACAGCAAATGTGCAGCATCAGCCAGCCTTGATGGGCGTCGATAAACGCCGTCGGATCGAAAGTGCGCAGCGGTATCACGCGGTAATCGGCGAGCCCGGCACTGCGCGTCATCAACTCAGCATCGAGGCGTGACACGAACGCACGAATGGCGCTGCCGCCCATGCGGTTTGTCATGCACAGAATGTCGACCGGTTGGCGCTGGGGGTTGTCGCTCGAGCCTGAGTTTTTCACTAGGCCATACAGACGCATTGTCGCCCGTAGTCCGCTCATCGCCGGTCACTCGTTGACGCAGCGAAGGCTCCACGGGCGTGGAGAAGTTGTGCCAGAGGCATTGCAGGTGTCGTCCGTGAGCGCGCAAAAATGGCGCGTAGAATGCCGGACTAGAGCGCTGGCGACAATCGAATTACTGCCGGATTGCCATCATCGTGTTCAACCCTCGGCAAACTCACGCAAAACCTGGCCATCCATGCGGTAGCGCACCCACTCTTCCTGAGGTTGCGCGCCGAGGGATTTGTAGAATTCGATCGCCGGCGTGTTCCAGTCGAGCACGCTCCATTCGAAGCGGCCGCAGTCGTTATCGCAGGCGATTTTCGCCAGGTGACGCAACAAGGTTTTGCCAGCACCGCCGCCGCGTTGCTCCGGGGTGATGTAGAGGTCTTCAAGATACAGGCAATTGCTGCCGAGCCAGGTCGAATAGCTGAAGAAGAACACCGCGAAACCGATTGGCAAACCGTCGCGTAGGCAGATCAGGCCGTGGGCGGTGGCGCCTTCGCCGAACAGGCTGCGTTCGATGTCGGCGACGCTGGCGATGACTTCGTGACGGGCCTTTTCGAAATCGGCGAGTTCAGTGATGAAGGCGAGGATTTGCGGGGCATCGCTGGGGGTCGCCGGGCGGATTTCGATCGTCATGGACGGGCCTTGTCGGAAAAAGGAAAACGCCATACTAAGACGGTGCGCGGCGCTCGTCACATGGCAAAACACACACTACCCTGCGCAATGTTGCAAAAACAGCAGTCCCCTGTGGAAGCGAGCCTGCTCGCGAAAGCGTCCTTTCAGTCACCTGCATTGTTGATTGACAGACAGCATTCGCGAGCAGGCTCGCTCTCACACAGTGACTTCGACAGTCTAAAAGGATGTTTATGAACCTTGAGTTTTTTACACCGGTGGCGGCACTGGCAGCAGAGTTACTGCCTTACGCATTGGAGCCGTCCGACGACGGCGCTCACGACCTCGCCCACCTGCAACGGGTCTGGCACAACGTGCGTACGCTGCATGAAGAAGAAGGCGGTGATCTTGAGGTGTTGTTGGCCGCCGTGCTCTTGCACGATTGCGTGGCCGTCGAGAAGAATTCGCCACTGCGTTCGCAGGCTTCGCGGCTGGCGGCAGATAAAGCTTCGTCAGTGCTGGCCGATCTGAACTGGTCCGAAGAGAAAATCGCCGCCGTCGCCCACGCCATCGAAGCCCACAGTTTCTCCGCCAACATCACCCCGCTCACCCTCGAAGCGAAAATCGTCCAGGACGCCGATCGGCTCGACTCACTCGGCATGCTTGGCGTCGCCCGCACTTTCTACATCGCCGGGCGCATGGGTTCGGCGCTGTACGACCCGCAGGATCCCGAAGCGAAACAACGCGATTACGATGACACACGTTTTTGTCTCGATCATTTCCAGACCAAACTGCTGCACCTCGCCGACGGTTTCCAGACCACCGCCGGCCAGCGTCTTGCGCAGGTCCGTCATCAACGTCTGAAGGGTTTCATGGAACAGTTCAAGGAAGAGATTGGCATTGTTTAAGCCGTTACTCCGGCGTGCGCTGAACCTGACTTCGCCAACTTCAGACCTAACCCGCTCACCTGGCGTGCTAAACAGATGACGCTGAATTTCCGGTCAAGGAACCGCGTCATGTCGCAAGCATCACCCCAGGTATCAGGCAAGCTGTTCGGCTTGTTCTGCCTCGCCAGTTATCTGCTGTCGCTGTCTTACGGCTCGACGTTTTTATTGTCGCTGTTGATCAGTTCTCGCGGCGGCAATGAACACGATGCCGGCAGCGTGATTTCGGCGGCGATGCTCAGTACGTTTGTCGCGGTGCTGGTGTCCGGGCATCTGTCGGACTGGCTCGGTGCGGCGCGTTCGATTGCCCTGTTTGGTCTGTTGCTGGCGGCGGCGAGTCTGGGCTTTGCAATGACGCCGGGATTCGGTCATCTGCTGTTGTTTTTTGGTTTGTTACTGGGCCTGGGCTGGGGGGTGTTTTACACCTTGGGACCGATCATCGTTGCCAGTCTGGTGACGCCGGCGCAACGGGCCAGGTATTTCGCGTTGCTGTCGGGCAGCATGATGACTGGCATCGGCAGCGGCCCGTTACTCGGGCGCGCCGCCAGTGCGTTGGGTATGCCTGTGACCTCGGCGTTTTATCTGGCGGCGCTGGCAAGCCTGATCGGCGCGCTGCTGTTCTGGCAACTCGGCGCAAAACTGAAAAGCACACAGGCGACAACCACCGCGAAAATCAGCTGGCAAGCAACCACTCAAGTGCTGGGCTCGCGCGCCGTGTTCCCGATCATCATGGTCGGTCTCGGCGGTTGCGTATTCGGTGGCCTGTCGAGCTTTCAGACCAGCTATGCCGCTGCGCGCTCGCTGGATTATTCATTGTTCTTTCTGGGCTTCATGAGTGCGGCGATCAGCAGTCGAATGTTGATCGCGGGGTATGTGGTCAAGCGTGACCCGTTGCGCGCGTCGAGCCTGCTGTCAGGGTTGATGTTGAGTTCGATTGTGCTGTTCGCGTTCGGCGTGCACGGCGGGTTCACTTACCTGCTGGCGGCAGTGCTGCTGGGTGTTGGTTATGGCCTGACCTATTCGGTGATCAACGGTCTGGCCGCCAACGAAGCACCGGCCGGCACCACATCACAGGCGCTGTTGCTGTTCAGTCTGGCGTACTTTATCGGCGTATTCGGCTTCCCGTTGCTCGCTGGCAAAATCATCGTCGAACACGGCATGGCAACGCTTTTACACACTGTGTTGGTAGTGGCATTGATGAACTGGCTGATCACCCTTGGTCGTCTGCTCTGGCGTCGACTGAATGTCAAAACCGTACCAGTGATTTAGACCGTTCGTCGTTCATCAGGCACCAAACCGCTCAGAGGGCAGACCAACGACAGGTAAGGATTCCAATCACTGGAGACGCCCTATGATCCCGTCAAGGTTGACCGCTTTCGTATTCAGCGCCCTGCTCTGCCCTGCAGTTTTCGCAGCATCCGCTACCGCTGCGGGCACCGGCCCTACCGACCCGACCCCACCACGCGCCCCCGCCATCAACAGTGCTCCCGGTATGAATACCGATGGTTCCGGCGTGCCCTTGATCAATCAGCCGCCCGCCACCGGTACTGATCCGCGCACCCAGGGCAGTGACCCGGGTCGTCAGGGCGGGATGAACACTCCCGACGCCCCCGCCACGCCTGACAATGCGGGCCCCGGCGTCGGCTCCAAAACCACCACTGGTGGCTCCGGTTCCGAAGGCTCCGGTCAGTAGTTCGCCGACGCGAGCGTCCTATTCAATCCAATGAAGAGGTAACCATGAACGTCGATAAAAACCTGGAAAAAGAAGTCCTCACCCGCCTGCTGCATGCTCATCCGAGTGGACTGGGCAAGGAAGTGTTGGACAATTACCGGGGCGAGAAAGTCGTGGCCAGCGCCCTCGCCGCTTTGCAGGATCGTGGACTGATTCACCACGGGCATGTGACCTGCAACGAGGCTGGCGAACATTCGTTGAACCTGCCGATCAAGCTCAGTGCGGCCGGGGTTGAAGCGGCGCGCAAGCTGGATAGCTGAGCGATATGATCGTGTGATCGTGTGATCGTGTGATCGTGTGATCGTGTGATCGTGTGATCGCTAATCATGCAGGAGCGGCTGTTGGCTGCGATCTTTGCTTTTAGAAGATCAAAAGATCGCAGCCTTCGGCAGCTCCTACATTGGATCTAAGGCGAACAGAAATCCCCTGTGGGAGCGAGCTTGTTCGCGAAAACTATCTATCAGGCGCTGCTGGACTTGCGGATAAACGCATCCACTTCATCTGCCCCCGGCGATGTCGCCGGCCCCCAACGTGTCACCGCGATAGCCGCTGCCGCATTCGCCCGCCGCGCGGCTTCATGCGCTGACAAACCCTGCGCCAACCCGGCGACAAACACCCCGGCATGTGCATCACCGGCACCATTGCTGTCCACGGCTTTCACGGCAAACCCCGGCACATGCCGACGCTCGTTGGCCTCTTGAATCCAGCAACCCTGCGGCCCGTCCCGCACCACCATCAGCACCTCTTTGGGCAGATGCTCAGTCAGACGATCCAGCGCTAAAGCAATGTCTTCAGCCCCAGTAAAGCGCAACGCCTCAACACTGTTGCTGGTCCACACATCAATGCGCGGCAGCAACGCTTTCATCAGCAGCGAGTCCGGCGATTCAACCAACGGGCCCGGATCGAACACCACGTTGATCGACTCCGGTAACGCCAACGTCCAGTCGAGCAACGCTTGGGCCTTGCCTTCGTGGAGCAGGCTGTAGCCGCTGAGATAAACGTAATCGCCCGCCTCGGCCACAACGCTGTTCAGATCCTCTTCGGTCACCTCACCTTCAGCGCCGATGTAGGAAATGAAACTGCGCTCGGCCGACGCATCGGTCAGCGCGACGCACAAACCGGTGTCTTTCAGTGCGGGTTCGGTGATGCCGATGTGAATCCCCTCGGCGTTCATCGCCTGGCGCGCGAGATCACCGAAACGCCCAGTGCCATGGCGACCGAGGTACACCACCGACAGGCCATTACGCACCGCCGCCGCCATCACGTTGAAACCGCCGCCTGCTTCGAAACCGGCCGACTGCGCCAGCACGTCACCGCCAATCTGCGGCAGCTTATCCACGGCCATGACCAGGTCGATAATGACCTGGCCGGTGTGCAACATCTTAGGCATGAGCATTCTCGGTTTGCGCGGCGCGGCGGTCTTTCGCCCCGCCAAGGACAAAGTAAATGCCACCGGCGACCACGAAGGTCACGATCCAGCCGAGGCCGTTGTGGCCCAGCCAAGAGTCGGACAGGAAGCCTTTGAACCAGACGTTTTCAGCAGTGGTGCCAATGGTGGTGAAACTGAAGCCAAGGACGATGGCAATCGCCCAGGCGCCGAACGCGCGCCACTCGATGCCGCCGTGATACCAGTAGGCACTGCTCGGGCTGACGTCGAGCAGGTCTTTCGGGCTGTAGTAGTGACGGTGAATCAGGTCGACGACGAAGATCCCGACCCACGCGGTGATCGGCACCGCCAGCAGGGAAATAAAGGTAATGAACGGGCCGTAGAAACTGTCGGCGATCAGCATGAAGTAGATTGAGCCGGCGAAGATCGCGCCGATATCCACTACCACGGCGTAGACGCGTTTGACCTTCAGGCCAAGGGTCAGCGTGGTCAGACCGGCGGAGTACACCGACAGGTTGTTCGACAGCAACAAGCCACCGAACGCGGTGATCAGGTACGGCACGGCCATCCACGTTGGCAGCATGTCGCGGATCGCCACGATCGGGTCAGTCGCCGAAGCGAGGTCGTTGTTGCCCACCGACAGCAGACCGCCGAGGGTAATCAACAGCACCAGCGGAATGCCCGCACCGAACGCTGCTGATGCAACCAAACGCACGGCTTTGACGCTGCGATGCTGATAGCGCGACATGTCGGCGCCAGCGTTGGCCCAACCAATGCCGGTGCCCGCGGCCATGGTGCCGATACCGATGATCATTGCGCTCATCGGTGCTGGCGTAGCGTTGAACACGGCGCTCCAGTCGATGGTCGCGCAAAGGAAACCACCGACGAGAATGTTCAGCGCGCCGAACACGTAAGTGGCCCACTTCTGGATCACCAGCAGCGTCGCGTGGCCGAGGCCTGATACCGACAGAGTCAGCAGCACGAAAATCGCGATGAAGATCAGCGTCAGTATCGGCGCACTTTTCGCTTCCACTGGCGAGCCGAACAGGATCGAGCACAGCGACAACAGCACAAATGCAGCGGTGGTGGTGTTGACGGTTTCCCAACCCAGGCGCGACATCAGCGAGACCAGCGTCGGGCCGATATTGCCGCGCACGCCGAAGATCGCCCGCGACAAGGTCAGGCTCGGCGCGCGGCCACGGCGACCGGCAATCGAGATGATCCCGACCACCGCGAACGAACCGGCAGCACCGATGATCGCGACGATGATCGCCTGCCAGATCGCCAACCCGCGAAATGCGACCAGCGTGGCGCCCAGTGGCAGACCGAGGATGGAGATGTTAGCGGCGAACCAGACCCAGAACAGTTGCAGCGGATGCCCGTTGCACTCGGCTTCCGGTACCGGTTCGATGCCGCGGGTTTCCAGTTGCCCGGCGCTTTGCCCGACGGTTGATGAACTCATGAAGGTGCTCCTGTTTGCCTTTTTTGTGGTTGTGGCAATGATGCAAAACGACAAGACATCGCGGCCGTCCTCGGCCTGTCTGCGCGATCCATTGCGGGTTGTAAATTCGATTATGCGGTGCGCCTATCGCTGGCAAGCCAGCTCCCACAGGGATCAGGGTGTACACAAATGTGTGTTCACAGCAAAAACCTGTGGGAGCTGGCTTGCCAGCGATGGCGTCATTTCACTCAGCGCAACGCCAACAGCCCCTGCACCAACGGCTCAAGCTCTAGGTGATTAACCGATTTGACCGTGTCGATCATCGGCACTGGCCAACTCTCAAGCCCCAGGCAGGCCCCAAGCATCGCGCCAAGAATCGCCGCGATGGTGTCAGTGTCACCGCCAAGACTGGCGGCCATGCACAACGCATCAAACGCGCTCATCTCGCCGACGGCCACTTGCTGCGCCAGGGCAAAGGAGACCACCACCGATTCCTGCGACGCCACCGAAGTACCGATCACGTCATAGAGCAGATCCGCCAGCAAAGCCTTGTCGCTATCGACACTGATGGTGCGCGCCCAACTGATTCGCGAGCCAATGCGCCCACCGGCCACCCAGTGCCCGTGCGCCTCGGCTTGCTGAGCGATGTGCTGGCCGAGGTTCAACGCCTCGCCCAGGTCCATGCCATTGATGCCGGCAGATACCACCGCTGCCACCGCCGCCGCACTGGAAATCCCCAGCGTGGTGTTGTGGGTGACCTGACAGGCCTGTACCACCGCTGCGATAAACCGCTGAGGATCGGCAACATCCGCCGCGATCCCTACCGGCGTAATGCGCATGGCCGCGCCGTTAGTGGTGCCGTAGCGTCCGGCCTCTTCCGGCGAATGCCCGGCAAGGATCATTTCGATGGCGCGCTTGGTCGACGGCCCGAGCAAGTCCTGCGAGCCCTTGGCCTGCATCTCGGCCTCCCACTCGATCAAGCGTTGCGCGAGGATCGCCGGTTCGATGCGGCCTTTGCCTTCGACCAGCAACTCACCGACCAGAATGGCTTGTTCAGTGTCGTCGGTGATCGAGCCTTTGGGCATGTTTGCGGCGATGGGTTGCAAGGGACCTGCATCCTGCAGATCGGTGATTGTGCCGAAGCGGGTCTTGATGGTTTCGCGGTTCAGCGATTGCGTCGGCATGCCCAGCGCATCACCGAGGGCCAGGCCATAGAAAGCACCAAGGGCACGGTTGAGCGCGGTCATTTCGATTCTCCAAATTGCAGGTGCAAACGGAAATGCACCGGGTCGAGCAGGCTTTCGACCAGCTCCATAAAACGGTTCTGGCGATCGTAGGTGGTGCGCAACGCCTTGAGGAAAACCGTGCCGACCGGGCGCCCGAGCAATTCGGCGTCTTCGGCATTCAACGGCTCGGCACCGATCCACTGATCACCGCGTTCGCCGATGTAGCCGTAAGCGGCCAAGGTGATGGTCAGGGAATTGTCGATCAGGCCGACACGCGGCAGGCTTTCCAGGCCGCCGGTGGCCGGCATCAAAGAGCGTTCGAGAGAGACCAGCGTGCCGTCGTTGGAGCGCCGACGGCGGTCGAGGGTAATGAATTGGTCAGTGCCGAACCGCGAGAGCAGATCGGGCCGGGTCACGGCTTCCAGACGCAGCACTTCGGTATTGATCAGCGCGCCGCTGTCGGCCAGCGCCTGCGCCCAGCCGCTGCGCTGGTCGAGCGCGACACCGTCGAAAGTGACGATGGAGCCGACGCCGCTTTGCGTGGCGATGTAATTGCGCCGTTTCAGTTCGGCCAGCGCTTCGCGCAGCGTGCCTCGGCTGACTTTGAATTCTTGAGCCAACTGATGTTCGCCGGGCAACAGAAAGCCGTCCTCCATGAGGCCGCTTTCGATGCGTCGGACGAGTTCGTCGACCACCCGTTGTTTCTTGTCAAATCGTACCTGTCTAATCATGTACAAATTGATACCCGAAACTAGCGTGGGCGGGCAAGGGATATTTAGCGAGAGTGACGAAAGGCGGGAGAATCAAAAGCCCCTCACCCTAGCCCTCTCCCGAAGGGAGAGGGGACTGAATGGGGGATGCTCAAGAAGTACGCCGACCTGAAAGTGCTTCGCCGAATCCACAATCGACCTGAAAGTACTTTGCCGAATCCATAATCGACTAGGTCTTTCAGGTCGATGCAGGACGCAAAGCACCCCGGTCGGCCCCCTCTCCCTCCGGGAGAGGGCTGGGGTGAGGGGCTCTTGATTTTTAGCGTTGTTTCAGACGGTCGATGACGACGGCCAACAGCAGGATCGAACCACGGATAACATATTGGTAGAAGGTATCAATGTTCTTCAGGTTCATCGCATTCTCAATGATCGCCAAAATCAACACCCCGGCAATCACATGCCGAATCATGCCGATCCCACCGCTCAACGACACCCCGCCCAACACGCACGCCGAGATCACCGTCAGTTCAAATCCCTGACCAATCATCGGCTGCCCCGAGGTCATCCGCGACGCCAGAATCACCCCGGCCAGCGCACCGATCACACCGTGCACGGCAAAGATAATGATCTTGGTCCGATCAACGTTCACACCCGCGAGCAACGCCGCTTCCTGATTACCACCGATGGCCATGGTGTTGCGCCCGTAGGTGGTGTAATTCAACAGCCAACCAAAAAACAGAAAGCAAACAATGGTGATCAGAATCGGCACCGGCACGCCAAACAGCTGGCCGTTACCGAAGACGAAGAATGATTCCTGCGACACGCCCACCGCTTTGCCGTTGGCAAAAATGTAAGCCAGACCGCGAACGATCTGCATGGTCGCCAACGTCGTGATCAAGGCGTTGACGCGCAACTTGGCAATCACGATGCCGTTGATCAACCCGACAATCAGGCCCATCACCAACGCTGCACTGACACCGAGAAACACGCTATTGGTGTCACGCATCACCACCGCCGCGACCACACCGGCGCAGGCAATCACCGAGCCGACCGACAAGTCGAAATGCCCCGACGCCAGGCAGTACAACATCGTGCACGCGGCGATCCCGGTGGTGGAAATCGCCAAGCCCAATCCGCGCATGTTCAGCGGCGAAAGGAAGTTGTCGATCAGCAAGGTGCAGGCGACAAAAATGCCCACGGCCGCCAGCAGCATGACCCAGTCGTCAAGGAAGCGGCGCATGTCCAGAGGTTTGCGCTCTTTGGGCAGGGTTTCGTTTTGGGTTGTCATCATAGTCACCTCTCAGTTCGCCACGCCGTCAGCGCGGTGGCGCGGCAAAGCCAGTTGCAGCAGGTTGGATTCATTGGCCTGATCGCGGCCGATTTCGCCGCGCAGGGCGCCTTCGCAGAGCACCAGAATGCGGTCGGAAATACCCATCACTTCCATCAGGTCGCTGGACACCACGATCACCGAAATGCCGTCGGCGGCGAGGTTATGGATGATCTGGTAAATCTCGGCTTTGGCACCGATGTCGATGCCGCGCGTCGGTTCGTCGAGCAGCAGGACTTTCATCGGCATCGACAGCCAGCGACCGAGAATGGCCTTCTGCTGATTGCCACCGGAAAGGAATTTGATCTGCTGACCGGCGTGCGGGGTTTTCACTTTCAGGGCTTTGATCTGTTTGTCGGCGTTGCCCTTTTCCCACAGACCGCGAATCAGGCAACCGAGGCCCGAATGGGCGCCGCGTGCGCTGATATTGATGTTTTCGGCAACGCTGGCCAGCGGGATAATGCCTTCCTTCTTGCGATCTTCCGGGCAGAGCAGAATGCCCGCAGCAATCGCGTCGCGCGGTGAGCGCAGTTTCAGTTCGTGACCGCGCAATTCGAGGCGTCCGGCGGTGTTGCGTTCCAGCCCGCTGAGCAAGCGAAACAGCTCGGTGCGCCCTGCCCCGACCAATCCGAACAGGCCAAGAATTTCACCTTTGTGCGCTTCGAAACTGATCGGTTCGCGCAGACCCGGGCCGAGCAAACCATCAACCTTCAGCGCGACGGCACCGCGTGGTCGATGGCGATAATCGTAAATGTCCTGAATGTCGCGGCCGACCATGCAGGTCACCAACTGATCGTGGCTCAACTGGCTCATGTCGTCGAAGGTGCGCACGTAGCGACCGTCCTTGAACACCGTCACGGCGTCACAGATGCGGAACACTTCTTCCATGCGGTGGGAAACGTAGAGCACGACTTTGCCCTCGTCACGCAGGCGTCCGATGATCGCCATCAAGCGGTCGATCTCACGGGCCGAAAGGCTGCTGGTCGGTTCGTCGAAAGCGATGACGTGGGCGCCGCGCGACAGCGCCTTGGCGATTTCCACCAATTGCCGCTGGCCGAGGGACAAGCGCCCGACCTTGGTTTGCGGATCGATTTCGTCGGCCAGGCCTTTGAGGCAGTTCAACGCTTGCTGGCGTAAAGCACCGCGATTGATCAAACCGAAACTGGCCGGCAGATGGCCGAGGAACAGGTTTTCGGCGACGGTCATTTCCGGCACCAGATGCAGCTCCTGGTGAATCACCGCGACGCCGCTGCCGATGCTGTCAGCGGTCGACTTGAACGCCATGGTCTGCTCGCCGATCTGCAACTCGCCGCTGCTCGGGATGTAAGCACCGCCGAGGATTTTCAGCAGGGTCGATTTGCCGGCGCCGTTCTCGCCCATCAAGGCGTGAACCTGGCCGGGATGGGCGACAAAGCTGATAGCGTCCAGCGCTTTCACCCCGGGAAAGGTTTTGCCGATCCCGTTGAAGCGCAGGCTGCCGCTGGCGCCGTGTTGTTCTTGTGTTTGTACTTGCGCGTGCATAAAGCCACCTCTTCACACCGAAAAACGGCCCGGCTGCCCGGGCCGTCGCGGCATCAGTTCCACAGGCCGATTTTTTCCAGCTCTTGCTTGAAGTTCTCGCGGGTGATCAGGGTGACGTCGTCCATCGCGGTGTACTTCGGCGGTTCTTTGCCGGTGGTGACCCACTCGTACATCATCTCTGCGGTTTTGTAGCCTTCGATGTGCGGGCTTGGCAGCATCGAGCCGAAGAAACCGCTATTAGGCTTTTTCAGTTCGCCGATGGCGTCGGTGCCGTTGATGCCGATGCCGATCACGTTGGCCGCAGCAAACCCGGCGGCTTCGGTGGCGCGCACGCCGCCGAGCACGGTGTTGTCGTTCATACCGCCGATGATCAGGTTTTTCGCCGCGCTTGGCAGCTTCACCAGCGCCGAGTTAGTGGCGTCCATGCTGCCCGGTACGTCGAGGGTTTTCAGCGCAGCGAACAGAATGTGGTCTTTCGGCATACCGGCGTCTTCAAGGGACTTCACCGAACCGTCGGTGCGCTTCTTGCCGGTATCGAGCTCGTTGTAGGTGTTGACCACCGCGTAAGTGTCTTTCCAGTCCCAGTTACGTTTCTTCGCTTCGGCGACCATGGCGTTGCCCTGTTTCTGGCCAACTTCAAACGCGGCCATGCCGAGGTACGGCACGTCTTCCATGAACTTGCCGTTGGCGTCGACGAAACGGTCATCGACGGCAATCACTTTCAGGTCGTTGAGTTTGGCTTTGGCCATGATTGCCGGGCCGAGCGAGACGTCCGGCGGGCAAATCACAAAGCCCTTGGCACCGTTGGCAGCAAGACTGTCGATCGCCGAGAGGGTTTTCTCACCGTCCGGCACGGCAATCTTGATCAGTTCAAAGCCCTTGTCCTTGGCGGCTTTCTCGGCGAAGGCCCACTCGGTCTGGAACCACGGTTCTTCCGCCTGCTTGACCAGAAAACCGATTTTCACGGTGTCGGCAGCGAGCAGGGCACTGCTCAGGCTGAACGCGGTGACCGCCAGGGCGGTACTGCACAGGGTACGAATCCCGAAACGACGTTTCATAAGCTGACTCCTTGTTATTTTTTTTGAGCAATGTTTGAAAAGCGTTAAAGCGTGTTCCTGCAAAATCTTCTGACAATAGTCATATCGTATGATGATTGGATTTCACACGGATTTATCCGCGTGAAAGCCACTGTGCTCAGTCGTGGTACATCACCGAGCGCCCACCATCGATGGTGATGCATGCAGCATTGATGAACGGCGCCTCATCGCTGGCCAGAAATACCGCGGTCATCGCCACTTCGAGCGGCTGACCGATGCGCTTCGGCGGGTGCAGATCGAAGGCGCGCTGACGCTCGGCGTGCGGGTCGGCGAATCCGTTCCAGTAGTCGACGTTCAACTGCGTCTCGATATAGCCCGGGGCGATGGCGTTGACGCGGATGCCCTTAGCGGCGTACTCAATGCCGAGCGCGCGGGTCAGGCCGAGCAAACCGTGTTTGGCCACCGGGTACGGAAAGCAGCCGGGAATGATGTGGCTGGAATGGGTCGAAGCAATGTTGATGATGCTGCCGACGCCCTGCTCGATCATCTGTGGCAGCACCGCTTTGCAGCCGAACCAGGCGCCGTCCAGATCAATAGCGAAGCAGCGACGCCAATCTTCTTCGGTCATGACCAGCGGATCACAGAACACGTTGACCCCGGCGCAGTTGACCAGCACATCGATGCGCCCGTGCAGCTCAACGGCGCGTTTGGCCATGGCATGCAGGTCGGGCTGATGCGAGACATCCGCCTTCAGCGCTTGCACGTCGTAACCTTGCTCACGCCAGTGCACGGCAACCGTTTCGACTTTTTCCGCCTGAATATCACTGATCACCAGTTTCGCTTGCTGCGAGGCGAACGCCGCAACAATGGCTTCGCCGATGCCTTGGGCGGCGCCGGTCAGCAGCACGACCTTGTTTTTCAGACGCTCGCCCCTCGGCGGCGCAGGCACCGGCGGCAGGGAAAGAGGTTCAGCCATGGATCAGGACTCCTGTTTCGCAAGCACAAAAAAACCGGGCATCTGCCGATGTCCGGTCTGGAAGGCGGTTGGAACGAAACAGGCAAGCGCAGGCGACAGCTTGGGGCCGTTGCGAGACGCGGACTCCACACGGGAGTGCGATAGACATTCGCTGCATCACTTCACCTGTTTTGTTTTTTTAAGTGTGAGTGCGTGTTACTGCTGGAGCCGACTATAAACCCGACTGCCGAATAATCTCAATATATAATTTTGCATCCCATATTTTGGGATTTAACAAGCAAACCGCGTACAGAGTTTTCCTGCGACATCCACGCGTATCGACAGCACTGCGCCATCCAATGGATGGTTGTTCGGGCTCTGGGCGCTGGTGATGAACAGGGTTTTCAGGTCTTCACCGCCGAATACACAACTGGTCGGGCGGCTGACAGGCAGATCGATCCTGCGGTCGACCTTGCCGTCAGGCGTCAGGCGCAGCAGGCAGCTACCGTCCCAGCGGGCATTCCATACATAGCCTTCGGCATCCATTGCTGAACCGTCCGGGCCACCGTTCTGATCAGGGCCGTACCAGGGAGTGGCCACATCAAGGTTGCCGTCGGCGTGAATAAAATAGCGATACAGCGTGTCATCGAGACTGTCACCGAACAGGACTGTGGTGCCGTCGTCGCTCCACAGCAGCGTGTTGGGAATGCCCAAGCCGCGCAGCAATGGCGTAACACGTTTATCCGGATCTATGCGGAACAGGCCACCGGAGCGCTGGGTGATCGGCAGATCTTCGCCCTGCTCGCCGATGTTGTTTTGCATGGTGCCGAGCCACAGTCGCCCCTGAGCATCGCAACGCGCTTCGTTGGGGCGATTGCCCGGTTGCGGGTCGGCGACGCAGAACAGCGTCAGGCGTGGTTCGAGGCCCGGGGAATCTAGGTCGAGGCGATAGACGCCGCTACTCAGGGTCACCAGTGCATCGCCGCTGGCGCAGGGGATGAAGGCGGAAACGTGTTCGGGCATCTGCCAGATCTGCACGTTCTGGCCGATCAGACGCAGGGCCTGTTTGCCGGCAATGTCGACCCAGTACAACGCCTGGGTCGGCGCGTCCCAGAACGGGCCTTCACCGAGTCGGGCGCGGTGTTGGGTCAGGGCGGTCCACGGCATATAACGGTCTCCATTGTTCTTGTGATTTTCTGTAGGAGTGAGCCTGCTCGCGATGGCGTAGTGTCAGTTGACTTCAATGCGGCTGATATACCGCTATCGCGAGCAGGCTCACTCCTACAGGGGATCTGGGTGTTAGCCGGCTTTTTTGTCGGCCATGACTTTCGGGTAAAAACGTTTGATTGCCAGGTCGGCGTTGTCGATCAGGGTCATGCACGCCCACACGCCCCGCGCGGAATCCCGGGCGGCGATGGCGTCGGCAATGTCCTTGTGGATCGGCAAGGTGCGGCGCAGTTCATCCGGATCGGCAGCAGACACTTCGAACGATACCGCCAGCAACGCACCGAGCGCCGGAACCATTTGTTCAATGAATTGATTGTGGCTGGCCGCGAGGATGCATTCGTGGAAGAACTGGTCGGCGCGGTTGTAATCGGTGCCGCTGTCGACCGCGCGCTCGAGGGCGTTGTAAGCCAGTTGCACCGCTTCGATCTGGTCCAGCGTCGCCCGCTCACATGCCCAGCGCACGGCCATCGGTTCGATGGTGCGGCGCAGGTCAAGCAAGTCATCGACAAAATTTTCCGGCAGGCCGTTGCGCGACAGCCAACCGACCACTTGCGGATCGAACAGGTTCCAGCGCCGCACCGGCAGCACGCGGGTGCCGACTTTCGGCCCGACTTCGAGCATGCCTTTGGCGACGAGGGTTTTGATTGCTTCGCGAATAACCGTGCGACTGACGCCGAGCTGTTCACCCAGATCGGCCTCGACCTTGATGGTCTGCCCCGGCTTGACCTGGCCAGCGGCGATCCAGCTGCCCAGCCAGTCGACCGTGGATGCGTGAAAGCTGCTGGACATGAACACCTCAAAGCGGGTCTCGATGGGTGATCAAGCTAATCATCATACGATTAGCTGTCAACGACAAAAAAGATCGCAGCCTTCGGCAGCTCCTACAGGTGTAAGCCATGTAGGAGCTGCCGAAGGCTGCAATCTTTTAAGGTTCGAGGCCGATGCGGAAGAACTCGCCGCCGCTCCACACACCGAGCCAGCGCTGGCCATCGATTTCGCGACTGACCGCCAGTTCCACCAGTTGATAGAACACATTGCGGTGGATCAGCGCTTCAAGGTTGGTGCGCACATGCACGTAGGGCGCGGGCTCTTGCGTTGTCGGATCAATCTCGACGCGAATCGGATGCTCCGGCCCCGCTTCGGCGGTTTCTTCGACGTTGGTGGTAAAGCGCAACAGCTGCGCCTCCCCTTCGCCTTCAACCTCGACCGCAATCGCCACAAACGGCGCGTCGTCGACCTTGATCCCGACTTTCTCGACCGGGGTAATCAGGAAGTAATCATCGCCGTCGCGGCGCATGATCGTGGAGAACAATTTGACCATCGGCTTGCGCCCGATCGGCGTGCCCAGGTAATACCAGGTGCCGTCGCGGGCGATGCGCATATCGATGTCGCCGCAGAAGTCCGGATTCCACAAGTGCACCGGCGGCAAGCCTTTGGTTTTCGGGATCTGTCCCAACAGGTCATTGGCTTTTTGCGGGCCACTCATGGCGTTCTCCTTGAATTATTGGTCGCCGACTCCCAACAGGCTGCGCGCGTACTGTGCCAGCGGCGGGCCGATCAGGTCTTCGGGCTTGCTGTCGTGGAACGTCAGTAAACCGCCACGACTCTTGATCCGTGCAGTATCAATCAAATACTGGGTGCTGGTCTCGATCAACATGATCTGAATCACGCCGCCGTCGATGCCGAGGCGATCCACCGCTTCTTCATCGAGCCACTCATCGGAGTTGCCGATGCGGTCGTCAGCCTTGGCGAAACGCGTGTACAGCAGATAGTGCGCACCGGCATCACGAGCTTCACCCATCGCCTGATCGAGGCCTTCCGGCGCGCGAGCACGGCGGACCATCGGGAAGTACTCGACGAAGCCTTTGAAGGCTTCTTCGGCCACCACGTTCGGGCGCGGGTAGGAACCGCCCGGCGGTGCGAACGCGCCTTGGGCGATGTAGATGAACGAGTCCGGCTGAATGCGGAAATTGTTCACGCGACGGCTGTCGCTGTGATCCAGCAAGCCCGCGTCGCTCATCTGGTAGCGAGTGCCTTCGGCCATATCGCTGACAGTCATACAGCCGCCAAGCGCCAAAACGGCCAGCAGCAAAACCAGGCTACGCATCCTATTCCTCCAGAGGCCGGTGACGGAAAACCGGCGAATGGCCGTAGGATGCAGCTTTTGCGCCAGCTCTGGTTCTTCGTTGATTGTTAGATCGTATTCGCGAGCAGGCTCGCTCCCACCAGTGGAATGCATTCCAAGGTGGGAGCGAGCCTGCTCGCGAATAGGGGGATGTCAGCCGCCGATAATCTTCATGATCGTTGCGCCACCGGAGAACGCCACTTCCTGCTTGTCGCCCAACGCTTTGACCAGCAAACGCTGGAGCGCTGGCAAGGCCTGATGACGCGGCTTGTCGAGCAAATCGCCGACATAGTGACGGTTGCTCGACGACAGGCAGCCATGCAGCCAACCAGTCGACGACAGGCGCAAGCGCGAGCAGGTCCGGCAGAACGGCACGCTTTCGTTGGCGATCACGCCGAAGTTGCCCAGGCCGGGAATCGCATAGCGCACCGCCGTAGCGTCAACTGGCGCGTCGGTTTGCGCGTACTCGTAACGTTCGCCAATCAGCTGCAGCAATTGCTGCAGGCTGACGAACTGTTGCAGGAACGCATTGGAGTCCTTGGCCAGATGGCCCATGCGCATCAGCTCGATGAAGCGCAGTTCGTATCCGCGCTCCAGGCAGTAATCCAGCAGCGGCATCACCTGGTCGAGGTTCTGCCCGCGCAACGGTACCATGTTGACCTTGATCTTCATCCCCGCTGCTGCCGCTTGATCCATGCCGCCGAGCACGGTGGCCAGATCGCCGCCACGGGCGATGCTGCGAAAAGCAGCGGCGTCGAGGGTATCGAGGGACACGTTGATCCGGCGCAGACCGGCATCCACCAGCAGTGGTAGTTTTTTCGCGAGGAGTTGACCGTTGGTGGTCAGGCTGATGTCTTCAAGGCCCATCTTGCCGACAGCGGTCATGAACGTTTCGAGTTTGGGGCTGACCAGCGGCTCGCCACCGGTAATTCGCAGCCGCTCGATGCCGGCGGCCTCGATCAGATACGCCACGCCACGCGCCATGGCTTCGGCCGACAGTTCATCCTGCGCAGCCACCAGCCGCTTGCCGTTCGGCACGCAGTAAGTACACGCGTAATTGCAGGCTGAAGTCAGACTGATCCGCAAATTGCGAAAACGCCTGCCTTGACGGTCAACGATCATGATCACTCCGGCGAAAGAATTTCGAGCCGCTAAAACTTGACTCACAAATCAAGTTTTAGCAAGCCCTATGCCTGAGTATATTCCTGCGTTACTGCGCCATGTAGCGAAATCATGGCGCAATAAGGCGGCTGAATGGCTCAGCTGCTTGGCGTTTCCGGGTCACGCTTGCGTTTGTTGCCCATGCGCACGCCAATGTCCATCAGGAACTGGAAGAAACCTTCCTGATCTTCCAGCACATTGCTCCAGAACGGCGAGTGATACAGCGCAACAGCGCCGTGCACCAGCGCCCAGGAAGCGCAGTAGTGGAAGTATGGCGGCACGTCTTCGAGCTTGCCTTCGCTAATACGGCCCTTGATCAGCAGGGTCAGGCGTTCGAAGTTCGAGGCACGGATCTTGTGCAGCTCCTCGACCATTTCCGGCACCTGATTGCCTTTGACGACCTTCTCTTCGAGACGGTCGAACAGGCGATAACGCTGCGGGTCGCGCATGCGGAATTCGAAGTAGGCGCGGGACAGCGCTTCCTTGTCCTTGTCGACATCGGCCGAATGCAGCAGCTCGTTCAAATCGCGCTCGTAATCAAGCATGAGGCGCAGATAGATCTCGGCCTTGGATTTGAAGTGTTTGTAGATCGTGCCTTTGCCGATACCCACGGCATCAGCAATCATCTCGACGGTGACACTGTCTTCACCTTGGTCGAGGAACAGCTTGAGCGCGGTATCGAGAATTTCTTGCTCGCGGCGACGAAACTCACGGACCTTACGAGGTTCTTTGTGCATAAGAAAAGGTCTGAAGGGTCAAAATTCGAAGCCGCGTATTATGCCTAACTTGCGCAAAAATGCACGGATCATCCGACCATATCTGTGTTTCTTGTTCATTTTGAGAACGTTTTGGGCGCAATGAGAACTCAACTGAAGCGAACGTATTCCAAATTTGTTTAAAAACCCCGACCGGCTAACTGGACTGCACGCCAGACTGATCAATACTTGAAATGTCGGGCGACATCTCCCCCAAGTGTCGCGCCGATAAAGGTACCAAGGGACCGCGTGCCTTTGTTTTACTCCTAATGGTCTTAACCCGGATTCACCCCCCAGAACCCGGGTTTTTTTTGCCTGCGATTTGGCTAAGGCCTACAGGGCAGATTTAACACTGGCTAGCGGGAACAGACGCTTGAAGTTTTCGGTGGTCTGCTCGGCAAAACGTTCGTAGTTCTCACCACGCAGCATCGCCATGAATTCCGCCACTTCGCGCACGTACTGCGGCAGATTGGGCTTGCCGCGATAAGGGATCGGCGCCAGATACGGCGAATCGGTTTCCACCAGCAAGCGATCGGCCGGGACCTTGCTCGCGACGTCGCGCAACGCATCAGCATTGCGGAACGTGACAATACCCGACAGGGAAATGTAATAACCCATGTCCAGTGCAGCCTTGGCCATGTCCCAGTCTTCGGTGAAGCAATGCAGCACACCGGCCTGAGGCAACGCCGCTTCGCGCAGCAATTCAAGGGTATCGGCACGCGCGCCACGGGTGTGGATGATCACCGGTTTGCCGGTCTGCTGCGCCGCTTGCAGGTGCAGACGAAATGACTCCTGCTGCAGTTCGGCGGCTTCCGGTTCGTAGTGATAATCGAGGCCGGTCTCACCGATCGCCACGACTTTCGGGTGATTGAGTTCGTGCAATAGCCAGTCCAGCGCTGGCGCCGCACCGGGTTGTACATCGAGTGGATGCACGCCGACCGAACAATCGACATCGTCATAACGCTCAGCCAGGGCTTTGACGTCGGCGGCGTTATCGGCACTCACGCCGATGCACAAGAAGTGCCCTACTCCGCGCTCACGGGCCGCATCCAGTGCAGCATCCAGCGAGCCGTCATGGGCGGCGAGGTCGAGGCGATCAAGGTGACAATGGGAATCTACAAGCATAAAAAGACGGCTACTTACATCGTATGAGTGGGACGGTCGGATTTAAGCGCTCCGGCCAGATGGGTTTCGATGCGACTGCGCGCCGTGTTGTCGCCATCGTTGAACTGTACACCGACACCGGCAGCGCGATTGCCTTGCGCCCCTTTGGGGGTGATCCAAGCGACCTTGCCGGCCACCGGGATCTTCTCGGCCTCGTCCATCAGGTTGAGCAGCATGAACACCTCATCGCCCAACCGGTAACTCTTGTTGGTCGGGATGAACAAGCCACCGTTCTTGATAAACGGCATATAAGCGGCGTAGAGCACCGACTTGTCCTTGATGTTCAGGGACAAAATGCCGTTGCGCGGCCCTGGGCTGACGGATTCATTCATGTTGACCTCCACTGCTGATGTTCAGAGTCTAGGTACACATTCTTATCTTTGACCAGGCAATCCCGCCCATTGCACCAACAACGCTTCCAGCAGCAAGGCCGGATTGAGGTTGGCTTTGCTCATGACCTTCTGCCGCTGAGCGAGAATCCAGTCCTGAATCTCGAGGACTTTGCCTTGCGCACTTTTCTGCGCCAGGTATTGCACGACTTTGCGCATGTCGGTCAGGCCGAGGCCGGCTTCATCCTGAGTCAGTTGATAACGCAGGATCAGGCTCGACCAATCGCAGAACCAGTCAAACAGACGCAGCATCGGAATGCTTTTCCACTCCTCAGCCAGTTGCGTCGGCGATTGCTGTTGCTTGAGCAACTTCTTCACGCCCTCGACCACTTGCGCGCGTTGTTCACGCACGCCCTGGGATTGCAGACTGACCGCCATCAACGGTGAGCCGGCGGCCAGCGTCAGCAGTTCGACACGTTCGTCTTCGGAGCAGTCCGGCAGCGCCTGAGCCAGCCATTGCAGGCTCATCGCCTCGCCCGGCAGCGGACAGGCCTGCTGCACGCAACGGCTCTTGATCGTTGGCAGCAAGCGACTGGTCTGGTGGCTGACCAACAGCAGAACGGTATCGCCGGAAGGCTCTTCAAGGCTCTTGAGCAAGGCGTTGGCGGCATTGATGTTCATCGACTCGACCGGCTCGATCAGCACCACTTTGCGCCCGCCCAGTTGCGCGGTCTGCACCACGAAGCTGACCAGATCGCGGACCTGATCGACCTTGATCGCCTTATCGGCTTCTTCCGGTTCGAGAATGTAATTATCGGGGTGACTGCCGGCCTTGAGCAGCAGGCAGGATTTACACTCGCCGCAGGCTTGCGGCGTCGGCCGCTGGCACAACAGGCTGGCCATCAAGCGTTCGGCCAGCGCACGTTTGCCGATGCCGGCCGGGCCATGCAGCAGATAGGCGTGGGCGTGCTGCTTACGCCCGGCCAGTTGCTGCCAGAGGCTGTCCTGCCATGGATAGGCCTCAGCCACGGGCCAGCTCCAGCAAATTCGGAATCAGGGTATCCAGCGATTGTTGAACCTTGGCCAGTGGCTGACCAGCATCGATGCGCACATAGCGCGCGGGATCGGCTTCGGCGCGCTTCAGAAACGCATTGCGTACAGCCTCGAAAAACGCCCGGCCTTCCAGTTCGAAACGATCCAGACGGCCACGGGCACTGGCGCGGGCCAGGCCGATTTCTACCGGCAGATCGAAAATCAGCGTCAGATCCGGACGCAGGTCGCCCTGCACGAACGTTTCCAGTGTGGCGATGCGCTCCAGCGACAAACCGCGACCGCCGCCCTGATAGGCGTAAGTCGAATCGGTGAAACGATCACAAAGCACTACCGCCCCCCGGGCCAGCGCCGGTCGAATCACTTCAGCCAGGTGCTGAGCGCGCGCGGCGAATACCAGCAACAACTCGGCGTCCGGGTTCATGACCTCGTCGGCCGGCGCCAGCAGCACGTCGCGAATCCGCTCGGCCAATGGCGTGCCACCCGGCTCGCGGGTCAGCACCACTTCGATACCGGCGGCGCGCAGGCGCTCGGCAAGGTATTCGCGGTTAGTGCTTTTGCCGGCGCCTTCCGGGCCTTCCAGGGTAATAAACAAGCCAGTCACAGGCAGTCCTTAATCAAAGTCATTGCGTGTTTTGTGGGGCGGCAGCTTCTGGAGCCGGCGCAGATTCCTGAGGCGCAATTTGTGGCAACGATTCCGGCGCTGTATCCGGAGAGGCAGCGGGAATCGCCTCTTCAGGAGCGGGAGCGGTTTCAGGCGTTGTCGCCGGCGCAGGGCTGGAACGGTAATCGGCACGGCGTTTGAGCTGGTACTCACGCACCGCATTATTGTGCGCATCCAGATCATCGGAGAACACATGGCTGCCATCGCCACGCGCAACGAAGTACAGGCTGGTGCCATCCACCGGGTTCAGCGCCGCATGAATTGCTTCGCGCCCGACCATCGCAATCGGTGTCGGCGGCAGGCCGGGAATTACGTAGGTGTTGTAAGGCGTCGGCTCTTTCAAATGCGCCCGAGTCAGCTTGCCGGTGTAGCGATCGCCCAGACCATAGATGACGGTCGGGTCGGTTTGCAGCTGCATGCCCAGCGCCATTCGACGTACGAAGACGCCGGCAATCTGCCCCCGTTCCTGCGGCACACCGGTTTCCTTCTCGACCAGCGACGCCATGATCAGCGCTTGATAGGGTTCGCTGTACGGCACATCGGCAGAACGACTTTCCCACTCTTTCGCCAGCACTTCATCGAGGCGATCAAAGGCTTTCTTCAGCAGTTCGGCATCGGACATGCCGCGCACAAAGCGGTAAGTGTCCGGGAAGAAACGGCCCTCCGGGAACAACCCTTTATGACCAATCTTCGCCATGACGTCGCTGTCGCTCAAACCGTTGAGGGTCTGCTCGACCTTATCGTCTTTGGCCAACGCCGCGCGCACTTGATGGAAATTCCAGCCCTCGACCAGCGTCAGGCTGTACTGGACCACTTCACCGCGCTTCCACAAGTCGATCAGACCGTTGACGGTCATGCCCGGCTGCATACGGTATTCGCCGCTATGGATCGGTGTACCGGCGAGATTGAAGCGCCAATAGACTCGCAACCAGAATGCGTCCTTGATGACGCCATCGGTTTCGAGGGAAAGGAACGTACGGGTCGGAGTGGAGCCTTTCGGCACATCCAGCAGTTCTTCCTGCGTGATGTTCAGAGGCTGTTCCAGTGCGGAGTGAATCTTCCAGGCGCTGGCGCCCATCAACAGCCCTGCCAGAACCAGTCCGGTTTCCAGCAGCAGCAAAAGTTTACGTCTCACAAATCAGGCATCCAGTAGGGCGCGGGCAATGGTTTGCAGTTTACGGGTGAGCGGGCCAACCGGCCAGCTCAGTGCAGCGTAGGCGCGTACCGGCCAGACGCCATACACGCTGTTGCAGACAAACACTTCATCGGCCCATTGCAGCTGTTCGAGGCTGATGTCGGCGATCTGCGTGGGAATGGCCAGTGACTCGGCCTGAAACAATATTTCGGCGCGCATCACACCGGCAACGCCGCAGCGTTTCAGATCCGGCGTGATCAATACACCGTCGCGCACCAGAAACACATTACTGAACACCCCTTCGATCACTCGACCGGCTTGATCAAGCATCAAGCCTTCGGCGTGCTCGCTGTCCTGCCATTCGGCACGGGCGATGACTTGTTCCAGTCGATTGAGGTGTTTGAGTCCAGCCAGTAAAGGCTGTCTGGAGAGTCGCGTGTTGCACGGAAACAGGCGAATGCCTTGTTCAGTATGCACAGCGGGATAAGCTGCCGGAGGATTGCCTTGCAGAATACGTCGGCCAGGCGCCGCCGGATCAGGTGCATAACCGCGCAGACCGTCGCCACGGGTGAGGATCAGCTTGAGTACACCCTCGCCCATCGCTGCCGCATAACTCAGCAGCTCGTGGCGAACCCGTTCGATATCGGCGGCGATGGCCAGACGCGAACAGCCATCGGCCAGACGCGTCAGGTGCCGATCCAGCAGGATCGGCTGTCCATCACGCACGGCGATGGTCTCGAACAGACCGTCGCCGTAAGCCAGGCCGCGATCTTTCAGCGACAGAGCGTCAGCCGGTTGACCGTCGACCCAGCTGTCCATCAGCCTGCGAACCGACGGAACGCCAAGGTGCCGTTGGTGCCGCCAAAACCGAAGGAGTTGGACAGCACGACATCGATGTCCATGTTGCGCGCAGTGTGCGGCACGAAATCGAGATCGCAGCCTTCATCCGGCTCATCGAGGTTGATGGTCGGCGGTGCCACTTGGCTGTTGATCGCAAGAACGCTGAAGATCGCTTCAACCGCGCCCGCCGCACCTAACAGGTGACCGGTCATCGATTTGGTCGAGCTCACTGCCAGTTTGTAGGCGTGATCACCGAACACGGTCTTGATCGCATTGGCTTCGGCGAGGTCGCCGGCCGAAGTCGAAGTACCGTGAGCGTTGATGTATTGCACTTGATCGGCGTTGATCTTCGCATCGCGCAGCGCGTTGGTGATGCAGCGTGCTGCACCGGCGCCGTCGGCAGGTGGCGAGGTCATGTGGAACGCGTCGCCACTGGTGCCAAAGCCGATGAGTTCAGCATAGATGGTCGCACCGCGCGCCTTGGCGTGTTCCAGCTCTTCGAGAACCAGTGCACCGGCACCGTCGGACAGGACGAAACCATCACGGCCCTTATCCCATGGACGGCTGGCGCGGGTCGGTTCGTCATTGCGGGTCGACAGCGCACGGGACGCGCCGAAGCCACCCATGCCCAGACCGCATGCGGCCATTTCGGCACCGCCGGCAATCATCACGTCGGCTTCGTCGTACATGATGTTGCGTGCCGCCATGCCGATGCAGTGCGTACCGGTGGTACATGCAGTGGCGATGGCGTAGTTAGGTCCCTGTGCCCCCAGGTGGATGGACAGGAAACCGGAAATCATATTGATGATCGAGCCAGGTACGAAGAATGGCGAGATTCGACGCGGGCCCGTCTCATGCAGGGTACGGCTGGTTTCTTCGATGTTGGTCAGACCGCCGATCCCCGAACCCATGGCCACGCCAATGCGTTCACGGTTGGCGTCGGTGACTTCCAGACCAGCGTTGCGTACAGCCTGAAAGCCGGCAGCGAGACCGTACTGAATGAACAGGTCGAGCTTGCGCGCTTCCTTGACCGACAGGTATTCCTCGACATTGAAGCCCTTTACCGAGCCGCCAAAGCGGGTGGAATAGGCAGAAAGGTCGGTGTGTTCGATCAGACCAATGCCACTGCGGCCAGCCAGAATGCCCTGCCAACTGCTCGGCACATCCGTGCCCAGTGGCGACAACATACCCATACCGGTGACTACGACGCGTCTACGCGACACAGCACTCTCCTTTTTCAAATGACGATTTTGCATCAGGCCTAAAGAAAAAACCGCACGCCATGATGGCAGTGCGGTTTTTCCATGACAGCAAACAACGATTACAAACTATTACGCCTGGTGGCTAGTAACGTAGTCGATTGCAGCTTGTACAGTAGTGATCTTCTCAGCTTCTTCGTCAGGGATTTCGGTCTCGAATTCCTCTTCCAGAGCCATCACCAGCTCAACGGTGTCAAGGGAGTCGGCACCCAGGTCTTCTACGAAGGAAGCAGTGTTGACCACTTCTTCTTCTTTAACACCCAGTTGCTCGGCAACGATTTTCTTGACGCGCTCTTCGATGGTGCTCATACCTTGTTTTCACTCCTAATGGACAAATTCAGGCAGCTGGCCAGTGGGTAAGTGTATAGAAAGACTTTTCAGTTTTTCAACTGAAAGCTTCACTCCTCAAACCCTGCAGCCCTCTGCCTATAAATAGATTGCAGCTTTATAACGGATTTTAGACAGCTCGTATGACATTTTTTTGAAGCAATCCGTCACATTTTACTTACATGTACATCCCACCGTTCACCGGGATTGTAGCCCCAGTGACGTATGCCGCACCGTCGGATGCAAGAAAAGCGACCACAGACGCGATCTCTTGAGCTTGCCCCAGACGACCCAGCGGAATCTGCGTCTGCAAGGCTTCACGCTGTGCTTCAGGCAGTTCGCGCGTCATATCGGTGTCGATAAACCCTGGGGTTACCGAGTTGACCGTAATCGAACGCGAACCGACTTCACGCGCCATTGCACGGCTGAAACCTTCCAGACCGGCCTTGGCGGCTGCATAGTTTACTTGGCCTGCGTTGCCCATGGCACCCACCACCGAGCCAATACTGATAATTCGACCCCAGCGCGCCTTGGTCATACCGCGCAGAACGCCCTTGGACAGGCGATACAGACTGTTCAGGTTGGTATCGATTACGTCGTACCACTCGTCGTCTTTCATGCGCATCATCAGGTTATCGCGGGTGATGCCGGCATTATTGACCAGGATTGCCACCGGCGCACCGAACTGTTCCTGAATACCCGCCAGCACTGCACTGACCGATTCATCGCTGGTGACATTGAGTTCGAAGCCGGCGCCCTGAATACCGTTTTCCTTCAGGGTCGCAGCGATACGCTCGGCGCCCGAAGCGGAAGTCGCGGTGCCAATGACGATGGCGCCCTGACGACCCAGCTCCAGTGCGATAGCCTGGCCGATGCCGCGGCTTGCACCGGTGACCAGTGCAACTTTACCTTGCAGACTCATGCAAGTTTCTCCTGATTCAGGCTTGCGCTGCGCGAGCGGCAGCGAAAGCGTCTGGGGTATTGAGGTTGGAAGTCGCCACGCCTTCGGCGCAACGTTTGTTCAGGCCGGCCAGGACTTTGCCCGGGCCGCACTCGACCAGATTGGTCGCGCCTTTGGCGGCCAGGGTCTGTACCGACTCGACCCAGCGCACTGGCTTGTACAGTTGTTCGAGCAGATCACGCTTGAGGGTTTCCAGATCGGCCGGCACTTGCGCGCTGACGTTCTGTACCACCGGGATCTGCGGTGCCTGCCAGTCAATGGCGGCGATGGATTCGGCGAAGCGCTCAGCGGCCGGACGCATCAGCTCGCAGTGCGACGGCACGCTCACCGGCAACGGCATGGCACGCTTGGCGCCACGCGCCTTGCAGCCTTCGATCGCGCGCTCGACGGCAGCCTTGGCACCGGCAATGACCACTTGGCCCGGCGAGTTGAAATTGACCGCGCTGACCACTTCACCTTGCGCCGCTTCGGCGCAGGCAGCCAGCACATCGGCATCTTCCAGGCCGAGGATGGCAGCCATGCCGCCCTGCCCGGCCGGAACAGCTTCCTGCATCAACTGACCGCGACGCTCGACGAGCTTCACCGCATCAGCCAGTGTCAGGCTGCCGGCAGCAACCAGCGCGCTGTATTCACCCAGGCTGTGACCGGCAACAAAGGCCGGACGCGCACCACCTTCCGCCAGCCACAAACGCCACAGAGCGATCGAAGCGGTCAGAATGGCCGGTTGGGTTTTATCGGTTTGATTGAGCAGCTCTTCCGGGCCCTGCTGGGTCAGCGCCCACAGGTCATAGCCCAGAGCCTCAGAGGCTTCTTTGAAAGTTTCGAGGATCAACGGATATTCCGCGCCCAGCTCGGCCAGCATGCCGAGGGACTGCGAACCTTGTCCTGGAAAGACGAATGCGAGGGAAGCAGACATGTAACAAGCCCCTAATGATCTTGTCGTCGGAAAATGGCGCCCCACTGGGGACGCAAGAAACTGACAGTTGGATGGCCCTTTGAACCGGGCGGTCACATTTAAGCATTGTCCGACGAAAACGCCTAAGACAACAAATCCTCCAGACGACCATGGAGACGCTCGGGAAGATTTTCCTGAATCTCGATCAGCGCACGGGAAATAGCACTCTGAAAGCCCTGAACACCGGCCGAACCGTGGCTTTTCACCACGATACCCTGCAAGCCGAGAAAGCTTGCGCCGTTATGTCGCGCCGGCGCCAGATCCGCCTGCAAACGCTTCATCAGCGGCAACGCCAACGCCCCCACGACACGAGAGGCCAGATTCTTTTTGAACAGCGCCTCGATACGCGCAGCAATCATCGTCGCCAGACCTTCGCTGGACTTGAGCAGGATGTTGCCGACGAAACCATCACACACCACAACATCCGCCTCGCCGCGATACAAACCGTCGCCTTCGATAAAGCCGATGTAATTGATGCCACGGGCAGCCTGCAACAGCGTCGCAGCCAGCTTGACCTGCTGATTGCCCTTAATGTCTTCGGTGCCGATGTTCAGCAGCGCGACGCGCGGGCGATGGATGCCCAGCGTCTGCGCCGCCACCGAGCCCATTACCGCAAATTGCAGCAAATGCTCGGCGCTGCAATCGACGTTGGCGCCCAGATCAAGCAACTGGCAATAACCCTTCTGCGTCGGGATAGCCGCCACCATTGCCGGCCGATCGATACCGGGCAGCGTCTTCAGCACGAATCGTGACAGCGCCATCAACGCACCGGTATTGCCGGCGCTGACACAGGCCTGAGCCTTGCCGTCACGCACCAGCTCAAGGGCGACACGCATCGACGAGTCCGGCTTGCCACGCAACGCCTGGGTCGGTTTTTCGTCCATGGTGATGACTTCGCTGGCCGCAACAATCGTCAGGCGCGCGCGATCGGCAGCCGATTGGCCGTGGATCAATTCTTCAAGAAGGGAGGGTTGACCGACGAGGGTGAGGTGCAGCGAGGGCGTAGCAGACAGGCAAGCAAGGCTGGCCTGAACAATGCTGCGGGGACCGAAGTCCCCGCCCATTGCGTCAATCGCGATGACTTGAGCGGACAAGTGATTACTCGTCAGCGCCCTTGTCGATCACTTTACGGCCACGGTATACGCCTTCTGGCGATACGTGGTGACGCAGGTGAACTTCACCAGTGGTTTTTTCTACAGACAGGGTGCTAGCCTCGAGAGCGTCGTGCGAACGGCGCATGTCACGGGCAGAGCGGGATTTTTTGTTCTGCTGAACAGCCATAATTGATTAACTCCTAAACGTTTGGGTCACGCTTTAACTGCGCCAATACACTGAACGGGTTGGACCGCGTTACCTCGTCCTCGCTCGGTTCGGGCTCATCTGCTCCCGCCGGCTGCTGGCATTCTTCCGGATGATGAGCAGGCACAATAGGCAAGGCAAGCAAAAGCTCTTCCTCGACCAGTGACTGCAGATCCAATGGATCTTCGCCCAGTTCCAGCACGTCATAACCTTTCGGTAACGACTGGGTATTCGCACCCTCCTTCACTACAGCGTAACTGCATTCGCTGTGGATCGGCAGGGTGACCAGCTCAAGACAACGCTGGCAAACCATTTTGACCTCGGTGTCGATAAAGCTGTGGATCACCACAGATTTACGTTCATCTCGTTCAAAAACGAATTTCGCCTGCACCGTACCGACATCGTCGGAAAGCGGGTCGCAGAGTCTCTTCAAATCGGCCAGCAGCAGTTCACCTTGAAGGGTGGTGCCACGGTCAGCCAATTTGCGCGGGTCAACGTGAGGTGGAATCGGGTCATTCAACATAGGCGCAGCATTATAGGGATGCACCCACCCATGTCAAAGGAAATTGTGCCCTGTCCGTCACTTGCGTGCCTCCGCTAGAATTCGCACCTGCCTCAGGAGACGCGAATGCTGCCTTTATTACTCGCTTCAAGCTCGACCTATCGTCGGGAATTGCTCGCCCGCCTGCACCTGCCGTTCGTCTGCAGCTCGCCGGATATCGATGAAAGTCACCGCCCGGGCGAATCGGCGATCGAACTGGTCAAGCGCCTCGCCGAACAAAAAGCCCGGGCATTGGCTGACAGCTATCCCGCCCATCTGATTATCGGCTCGGACCAGGTTGCCGTGCTCGGCGAGCAGATCATCGGCAAGCCGCACACCTTTGAGAAGGCGCGCGAGCAACTGATGGCCGCCAGTGGCGCCAGCGTGACATTCCTGACCGGCCTTGCGCTGCTTAACAGTCAGACCGACCAGTGCCAGGTCGATTGCGTGCCGTTCACGGTCCACATGCGCACGCTGGATCAGGCAAGCATCGAACGCTATTTGCGCATTGAACAGCCTTACGACTGCGCAGGCAGCTTCAAGGCGGAAGGCCTCGGTGTGAGCCTGTTTCAATCTACCGAAGGCCCTGATGCCACCAGCCTGATCGGCCTGCCGCTGATTCGCCTGATCGACATGCTACTGGTTGAAGGCGTACAGATGCCTTAAAGCAAAAGATCGCAGCCTGCGGCAACTCCTACACCGATCTCTGTAGGAGCTACCGCAGGCTGCGATCTTTTGATCTTTACAACGAACTAACGCAACGAAGGTCCGTGGAAACCCATCCACATCGCCAATTGCTCTGCCACGCTGGCACCGAGCTTCTTCGAGAAACGATCGAACGGCGACTCCTGAACGGTGAAGTCGACCAGCTCTTTCTCGCCAATCACATCACGCGCCACCGAACTGGCATTGCCCAGACCATCGATCAAGCCCAGCGGCAGCGCTTGCTCACCCGACCAGACCAGCCCGGAGAACAGCTCCGGATGCTCTTTGTCTTTCAGACGATCGCCACGGCCCTGCTTGACGCTGTTGATGAACTGCTTGTGCGTGGTGTCCAGCACCGTTTGCCAGAACGCCGTTTCATCAGACTTCTGCGGCTGGAACGGGTCAAGGAACGACTTATGCTCGCCCGAGGTGTACGTGCGACGCTCGACACCCAGTTTCTCCATGGTGCCGACAAAGCCGTAACCGGCCGCCGTCACACCAATCGAGCCAACCAGACTCGCCTTGTCGGCATAGATCTGATCCGCCGCACTGGCAATGTAATAAGCACCGGAGGCGCCCAGATCGGAAATCACCGCGTAAAGCTTGATCTCCGGATGCAGACCGCGCAGACGCTTGATCTCGTCATACACATAACCCGATTGCACCGGACTGCCGCCAGGACTGTTGATGCGCAGGATCACGCCTTTGACCTTCTTGTCCTCGAACGCCGCCCGCAGGCTGCCAACAATGTTGTCGGCACTGGCGGGCTCTTTGTCGGCGATCATGCCGGTGACGTCGATCAACGCGGTGTAGTTCGGCCCGCGCGTGGCGCTCTTTTCCATGTCCATCAGCGGCGTGAACAGGATCAGCGCCACAAACAGATAAACAAACGTCAGCAGCTTGAAGAAAATCCCCCAACGCCGCGAACGACGCTGTTCCTGAACACCAGCCAGCAGAGTCTTTTCCAACAGCTTCCAGCTTTTTTCGTCACCGCCGTCGGCACTTGCCTTGGCCGGTGCTTTCCATTCGTCGGTCATGCCATCCACCCCAGCAAAAACGTATTAGGCCTACTTCCCCAGCCAGGCATGCAATTCGGAAAAACGGTCGATCGACAGACGTGGCTCGAATTGTTGCAGCGATTCGATCGATTGCGCGCCATAACTGACCGCGACCGAATCCATCCCCGCATTACGCGCCATCAACAGATCGAAGGACGAATCGCCGACCATCAAGGCCTGCTCCGGGCGCACACCACAATGAGCAAGGATCTGCTCCAGCATCAGAGGGTGCGGCTTGCTCGCAGTTTCATCGGCAGCGCGGGTGATATCGAAATAATCTTCCCAGCCATTAGCCTTGAGCACTCGATCCAGTCCGCGACGATTCTTGCCGGTCGCCACCGCGAGGTGATAACCCTGCTCGCGAAAGGACGCCATCGACTCGACTACGCCTTCGAACAACGGCGAAGGCACAGCTTCTGCGGCGATGTAGTGATCGGCGTAATACTCGCGAAACGCGGTCATTTCGGCGTCACTGATCTCGGGATACAGCGTGCGAATCGCCTCGGGCAAGCCCAAACCGATAATGCCTTTGACAGCAAAGTCGTCGCGCAACTCGAAACCGGAGCGCCCGGACGCCGAATGCATGGCTTCGACAATCCGATGAATGGAATCTGCCAGGGTGCCGTCCCAATCGAAAATCAGCAGTTTGTAATCAGATGGGCGCACTCAATCGCTCCACGGTCTTGGCCCACATTTCATCGACCGGCGCCTGCAAGGTCAGCTTGCCGCCATCGGGCAGCGGCACGGTCAGCATGTAGGCGTGCAGGAACAGGCGCTTGCCGCCCAGATCACGGATTTCCTTGGTGAAATCCTCATCGCCATACTTGCTGTCGCCAGCAATGCAATGACCGGCATGCAAGGTATGCACGCGAATCTGGTGGGTGCGACCGGTCACCGGTTTAGCCTCGACCATGGTGGCGAAGTCACCAAAGCGGCGCAGCACTTTGAACATGGTCAGGGCTTCTTTGCCCTCGTCATTGACTTCGACCATGCGCTCACCGGAACGCAGATTGCTCTTGAGCAATGGCGCACTGACTTTCTTGATCGAGGTCGCCCAGTTGCCGCGGACCAGCGCCATGTAGCGCTTGTCGACGCCATCGCCGCGCAATTGCTCGTGCAAGTGGCGCAACATGCTGCGCTTTTTCGCGATCATCAGCAGGCCGGAGGTATCACGGTCGAGACGGTGCACCAGCTCCAGCTCTTTGGCATCGGGACGCAACTGACGAAAGGCTTCGATCACGCCGAAGTTCAAGCCACTACCGCCGTGAACCGCAATGCCGGCGGGCTTATTGATCACGATCAGGGCTTTGTCTTCGAAGACAATCGAAGCTTCCAGGCGCTGCAACAGACCCTGCGCCAGCGGCACCGGCTCATCGCGCTCAGGCACGCGAACCGGCGGCACGCGCACGATATCACCGGCCTGCAGCTTGTATTCGGGCTTGATCCGACCTTTGTTCACACGCACTTCGCCTTTACGCAAAATGCGGTAAATCAAGGTCTTGGGCACGCCTTTGAGCCGGGCGAGGAGAAAATTGTCGATTCGTTGGCCGGCATACTCCGGCGAGACTTCAAGCAATTGAACGCCTGGAGTCGAAGGGGCAGTAGTTGTCATGCCGCGGATGATAACAATTTTTATGGAATTGAAGCACTTAATCATTGCTGCTATAGTCGCGAACGCCGCCAAAAGCGGCCTGGACAGAGGAACCACGGTCAAAAACCGGCCCTGACCAACGCAATTCACCAGGACGCGAGGCCGTCCTACGGGGCTTTCGCTACGTAACGGTGGAGTTTGCAGTTGTAACAAGCGCAGGTGACATGAGGCCTGAATTACACCGTCGAGCAGAGTTTTTACTCGCCTGATAGGCACACATTCAAGGCCAGTTCACAAAGTGCAGTCAGCTACAGATGACCCCGAGCGAATGCTTCGGAAACAACGCCTGAATTAGCCATGATGCGTGACCTCCCCTTTCGGAGCTCACGGTAAATGCCAACCCGCTGCGGATTCTGCGCGCGGCAGCACCCGAATTATCAGGGATACGTGTAGGGTGGAGATGCACAACCGCTGGACTGTGTAGCAATAGGCTTTATCAAGACGCTTCATCTCGTCCACAGCCGCTGGTTGATTCCTCCTCCTGACTGAGTGCTTAAGTAGCCACAGCAAGCAGGACGCGTACGTCGCTATATCGGCCCAATTGGCCGCATATCGCTGGACACGGGAATGGCCAACCACTCCCGACGCACCTGACACCGACCGTGAGAAGTCGTGTGTGCCGAACGCCGTTTCCGGCAGCCCGGAAACCGACGGTACTACATGAAAAGAATGCTGATTAACGCAACTCAACCCGAAGAGTTGCGTGTTGCACTGGTAGATGGCCAACGCCTCTACGACCTGGACATCGAATCCGGTGCACGCGAGCAGAAGAAGGCCAACATCTATAAAGGCCGCATCACTCGCATCGAACCAAGCCTTGAGGCTGCCTTTGTCGATTTCGGCTCCGAGCGCCACGGCTTCCTGCCCCTCAAAGAAATCTCCCGCGAATACTTCAAGAAAGCCCCTGAAGGCCGCGTCAACATCAAGGACGTCCTGAGCGAAGGCCAGGAAGTCATCGTTCAGGTCGAAAAAGAAGAACGTGGCAACAAGGGCGCAGCCCTGACCACCTTCATCAGCCTGGCCGGTCGTTACCTCGTGCTGATGCCGAACAACCCGCGTGCCGGCGGTATCTCCCGTCGTATCGAAGGCGAAGAGCGCAACGAACTGCGTGAAGCGCTGAACGGTCTGGTCGCACCAGCCGACATGGGTCTGATCGTGCGCACTGCCGGCCTTGGCCGCAGCAGCGAAGAAATGCAGTGGGACCTCGACTACCTGCTGCAACTGTGGACCGCCATCAAAGAAGCCTCGCTGGATCGCTCCGCGCCATTCCTGATCTACCAGGAAAGCAACGTGATCATCCGCGCCATCCGCGATTACCTGCGCCAGGACATCGGCGAAGTGCTGATCGACAGCGTTGAAGCCCAGGACGAAGCCCTGACCTTCATTCGCCAGGTTATGCCGCAATACGCCAGCAAGATCAAGCTGTACGAAGACAGCGTGCCGCTGTTCAACCGTTTCCAGATCGAAAGCCAGATCGAGACCGCTTTCCAGCGCGTCGTTGAACTGCCTTCCGGCGGCTCCATCGTTATCGATCCGACCGAAGCCCTGGTGTCGATCGACATCAACTCGGCGCGCGCCACCAAAGGCAGCGACATCGAAGAAACCGCTCTGCAGACCAACCTTGAAGCTGCCGAAGAAATCGCCCGTCAGTTGCGCCTGCGCGACATCGGCGGCCTGATCGTCATCGACTTCATCGACATGACCCCTGCCAAGAACCAGCGCGCCGTGGAAGAGAAAGTCCGCGAATGCCTGGAAGCCGACCGTGCCCGCGTGCAGATCGGTCGCATCTCGCGCTTCGGCCTGCTGGAAATGTCCCGTCAGCGCCTGCGTCCATCCCTGGGCGAAAGCAGCGGTATCGTTTGCCCGCGTTGCAACGGCACCGGCATCATCCGTGACGTTGAATCGCTGTCGCTGGCGATCCTGCGCCTGATCGAAGAAGAAGCCCTGAAAGACCGCACCGCCGAAGTGCGCGCCCAGGTGCCGATCCCGGTCGCCGCGTTCCTGCTCAACGAAAAACGCAACTCGATCACCAAGATCGAACTGCGCACCCGTGCTCGCATCATCATTCTGCCGAACGACCACCTCGAAACCCCGCATTTCGAAGTTCAGCGCCTGCGTGACGACAGCCCGGAAGCTGCGACCAACCAGTCCAGCTACGAAATCGCAGCTGCCGCTGCCGAAGTCGAAGAAGTCCAGCCAGCCGCTGCGACCCGCACCCTGGTTCGCCAGGAAGCTGCGGTCAAGACTGCTCCGGCACGTGCCAACGCTCCGGTTCCGACCGAAGTCGCCGCCCCGGTCGCTGCTGCACCAGCTCCAGTCGCTGCACCAGAGCCAAGCCTGTTCAAAGGTCTGGTGAAATCGCTGGTCAGCCTGTTCGCCACCAAAGAAGAACCAGCCGCTCCGGTTGTGGTTGAAAAACCAGCCACCGAACGTCCGGCCCGCAACGAAGAGCGTCGCAACGGTCGTCAGCAGAGCCGCAACCGTAATGGTCGCCGCGATGAAGAACGCAAGCCACGCGAAGAACGTGCTCCACGTGAAGAACGTGCGCCACGCGAGCCGCGCGAAGAGCGCGCGCCACGTGAAGCCCGTGAAGTCCGCGAACCACGTGAAGCTCGTACCGAAGCGCCAGTTGCCCGCGAAGAACGTGCACCACGCGCTCCGCGTGAAGAACGTGCACCACGTGCACCGCGCGAAGACCGCAAGCCACGCGGCGAGCGTGAAGAGCGTGTGCGTGAACTGCGCGAGCCACTGGACGCCGTTCCAGCCGCTGCTGCTGACGTTGCCGTTACCGCTGAAGAACGCCCGACCCGTCAGCCCCGTGAAGAACGCGCACCGCGTCCGCCACGTGAAGAGCGTCAACCGCGTGCCGAACAGGCCGCTGCTGCCGTCGCTGAAGAAGAAGTGAACACCAACGAAGAGCAACTGCCGGAAGACGGTTCGGAGAACGCCGAAGGCGATCGCCCACGTCGTCGTTCGCGCGGTCAGCGTCGTCGCAGCAACCGTCGTGAGCGTCAGCGTGATGCCAACGGCAACGTGATCGAAGGTTCGGAAGAATCCGAAGCCGGCGAAAACGCTGAAGCGCCAAGCACTGCCGATCTGGCTGCTGGCCTGGCTGTGACCGCCGCTGTTGCCAGCACCGTGATCAGTGCACCGGCTGAAGCACAAGCCCACGAGCAAGCTGAACGCGCCACCGCGGCTGTTCAGGAAACCGCTCCAGTGGAAGCGCCGGTTGTTGAAGCAACCACGCCAGTGGAAGTGGTTGCTGCTCCGGAAGTCGAAGTGGCACCGGTTCAAGAGACCCTGCCTCAGGTAGAGCCAGCGCCAGTTGTGGCTGCGGAGCCGGTGGTAGAAACCGTCGCAGAAACCGTAACCGAAAGCGTACGTGAAGTTCGCGAAGAGCAGACTGCCTTCAACTGGGTTGCCGAGCCGACTGTTGCTGAAACCCCAGCGCCAGTGGTGGAAGCACCGGTTGTTGAAGCGCCAGTGTTCGAAACCCCAGTGTTTGAAGAACGTAAAGCTGCCGAACCAGCACCTGTCGTTGAAGCACCGGTTGTCGCAGCACCCGTGGTGACCGAGGCGCCAGCCCCGGTTGTTGAAGCTGCAGCACCGGTCAGCGCTCTGACGCCAAGCGGCCGCGCGCCAAACGACCCACGTGAAGTGCGTCGTCGCAAGCGTGAAGAAGAGCGTCTGCAGAAGGAAGCTGAACTGGCTGCCGCTGCTGCGCCAGTCGCTGCCGAGCCAGCCGTGGTTGCTGAAGTGGTCGAGGCAGCGCCTGCCCCGGTGACTGAAGAAGCTGTGGTTGAGTCGGTGATTGCTGAAGCACCACGCTCCGTTCAGGACGCGGTCGAGCAGCACCAAGAGGCCGAGGAAAAAGAACACGAGCCTAAACCACTCGTGTAATTTCCAAAGCCAATAAAAAGCCCCGCCCGATTATTCAGGCGGGGCTTTTTTATGCCTCGATTTTTTGTGCTGGACTCTAGATCCAACCCCCTCACCCCAGCCCTCTCCCCGAGGGGGCGAGGGGGAAAGGGAGCAGATCTCCGTGTGTTTCAAGGCCGGAGTTCGACTCGAAGTTTCAGGTCGGTGTACCTCGAAAGAACACCTCGGTCAGTCCCCTCTCCCTCTGGGAGAGGGTTAGGGTGAGGGGCTCTCAGGAATTTACGCAGCTCTCAAGACGAAGTAAAAACCAAAGCCTCCGGCACATCGATATCCCACAACACCCCAGGATCATCCACCGCCACTTCCACCACCCTGCCCTGCTTGAACAACGGCCGAGCCCCTCGATCGCCACTCAAAGCCTGCAACCCCGCACCAAACGACCGCCCAAACCCCACAGGATGACCAAACTCCCCTTCCTGCACCGGCACGCTCACCGCATCATCAGCAATCGACGCGACCACCAGCCCAATACTCGACGGCAAGATAAACGGCATGTCACCAAGGACAATCAACCAGCCATCGGCATCAGGGCAAGCGGCGACCCCGGCGGCAATACTGTCACCCATTCCAGTCGATTCAATCGAGACCACGTCACAGCCATAGGCCTGGGCCATGCGCATCGCCTGCGGCCGCGCCTCGGTCGTCACCAGCACGCGCCTGTCGAGGCTGCCCGGCAGATTCAACAGCACCTGCTCAATCACCGAACGCACTGCACCATCACGCCCGGTGCAGTCCGCCAGCAACTTGTCCTTATCGGCACCTGCCTCCTGGCGAAAACGGCTGCCTTCACCCGCCGCCAGCACAATCACTGCAATGGATCGACTCATGCGTCCTCCAAACTTTTCTTCTGCTTCAACTCGACGCCGTTCTTGATTGCGACGATCTCCGCCAACAGGGACAAAGCAATTTCCGCTGGCGAATGACTGCCGATGTGCAAACCGATCGGCCCGTGCAGCCGATCGATCGCCTGCACCGACAAGCCCAGCTGAGCAAGATTCTCCCGACGCTTCCGGCTGTTAACCCGAGAGCCGAGAGCGCCGACATAGAAGGCCGGAGAATCCAGCGCCGTGAGCAGCGCCATATCGTCCAGACGCGGATCGTGGGTCAACGCGACAATCGCCGTACGTTCGTCGGTCTGGATACTCAACACCGCCTCATCCGGCATGCCCGAGACGAAACGCCCGTGATGCTCTTCCCAGCCGTAGACGAATTCGCTGCGCGGATCGCAGATCAGCACCTCAAAATCCAGCAACCGCGCCATATCCGCCACGTAACGCGACAACTGCCCGGCACCGATCAATAGCAGGCGCCAGCGCGGCCCGTAGATCGCTCGCAGGGTTTTGCCGTCGAACTCCAGCGAGTCGGACTTGCTGGCCGGCGACAGAAGCACTTCACCGGTTTCAATGTTCAACTCACGGGCAACGATCTCGTGTGCTTCGCACCGCGCGAGCAACTCGGCAACCCACGCGGGATCGCCGATCCGTTCTTCAGTCAGGCGCAACGTGCCGCCACAAGGCAAGCCAAAGCGCGCCGCCTCCTCGCGTGTAACGCCATAAGTGATCAACTGCACCGGCGGCCCATCGGTGGCGATGCGTCCGTCGTGCAGGCGGGCGATCAAGTCATCCTCGACGCACCCGCCCGACACCGAACCGATCACCACGCCATCCTCGCGCAAGGCGAGCATGGCGCCGGGAGCCCGGGGCGCCGTGCCCCAGGTCTGCACCACGCTGAACAGCACCACCCGCTGCCCGGCGCGGCGCCATTCAAGGACGCTGCGCAGGACATTGAGGTCGACGCTGTCCATTACGCCTCTGCCTTCTGCCAGCCCTGCAACTGGTAACGCACCGGCAGATTACGGATGCGCTTGCCAGTAGCGGCAAAGATCGCGTTACACAAGGCCGGAGCAATCGGCGGCACGCCCGGCTCGCCGACACCGCCCAAGGGCACGTCGCCCGGCGGCGTCACCAGATGCACGGCAACTTCTTTCGGCGCCAGCGACATGCGCGCCACTTCGTACATGTGGAAGTTGTCCTGCTGGACCTTGCCGTCCTTGAAGCTGATTTCGCCCAGTACTGCGTTGCCCAGGCCCATCACGCAGGCGCCTTCGAACTGCGAACGGATACGTTCAGGGTTGATCTGCGGCCCGCAATCCACGGCAATATCGGCCTTGTGCACGATCAGCGTACCGTCGTCCTTGACCTCGACTTCGATCACCGCCGCCACGTACGTGACGAAGCTGTAATGCACCGCCAGACCCAGACCACGGCCCTTCGGCAGTTTGCGCCCCCAACCGGCTGCTTTCGCGGCGGTTTCCAGCACGGTGCGCATGCGCCCGGTATCGATCGGATACCGCTCGGGCGATTCGCCGTAGTTCCACTCTTCGCTCAAGGTGCGCGGGTCGATCTGCCGATCAGCGCCGAGCAGTTTGATCTGGTATTTGAGCGGATCCTCGCCGGCCTTGTGCGCCAGCTCATCGACGAAACTCTGGATGGCAAAACCATGAGGAATATTCGACACCGAGCGATACCAGCCAACCCGTGTGTGCACGGTCGCCTCGGGGTTTTCCAGGCGTACGTTGGGAATCGCGTAGGCCATGTTGGTGAAACCCATGCCCAGCTCGAAAGCCGCTTCATGGTTCATCCCCGGCGCGAACAGCGCGGTGATGCTCGGCGCCACGGTGCGATGCAACCAGCCGGACGGCATGCCGTCCTTGCCCACGCCAGCCTTCAGATACTCGGCGGACACAGTGTGGAAATACGAGTTGTGGATGTCATCTTCACGCGTCCACTGCACCCGCACGGCTTTGCCGGGGAACTCTTTGGCGAGAATCGCCGCTTCGACGACGAAATCCGGTTTCGACTTGCGACCAAAACCACCGCCAAGCAAGGTGACATTGAATGTGACATTGTCGAACGGCAGTCCAAGACGCTCGGCAATGCGCTCGCGGGTGACTTGCGGCGCCTGACTCGGTGCCCACGCTTCGCAAACGCCGTCCTTGTAGCGAGCGATGGCAACCATTGGCTCCATCGGTGCCTGGGCCAGATGCGGCAGGTAGTAGGATGCTTCAAGCGTACTTGCAGCACCGCTCAGGGCCTTGTCGATATCGCCGGTGTTGCGCACCACTTTGCCGGGTTTCAGCGAGGCGGCTTCAAGCTCTTTGCGATAGGCGATCGAGTCATAACTGGCGTTCGGACCGTCATCCCATTCGATTTTCAACGCTTCACGGCCCTTGATCGCGGCCCAGGTATTGCTCGCCACCACGGCCACACCACCCAGTGGCTGAAACTCAGAAGGCAGCGGCCGGCTTTCGATCTGCAGCACTTTGAGCACACCGGGGACTTTCAGCGCAGCGCTGTCATCCAGCGATTTGACCTTGCCGCCGTACACCGCCGGACGGGCGATAGTTGCGTACAGCATGCCGTCGAAATGCACATCGGCGCCGTATACCGCACGACCGTTGACGATGTCTGCGCCGTCGATGGCTTTCGTACCTTCCTTGCCGATGTAGCGAAACTCCGACGGCTGCTTGAGGCGCAGGCTGTCACGCGCCGGTACCGGCAACGCACTGGCTGCGGCGGCCAGTTCGCCATAGCCCAGCTCACGGCCAGACGGTTTGTGAATGACTTTGTGCAGTTGCGCGTGGCACTCACCGACCGGCACTTTCCACTGCGCAGCGGCGGCCTGTTCAAGCATGGTCCGCGCCGCCGCACCGCAACGCCGCATTGGTTCATACCAATGGCGCATGCTGCGCGAACCGTCGGTGTCCTGGTTGCCGAAGCGCACTTCATCACCCGGCGCCTGCTGCACTTTGACGCGCGCCCAATCGGCTTCCAGTTCATCAGCAACAACCATGGTCAAACTGGTGCGCACGCCCTGGCCCATCTCGGAACGGTTGCACACCACAGTGACCGTGCCGTCAGCGGCAATGCTGACGTAGACCTTCGGATCGTCGATCCAGCCATTGGGCATGCCATCGGCGCCGAATTGCTTCGGTTTGTCTTCAGCCAACGCATCCTGCCAACCCCAACTGGCGGCCAGCACCAGCGCGCCGGTGGCGCCGACGCCTTTGAGGAAACCGCGACGGCTGAGATTGCTCAGGGCGAAATCATTCGGAAGGCGACTCATGCCTTGGCCTCCTTCAAGTGAGTGGAAGCCTGGCGGATCGCAGTCTTGATCCGGTTGTAGGTGCCGCAGCGGCAAATGTTACCGACCATGGCTTCTTCGATCTGCTCGTCGCTCGGGTTCGGGTTGGTCTTGAGCAACGCGGTAGCCGACATGATCTGCCCGCCCTGACAGAATCCGCATTGCGCTACAGCGGTGTCGAGCCAGGCTTGCTGGACCACCTGCCCCACCGGGTCGGCGTGCAGGTTGTCGATGGTGGTGACGTTCTGGCCGACCACCGAACCGATCGGCGTGATGCAACTGCGCGCCGGCAAGCCGTCGATATGAATGGTGCAGGCGCCGCACAGCCCCATGCCGCAGCCGAACTTGGTGCCGTTATAACCGGCGACATCACGAATCGCCCACAACAGCGGCATGTCTTCGGTGACATCGAGAGGATGGTCTTGACCGTTGAGTTTCAGGGTAATCATGGGCACGCCCGCATATTTTTAGTGGTTATGGGGTCGAGCAATCTGCCGCCGTTGAATCGGCGGTGGTTCACGCAGATCGACTCAGGCTAATCAGGCTCTCTTGTGCCGACGCGAACGTCTGCACCGGGCCTTTGGTGGAGCAAATGACGGTTATCGTTAGCTCGCTAAGTTAACCCAGCGTTAACAAAAAAGCCCTGCACTTTTTATCAGTGCAGGGCTTTGGATGGCGCTTTGAAAGCGTAGCCTCAATAGCGATTAGGCTCCATCTCCAGGTCGACATTGAAACGTTCGGCAATGTCTTTCTGGATGCGTTGCGCCAGATCGAGCAGTTGCAGCCCGGTTGCCGCGCCGTAGTTGACCAGCACCAGCGCTTGCAATTTATGCACGCCGGCATCGGCTTCACGGAAACCTTTCCAGCCGGCACGCTCGATCAGCCAGCCTGCCGCGAGCTTCATTTGTCCGTTCGGCTGCGCGTAGGCGACCACATCCGGATGCTGTTCCTTGATCCTCGCGACGATGGCCGCCGACACCAGCGGATTCTTGAAGAAGCTGCCGGCATTGCCGAGTACCGCCGGATCCGGCAGTTTTTCGCTGCGGATACTGCAAATCGCACGGCTGACGTCGGTAGGCGTCGGCTGCTCGATGCCCTGCTCGGTCAGGCGCTGACGCACCGGGCCGTATTCCAGATGCAAATGCGCGATGCGGTCGAGTGCAAAGCGCACGCGCAGAATCAGCCAACGCCCCGGCTGCTGCTTGAACAAGCTGTCGCGGTAGGCGAAGTTGCATTCTTCGAGGGTGAAATCGCGCAGCTCGCCGGTCTGGCGATCCAGCGCGGTGAGGCCGGCGAATACATCCTTGATCTCGACGCCGTAGGCACCGATGTTCTGCATCGGCGCAGCGCCAACCGTGCCGGGAATCAGGCTGAGGTTTTCCAGCCCGGAGAGTCCTTGCGCCAACGTGTGCTGCACAAACGGATGCCACGGCTCGCCCGCTTCCGCCTCGATCACCACACGGTTGCCGTCATCGCTGATCACACGAATCCCGCGCGTGGCCATGCGCAGCACCAGCGCCGGAATATCTGCCGTTAGCAGCAAGTTGCTGCCACCGCCGATCACCAGCAACGGCACATCATGAGCAACGGCATAGGCCAGCGCTTCACGGACATCGGCATCGCTGTGGGCTTCGGCGAACAGTTGCGCGCGCACATCCACGCCAAAACTGTTGAACGGTTTCAGGGAAACCTGCGGTTGCACCTGCAAACTCATAACCGGCCCTTCACTTCGATCAACAATTGGTCACAGGCTGCTTCGATCAGATCCAGCACTTGCTCGAAACCCTGATCGCCGTCGTAATACGGATCCGGCACTTCATCGACGACACCGGCATAACGGCGCAAAAACAGGTCCAGCTCGGCTTTGCCGGTGGACGGCTGCAACGCCTTGAGGTTGCGCAGGTTGCTGTTGTCCATGGCCAGAATCAGGTCGTAACTGGCGAAATCGGCACGGCGGACCTGCTGCGCGCGTTGCGCCGACAGGTCATAGCCGCGCACTTTGGCCGCGGCCTGGCTGCGTTTGTCCGGCGGGTTGCCAACGTGCCAGTCACCGGTGCCGGCGGAGGCTACTTCGACCTGATCCGCCAGCCCTGCTTCACGCAGTTTGTGGCGCAATACGCCTTCGGCCGTGGGCGAGCGGCAAATGTTGCCCAGGCATACAAACAGAACGCGCATCAGGCCCCCAGCAGGCGACGAACGCGCTCGAGATCTTCAACCGTGTCAACGCCGGTTGGCGGTGCGATCAGCGCGTCGGCAACGTGAATGCGCACACCGTGCCACAGGGCACGCAGCTGTTCGAGGGATTCAGTGTTTTCCAGCCAGCACGGGCCCCAACTGACGAAGTCCTGAAGGAAACCGGCGCGGTAGGCATAGATGCCGATATGGCGACGGTATGGCACGCCCTCCGGCAATTGCTCGCGGCTCTTGGCAAACGCATCGCGCGCCCATGGCAAAGTCGCACGGCTGAAGGTCAGCGCCAAACCGTTGAGATCACTGACGACCTTGACCACGTTCGGATTGAACAGGGTATCTACGTCTTCGATCGGCTCGGCCAGCGTGGCCATGCGCGCTTCGGTGTGGGCAGCCAGATTGGCGGCGACCTGATCGATCACGCTCGGCGGAATCAGCGGCTCGTCACCCTGCACGTTGACCACGATCGCGTCGGGTTCAAGACCCAGTTTCGCCGCGACTTCGGCCAGACGATCGGTGCCGGAGTTGTGATCTTCACGGGTCAGCACCACTTCGGCACCAAAAGCCTTGCAGGCCTCGACGATGCGCGCATCGTCAGTCGCGACGACCACACGGCTGGCGCTGCTTTTGCTCGCCTGTTCCCAGACGTGCTGGATCATCGGCTTGCCGGCGATGTCGAGCAGCGGTTTGCCGGGCAGGCGGGTCGAGGCGAAACGCGACGGGATGACAACGGTGAAGGCAGTGGTCATTTATCCAGACGCTCGTCGGTGGTCAGGGTGCGGGCTTCGCTTTCGAGCATGACCGGGATGCCATCGCGGATCGGGTACGCCAGACCGGCGCCCTTGCTGATCAGTTCAGTTTTGTCGGCGCTGAGCTTGAGCGGGCCTTTGCAGATCGGGCACGCGAGGATATCGAGCAATTTGGTGTCCATGAACATTCCCTGAGTAAAGAGTTAAGGCAAAAGACGATCCGGCAACAGGCGCATCAGCTGCGTGTCGAACCAGGCCACAAAGGCCGGCGACGGCAGCGCATCGACCGCCAGATACCACCAGTCGTCAGCCGCAAAGGCACGGCACTTCACCGCGTCCTTTTCGGTCATCACCAACGGCAATGACGGTGTGAAATTCAACGCCTGCACGCTGTATTCGGCGTGGTCGGCAAACGCATGGGGGACTGCTCGCCAGTCTAGCGCTTCGAGGGTATTGAAGAAACGTTGCGGATTGCCGATCCCGGCGACCGCGTGCACGGCCTGGCCGGGTGGAAAATGATCGAGCGACTTGCGCTCGCCGCTGCGCAGATTGACCAGCGCGGTCGGTTGCAGACGGAAAGCGAAACCGTCATCGCGATCCTCGGTGGCACCATTGAACAGCACGCCGTCGACACTTTGCAGGCGCTCGATCGGCTCACGCAACGGCCCTGCCGGCAAGCAGCGTTTGTTGCCCAAACCACGGGCGGCGTCGATCAGCACCAGCTCCAGATCCCGCGCCAGACGATAATGCTGCATACCGTCGTCGGAGAGGATCAGATCCAGTGGTTCACTGGCGAGCAAGGCTTTGACCGCTGCGCTGCGATTGGGGTCGATCATCAGCGGCACGCCGGTGCGCTGGACGATCAGCAACGGTTCGTCACCGGCGATGTCAGCGGTTTGCTCGGCCGCAACGCGCCACGGCAGTTGCGGTGGTTTGGCGCCGTAACCACGACTGACCACGCCGACGCGCAAACCGCTGCGCCGGCAATGTTCGATCAACCAGAGAATCATCGGCGTCTTGCCGGTGCCACCGACGGTGATGTTGCCGACCACGATCAACGGCACCGATGGCTGGTAGATCTGACCTTCACCGGCAAGAAAGCGCTGGCGCTTACCCACCACCACGCGGCGATAGAGCATTTCCAGCGGCCGCAGCAGCGTCAGGGCCGGGTGCCCCTGATACCACGCGGCGAGCAAACGATCGGACAGGCTCATCAGGATTTGGGCGCCGCCTCGACCGTGGTCATGCGCAGATGGCTGAAACCGAGCTTGCCGGCCGCGTCCATGGCAGTGATCACGGATTGATGCTGAGTCTTGCCATCGGCACTGATCGACAACGGTATGTTGGTATCGCCGTTGGACTCTTTCTGCATGGCTTCCATCAGGGTCGCCAGGTCGTTCTTCGGCAGAATCTTGTTGTTCACCGAAAACACGCCTTCGGCGCTGATGGCCACGTCGATCTGCTTGACTTGCTGGTCTTCGGCCGGGGAGCCGCTGACCGCTTCCGGCAGGTCAACACGCAACTGGGTTTCGCGAGTGAACGTGGTGGTCACGACGAAAAACAGCAGCAGAATGAACACCACGTCGATCAGCGAAGCGAGGTTGATGTCCACGGTTTCCCGGGGTTTGCGACGGAACTTCACGCGCGGCCCTCGGCCAGGTCGACATCACGGTCGCCCTGTACCACTTCAACCAGCTTGATCGCTTCCTGCTCCATGCCCACCACCAATTCATCGATACGGCGTTGCAGGAACCGATGGAAGAACACCGCCGGAATACCGACCATCAGGCCCGCAGCGGTGGTGATCAATGCCTTGGAGATACCGCCTGCCAGCACCGAGGCATTGGTGGTCATACCGGAGCCAGTGAACGCGCTGAAGATATCGATCATGCCCAGCACGGTGCCAAGCAGACCCAGTAATGGCGCCATGGCTGCGATAGTGCCGAGAGCATTGATGTAGCGCTCGAGTTCATGAATGACCCGGGCGGCGGCCTCTTCGATGCACTCTTTCATGATCTCGCGACCATGTTTGGAGTTGGCCAGGCCCGCCGCGAGGATTTCCCCCAGCGGCGAATTGGCGCGCAATTCCTTGAGTTTTTCTTTATTGAGCTGCTTGTCCTTGATCCAGACCCAGACCTGGCCCAGCAGATGCTCGGGGGTAACGCGACTGGCGCGCAGGGTCCACAGGCGTTCGGCGACAATCGCCATGGCCGCGATGGAGCTCAGAATGATCGGCAACATCATCCAGCCGCCGGATTTGACCAATTCCCACACAGTGACAGTCCCCTCGAAAAAGTGCGCCACTTTACCATACCGATCCACGATTAAGACCCGCCGCCCCGACGACCGTGACGCCCCATCAACCCACGTCCCGATCAGCGGGCCAGTGCGGGCGGATCACGCCAGAAACGCCGCTGATGACGCATCGTGCGTGGCGCCCTGAAGGTGCCCAGTTGCAGATGAATGGCGCCCTGCTCGGCACTGTCGTAAATGTGCAGGCCCAGTTTGCGATAACGCGCCAGCACGGTCGGGTGCGGATGGCCAAAAGAGTTGCCATGACCTCGAGAGATCAGCACGGACTCGGGTTTCAAGACGTTGAGCAGCGCCATTGACGATGAACTGCGGCTGCCATGATGGGGCGATTGCAGCCATTGCGTCGGCACGGCCAGTGGACCGTCGAGCAGCACGCGTTCGGCATGGCTGTCGATGTCGCCGGTCAGCAGCAGGCGCTCGCCATTGGCCTCGATCTGCAATACGCAGGAACGCTGATTGCTGTCGTCAGCGTCCGCCCACTGCCAGAGTTGAAAACGTACGCCGTCCCATTGCCATTGCTGGCCACTTGCACAGGCTTCGGCGTTCAATTGCGCGGGCAGCCCCGCCGGGTCACCGCTGATTACCTGATCGACAGTCAAACCCCGGCTGATCGCCAAAGCGCCGCCGGCGTGATCGGCGTCGGCATGGCTGAGCAGCATCAAATCGAGTTTTTCCACGCTCAGTTTGCGCAATGAAGGCAGCACCACACGCTCGCCGAGATCGAACTCACCAAAGCGCGGCCCCGCATCGTAGAGCAACGCGTGATGGCGGGTCCGGATCAGGATGGCCAAGCCTTGGCCTACATCAAGCTGCCAGATATCGGCCAATCCTTCATCTATCTGATCGCGTGGCGGCACGACCAGCAGCAGCAACAACGGCCAGCCCAATGGACGCAGCGGCACGCCGCGCGGCAATAGCAACAACCCGGCGCCGAGGCTGCCAATGACCCAGACCCAAGCGGGTATCGAGGGTGCGATCCATGCCGGCCAATGCCCGGCAATCGTCGCCAGCGCGTGAAACAACCCATCGATCAAACCGCCGGCCAGCCACAGCAGGCCGGCGCCGACAAAAGGAACAGGCAGCAACACGGTTCCAAGCAGCGCCGGCGGTAACACCGCAAGACTGACCCAAGGCACTGCAAGCAAATTGGCCAGCGGCCCGCTGAGGCTGATCGGCAGATTCAGCGCCAGCAACACCGGACATAAGCCGATCGCGATCAACCACTGCGCCCGCGTCCAGGTCTGCCACCAGCGCCACGCACCCAAGCGGCCGCCAAAGGTAAAGATCAACACCGCCACCGCCGCAAACGAGAGCCACAGACCCGGACGCAAACTGGCGAGCGGGTCCAGCAACAGCACAGCGTTGAACGCCAGCAACAACGGCCATCCTGCGCCAAGATGACGAAAGCGCAGGCGCCACAACAGCACCAGCCCGACCATCACGCAGGCGCGCTGCACCGGCACGTCGAACCCGGCAAGCAGGCCATAACCGAGCGCTGCCGCGAACCCCAGACCACATGCCCACGGCAGCCACGGCCAGCGCAGCGGCCACAGGCCATATCGCGCCATGCCGGCGACCAGCCCATACATCATCGCCGCCAGCAAACCGATGTGCTGACCGGAAATCACCAGCAAGTGCACGGTGCCGGTGTCCTGCAGAGTCTGCCAGTCCTCGCGACTGAGCCCCGAGCCGTCACCCAGCACTAACGCCGCCAATGCGCCATTTCGCCCCTGCGCATCCACGCTCAGCAAACGCTGGCGAATACTGTCACGCCAGGCCCAGCGCGCTTCGCTCAAGCGCTGGCCGTCCTTGATTGTGCCGGTGGCGCCAATGCGTTGCGCCAGCAGCCAAGCCTCGTAGTCGAAGGCCTCGGGATTGCGCAATCCACTGGGACGCTTGAGCTTGACCGCCAAGCGCCAACGCTCGCCGCTGTTGACCTGCGGCCCGGCGTACCAGGCAAGCCGCATCAGCGATGGCAGTTTTTCATGACGCGAGTGCGCATCAGCCAATTCGAAGCGCACCACGCCGTCGCTGTTCTGCGGCAAACCGACGACCCGCCCTTCAACCCACCGGGTTTCGCCATCCAGCCCGGCCGGCAAACGATCATTCAACGCCCATTGCGCACCGACGCTGGCCCACGTGAAGCCAAACAGCAAAAACGCCAGCGGATAGCTGCGAAACGGCAGCAGCATCAAAGCCACGACCGGCAACAACAGCATCAACCAGACCGGCGGTAATGCCGGCATAAAAACCGCGACCAGCAGACCGACTGCGAGCGCCATCATCCCTGTGCGCATAAGCCCGTCCTTGAGAGTCCCGCACTTAGGCATAGCGGTTGTCAGTTACACGCGTCGTCAACAATTGTCACAAAGTCTGAATAGGCGCTTCGTAGAATCCAGACATACTTGCCGCCTTAACCGACCGAGAAGCCTTATGCCCCGGCGCTTATTCAAACGTTATATGCCCGACCCGACGAGCATCAGGGAACACAAATCCTTACGCTTTCTCGGCAAGTTGCTGCATGACCCGAACCTCTGGCACCTCAATCGTCACTCGGTCGCCCGGGCGATGGCGGTTGGCCTGTTCGCCGCGTTCCTGCCGATCCCGGCGCAGATGCTGGTGGCCGCCGCCCTCGCCGTCACGGTGCGCGGCAACATGCCGATTGCGGTCAGCCTGGTCTGGCTGACCAATCCGATCACCATGCCAGCGGTGTTCTTCTGCACCTATCAGGCCGGGGCGTTTTTGATGGATGTGCCCGCCCGACATCTACCGGACGAGCTGACCTGGGAGTGGATCAGCGGCGAGTTGTCGACGTTGTGGCAGCCGTTTCTGCTCGGCTCGGTGGTAGTCGGACTGGTACTCGGTGCCCTCGCCTACTGCATTGTGATGATGTATTGGCGTTGGTGGGTGGCGCGGCAATGGGCGCGGCGTAAGAAGAGTCGCATGCGCTGAACGCAAAACGGCCTCTGCAGTGGGAGGCCGTTCTGATTTGTGGCGTCTGGATTGGCCCCATCGCAAGCAGGTTCACTCCTACATTGGAATGCGTTCCCCTGTAGGAGTGAGCCTGCTCGCGATGGCCACGACTCGGTCTGGAGTCAGGTACGCATCCCGCGCCCGCTTACCAGCAACCGAGCACAACCGAGATACAGCACCACCGTCGCCACCAGCATAAAGGTGATCGCGATGCCGATCTTGATATCCGACACACCCAGAATGCCGTAACGGAAGGCGTTGACCATGTGCAGCACCGGGTTGGCCAACGACACGGTCTGCCAGAACGGCGGCAGCAAGGTGATCGAGTAAAACACCCCGCCCAGGTACGTCAGCGGAGTCAGCACAAAGGTCGGGATGATCGAAATATCATCGAAGTTGCGCGCAAACACTGCGTTGATGAAGCCCAGCAGCGAGAAAATCGTCGCCGTCAGTACCACCACCAAAATGGTCACGCCTAAGTGATGCACCTGCAAATGGGTGAAGAACAGCGACAGAATGGTCACGATCACGCCAACCATCAGACCACGCAACACGCCGCCAATGGTGAAACCGATCAGAATCGTGTGCGGCGACACCGGCGACACCATCAGCTCTTCGATGGAGCGCTGGAACTTGCTGCCGAAGAAACTCGAGACCACGTTGCCGTAGGAGTTAGTGATCACCGACATCATGATCAGCCCCGGCACGATGTACTCCATGTAAGTGAAGCCACCCATGTCGCCGATCTGCCGACCGATCAGGTTACCGAAGATCACGAAATACAGAACCATGGTGATCGCCGGCGGCAGCAGCGTCTGCGGCCAGATCCGCGTGAAGCGTTTGACCTCGCGGTAAACAATGGTCTGCAGGGCGACGAGGTTGGGACGGAATTCGGAACTCATACCGCCACCTTCGACAGATTTTTCTCCACCAGGGACACGAACAGCTCCTCGAGGCGATTGGTTTTGTTACGCAGGCTCAGCACTTCGATGTTCTGCTGCGCCAACTGGGTGAACAACGCCGTGATGCCCATGGATTTGTCGACCTGGACTTCCAGGGTATGGCTGTCGATCAACCGGGCAGGGTAGCCGAGCAATTGCGGCGCGGCGTTCAAGTCGTTTTTCAGGTCCAGCAGGAAGGTCTCCACGTGCAACTGGCCCAGCAATTGTTTCATGCTGGTGTTCTCGACGATGGTGCCGTGGTCGATGATGCCGATGTTGCGGCACAACTGCTCAGCCTCCTCCAGATAGTGCGTGGTGAGGATGATGGTGATGCCTTTCTGGTTCAGCTCGGTGAGGAACGTCCACATCGAACGGCGCAACTCGATATCGACGCCTGCGGTCGGTTCATCGAGGATCAGCAGACGTGGTTCGTGCACCAGCGCACGGGCGATCATCAAGCGCCGCTTCATGCCACCGGACAGCGAACGCGACGGCACGTCACGTTTGTCCCACAGGCCGAGCTGGGTCAGGTACTGCTCGGCGCGTTCCTTGGCGATCTTCGCCGGAATGCCGTAGTAACCGGCCTGGGTCACGACGATGTCGAAAGTCTTTTCAAACTGATTGAAGTTGAATTCCTGGGGCACCACGCCGATCGAGCGCTTGAGCTGCGCAGGATTTTTGTCCAGGTCATGACCAAAGATATTCACTGTGCCGCTGGTCTTGTTCACCAGGGTCGAGAGAATGCCGATGGTCGTGGATTTGCCAGCACCGTTGGGGCCGAGCAAGGCGAAAAAATCACCTTCGGCAACGTCCAGATCGATACCACTCAAGGCCTGGAACCCGTTGCCGTAGGTTTTGGTTAGCTGCCGGATGGACAGAGCGGAACTCATATCTGATTTACGCACCAAGAAGGGAAGAAAGGGATAAATAAGGGCGGGCGGCGAGGGAAACAACCGCAGCACCAGAGCGCAATGGTGCTTGCCGCCGCTGCACAAGTACAGTCAAGTGTGTCGATAGTAAGTATTAAGTCAACGCGGTCATAACCGCTTTCTGGTAAGCCGGACGCTGCTTCAAGCGCTCGTACCAAGCTTGCAGATGCGCTTGTGGTGCGCGTTCGATGGGCATCTCGAACCAGGCATAAATGAAACTGCCCAATGGGATATCGCCCATGCCGATGTCTTGTCCAGAGAGATAAGGCTGACTGGCCAAGGCATGGTCGGCCATGCTCAGCAACTCATTGCATTCCTTGATCGCAGCGTTGATCGCAGTCCAGTCCTGCTTGTCCGCCGGGGTGCGCAACACGCCCCAGAAAACCGTGCGGAACGGGCCGGCAAAACTCGACGTGGTCCAGTCCATCCATTTGTCGGCGATGGCGCGAACTCGCGGATCTGCCGAATACCAGTTGCTGTCGGGCGCATGCTTAGCCAGCAGATAGCGGACGATGGCGTTGGACTCCCACAGCACGAAACCGTCGTCTTCGATCACCGGCACCCGGCCATTCGGGTTCATCGCCCGGTACTCGGGTGTGTCGACTACGCCGAATGTGCCACCGGCATCGATTGCCTCGTAGGCCAGGCCAAGCTCTTCAGCCGCCCACAATGGCTTCCTGACATTCGATGAGTTTTTCCGTCCCCAGATCTTCAGCATGAGCGCCTCTTTTCAAATGAGTGGGCAGGCAGCATACGCCGGATCAGGTACGGCTCAAATCACTCTGCATATCGCCCAGCCGTTGCGGCTGCTGATCAGTGAATAGATGCGGATAGCACTTTTGCAAATGTTCGAAGAAGAACGTTTCCGGGACATCGGCGAATTGGCCGTGATCGACCAGATACTCCATGAGCTGCGCGCCGTCGCGATTGAATGGGTGGAAAACGCTGTCGTTGATACCGTCGAACTCCAGCGGTGCTACGTTGAACAATTCGCAAAGCTTCTGATTGAACGCCGGCGTGGCTTTGACCCAGCGTCCATTGAGGAACAGTTCGGTGTACCCGTGCATGGCGAACATGTCGCTTTTCAGCAACTCAAGCAGACGTGGCGTCGATAAGTGATTTTTTACGTCGGCCAGACCGATACGCGCCGGGATCCCGCAATGCCGGGCACAACCGGCAAGCAGCGTGGCTTTGGGCACGCAATAACTCTCCCCCGTCGTCAGCGCATAGCTGCCACGCAAGGTCTGCGGATCGCGACTGAAGGTGTAGGGGTTGTAGCGCACCGCCTCACGTACCGCGTAATAAAGATTGATCGCCCGCTCGAGCGGATCGCGGCTGGCACCCCGATGTTGTTCGGCGAACTCCACCACTGCCGGGTGGTCACTATCGATGAAGCGGCCGGGACTCAGATACTCGCGCATGACGACAATCTCCTGGGTGAGCCCCGAGTCTAGCGACAGCGTCAGCACAGAGATAACGACGTTTCGGCCAAACTTGGACGCAAAGACGCGGGATCAGCGAACGATTTCCCACACGTGTTGCCCACCGAACCTACGAAAACCATCCGGGGTTTCCCACGATTTCAATCACCTTGGTCTGACCACCCGGTTTTACAGATGCCGTCTAAGCTCTGGAGGGTCGATTTGCCTTGGTTCACGGAGGACTGAATATGCTGTTGTTGTGGATACTGGTTTTGATCGTTGGTGTGGCGTATCTCGCCCACCGGCGTATTTCACCTCTGCCTGCGTTGGGCATCGTGGCCGTCTACCTGCTGGCGATGGGTATTTTCAGTCATGCGCCGGGCTGGCTGTTGCTGGTGTTCTGGGTGCTGCTCGCGGTGGTCGCTGCTCCGCTGCTGCTGCCTGATCTGCGTCGCAAGCATTTCACTGCGCCGTTGTTCAACTGGTTCCAGAAAACCCTGCCACCCATGTCGCAGACCGAACGCGACGCAATCGACGCCGGCACAGTGTGGTGGGACGGTGAGCTGTTCAGCGGCCGCCCGGACTGGGACAAACTGCTGGCCTATCCCAAGGCGCAATTGAGCGAGGAAGAACAGGCGTTCATCGACGGCCCGACCGAGGAACTCTGCGCGATGGTCACTGACTGGCAGATCGGCCAGTCGATGGACCTGCCACCCGAAGCCTGGGCGCATATCAAGGAACACGGTTTCTTCGCCCTGATCATCCCGAAAGAATTTGGCGGCAAAGGCTTCTCGGCTTACGCCCACTCGCAGGTGGCGATGAAACTCGCTACCCGTAGCGGTGACCTCGCCTCCACCGTGATGGTGCCGAACTCCCTCGGCCCGGCCGAACTGTTGCTGCATTACGGCACCGACGAACAACGCAATCACTACCTGCCGCGCCTGGCTCGGGGCGATGACATCCCGTGCTTCGCCCTCACAGGTCCGCTCGCCGGGTCCGATGCCGGTGCGATGCCCGACACCGGGATCATCTGCAAAGGTCAATGGGAAGGTCAGGAAGTCATCGGCCTGCGCCTGAACTGGGAAAAACGCTACATCACCCTCGGCCCGGTCGCGACCCTCCTCGGCCTGGCTTTCAAGGCCTACGACCCGGAGCATCTGCTGGGCGACAAGGAAGATCTTGGCATCAGCCTCGCGCTGATTCCGACCGACACCGCAGGCGTGGAAATCGGTCGTCGTCACCTGCCACTAGGCGCGGCGTTCATGAACGGCCCGAACTCGGGCAAAGATGTGTTTATCCCTCTGGACTTCCTCATCGGCGGTCAGGAGATGCTCGGCAAGGGCTGGATGATGCTGATGAACTGCCTGTCGGTCGGCCGTTCGATCTCGTTGCCGGCGGTCGGCACTGGTGCGGCCAAATTCACCAGCCTGGTCACCGGTCAATACGCGCAGATTCGCGAGCAGTTCAATGTACCGCTGTCGGCTTTCGAAGGTATTCAGGAAGCCATGGCGCGCATCGGCGGCAACGCGTGGATGATGGACGCGGCGCGCATGCTCACTGCCAACGCAGTGGATCTGGGCGAAAAACCCTCGGTGCTGTCGGCGATCCTCAAGTATCACCTCACCGAGCGCGGCCGCGAATGCATCAGCCACGCCATGGATGTGCACGGTGGCAAGGCGATCATCATGGGCCCGAACAACTACCTCGGGCGTAGCTGGAACGGCGCGCCGATCTTCATCACTGTAGAAGGTGCGAACATCCTCTCGCGCAACCTGATGATCTTTGGTCAGGGCGCGATTCGTTGCCATCCATTCGTGCTGAAGGAGATGGCCCTCGCCGGTCGTGAGGACAAGGATCAGGCGCTGAAAGAGTTCGATGGTTTGCTGCTCAAACACATCGGTTTCGCCGTGAGCAATGCCGCCAGCACGCTGGTACTGAACCTCGGCTTCGGTCACTTCGAACATGCGCCGGGCGACAAGATCAGTCAGGGTTACTTCCGCGCACTGAACCGTCAGGCAGCGGCGTTCGCCATGCTCGCCGACTTCAGCATGATGTTGCTGGGCGGCGAACTGAAACGTCGCGAGCGTCTGTCGGCACGTCTGGGTGATGTGTTGAGCAACCTGTATCTGGCCTCGGCCGCGCTCAAGCGTTATCACGATCTGGATTCGCCGGCGTACATGGAGCCGCTGTTCAGATGGGCGATGGAAGAAAGCCTCGGCCAATCGGAACGGGCGCTGGATGAATTGCTGCGCAACTTCCCGAACAAGGTATTCGGTTGCCTGCTGCGAGCCATCGTGTTCCCGTTCGGTCGTCGTCACAAAGGCCCGTCGGACAAACTCGGTGCCGAAGTGGCAGGCGTGATTGGTCGCGCCAAAGGTGATCCGGCGCTGGAAGAGTTGCTTGCCGGTTGCTATCGCCCGCAATCGGCAGACGATGCAGTCGGCGCGCTGCAACACGCCAGTGATTTGCTGAATGCCGCGCAGCCACTGCACAAAAAACTGCACACGTCGCTGAAAAGCGGTCAGGTCAAACCGGTCGCAGGTGAGCACGCCATCGATGCGGCGCTGGAGGCCGGGGTGTTGCAACCGGGAGAAGCACAGAGCCTGCGCGATGCCGAAGCCGCACGACGCAAGGTGATCGACGTGGATGACTTCGACAAAGAGGAACTGAAACTGGCAGAGGGCAAAGTCCGCTGATCCTGACAACCATGTCCAAGAGGGCGCGGGAGCTTTATACTCCCGCGCCCGTTTTGCTCTTGAGGACTTATCTCGTGTCCAACGTCGTTGCCGATCATCTTGTTTTGCTCGACCACCTGCGCAGTATCCTGGTCGCCGTAGGTGAGGCCGAACAGGTTCCCGAAGAAAGCCATGCCTTGTTCCTGGAGCGCTTCGACGAACTGCTGGCATCGCTGCCGATCGATCCGATCGAAAGCCAGTACCTGGGCCAGGACATCCTGACTCAAGTGATTACCCGTTATCCGCAAATCGCCCACCTGATCCCGCGCGATCTGTTGTGGTTCTTCGCCGGCGACTGCCTGCATTACTTGTCCGATGAAGAGATCGACCTGTATCAGTCACTGGAAGAACGTCGCTACGAAGCCGAACAGAACGATGAACCGTTCGACTGGAACCAGGAAAAACAACTGCTGGCGATGTCCGCTCAGGACAGCAAGCACTGATTTAACAGTGGGTTGAAGATCAAAAGATCGCAGCCTTCGGCAGCTCCTACAGTGGACTCACGCAATCCCCTGTAGGAACTGCCGAAGGCTGCGATCTTTTGCTTTGCGCTACAACAACCCTTCGCTTTCGGGCAATTCATACGCCATCGCCGCGTTGCTTTCCCCCACTGATTTGCCCGGTTTGCTCAAGGTCGGCTCTTTCTCCAGGCACTCCACCAGATAGTCGATGAACACCCGCAACTTGGGTGGCAGATAGCGCGTCGGCGAGTGCAGTAACCACAGTCCGCCGTGATAGGACGCGAGGAACGTCCAGTCCGGCAACACCTGCACCACCAACTTTTGCTCAAGCGCGTAACGGGCGGTGAAATACGGCAGGCTGCCGATGCCGATGTGCTGCAACACCGCGCCCAGCCGCACACCGGTGTGATTGGCGGCATACCGACCGCGGACACCTACCGTCACCGCCTTACTGCCCTTCTTGAATTTCCAGCGCGCATCACTCGGGGTTTCCCCCAGATAAATACAACTGTGATTGAGCAGATCATGCGGGTGAGTCGGTATGCCGTGCTCGGCCAGGTACTGCGGCGTGGCACAGAGCAAATGGTCGATGGTCAGTAACTGCCTGCCGGCCAGCCCGGCCGGTGGTCGATCCGTAATACGAATGGCCAGATCGACATGGTCGTCGATCAAATCGACCTGACGATCCTCCAGCAACAACTCGACATCGACCTTGGGATAACGCCGCAAAAACTCGGGCATGTGCGGATGAATCACGAAACGCCCCACCGCTTTCGGCACACTGACGCGCACCAGTCCTTCCGCTTCATGGGTGAACTGGCCGCTGATTTCCATCACCGACTTGGCCGCGCTGACCATCTCCTGGCAGCGTTTGAATACCTCCTCGCCGCCGTCACTCAAGCGCAGCTTGCGCGTGGTGCGCTGCAAGAGTCGCGTGGCCAGGGCTTTTTCCAGCCGCGAAATACTGCGACTCACCGCTGACGGCGATGAACCCAACTGCCGAGCCGCTTCAGAGAAGCTTCCGGTCTCGACGACCTTGACGAAAATCGCCATTTCACCAAGCAGCGGTAGCGGCAGATTGATGCTCACAGCGCACAAGTCCTTTGATGTTTGAACGGATTATCACGTTATTGCACGATTCATATAATAAAAAAAGAAACTTTAATAAGGGCATGGAATATGACGCTTCGCCTCTTTTTCCATAGTGATGACCTCAAGGCCAATGTGGAAGTCCTCGACTGCACGCCCCAAGAGAACGAATTCGCCGTGGTCTTGCGCGCCACGCTGTTTCACCCGCAGGGCGGTGGTCAGCCGTGTGATACTGGCTGGATCGGCGAAAGCCAGGTACTGCGTGTAGTGCAGGAACCGGACCGGATCATTCATTTTGTCGACCGACCGGTAAAGCTCGGCATGACCTGCATCCGCATCGACGAACAGCGCCGCCAATTCAATACACGCATGCATTCGGCCGGGCACCTGATCGGGCATTTCGTCCAGGCGCTGGGCTGGATGCCGATCAAAGCCCATCACTGGCCGGATGAAGGCCGAGTGCAATTCAAACCCGGCGACACCGCGCAGGAAGTCGATGCAGAGACCGTTCAACACGGGATCGACCAGTGGATCGAGCACGACCTGCCCCGCCTGACCTCGCTACGCGAAGGTGCGCGGGAAATCGGTTTTGGTGAACTGCCCGCCTATGGCTGCGGTGGCACCCACGTACGCAGCCTGAAGGATCTGGGCACAGTCACGATCGCGTCCCTTTCGCAGAAGAAAGGCACGTTATCCGTCCACTACAACGTGGATTGAGCATTTCGGGCGCTGCTTCAGGCAGCGCCCGACGCCGGGGAACCGCATTCGCAGGTTCCGTTGACTATCGATAGATGGACCTAAAAAAATGATGCTAGACGTCGAGCGTCTCGATGAGACGTGCATAAAAAAACTGGCCAACGAAGAAGTCCTCGCCATCCGCGTCAAAGGCTTTTTGCCTGAGCCGCTGGCCATTCAGATTGGCGACAAGATTCTCGCTCCAGGCTTCGAGGGTTACATCAACGCACCGAGTATCGGCCGCATCGGCATGGCGTTTTACGAGGCGGAAAACCAGCCGCTGCTGATTGAGGACTACTTCGAACGCGCCACCAGCAACATCGCTGAACTGCGCAATCGCTGCGCGCCCTACTCCTCACCGATCGACACCTTGCGCTGCATGCTCGACGAATCCTGGCCGGCCGGCGCGCACCTGGAAAACCTCTACGGCCGGAAAATGTATGTCGGCCTTTCGCGCGTGGTGAAGCCCGGGGTGTGCTTCCTCGCCCATCACGACATCTTCGCCAAGGACGCTCCGGACAGTTTCCAGGCCCGCAGCCTGGAGGCGCAGTTCGCCTGCAATGTCTACCTGAACATGCCGACCGAGGGCGGTGCGTTGCAGATGTGGGACGACGACATCACCCCGGATCAATTCGACGAGATGCGCGGTGACAGTTACGGCATCGAACCGGCACTGCTCGGCCCACCCGCGCTGGAAGTCCGACCGCAACCCGGCGATTTCATCATGTTCAATTCGCGGCGCATGCACTCGGTGACCCCGGGCGTGGCCGATCCGCGTTTGAGCCTTTCCTTTTTTGTCGGCTATCGCGGCAATGCTTCACCCCTGACCTATTGGAGCTGAGATGTATTCGAATTATCTGGGCGAGTTTCTGGCGCTGGCAACCATTCACTTTCTGGCTGTGGTTGCTCCCGGCCCGGACTTCGCAGTCACCATTCGCCAAAGCGTACGGTTCGGCCGATTGGTAGGGATCTGCACGGCGCTGGGTATCGGCGCGGGGATTTCCGTGCACGTGCTCTACACGTTGTTGGGTGTCGGGGCATTGATGCACACCACCCCGTGGTTGCTGACCGTCGCCAAGGTGATTGGCGGTGCCTATATCCTGTATCTGGGCGTCAGCCTGTTGCGCAGCAAACCCAAATCGGCCGTTGAAGGTGAAAAAGCTGCGGATGAACCCGTGGTCGAACAAACCCTGTTCAAAGCTTTCAGCACCGGTTTTCTGACCAATGCAACCAACCCCAAGGCCACGCTGTTTTTCCTGGCCATCTTCACCACGATCATCAGCGCCAGCACGCCCCTGCAGATCCAGGCCTTTTACGGGCTGTGGATGTGCTTTGTGAATGCGCTGTGGTTTGTCGTGGTCGCGCTGTTCTTCTCAAGCAATCGGGTTCGCCTGCTGTTCATGCGCATGGGCCATTGGTTCGAGCGCACCATGGGCGTGGTGCTTATTCTGTTTGCTGGCCGACTGATGCTGTCCTGGTAAGCAGACGCAAAACGCAAAAAGGCCCGCCGAATCGCTTCGGCGGGCCTTTTTCTTTATGACAGATGACACAACCACAAATCGCGCGCATACAAAAACGCCGCTCTGTTGAGCGGCGTTTTTGTGAATATGGAGCGGGAAACGAGACTCGAACTCGCGACCCCGACCTTGGCAAGGTCGTGCTCTACCAACTGAGCTATTCCCGCAATGGCGTCCCCTAGGGGACTCGAACCCCTGTTACCGCCGTGAAAGGGCGGTGTCCTAGGCCACTAGACGAAGGGGACACAGACTACAACTTTCACTAATAAAAACGCCGCTCACTGAGCGGCGTTTTTAGAATTTGGAGCGGGAAACGAGACTCGAACTCGCGACCCCGACCTTGGCAAGGTCGTGCTCTACCAACTGAGCTATTCCCGCAAATGGCGTCCCCTAGGGGACTCGAACCCCTGTTACCGCCGTGAAAGGGCGGTGTCCTAGGCCACTAGACGAAGGGGACACGCTACCCGGAACACATGGTGTGTGTTTCGGTGTCCAGATCCGTATCCGAAGACTTGGTTCTGGTTTCACTCAGCACCGCCCGAAAGCGCTACTGTTTAAAATTGGAGCGGGAAACGAGACTCGAACTCGCGACCCCGACCTTGGCAAGGTCGTGCTCTACCAACTGAGCTATTCCCGCATTGGCGTCCCCTAGGGGACTCGAACCCCTGTTACCGCCGTGAAAGGGCGGTGTCCTAGGCCACTAGACGAAGGGGACACACTACAACATTCACTCCCTGCCGCGCTTCGCTGTGTGCTTTACGCTGCAAGTGGCGCGCATTCTATGGATGGATTGAGAGGTCGTCAACCCCCTGATATAAATTTATTTAAATCAATGACTTCGACGACCTTTACGGCGGCAATCAGGCTTTTCCGTCGCCCGACGATTGACGCCTATATTCCGCCACTCGCCAAGACGCTATAGTCCACCCACAGTGATGGCAATCTGCACTCGCAGCGCCAGCATTCATATAAGCAGCGTGCGGCCGATACAGATTGAACCTGCCGATCCAACTCGTCGAGCGGCGCTAGGCGACTAAATGCCCAGCCACTACACTCGCATGCGAACCCTATAAAGAGGTCTTACCGGTGACACCACTCATGATCACCCTGCTAGTCGTAGCCGGGATCGCAATTCTGATCGCCATTGGCTACATGAACCATGTGGTGGAAAACAACAAACTGGAGAAGGCCCGCACCAAGGTCGAACTCAACGACCGCCTGCGCCGTTGCGGCGAACTGACCGAAACCTTCCCCGGCCAGTTCATGACCCCGGCGCTCAAGCTGCTGCTGACCCGTCTGGAACTGAACGTCTGCCAGCGCCTGCTGAACCTGGAAAAAACCAGCGCCACCACCAAAGCACGCATCACCGAACTGAGCGCCCTGGTCGCCCAAGGCGAATCGATCCCGGTCAACAACCCACCGGCACCGATCCTGACCGAAGCCAAAGCCAAAGACGTGCGCTTCCTGCTCGAAGCCCTCCACGGCCAGATCACCCGCGCCGCCCACGATGGTTTCCTGCCACCGAATGAAGCCAAACACTGGATCCGCGAAGTCCGCCACATTCTGGTGCTGCTGCACATCGAATTCTTCAACAACCTCGGCCAACAGTCCCTGCAACAAAACCAGCCCGGCCAGGCCCGCCTCGCCTTCGAACGCGGCGTGCAATACCTGCGCAAACAGCAGGATCCGCAGATGTACGCAGAACAACTGCAATACCTGGAAAAACTCCTGGCCCGCGCGAACGCCCAGGTCATGGACAAGATTGCACCGGTTGAAGGTGAAGAGAACCAACTGACCGCCGGCCTCAAAGATGTCGAGGCCGATGCGGACTGGAAGAAGAAAGTGATTTACGACTGAATGCAGAGGTTGAAAGAGAAGCCACCGAGAGGTGGCTTTTTTGTGGGCTCGCGGGAGTGAACCTGATAGATACCCGGTGGACGTGAGGCCGTCATCGCGAGCAGGCTCACTCCTACATTGGGACTGAGTACATCCGATAGCGGATTGGTCGGCTGTCAGGCCGCCTTCGCGAGCAGGCTCGCTCCCACAGAAAAGCAAAAGCAACGCCCACCTCACAACCGCATCTGCTTCTCACCACTCAACAGGATGAGCGTTAGCTCGGCTGCCGCTCTTGATCTTGATCTGAAAGCCCGTCGGCAGGCTGAGTGGAGGGATTGATCCGGGGGTGGGAGCGCAGCGACCGTTCGACGAAGTCGAACACATCGAGAGGAGGTGCAGCGAAGCAAACCGTAGGCGATGCCCCCGGAGCGATCCCGGAGCGAAGGAACCCCGAGCCCCAGCGAGCGGGCCGAACGTCAGGGCGAAGACCTTTTGGTTACTTTTGGGGCGTTTGCCAAAAGTGACCCGCCGTAAGGGCGGAACCCTAATCAGCAACACCCGCAGCAACGGATATCCCCCCAAAACCCCAAGAACCTGGTCGGCCCAAAGGCCGCCAAGCGTCAAAGCGTCAAAGCGTCAAAGCGTCAAAGCCGAAAATGCCCAACCATCCCGCGCAACTCACTCCCCAACTGCGCCAACTCAACACTCGAAGCCGCATTCCCACGCATCGCAATCGACGACTGATCCGCACTCGCACGAATACTCGTCACACTGCGATTGATCTCCTCCGCCACCGAACTCTGCTCCTCCGCCGCCGCCGCAATCTGCTGATTCATCTGCTGAATCAACGACACCGCCGCCGCAATACTCCCCAGCGCACTCTCGGTCTGCAACGCATCACTCACCGCCAGCTTCACCAACTCGCCGCTGCTCTGAATCTGCTGCACCGACGAATGCGCCGCCAAGCGCAAAGCACTGACCAGCCGTTCAATCTCCTCAGTCGATTGCTGCGTGCGCCGAGCCAGCGCGCGCACCTCATCGGCCACCACCGCAAAGCCCCTGCCCTGCTCCCCGGCCCGCGCCGCCTCGATGGCGGCATTCAGCGCCAATAGATTGGTCTGTTCGGCAACACTCTTGATCACCCCGAGTACCGTGCCGATATTCTGGATTTCAGCACTGAGGCTTTCGATGCTCGAACTGGCCGAAGTCGCCGAATCAGCAAGTTGCTCGATGCGCGCCATACTCTGGCGCACCACCTGCTGCCCACTCTCGACTTTGTCATCCGCCGTTTGCGCCGCCCGCGCCGCTTCTTCGGCGTTGCGTGCAACGTCGTGAACGGTGGCGGTCATCTGGTTCATCGCCGTGGCAACCTGCTCGGTTTCTTCCTTCTGACTGCTGACCTCAAGGTTGGTCTGCTCGGTGACCGTCGACAACGATTGCGCTGAACTGGCCAATTGCTCAATCCCCGCCTGCAAACCACTGACGATGGTGCTCAGACCCGCGCCCATCTGTTGCATCGCCAGCATCAACTGGCCGATCTCGTCGCGACGGGTCACTGCCACGGTCGCACTCAAGTCGCCGGCGGCAATCTGCTGCGCGACCTGAATCACACTGCGCAATGGCGCGACGATAAGTCGGGTGATCAGCCACGCGGCGAGTAATCCCACCAGCAATGCCAGCGCCGATGAGCCGATGATCAGCAGCGAGTTTTTCTTCAGTTCTGCCTGCATCGCGCCGTCTTCAGCGACATACGCCTGATTCACCCGCTCAACCACTTGGTCGGCACGCTGGTGCAATTGCTCGTAGACGGTTTTTTCCTGCGCGAGCAACCCGGTGTATTCGGCCAATTTGTCGTTGAAACCGGCGATGTGCCCGGACACTTCATTGAGCACGGTCAGGTAGCCCTCGTCCTTGACCGTAGTTTTCAATTCTTCGGCCTGCGCCTGCGCCTGCGCGGCCTGTTCGATATTGCCCTTGCCGGCACTGTCGGCATCGCCCTTGCGGCTTTGATCGAGGCGAATCCGCGCTTCATTCATCGCTTGCAGCATCAACCGCGAAACCTGGCTGACCTGACTGGCCTGCTCGATGAACTGCGCGCCATCCTTGCCCTCGGTGTCCTTCAAGGTATAAGCACCGTCGTCGGCAAGCCCGGCCTGCAATACGTCGAGGTTGTTGGCCACACTGGACACCGACCAACTGGCCATTTCCAGCGCCAGGTCCTTGGCCTGAGTCAACGAGACAAACTCGTCGAACGCCTTACGATAAGCGCCCAGCGACTGCTGCACATCATTCATTACCGGCCCATTCGCCGCTGACTGCGTCTTGAGTTGATCAGCCAGAGCAACCAGTTCGTCGACGCCCTTACGCAGGGCATCGGCCGTCTTCGGATCGCCCCGCAAGGCATATTCCTGCTCGAGCAGGCGCACCTTGAGCAAACCACTGTTGAGCGAAGACATCTGTTTCAGCCCGTCGAAATGCTGACTGATGGTTTGCAGGGACCAAACGCCGATGGCCGCCACCAGCGCGGTCAGAAGCAAAACCAGCACAAACCCGATACCCAGTTTTTTCGCCATACCGAGGTTGGCAAAACGTCCTTGCATGGCCGAAATCATTGCGCGTAGTCCCCTGCCATTGTCAGTAGAGCGAAGAGTCGCAACGGCCATGAAGCAGCACAAGTCTCTGGCGTCGGAATAATGGCAAAAAGCTACGCTTGCGTCGTTTTCAGAACACTTGAGGTCGATCCGAACCGGTGTTGCGAAAAAACTGCCGGGCGCGTGGATCACAAGCATAGGCGACGTTGATGCGCAGCCAGTCGCCCGACTCGCCACTGGGGCTGAACGCCTCAGACGCTGAGAGCAATACGCCGCAGCGTTGAGCCTGCCGACGCACCCGAACCTGATCGGCCATGCGCGAGCGGGCCCAGATGAACAAGCCACCCGCAGGCTTGCCGAAAACCTCCCAATCGGCGTCCTCCAGCGCCTGCAATGCGGCCGCGCGATCGGCATTCAGGCGTTGACGCTGGCGCTGCACCAGTTTGCGGTAAGCGCCGCTGACCATCAGGCTGGCCAGCACCGCTTCGGTAAACCTTGACGCCCCCAGACCGCTGATCATCTTGACCTGCGCCAGCCGTCTGACCATGTCGCTGTCGGCAAAAACGAAACCGACCCGCAACGAGCTGCTCAGCGTCTTGGAAAAACTGCCCACGTAAAGGACTCGCCCCTCATTATCCAGAGCCGCCAGGCGCGTGCCGTTGCCGGTGTGCAAGTCTGCGTAGACATCGTCTTCGATCACGCGCAAATCATAGGTCTTGCTCAGTTGCAGGATGCGTTGCGCTACGCTCGGCGACAGGCAACTGCCGGTGGGGTTGTGATGATGGCTGTTGATGAATAACGCGCCGGGGCGAAACTGTTGTAGCAAAGTCTCCAGCGCGTCGATATCCGGCCCGTTCGGGGTGCGACGCACCTCGAGCATGTGCACGCCGTGCATCCGCAGGAGATCGAACAACGGCGCGTAACCGGGCGTCTCGACCACCACACAGTCTCCAGCCTTGAACAAGGTGCGCACGATCAGATCAAGCGCATGGCTGGCGCCGCAGGTACTCAGCAACTGCGCACTGCGGGCCTCGATACCGAACAGTTTCAGGCGCTTGGCGATTTGCTCGCGCAACGCTGGAAGCCCCAAGGGCGTGCTGTAGTTGAACAGGCTGGCCATGTCGGTGCGCGCCACCTCGCGCAGCGCATAGCTGAGGTCGTCAGGCTCGCGCCAGCTTTGCGGCAGGCTACCGGCACCAAGCTTCAAGCCACCTGCTGTATCGCACACGGCATCGCACCAGGCAAACCGGCCCTCGAATGGCGCCAGTTCGTCCTCTGCGCCGGGTGTCGATGGCGAGGCGGCGACAACGAAACCGGTGCCTTGGCATGAGTTCAGAACGCCCTGCGATACCAACCGTTCACACGCCTCGACCACGCACGACTGGCTGAGCAGATTGCCCCGGGCGATTTGCCGCACGGACGGCAAACGGGTGGCCGGCGGTACGCCACTTTGCAGGATCCACTCGGTCAGTCCGTCAACAATCTGCTGCACGACCGGCACCATTGCCTGTCGATCAATTCTCAATTCCATGAGCAAGCAAACTCCTGTCCGTTTTGCTGGCGGCAGTAAATCACAGCCGCGCCGGACAGGCTGTGCGACAACGCCGCCAAAAGCGACCGTTCTAACCGTTTGATACACATTGTTTAAGAGGCTTCACGGAACTGACCGCTGCCCACAAAAAAGCCCGCAACGAATGCGGGCTGTTGTTCTTGGGCGTGATTCAGAAAGCGGTGACGCCGCCATCCACTGCCAGCGAGTGGCCGGTGGTGAATGCCGCACCGTCGCTGCACAGGTACAACACGGCACTGGCGATTTCCTCGACTTTGCCGATGCGCCCGACCGGGTGCATGGCGTTGGCGAACTCACCCTTCTTCGGGTCGGCCTCGTAAGCACGGCGGAACATGTCGGTATCGATCACCGCCGGACACACAGCGTTGACACGGATTTTCTTCTTCGCGTATTCGATGGCCGCCGATTTGGTCAGACCGATCACCGCATGCTTGGACGCCGCGTAGATGCTCATCTTCGGCGCCGCGCCCAGTCCCGCTACCGAGGCGGTGTTGACGATCGCCCCGCCGCCCTGCGCCAGCAACAGCGGCAGTTGATACTTCATGCACAGCCAGACGCCTTTGACGTTGACGCCCATGATCGCGTCGAATTCATCCATCGAGCCGTCGGCCAGTTTGCCTTTTTCGATTTCGATGCCGGCATTGTTGAAGGCATAGTCGAGACGGCCGTAGGTGTTGATGACCTCGTCCATCAGATTTTTCACTTCGCTTTCGACGGTCACGTTGCAGCGCACGAAGGTCGCTTCGCCGCCGGCTGTACGAATCAGCGCCACCGTGCCCTCGCCCCCTGCCGCGTCCAGGTCGGCGACCACCACTTTCAGGCCTTCGGCGGCGAACGCCTGGGCGGTCGCACGGCCGATGCCGTTGGCCGCGCCAGTGACTACAGCAACCTGACCGGAAAACGTCATGCTCATTGTTATGTCCTCGAAGGGATAGATGCAGGGGATGTATGGAATGGCAGCATAGCCATTGGGGTCTGCCGTGCGTCAGCACTATCCAATGGCTGTTTATGTGACCATGCGTCGCAGTGATAGAACCATCCCGGTGATCATCACTGCACTGGATCGGCGTGCATTCGCCGCATCAGCCAACCTTGCGCCAATGCCGGCGAAGGTCTATCAACAAGGCTTCATTCCGTTCGAGTGCCTGCCATGTCCAACCACACCAATCGCCAGTTCCTGCTCGCCAAACGCCCGGTGGGTGCGGCTACCCGCGAGACCTTCACCTATCAGGAAGTACCGGTCGGCGAACCGGCGGCGGGCCAGATTCTGGTCAAGAACGAATACCTGTCCCTCGATCCGGCGATGCGTGGCTGGATGAACGAGGGCAAGTCCTACATCCCGCCGGTCGGTATCGGTGAAGTCATGCGCGCGCTGGGCGTAGGCAAAGTCATTGCTTCGAACAACCCTGGCTTTGCGGTCGGGGACTACGTCAACGGCGCCATTGGCGTGCAGGATTATTTCCTCGGCGAGCCAAGAGGTTTCTACAAAGTCGATCCGAAACTGGCACCGCTGCCGGTGTACCTGTCAGCGCTGGGCATGACCGGCATGACCGCCTACTTCGCCCTGCTGGATGTCGGCGCACCGAAGGCCGGCGACACCGTGGTGTTGTCCGGTGCAGCGGGCGCAGTGGGCAGCATCGCCGGGCAGATTGCCAAGCTCAAAGGCTGCCGCGTGGTTGGCATTGCCGGCGGCGCCGACAAGTGCAAATTCCTTATTGATGAGTTGGGTTTTGACGGTGCCATCGACTACAAGTCCGAAGATGTCGTGGCCGGGCTTAAACGCGAATGCCCGAAAGGCGTCGATGTGTATTTCGATAACGTTGGCGGCGACATCCTCGATGCGGTGTTGAGCCGTTTGAACATGAAGGCGCGGGTGGTTATCTGCGGCGCGATCAGCCAGTACAACAACAAGGAAGCGGTCAAAGGCCCGGCCAACTACCTGTCGTTGCTGGTCAACCGTGCGCGGATGGAAGGTTTTGTGGTGATGGATTACGCGGCGCAATACGCCAGCGCCGCGCAGGAAATGGCCGGCTGGATGGCCAAGGGGCAGCTCAAGAGCAAGGAAGATATCGTCGAAGGGCTGGAGACCTTCCCGGAAACGCTGATGAAATTGTTCAGCGGTGAGAACTTCGGCAAGTTGGTGCTGAAAATCTAAAACCACCACAAAACAAATGTAGGAGTGAGCCTGCTCGCGATAGCGGTGTGTCAGTCAACATTAACGTTGTTTGACACACCGCTATCGCGAGCAGGCTCACTCCTACAGGGTTTTGCGGTGCCTGATCAGGCGATTTCGGCGACAACCGAAGCCAGTGCCTTGGCCGGATCCGCCGCCTGGCTGATCGGACGGCCAATCACCAGATAATCGGAACCGGCATCCAGCGCCTGACGCGGAGTCAGAATGCGGCGCTGATCGTCCTGCGCGCTGCCGGCCGGACGAATTCCCGGGGTCACCAGTTGCAGCGAAGGGTGCGCAGTTTTCAGTGCCGAGGCTTCCAGCGCCGAGCACACCAGACCGTCCATGCCAGCCTTTTCGGCCAGCGCGGCCAGACGCAGCACTTGCTCTTGCGGCTCGATATCCAGACCGATACCAGCCAGGTCTTCACGCTCCATGCTGGTCAGCACGGTCACGCCGATCAGCAACGGCTGCGGGCCGCTGCGTTTATCCAGCTCTTCACGGCAAGCGGCCATCATGCGCATACCACCGGAGCAATGCACGTTGACCATCCACACGCCCATCTCGGCAGCGGCTTTCACGGCCATCGCGGTGGTGTTGGGAATGTCGTGGAATTTCAGGTCGAGGAATACTTCAAAACCCTTGTCACGTAGGGTGCCGACAATTTCGGCGGCGCAACTGGTGAACAGTTCCTTGCCCACTTTGACCCGGCACAGTTTCGGGTCCAACTGGTCGGCCAGCTTCAGTGCGGCGTCACGGGTAGGGAAATCCAGGGCGACGATGATAGGAGTCTGGCAGGCGGACATGAATGGGCTCTCAGGCAGGTCGAAATCGGCGCGCATTGTAGCGGAACCGGCGGCAGCGCGGCACCCGATGATCGGTAAATCGTCGCGCTGGCCGTGATCAGCATAGCGCTCGCTGCTATTGTGTCGACTCCGATACACAACCGACACGCCAGCAACAAGCACCCGCGCTAGCCTCGCCAGCCGCAATACGTCCTTACATCAGCACTTCCCGCCTCACGGCCGGACGCCTATGCTGAAACCACAACCTCGCAGCCCATCTTTTGTGGTTGGCGGCCTACTGGCAGATGAACAGCCTCATGCACAACACCCAAATGACCGCGACGGATGAGCCTAAAGACGACAAGCGCTGGAGCATTCGCGCGCTGATCGTCGATGATGACGTGCCGATCCGCGAGCTGATGATTGACTACCTCGCGCGTTTCAATATCCACGCCAGCGGCGTCACCGACGGCGCGGCGATGCGTCAAGCGATGCAGGCCGAACATTTCGACGTTGTCGTGCTGGATCTGATGCTGCCCGGCGAAGACGGCTTGTCGCTATGCCGCTGGCTGCGCGCTGAATCGGACATCCCGATCCTGATGCTCACCGCACGTTGCGAACCGACCGACCGCATCATCGGCCTGGAACTGGGCGCCGATGACTATATGGCCAAACCGTTCGAGCCACGCGAACTGGTCGCGCGCATTCAAACCATTCTGCGCCGGGTGCGCGACGATCGAACCGAACAGCGCGCGAACATTCGTTTCGACAACTGGCGTCTGAACAGCGTCCTGCGCCAGTTGATCGCCGACGATGGTCTGGTGGTGCCGCTGTCCAACGCCGAATTCCGCCTGCTGTGGGTGTTTATCGAACGTCCGCGTCGGGTACTCAGCCGCGAGCAACTGCTCGATGCGGCCCGGGGTCGCTCGATCGAAGCCTTCGACCGCAGCATCGACCTGCTGGTCTCGCGTCTGCGGCAGAAACTCGGCGACGACCCGAAAGCACCGCAGTTGATCAAAACCGTGCGCGGTGAGGGTTACCTGTTCGACGCGCGAGACATCGGCTGATGCGGGCGCGCTTCGACACGCTGTTCGGGCGCCTGTTTGGCGTGCTGTTCGTGGCGATTGTCCTGGCGCACCTGCTGGCGTTCGCCTGGTTCCGCCTCTACGGGCCACCGCCGCCCCCGCCGCCACCGGAGTTCTCCCAAGGCGCCGAAGGGCAACCGATGGCACATGATCCGCGCTACCCGCCACGGCCACCGCGTCCGTGGTTCGGTGGCCCGGTGGTGCCGCTGACCTTTCAGTTCATCACGCTGATGATCGCGGCCTGGTACGGCGCCAAACTGCTCAGTCGCCCGATCCAGCGCCTGAGCGACGCCGCCGAACGTCTCAGCGAAGACCTCGACAGCCCGCCACTCGACGAGTCCGGCCCGCGGGAATCGCGACAAGCCGCCTACACCTTCAACCTGATGCAGCAACGCATTCGCGAACAGGTGCAACAGCGCGCACGGATGCTGGGCGCGGTCTCACATGACCTGCGCACACCGCTGTCACGCTTGAAACTGCGCCTGGAGAACATCAGCGATGAAAAGCTGCAAGGCCAGATGCGCCAAGACCTCGACGACATGATCGGCATGCTCGACGCCACCCTCACCTATCTGCACGAACAGCGCACCAGCGAAGCCTTGCAGTTGATGGATGTGCAGGCGCTGGTCGAATCGCTGTGCGAAAACGCTCAGGACCAAGGTGCCGACGTGCAGGTCAGCGGCCATTGCGCACCTCTGCCGGTGCAGCCGATGGCGCTGCGTTCGTGCCTCAACAACCTCATGGACAATGCCCTGCGTTATGCCGGCCAGGCACGCATCGAATTGCAGGATCAACGCGAGCAACTGCTGATCCGCGTGATCGACCACGGCCCGGGGATTGCCGAGGACAAGCGTGAAGCGGTGTTTGAACCGTTTTATCGCCTGGAAGGCTCGCGTAATCGCAACTCCGGCGGTGTGGGGCTGGGTATGACGATTGCCCGCGAAGCGGCCCAGCGCCTGGGTGGTCAGCTCAACCTCGAAGAAACCCCCGGCGGCGGCCTTACCGCCATCATTCGCCTGCCGCGCACCTGAGAACACCACCGCCCCCCTGTGGGAGCGAGCCTGCTCGCGAAGGCGTCAGTTGATCCAGTATCTCCTTTGAATGTACCGCCCTCTTCGCGAGCAGGCTCGCTCCCACAGGGTTCGGGGGTGTTCATTGCATCGTGTGTACTCACCGGTACAAACCCCACATACCCCCGACAACTTGCGCCCCGACGCTGCATAAGCCGGTACACCCACCGGTTTTCCATTCCAGGGAGTGAGTCCGATGATCGGTAGCGTCAGCAACTACACGAGCTATACCAGCACCAGCAGTACCTCCACGCAAAACGCCCGTAGCCAGCAACTGCAAAAAGAACTGTTCGCCAAACTCGACAGCAACGGCGACGGCGCGGTGGATCAGGACGAACTGAAAAGCGCCCTGTCGCAGAAGAACGACGACGGTCTGCTGGTCAACCTGAGTAAACAATTCGGTGATCTGGACAGCGACGCCAGCGGCAGCCTCAGCGCCGAAGAAATGACCGCCATGGCGCCCCCGCCACCGCCACACGATCAAGCACCGGACACCGACCTCGCCGACGCCCTGATCAGCGCCCTCGACAGCGACGGTGACGGCGCCATCAGCAGCGACGAACTGAGCAGCGGCCTGACCAGCGCCGGCAGCACTGCCGACAGCAACGAAATCTTCTCCGCCCTGGACAAGAACAAGGACGGCACCGTCAGCCAGGACGAACTCACCGCCAGCCTGACACCGCCACCTCCACCGCCGCCACACATCAACAGCGACGAACTGTTCAGCCAACTTGATGCGGATGGCGACGGTAGCGTGACCGCGACAGAACTCGGCAGCGCACTGCAAGCCAGCGACAGCGCGACTTCAACCACCAGCACTGACACCAGTGCCGCGCTGCTCAAGGTTCTCGATAGCGACAGCAGCGGCGGTGTAAGCAGCGACGAGCTGAAAGCGGCTTTACAGGCAGGGCGAGAACGGCCGGATGAAGAACAGACCGCTTCTACCCAGAGCACCACCGAAGCCCTGAACCGCATGATTGCCAATCTGAGCAAACAGTACTCGCTGGAGAAAACGGCGTCGGTGGGCAAGTATTTGAATGTGGCGACTTGAGTCGAAGACACTATTTGCCGCGGACAATCAAAAGCCCCTCACCCTAGCCCTCTCCCAGAGGGAGAGGGGACTGACCGAGGTGTTTGGGAGAGGCACGCCGACGTGCGATACCGCGTCGAACTGAGGCTTTGAAAAGCACACATTTCGGCCCCCTCTCCCTCGGGAGAGGGCTGGGGTGAGGGGCAGCTACAACGCAAATCAAACGCCGAACACTCCACGCTCTTCACCACTCAACAGGATGAGCGTTAGCTCGGCTGCTGCTCTTGATCTTGATCCACCAGCGACGTCGGAAGGCTGAGTGGAGGGATTGATCCGGGCGTGGGAGCGCAGCGACGGTTTGGCGCAGCCAAACACAGCGAGAGGAGGTGCAGCGAAGCAAACCGTAGGCGCTGCGCCCGGATCGATCCCGCAGCGAAGGAACCCCGAGCCCCAGCGAGCGGGCCGCACGTAGGAGCAAGCCTTTTTGGTTACTTTTCGCTGGGCCGGCATTCCGGCGTCTGGAAAAAGTGACCCGCCGTAAGGGCGGAACCTTAATCAGCAACACCCGCAGCAACGGATATGCCCACAAAAATCAGCGCCGCTCCTCAACCCGCCCCTGACTCTTGCTCCAATCCGTCAACAAACTATAAGCCACCGCCAACAACGTAGGCCCGATAAACAACCCGATAAACCCAAACGCAATCAACCCGCCAAACACCCCAAGCAACACAATCACCAACGGCAAATTCCCCCCGCGGCTGATCAAATACGGCTTGAGCACGTTGTCCACGCCACTGATGATGAACGTCCCCCAGATCCCGAGAAACACCGCCATCCCGTACTCACCCTTCCACGCCAGCCAGGCCGTCGCCGGCACCCACACCAACGGCGGCCCCATCGGAATCAGACTCAACAGGAAGGTGACAATCCCGAGCACCAGCGCCCCCGGCACCCCGGCAATCAAAAACCCGATCAACGCCAGAACCGCCTGCGCCGCCGCCGTGCCGATCACCCCGTTGACCACCCGCTGCACCGTACCCGCCACCAACTCGATGTAATACCCGGCACGATCCCCGATCAAGCGCTCCAGCAGACTGTGCACAAACGCCGCCAGTCGCGGCCCGTCACGATAGAAAAAGAACACAAAGACAATGCTCAACGTCAGCTCGAGAATCCCGCCACCAATCTGCGCACTGCGCGCCAGCAGCCAGTTACCGACCTGCCCCAGATAAGGTTTGATCGACACCATCAGCGCGGCGCCCTGCTGATCGATGCTGTTCCACAGCCCGACCAGGCGCTCGCCCACAAACGGCAAAGTCCCCAGCCACACCGGCGCTTCCGGCAGACCGTCGACCTGCACATCCTTGATGAACGCCGTGGCATCACGCACATGATCCCCCACGTTGAACCCCAGCCAGACCAGCGGCGCGGCCACCAGCAGCATCCAGCCCAGCGTCAGAATCCCCGCAGCCAGCGACTCACGGCCATTAAGCCAGCGGGTCAACAGACGCATCAGCGGCCAACTGGCGAATGCCAGCACCGCGCCCCAGAACAGGGCCGACCAGAACGGCGCCATCACCCAGAGGCTGGCACCAAACAACACCAGCAGCAGGATCTGCACCAGCAGGCGATCGTTATTGAGCATGTAAGGTCTCGAAAAAGTCAGTCAGGCAAAGAGTAGGCGAACACGCAGTTCGTGCTCGCCCGAAACAGCTTAACGCAACAGATCGATGCGCAGGCCAGAGCCTTCGACACTGCCGGTCTCCATGCGTGCCGCCCGCACGCCCTGATTGATCAGAGCCTGTCGCCAGGCCTCGGCTTTCGGCCCGGACACCGTCACGCGCAACGTCGTATCGAGATTAAGGCCACGGGAAATCAGGCGTAGCCATGTATAGTCCGGGTCATTCACGCGATCAGGAAAATCCAGCTCACCGGTGCTTTTCAACTGACGCAACAGGGTCGCCGAGGTCGGCAGCAGCTCACCCAACGGTGCAGCCGCCTCGAACTGTTCGACATGCAGATAGGCTTTGCGGTTGCCGCGCGTGATGCTGTAAAGCGCCACCAGCGTGTTGTCACGCGGTGCGGCCAGTCTCAACAACAGATACGCCTGTTGTTCGTCAGCACCGTACAACTTGGCGTTGCCGAACACCTCGTTGGCCCACAGGCTGCTTTCGCCGCAATCACGCGCCTGACACCAGAACAGCAATTCGGCGTCCTGCTTTTGCAGGGCTTCACGAGCGGCGGTAAAAGCTTCGGTGGCGGAGTGTTCGGGGGGTAACTCGTAGGTCACCGAAGTGGTCTGGCCACGGGCGGTGACCTGGCCGTCGAAACGCAACTGCCCGCTGATCTTGCGGATCGAACCCAGCGGATAGATCCGCTCAAGCTCCACAGGCGGGCGGTAGTCGACGATCTGTGCATCGGCCAGACGCGGCACGATCTGCAGATCCTGACTGCCCGGCACATCGGCGGCGAACGAAACAGTACTGAAACAGCACAGTGCCAACAGACTGAGTGACCGCATAGTCAGGCTCATCGGATCGGCATGACTGGGTAATTCGAGGTCGCAGCGGTATAGAAATCCATCGTAGTTGTCTCCCATTTCAACCCGCCCAGCCTCGACAGTTGCCCGCAGCAAGTCAAGGAATGGCGAAGAACCGATTGAAACAGTCTGCGACAAGGATCGCCCCGGCCTCATCGTTCAGGTGCAAATGGTGCCCGCCCGCCAACTGTTCCCGGCTAAAGGGTAGACGCTCCAGCAGCTCCGGATGTTTGGCCAGCATGCCGTCAGCCGCGACCACTAGCTGCGCCGGACAACTGACCCGCAGCGCGAAAGCCATTGCCTGTTCCTGGGTCAGACGCAGCGGCGATGGCAGGGTCAGGCGATTGTCGGTGCGCCAGGTGTAACCGCCGGGCACCGGCATCAAACCGCGCTGGGCCAACAATTCAGCCGCCTCACGGCTGACCGCCACCAGACCTTTCATGCGCGCTTCGATGGCACGGTCGAGGGTGCTGTAAACCGGTTTGCGCTTCTCGCGCAGATCCAGTTGCGCTTGCAGGGCCATGCCCATGCGCTCGGCGGCGTTTTCGCCTTTGTCTGTAGGAGGAATGACGCCGTCGATCAGCGCCAGATGGCTGATGCGTTCCGGCAGCGACCCCGCCAGCACCATGGAAACGATGGCACCCATCGAATGCCCAAGCAGGCCGAAACGCTTCCACCCCAGTTGTTCGGCGACTTGCAGCACGTCATGGGCGTAATCCCACAGCGCATAGCCGGGGCCGTTCGGCCGATGCCCGGAATGACCGTGCCCGGCCATGTCCAACGCAATGATGCGCAAGCCTTTGAGTTTGGGCGCCAATCGGGCAAAGCTGTTGGCATTGTCGAGCCAGCCATGCAGTGCAATCACCGGCAGACCGTCCTCGGGGCCGAACAAATGCGCGGCCAGCTCGATATGCGGCAGGCTCAGGCGCACTTCTTCGAAGGTCGGGCTCATGCGCAATCCTTGTCCTGACGGTTTTCCCAGCGAGTAAACAGATTCTTCAATAGTCGTGCGGTGTCCTGTGGCCGCTCAAGCGGGAACATGTGGCCGCCAGGCATGCTCAGCGCCTCGCCCTGGGCCAGACGCGAAACGAAACGGGTGTGATGACGCATGACCACGCGACTCTTGTGCCCGCGCACCACCGCCAGCGGTACCTGTAATTGGCGGGTACGACCAGGGCTGGTATGCGGCACGCCACGATAGATGCTGATTTCGGTCGCCGGATCGAAGCGCAGGCGCAGCTTGTCGCCGACCTGGTGCAAACCATGTTGCAGGTAGGCATCGAAGCATTCCGGATCGAAACCACGGAACAGTGTCTTGCCAGCAAAATAGCTGCGCGCACTGTCGAGGTCGGCGAACTCTTCCCGCCGGCCCAGGGTGCGGCCGGCCGGGGTCAGTCTGTCGATGAAGCCAAAGCGCTTGGCCGCGCGAATCACCCATTGATCAGTGCGGGTCAGCACCGGCGAATCGAGCATCACCACGCCGCGATACAGCTCAGGGCAACGCAGCGCCGCGTGCAAATGCAGTACGCCGCCGAACGAATGGCCGACGCCCCACACCGGCTGATCCTGCTGCTGCAAATGGTGGATCAACTCGTCGACGAGGTTGTACCAATTGTCATCCGCCGGGAAACGCGGGTCATGGGCATGCTGCTCCAGATGCGCAACCCGGTACTCGGGCGCCAGCGCCGCGAACAATTTGCCATAGGTGCCCGAGGGAAACCCGTTGGCGTGGGCGAAAAAGATTGGTTGCGACATACGGGCAAATCCATGAGCGGGAAACGTGGCGTTGATTGTCCGTAAGACCGCGCCTTACAGCAATGACCGTAACTGCCAGGAATGATGACAGTCCGGTCAGCGTGATGGTGTGTCAGGGAGATCGCTTCCCCCTCACCCCAGCCCTCCCGAAACGTCGGACCGCCCCCAAGGGGGCGAGGGGAAAGGGAGCAGATTTGCATGAGTTTCAAAACCTGAGTTCGGCTCGATAACTCAGGTCGGCGCAACTCGAACATCCAGCCCGGTCAGTCCCCTCTCCCTCTGGGAGAGGGTTAGGGTGAGGGTGGCTGCTCACCCAGCGGTACCACCGCCATGGTCAACCGCGACACACAACTGGCCTTGCCTTCATCGCTGGTCAAACGGATATCCCACACATGAGTCGTGCGACCGATGTGAATCGGCTTAGCCACCGCCGTCACCCGCCCACTGCGCAAGCCGCGCAGATGGTTGGCGTTGATCTCAAGTCCCACGCAGTAAAACTTGCTGGCATCGATGCACAGATAGCTGGCCATCGAACCGACGGTTTCCGCCAGTACCACCGAGGCGCCGCCGTGCAACAAACCGTAGGGCTGATGGGTACGATGGTCGATGACCATGCTCGCGGTCAGCGATTCTTCGTCGAACGCTTCGAAGCGGATGTCCAGCACTTCGCCGATGGTGTTCTTCTGGATTGCGTTCAACTGCTCGATGTTCGGAGTGGTACGCCACAAGCTCATCGCAGACTTCCTTTATTGTTTTAGTGGTCGCTCAATCCTGCCACAGCACCGCCTCGCTGCGCTCGCTCCATTCTTCGAAACGCGCGCCATAGGTGTCTTCGATGACGTTGCGCTTGATCTTCAGGGTTGGCGTGAGGAAGCCGTTTTCCACCGCCCAACTGTCCTTGACCACCACCAACCGGCGCAGGCGTTCATGCTTGTCGAGTACGGCGTTGACCTCCTCCAAGAGTTTTTCCAGGCTCGAGTGCAGGCTCGCCCGGCCCTCTTCCTGATTGACCGTGGACAGCACACACAAACCCAGCGGCGCACTCAGGCCATCACCGACCACACACACCTGTTCGATCCGCGAATGCACGGCCAAGCGATTTTCGATCGGTGCCGGGGCAACATATTTGCCCTTGCTGGTCTTGAAGATCTCCTTGAGTCGGCCAGTCAGGCGCAGGCGCCCTTCAGCATCCTGTTCGCCCTTGTCACCGGTGCGCAGAAAGCCGTCCTCGGTCAACGTTTCGGCGGTTTTCTGCGGTTCCTTGAAATAGCCGAGCATGTTCGCCTGACTGCGCACCTGCACCTCGCCCGACTCATCGATGCGTACTTCGACATCCGGGCACGGCTTGCCGATCCAACCCTGCTTGTATTGCCCCGGCAGACAGATGTGCGAGTAGCCGCAACTCTCGGTCATGCCGTAGACCTCCAGCACATCCAGGCCAAGTTTCTGATACCAGGCGAGCAAGGTCTGCGGCACCGGCGCGGCGCCGGATAACGCCACGCGCAAAGCATCCAGCCCCAGGCCTGCCAGTACCTTGTGACCAACGCGCTTGCCAATGAATGGCAGGCCGAGAAGAAAATCCAGACGTTTCGCCGGGATCTTGCTGTACACGCCCATCTGGAATTTGGTCCAGATGCGCGGCACACCGAACATCGCGGTCGGCCGTGCTCGCTGCAGGTCAGTGATGAAGGTCTCAAGGCTCTCGGCGAAGAAAACCGTCTGCCCGGTGTAGATCGACGCCAGTTCCACGAACATGCGCTCGGCGACGTGGCACAGCGGCAAGTACGAGAGCAATCGATCGTTCTCGTTAAGCCCGAACAGTTGCGTGCCGCGGGTGGTGGCGAAACCGAGATTGGCAAAACTGTGCATCACGCCTTTGGGCAGGCCGGTGGTGCCGGAGGTGTAAATGATCGTCGCCAATTGCTCGGCCGCCGGACGTGGATCGTCCTGAATTGGCGAGCTGCGCTGCAAGTCCGCCCAACTGAAATCGAAATCCCCGGGCGGGTGCAGTGGCAGACTAATGGTCGGCAGATCCGCCGGCACGCCTTTGCACATGCCCGGCCAGTCGTCGAGCTTGCCGATGAAGGCCAGCGCGCTTTCCGAATGATTGAGCACTTGCGCAACGGAGTCGGCAGTGAGGTTGGGATACAACGGAACCGAGACGTGCCCGGCCATCCAGATCGCCAGGTCGGCGATGATCCAGTGCGCGCAGTTTTTCGAGATCAGGGCGATATGGCTGCCCTGCGGCAACTCCCGCGCACGCAACCAATGTGCGGCGCAGCGGGCCTGATGGCCGACATCCGCCCAGCTCAGCGTCTCGACCTGGCCGCCGCCAATGGGCTGCACGAGGAAGCGCTGGCGCGGGTGCCGGGCTTCACGTTCGTAGAACACGTCCAGCGGCAAACGGAAGGCGGCAGACATGCGACTCGCTCCTGTTTTTTGGGTCTGGAGCAAGCGTAGTCAACCAAGCAAGTGCTTGGTTGGAAAATTCACACAAATAATTTCATGGTGTACGCAGTACCTGTAGGCCTTCGCCTGCTCGCGATAGCGGTATATCAGTCGACATAAATAGCGACTGATATACCGCTATCGCGAGCAGGCGAAGGCCTACACGGTCGGTGTTTACAACTTCAGGGATGTTTGAGGCTGTTGAGGTTCATCGAGCCGATCAGCAGTTCAGGGCTTTCCAGCTCAGCCAACCCGGCAGTACTGACCTTCTCCGGCGGATACCCGGCGCCATGTTGCAGATAACTCAGCAGATTGCCCACCAGCGGGTTGTGACTGACCAGCAGGACGTTGCTCACCGACACCAGTTGATCGGTGACCTTGTCCGGATCAACCTCCGGCGTCAGCCACTCGACCGTGCGAATCTCCGGCTCGAAACCCAGCGCCTCACGAACTATCTGCGCAGTCTGTTGCGCGCGCAGATAAGGGCTGGCGTAGATCGCCGTCAGCGGTTGGCCGATCAAATGGGCCGCGCTGTTCAAGACTTCTTTACGGCCGTGATCGGTCAGTTCCCGTTCGGAGTCGGGGCACGAGCCGTAAGGCACGGCTTCACCGTGACGTAATACCCAGAGTTTCATAGCTTGGGTTCCTCATCTCGAACCGGATGCGGTGCCGGTGCGACGGCGTGCGGCGCTTCACCTTCCGGAGTACGCGGGGTTGGCCAGTCGGCGAACGGCCACGGTTTCTGGTCGCTGTGGAAACTGCCGAAACGGCCGATCTGCGCCAGAAACTGGCTCAGGCTGTCGCCGAAATTCATCAGGCTGGCGCTCGGGGCGCCATAGATCAAACGATAGATCAGTTGCACCAGCACCACCGCGCCGAGGATGAACTGCGCCACTTGCCAGACCAGCACGTAGACGATCATCCACAACACGCGCAGAAGGATGGATTCGTACTTGGCTTCGGTTTTCGGATCGTTCATGGCTTGCTACTCCCGGCTCACTCAGTTGAAACCACTGGTGGAAATAAAGTCGACGTCGGTTTTCGGCTCGGCCCGCATCAGTAGACCGATCACCTGTTCCAGCGTGCGTCCTTCGAACAGGATTGCGTGCAGCCCGGCGACCAGCGGCATGTACACGCCGACTTCCTGAGACTTGGCCTTGAGCACCTTCAAGGTGTTGACCCCTTCAGCGACTTCACCGAGACGTGACACCGCTTCGTCGAGACTCAAGCCCTGACCCAGCGCAAAACCGACTTGATAGTTGCGACTCTTCGGCGACGAACAGGTCACGATCAGATCGCCGACACCGGCCAGACCGAGGAAGGTCATGGGGTTAGCGCCCTGATTCACGGCAAAACGGGTCATTTCCGCCAGTGCCCGGGTGATCAGCATGCTCTTGGTGTTCTCGCCCATCTCCAGCGCCACCGCCATGCCGGCGATGATCGCGTAAACGTTTTTCAACGCCCCGCCCAGTTCCACACCGAAACGGTCGGCGCTGGCATAAACGCGGAAGGTACGACCGTGCAGCGCGGCTTGCACGGCTTTACACAGTTCTTCGTCTTCGCTGGCGACCACGGTGGCGGTCAGTGCGTGTTCGGCAATCTCGCGCGCCAGGTTCGGCCCGGACAACACGCCGATGCGCGCCTGCGGGGCGATCTCTTCGAGAATCTGGCTCATCAGTTTGAAGGTCTGGGCTTCGATGCCCTTGGTCAGGCTGACCAGCATCTTGCCGCTCAACCGCTCGGCGTGGGCGGCAAGCACCGTGCGCAACGCGCTGGACGGCAGCGCGACAAAGCACAAATCGCAGGCGTCGAGGGTTTCCTGCAGGTCGGTGACGGCAGTCACCCCCGGCAGAATCTTGATGCCTTTGAGGTAACGCGGGTTTTCGCGATTGACCCGGATGGCCTCGGCCTGCTCGGGGTCACGCATCCACTGCCGGACTTGATGGCCGTTCTCGGCCAAAAGATTGGCCACGGCGGTACCAAAACTTCCGCCTCCCAGGACCGCAATCGGGCGCTGTTCAGTCATATGCAATCCGTTAATCCATACCAGTGGCGATGCCGGCATTATACGGGGCGGCCAACGCGCGGCCAGCCCCAGCAACAATTACCGACACTTGTAGGAAGAAGACCAATAAAACCTAGGAAAATGCCTGCAACGTGACTGGAAAAGTCACTGCCCTCGGTTAACATGCGCGCCAATTCTTCGCTATCAAGGTTGTGTCGTGTCTTTTGGCTCTGCGTCCCCGCGTTCGTCCGTCTTACTGGCGCTGCTGTTCAGCCCGCTAGTGCTGGCCGACGACCTGTTCATGGACAACGAAGCACTGCCACAGGTGCTGACTGCCACGCGCCTGAAACAAACCCCGGCGGAAGTGCCAGGGAGCATGACCGTAATTGACAACGAACTGATCCACGCCAGCGGCGCCCGCGATGTCAGCGAACTGCTGCGCCTGGTGCCGGGGATGATGGTCGGCAACATCAGCGGCAATCAGGCGGCGGTCAATTACCACGGCACCAACGCCAGCGAAGCACGGCGCATGCAAGTGCTGATCGACGGCCGCTCGGTGTACCGCGCCGGTTTGTCCACGGTGGACTGGAGCGATATTCCGGTGGCCATGGAAGACATCGAGCGCATCGAAGTTTTTCGCGGCCCCAACACTGTCAGCTACGGCGCCAACGCGCTGATGGCGGTGGTCAACATCATCACGCGAAACCCGGCGGACAGCCACGGTACACGGCTGAAGTACACCCGTGGTCAGCGCGGCATCAACGATTTCTACGCCAGCCAGGGCACCGGCTGGAATGGCGGCGATCTGCGCCTGTCGCTGTCCGGGCAAGAAGACGACGGCTTCGACAGCGATCGCAGCGGCGCCGATTATCGTGACAGTCGCCGCTTGAACCGTTTCAGTCTCGCGGTCAGCCACACCCTCAGCGATAACCAAAGCCTCGACTGGCAGGTCAATGCAAAGGACGGCAGCAACCAGCGGCCCTACACCTATCGTCCGGTGTTCTCAGGGATTACCGCCGCCGGGAACAATTCCGACGTAGTCGCCAAAGATTACGCCGGCTCGGTGCGCTGGAACCTCGATATCAACCCGGAGCACAGCCTTTATATACAAGGCTCGGCGCAACACTGGGATCGCCAGCAAACCTGGCGCGCCTGTGATGCCGAGGTGTCATTCAGCCCCGAGCTGACGCAACTGTGGCAGCTCAATCCGAATTACACCGAACGTCTGGCGCGCAACATCACCCGCTTCACCGGCCCCGGCGCGGCGCCCGGCACTCCGCAAGAAATGGCCCTGGCCAATCAGGTGCTCGAGCAATGGCGTAACGGCGCCAGCCGCACCCTGTGCGGCGACATCGACCAGAGCGCGCGGGAATCGCGTTACGACCTCGAATTGCAGGACACCCTCAGCCTGTCCGACAGCCTGCGTCTGGTCAGCGGTATGAACTATCGTTACGACCGCGCCGACTCCGAAACCTACTTCAACGGCACACTGGACGACACCACGTGGCGCGCGTTCGGCCAACTGGAATGGCGCGCCACGGAGCATTGGCTGTTGCAGGGCGGTGCGATGTTCGAAAACACGCAACTGATCGGCAGTTCGCTGACCCCCCGATTTGCCGTCAATTACCTGATCAACCCGCGCCACGGCCTGCGCGCGGTTTACTCGGAAGCGATCCGCTCGCCGGACATGTTCGAGAACAACGTCAACTGGAGCTATCAGGTCAGCAACCTGCGGCCTTCGGCTTACGGCCAGTCGTCGGCGCGTTACTTCGTCAAGACACGCGGCCCGGGCGATCTCGATCAGGAGCACATGCGCTCACGGGAGCTGGGCTACAACGGCTATTTCGCCGAGCGGGGTCTGGCCCTGGATGTGAAGCTGTTCTACGACGAGATCACCGGAATGATCAGTGAGCCGCTGCGTAACAACCAATACATCGCCAGCAACGCTAACAGCTCGCGGTTTCGTGGCGCCGAAACCCAGCTCGACTGGCGCGTGAGCCTGGCCGACCGCTTGCGGTTCACCTACGCCTTCGTCGATGCCGAAGCGAGCAATCCGCTGGATCAACAATTCACCTCACGCAATAGCGGTTCGGCCGGTTGGCTGCGCGATTGGGGCCATGGCTGGAACAGCGCCCTCTTCTATTACGGCGACAACGCGCTCAATGGCTACCGTTTCGAGCGGGTCGACACACGCATCGCCAAACGCATCCCGCTGGGCAAAGCCCAGCTGCAACTGGCCGGCGTGCTGCAACAGCGCCTCGACCATGAGCCGACCACCTTCGTCGACAATAATTACGACGAGCGTCGGGTGATGTATTTCAGCGCTGAGCTGGAGTTCTAGGATGCGCTACGGGCCGTCACGGAAGCTGCCAACCCTTGGCCACTGGCTGGCCGGGTTTTGCCTGTTTCTGACCGCATGGCTGCATGGCATGGCGGTGCAAGCCGCCGATATTCTGTTGACCGGTGCCGAGGAAAGTCCTGGCGTGCAAGCATTCGTCCAGGCACTCAGCGAATTGCGTCCGACTGACAACGTGCGTTTCCAGCCGTTGGCCAGTCTGCCGGCACCGGGAAAACTGCCTGCCAGTCTGCGCCTGATTCTGCTCGACCTGCCGAGCCTCGACTGGCGCCTGCAAGACCCCCAAGGCCCGGCAACGCTGGTGCTGCGCATCAGTCGTCTGCAAGCGCGCCAGCGCCTCGGCAGCGCGCAACCGGCGCACCTGAGTTTGCTGTGGAGTGATCCACCGCTGAGCCGCCAGTTGCAGTTGATCCGACGCATTCTGCCCCAGGCCCAGCGGATCGGCGTGCTCTTCGATCAACACAGCGAATTCCTCCTCAAGGAACTCAATCTCGCCGCCGAACCACTGAACCTGCAAATCGTCAGCCAGCGCTGGGACAACATCCACGACAGCCGCCCGCTGCAAACCGTGCTGAAGAACAGCGATGTGTTACTCGGCCTCGACGACCCCGATCTGTACAACCCGAAAACCGCGAAAAACCTGCTGCTCAGCAGCTATTCACGGCAAGTCGCGCTGGTCGGTCCCAACGTGGCGTTCGTCCGCGCCGGCAGCCTGGCGAGTACCTACAGCGATCAGAACGACTGGCTGGCCGTGCTCGATCATTTGCTCGACCAATCGCCGGCCAGTTGGCCGCGAACGCTTTACCCCGCACGTTTTAAAGTCTCAAGTAATGCGCAGGTCGCTCGTTCCCTAGGGATCGAGCCGCTAAATGAAGCGTCTGTCGCCCAAGCGCTGGCTGAAGGAGAACGCCGCCCATGAGTTTTCGTCGCCGTTGGGACATCAACACCCGCACCCAGCTGATCAGTCTGGGCCCGGCGCTGTTGTTGACCCTGTTGTTGATCAGCTTCTTTACCTTTGTGCGCATTCAGGATTTGCGCCAGGAGCTGAACCACACCGGCCAACTGATCGCCAACCAACTGGCACCCGCCACTGAATACGGGGTGATTTCCGGCAATAACGAAGTGCTGGAAAGCCTGCTCAAAGCGACACTGGCCACGCCCAACGTGCGCTTTCTCGAAATACAGGACAGCGCCAACCGGATTCTGGTGTACGTCGAACAGCCCGCCGCCGCGCACAGTCGCCCGCATCAGGTTGAAGTGTTTCAGGCACCGGTGCGCCTGCAACGCATCGCCCTGCACAATGATTTCTTTCAAGACGGCAAGGTCAGCAACGGCGGGGCCAGCGAGGACTATCTGGGCCGAGTGATCGTTGGCTTATCCAACGATGCCTTCAGCCAGCGCCAGCAGGAGATTCTGTTCAAGGCCGGGATTCTCGCGCTGTTCGCCCTGCTCTTCACTTTTGTATTGGCACGACGCCTGGCCGGCAGCCTGTCGCAGCCGATTCGCGACATCGGCGATGCGGTCAAGGCGATTCAGGACGGCGATTACAAAACGCCGCTACCGATTGTCGATGACACCGAACTGGGCGCGCTGTCGCAGCACATCAATAACCTCGCTCAAGCGCTGGAACAGGCCAGCCGTGAGCAGCATCAAGCCATGGCGCAACTGATTCAGACCCGCGAAGAGGCGGAAAAGGCCAACAACGCCAAGTCGGACTTCCTGGCGATGATGAGCCACGAACTGCGCACGCCCATGAACGGCGTGCTGGGTATGCTGCAACTGCTGGAAACCACCGAGATGACCGAGGAGCAGGTCGAATACGCCGCACTCGCCTCGGAATCCACCGAACACCTGCTGAAAGTCATCAACGATATTCTCGACTTCTCGCGCATCGAACGCTCGGAGCTGGAACTGGAGCACATCCCCTTCAACCTCGCCGAACTGATCAGCGCCTGCGCGCAGTCGTTCCAGCACAGCGCGGTACAGCGAGGGCTGGCGCTGAATCTGCGGATCCCGGACGACATGCGCGGTTTGCAGGTGCAGGGCGATCCGACGCGGATCCGGCAGATTCTGGTCAACCTGGTTGGCAATGCGCTGAAATTCACCGAACAGGGCCGGGTCAGCATCGAGGCGCAGTGGCAATCGCTGGATCACGAATTGCTGTGGTTCACCTGTTCGGTGCGTGACAGCGGCATCGGTATTTCTTCTGAAAGTCTGGAGTTGATGTTCAATGCCTTCCAGCAGGCCGACAGTTCGATTTCACGGCGCTATGGCGGCACCGGTCTCGGTCTGCCGATCGCCCGCACGCTGGCCGAACGCATGGGCGGCACCTTGCGCGCGCAGAGCGAGGAAGGTCGCGGTTCGGTATTCACTCTGGAAATTCCGCTGGCACTCTATAAGCAGGCGCTGCCGCCCCTGGCTGCGCCGCGTGCACTGAACGGCAAAGAGCATGGTGAAGGACGCAATGTCTTGCTGGTCGAAGACAATCCAGTGAACCAGACAGTTATTGAAGCGATGCTGCGCAGTCTGGGCTTTACTGTCAGTGTTGCTACCGATGGCGCACAAGCCGTGCGCAGCGCCGAGGGCAGCGACTTCGAAGTGATTCTGATGGATTGCCGATTGCCGATCATCGATGGCTATGAGGCCACCCGACAGATCCGTTGCCTACCCGGACGCAGCGAAGTGCCGATCATCGCGCTGACCGCCAACGCCTTGCAGGGCGACCGGGAAACCTGCCTGTCGGCGGGCATGAACGATTATCTGGCGAAGCCGTTCAAACGTAATGATCTGCAGCAGATTCTGCAGCGCTGGGTGTCGTAGTGTGGGCCTTTCGACCATCTGCGACTGGCGTGAAAAGCGAAAGTGCGGCAGTCTTAGGCACCCGAACGAGCCTCAAAAGGGGCTTGAATAAAAATTTCAGTGCACAAGTGTACATTCATGTCCTTGGTGCTGTGACTTTCACCACAACGCAATAGTCTATGAGTAGGCTGCCGGTTCGAGGCATGAACGCTTCGAACGGTCGGGAAGATTTGCCCCACCTGCCGCATGGGATTATTGAGGAGCTCGCATGACCAAACAAAACGCCTTTACTCGGGAAGATCTGCTGCGCTGCAGTCGCGGTGAGCTGTTCGGCCCAGGTAACGCGCAACTGCCCGCCCCGAACATGCTGATGGTCGATCGCATCACCCTGATCAGCGAAGAAGGCGGCAAGTACGGCAAAGGTGAATTGGTCGCCGAGCTGGATATCAACCCTGACCTGTGGTTCTTCGCGTGCCACTTCGAAGGCGATCCGGTGATGCCGGGCTGTCTGGGTCTGGATGCCATGTGGCAACTGGTCGGTTTCTTCCTGGGCTGGCAAGGCCTGCCGGGCCGTGGCCGTGCGCTGGGTTCAGGCGAAGTGAAGTTCTTCGGTCAGGTGCTGCCGACCGCCAAGAAAGTTACTTACAACATTCATATCAAACGCGTCCTCAAGGGCAAGCTGAACCTGGCCATTGCCGATGGTTCGGTGACTGTCGACGGTCGCGAAATCTACACCGCCGAAGGCCTTCGCGTCGGCGTGTTCACCTCCACTGACAACTTCTAAGGGTTATTCGCATGCGCCGCGTCGTTATCACTGGTCTGGGCATCGTTTCGTGCCTGGGCAATGACAAAGAGACCGTCTCCGCTAACCTGCGTGCAAGCCGCCCTGGCATCCGGTTCAACCCGGAATATGCTGAAATGGGTCTGCGTAGCCAGGTTTCCGGCTCCATCGACCTCAACCTTGAAGAACTGATCGATCGCAAGATCTATCGCTTCGTCGGCCACGCAGCCGCGTACGCCTACCTGGCCATGAAAGACGCCATTGCTGACTCCGGCCTGACCGAAGAGCAAGTGTCCAACCCGCGTACCGGCCTGATCGCCGGCTCGGGCGGTGCTTCCACGCTGAACCAGATGGAAGCGCTGGACATCCTGCGCGAGAAAGGCGTGAAACGCGTTGGCCCATACCGCGTGACGCGGACCATGAGCAGCACCGTTTCCGCTTGCCTGGCCACGCCATTCAAGATCAAAGGCCTGAACTACTCCATCGCATCTGCCTGCGCCACCAGTGCTCACTGCATCGGTACTGCCATGGAACAGATCCAGATGGGCAAACAGGACATCGTTTTCGCCGGTGGCGGTGAAGAAGAGCACTGGAGCCAGTCGTTCCTGTTCGACGCAATGGGCGCTCTGTCCAGCAAGCGTAACGACACCCCAGAACAAGCTTCCCGTGCCTACGACGCCGACCGTGACGGTTTCGTCATCGCTGGCGGTGGCGGCATGGTCGTGGTTGAAGAGCTGGAACACGCTCTGGCCCGTGGCGCGAAAATCTACGCCGAAATCGTTGGCTACGGCGCAACGTCCGACGGCTACGACATGGTTGCCCCAAGTGGCGAAGGCGCGATCCGCTGCATGCAGATGGCGATGTCCACCGTTGATACGCCGATCGACTACCTGAACACCCACGGCACCTCGACTCCGGTCGGCGACGTCGCGGAAATGAAAGGTGTGCGTGAAGTGTTCGGCGACAAGGCACCGGCGATCAGCTCGACCAAGAGCCTGTCCGGTCACTCCCTGGGCGCCGCCGGCGTTCACGAAGCGATCTACTGCATGCTGATGATGGAAGGCAACTTCATTGCCGGCTCCGCCAACATCGACGAGCTGGACCCTGAAGTGGCCGACCTGCCGGTGCTGACCAAGACCCGCGAGAACGCCACCATCAACACTGTGATGAGCAACAGCTTCGGCTTCGGCGGCACCAACGCCACGCTGGTACTGAAGCGCTGGGAAGGCAAGTAATTCCCCCCGCTTGAGCCACACATGAAAACGCCCCGACTGGTTCGGGGCGTTTTTTTTCGTCTGTAGAAAATAGCCGGGACACCGCTGATCCCTGTGGGAGCTGGCTTGCCAGCGATAGCGGAGTGTCAGGCAACGAAGATGCTTGCTGTGCCGACGTCATCGCTGGCAAGCCAGCTCCCACAGGGATCCAGAGCGTTCTGGAGATGAAACTTCTGTCATGAAACTTTGCCCCCTGCGACCGAATGTCGCGGATTACGCGGGCTGCAGCACTGTTGCAAAAAACGCAATAACACCTTGCGCAAATCAAGCGTTTACTTAGCAAGCTAACAAATCATATAAAAGAGTCCTGCACACGCCTTGCTGCAGATAACTTGAGATTTGGAGCTAGCAGATGACTGTAAAAGTAACTGAACGCGACGATTCACACATGTCCCACGAAGGCGTAGCCGCCGGTATCCGCATCTGGGACGTGCATCAACAAGACTTGCTGGTCGGCATGTTCCACAACGAGATCGATGCCCACAACTACAAGGCCGAACTCGAAGTACAAGAGCAACAACGCGAAACCCGTTCCTCCTGATTCAACCACAGCATTGAAAACGACAAACCCCGCCATGAGCGGGGTTTGTCGTTATTACAGCTTTATCGATTTACCACATCAGATCATCAGGGATCTGATACGCCGCGTACGGATCGTCCTCGGTGCTGACCTCTTCGGTCTGCACGTTGAGCTGGACGATGCGCTGTGGATCGCGCTCCTGGATCTTCAGGGCCGCTTCACGCGGGATCACTTCGTAGCCGCCGGCATGGTGCACGATCGCCAGCGAACCGCTGCTGAGCTTGTTGCGCATCAGCGTGTTGACCGAGATGCGCTTGACCTTCTTGTCGTCGACGAAGTTGTAGTAGTCCTCGGTGGTCAGCTTCGGCAGACGCGAGACTTCGATCAGTTGCTTGACCTGTGCTGCACGCGCCTTGGCTTCGGCTTTCTCTTTCTGCTGGCGGTTCAGCTCCTGGTCACGCTTGACCTTCTCAGCCATGGCTTCCTGGGCGGCACGCTGCTGCGAGTCATCCAGTTCGATCTGACCTTTGTGCGCCAGACGTTGCTGCTTCTGCTTGTCCTTGCTGACCTGCTTGGCCTGCTTTTGGTTGACCAGGCCTGCTTTGAGCAACTGGTCGCGAAGGGAAATACTCATGGTGCTTACTCACTTGGGCAGTGGCTCAGCCGCAGCCGGGCAAATTCTTTTCCTGACGTTTGGCTTCACCCCACAGGGCGTCCAACTCTTCGAGGGTGCAATCTTCTATGGGACGGTGGGTGTCGCGCAATGCCTGTTCGATAAATCGGAAACGTCTTTCGAACTTGCCGTTGGCGCCACGCAGCGCAGTTTCCGGGTCGACCTTCAGATGCCGGGCCAGGTTGACCACGGAAAACAGCAGATCGCCGATCTCGTCAGCCACGGCGACGGGATCGTTTTCGGACATGGCTTCGAGGACTTCATCGAGTTCTTCACGCACCTTGTCGAGCACCGGCAAGGCGTCTGGCCAGTCGAAACCGACCTGGCCTGCGCGCTTCTGCAACTTGGCCGAACGCGACAATGCCGGCAACGTCGCCGGCACGTCATCGAGCAGTGACAGTTGCTCGGGCGCGGCAGATTTCTCGGCGCGCTCTTCAGCCTTGATCTCTTCCCAGCGCTGCTTGACCTGTTCTTCACTCAAGCGCGGCACATCCAGCGGTGCGTAGAGATCACCGGTGGGGAACACGTGGGGATGACGACGGATCAGTTTGCGGGTGATGCTGTCGATCACCCCGGCAAATTCGAAACGCCCTTCTTCCCTGGCCAACTGGCTGTAATACACCACTTGGAACAGCAGATCGCCCAGCTCGCCCTGCAAGTGATCGAAGTCGCCGCGCTCGATGGCGTCGGCCACTTCGTAGGCTTCTTCGAGGGTGTGCGGAACGATGGTCGCGTAGGTTTGCTTGATGTCCCACGGGCAACCGTATTGCGGATCGCGCAGACGGTTCATCAGGTGGAGCAGGTCTTCAAGGCTGTACATACAAAATCTCACTCAACCCTTTCTGCGATCTTGATCGTTCCCACGCTCTGCGTGGGAATGCAGCCCGTGACGCTCCGCGTCACTGGACGCAGAGCGTCCCTAGAGGCATTCCCACGCGGAGCGTGGGAACGATCAATCGAAGTCATCTTCAAGGGGTACGGTTACGCCGCGTTTCGATGATGTTCGGCAACTGCGAAATCCGCCCGAGCAACCGCCCCAGTGCATCCAGTCCCGGGATCTCAATGGTCAGGGACATCAGCGCGGTGTTGTCTTCCTTGTTCGAGCGGGTGTTGACCGCCAGCACGTTGATGCGCTCGTTGAGCAATACCTGCGAGACGTCACGCAGCAGACCGGAACGGTCGTAGGCGCGGATGACAATGTCCACCGGGTAGGTGAGCACCGGCACCGGGCCCCAGCTGACCTGGATGATCCGCTCCGGCTCGCGCCCACCCAGTTGCAGCACCGAGGCGCAGTCCTGACGGTGAATGCTCACACCACGCCCCTGAGTGATGTAACCAACGATCGCATCGCCCGGCAGCGGCTGACAGCAACCGGCCATCTGCGTCATCAGGTTGCCGACGCCCTGGATCTGAATGTCGCCACGCTTGCCCGGTTTGTAGCCGGTGGCCTTGCGCGGAATCAGTTCTAGCTGCTCGTTGCCGCGTTCCGGTTCGACCAGTTGCTGCGCGAGGTTGACCAGTTGCGCCAGACGCAGGTCGCCGGCACCGAGGGCGGCGAACATGTCTTCGGCGGTTTTCATGTTGGCCTTGTCGGCCAGCTTGTCGAAGTCCACCGCTGGCAGGCCGAGGCGCGTCAGTTCGCGCTCGATCAGGGTTTTACCGGCGGCAACGTTCTGATCGCGCGCCTGCAATTTGAACCAGTGAACGATCTTCGCCCGCGCCCGCGAGGTAGTGACGTAACCGAGATTCGAGTTCAGCCAGTCGCGGCTCGGCGTACCGTGCTTGCTGGTGATGATCTCGACCTGCTCACCGGTCTGCAGGCTGTAGTTGAGCGGCACGATGCGCCCGTTGATCTTCGCGCCACGGCAGTTGTGGCCGATCTCGGTGTGCACGCGATAAGCGAAGTCCAGCGGTGTCGCGCCCTTCGGCAAGTCGATGGCGTGGCCATCGGGGGTGAAGATGTAGACCCGATCCGGCTCGATATCGACGCGCAGTTGTTCGGCCAGACCACCGATATCGCCCAGCTCTTCGTGCCACTCGAGGACCTGTCGCAGCCAGGAGATTTTCTCTTCGTAGTGGTTCGAGCCGGATTTGACGTCGGTGCCCTTGTAGCGCCAGTGCGCGCAGACGCCGAGCTCGGCTTCTTCGTGCATCGAGTGCGTACGGATCTGCACCTCGAGCACTTTACCCTCAGGGCCGATCACCGCCGTGTGCAGCGAGCGGTAGCCGTTCTCTTTCGGGTTGGCGATATAGTCGTCGAATTCTTTCGGGATGTGCCGCCACAAGGTGTGGACGATACCCAGCGCGGTGTAGCAGTCGCGCATTTCCGGGACCAGCACGCGCACCGCACGCACGTCGTAGATCTGGCTGAATTCCAGACCCTTGCGTTGCATTTTGCGCCAGATGGAATAGATGTGTTTGGCCCGGCCGCTGATGTCGGCATCGACGCCGGTGGCTTGCAATTCATCCTTGAGCTGGGTCATCACATCGGCGATGAAACGCTCACGGTCCAGCCGTCGCTCGTGGAGCAACTTGGCAATCTGCTTGTATTGATCCGGCTCGAGATAACGGAAGGACAAGTCCTCCAGTTCCCATTTGATATGACCGATGCCGAGGCGGTGCGCGAGCGGCGCATAAATGTCGAAGACTTCGCGGGCGACGCGGTTACGCTTTTCGTCGTCGGCGGTTTTCACCGCACGAATGGCGCAGGTGCGTTCGGCGAGTTTGATCAGGGCAACGCGAACGTCATCGACCATCGCCACCAGCATCTTGCGCAGGTTTTCCACCTGCCCTTGCGTGCCCATAACCATCGACTGACGCGGGCTGAGGCTGGCACTGATGGCGGCCATGCGCTGCACGCCGTCGATCAGTTTGGCCACCACCGGGCCGAAGCGCTGGCCGACGGCCGCGAGTTCGATCTGGCCTTCACGCACGCCGCGATACAGGACCGCTGCGACCAGCGAATCCTGATCGAGCTTGAGGTCGGCGAGAATCTCGGCGATTTCCAGGCCAGTACTGAAGCTGCCGGAGCCTTCGGCCCACAGATTCTTCCTGGCATTGGATTGTTGTTCGGCCTCGCGAGCGAACTCGCAGGCTTCTTTCAAGGCTTCGCGATCCAGTGCCAGATCGACACTGACCGCGTGATCGAGCCAAGCCTCGAGATTGATACTGCCGTCAGTGTTGATCGGCTGGTGTGCTCTCACCTGTACCATCTTGCTTTACCTTCCCTACGACGCAGATTCAATGCGTCAAATCGCTGATCCTTGTTGCCCGTTTGCGCTCGCGGGGCTAAAGCGAGCGCTGCGCGGACAGATCAGGCGGATTCAGACGAGCCATCCTGGCTCGCTTCAAATAACGCCATGGCCTCGACATGTGCCGTCTGAGGAAACATATCGAGAATCCCGGCACGTTTTAACCGGTAGCCCTGCTTGATCAATTCGACCGTATCGCGCGCCAGAGTTGCAGGGTTGCACGACACATACACCAACCGTTTGGCACCCAGGGTCGCCAGCTTGCGAACTACCTCGAAAGCACCGTCACGCGGTGGGTCCAAGAGTACCGCAGAAAAGCCGTTTCCGATCCACTGGGCATCGGTCAAAGGCTGGGATAAATCGGCTTGAAAAAACTTTGTGTTATGCAAATTGTTACTAGCGGCGTTGGCTTCAGCGCGATCAACCATGGTCTGCACGCCTTCGACCGCCACCACTTCCCGAACGGTTTTGGCCAGCGGCAAGGCAAAGTTGCCCAGGCCGCAGAACAGATCCAGCACGCGCTCGTCGCTACCGGGTTTCAGCCAGTCCAGCGCTTGCGCAACCATGGCTTCGTTGACGCCGGCGTTGACCTGGATGAAGTCACCCGGGCGGTACGCCAGATCCAGATCCCACTGTTCCAGGCGATAGCCCAGCGCCTGGGTCGCATCGACCGGTTGCGGCTCGCCTTCGCCATGCAGCCATAATTGCGCTTCATGGAACTGGCAGAATTCCTTGAGAATGGTCAGATCCGCTTCCGACAACGGCGCCATGTGCCGCAGCAGCACCGCCAGTGACGAGCCACTGAACAACTCGACATGGCCCAATGCTTGCGGTTTGCTCAAACGACGGAGCATCTCCGGCAAACGGGTCATGATCGGTTGCAAGGGCTGTACCAGCACCGGGCATTCGTTGATCGCGACGATGTCCTGGCTGCCGGCGGCACGGAAACCGACTTCGAGTTTCTTCGCCTTCATGTCCCAGCGCACCGCGATGCGGGCACGACGGCGATAGCCAAATTCGGGACCGGTCAGCGGCGCTGCCCACGCGTCAGGTTCGACACCGGCGACACGCGACAATTGCTCGGCGAGCATGCGCTGTTTCAGGGCAAGCTGTTCGCTGTGGGGCAAATGCTGGACGCTGCAACCGCCACAACGACCGGCGTGCTGACACGGTGCCGGGCGACGCAGTTCGCTGGCCTTGAACACCCGCTCGGTGCGCGCCTCGACCACTTTGCCGTGGGCGCCGAGCACCCGCGCTTCGACCTCTTCGCCGGCGAGGGCGCCGAGGACGAACCAGGTTTTGCCTTCGAAAAACGCGATACCGCGACCGTCATTGGCCAGGCGCTCAATGCTCAAGCGCTGTTTTTTGCCGGTCGGAATTTGCGCGGCCTTACTCCCACCCGTGGGCTGGAAGCGCAGGCCTCTCTCGTGCTTGGCCATCAGTTAGGCGCGTCGAAAATGCCGGTCGACAGGTAACGGTCGCCACGGTCGCAGATGATCGCGACGATCACCGCGTTTTCAACTTCTTTGGACAGGCGCAGCATCGCTGCCACCGCACCGCCCGAGGACACGCCGCAGAAGATACCTTCTTCGCGGGCCAGACGACGGGTCACGTCCTCGGCCTCGCTTTGCGCCATGTCGACGATACGGTCGACGCGGTCGGCCTGATAAATTTTCGGCAGGTATTCCTGCGGCCAGCGGCGGATGCCGGGAATGGCCGAGCCTTCCATCGGTTGCAGACCGACGATCTGCACGCTGTCGCTCTGCTCTTTCAAGTAGCGCGACACGCCCATGATGGTGCCGGTGGTGCCCATCGAACTGACGAAATGGGTAATGGTGCCCTGGGTCTGACGCCAGATTTCCGGACCTGTGGTGGTGTAGTGCGCCTCAGGATTGTCGCCATTGGCGAACTGATCGAGCACCTTGCCACGGCCTTCGACTTCCATCCGCTGGGCGAGGTCGCGGGCGCCTTCCATGCCTTCTTCCTGGCTGACCAGAATCAGCTCGGCACCGTACGCGGTCATCGCCGCTTTACGCTCGGCGCTGGAGTTGTCCGGCATGATCAGGATCATCTTGTAACCCTTGATCGCAGCGGCCATGGCCAGCGCGATCCCGGTGTTACCCGAGGTCGCTTCGATCAGCGTATCGCCGGCGTGGATCTGCCCGCGCAACTCGGCGCGGGTGATCATCGACAACGCCGGACGGTCCTTGACCGAACCCGCCGGGTTATTCCCTTCGAGCTTGAGCAATAGGGTGTTGCTGGTAGCACCGGGCAGGCGCTGCAAACGCACCAGCGGCGTGTTGCCGACGCAATCGGCGATGGTTGGGTACTGCAAGGTCATGGCGTATTCGCAATCCAGACGTGCGGGGGCGCCTATCATACCGGCAAACCCGCGCAGGCCATATCACGCAAAGTGCGGTGCTTATGGTTTATGGGAATAAGGGATTGAAAGTCGCACGAGTGGTGCGACTTTTACGGTGGGTCATCTTAATTGGCGGTGATGCGTATGGCCTCTTCGCGAGCAGGCTCGCTCCCACAAGGAGTAGTGTCAGCAGTGATGACACTATTAACTGTTGATCACACAATCTGCGGCGAACCGAGTTCCAATGTGGGAGCGAGCCTGCTCGCGAAGGCGTCAGTCGGCGCAACACCGTCATCCGCCAGCAACCGCAAACTCAACCGCAACCCTGCCCCGCTATTTTCCGCCCAAATACTCCCGCACTGACGCTGCACGGCATTGCGCGCGATGCTCAGCCCCAAGCCAAATCCACCGTCGCCGGGCCGCGAGCCGTCAAGGCGGGTGAAAGGCGAGAAGATCCGTTCCAGATCCCCTTCCGCTACGCCGCCGCCCTGATCTTCCAGCCACAGGTGCCAGTAATCGCCATCGCGCCGTCCATCGAGCCGCACAATCCCGCCCGCAGGCGAATGCCGAATCGCGTTGCGCAAAATGTTCTCCAGCGCCTGCGCCAGGGTATTCAAGTTGCCGCGCACCCAGCACGACGCCTCGACCGAACACTGCAATTGCAGACTCGGCCAGCCGCTTTCATAACAGGCATTGTCGGTGAGCATTTCCCACAGGGCCTGAATCTGGATCGCCTCGTCGGGCAATGGCGAGCGCTCGGTATCGAGCCAGGCCAGTTGCAGGGTGTCTTCGACCAAGCGTTGCATACCGTCGACTTCGCGACCGATACGTTCGCGTAGCTGCACTAAATCTTGCTCGCTTTCGCTGGCGACGCGCAGGCGGCTCAGCGGTGTGCGCAATTCATGGGACAGATCGCGGAGCAATTGCTGTTGCAGGGCGACGGTGGATTGCAGACGCTCGGACATGGAGTCGAACGCCCGCGCCAGCTCGCCGAGTTCATCCGGGCGCTGGGTGATACCGCTCGACAGGCGCACATTCAATTGATCGGCACGCCAGGCGTTAGCCTGTTCGCGCAGGTTGTTCAGGGGCACGACCAGCAAGCGGTACAGACCGACACACAGCAATAACGTGAACAGACCTGGAATCACGCCGTTGGTGATGACGCGCCAGAACACCCGGTACTTACCCGGAACAAATCGTTCGGGCAATTCGATCACCAGGCTGCCGGCAGACGGCTCTTTGGGGAAAGGAATACGCAACCACGGGCGGCCTTTCTTGTGGATCGGCCAGTCGAGCCCACGCAAGAAGGTCAGGTGCTGAATTTCCTGATCATTCAGCGGATCATTGCTCAGCGACTGTAAGTTGCCACCGATCACACCGACCCAACTGGCTTCACGCAACTCCATGCTCTGCAACCAGTCATCGACCCCGCTGCGGCCACCGTGCTGCCAGGCCTGTTCCGCTTGCGCGGCGTAACGCGTCAGGGTGCCGCGCGCTTCGTCGGAGAGGAACTGGTTGCGCTCCTCCATATAACGGCCCCACGACCAGCTCAGCCAGATCATCAGCAGACAAAATGCGACCAGCAGAAACGCCAGTTTCCAGAACAGTGAATGCCGCCCCGGCAGTTCAGAGCGTTTCATCAGCGGCGCTCAACACGTAACCCTTGCCCCAGACGGTGCGCACTTCACGCTCGGTGTAACCGATGGCTTTCAGTTTGCGGCGGATCTGGCTGATATGCATGTCGAGGCTGCGATCGTGGGCCGCGTAGCCGCGCTGCAAAACGTGCTGATAAAGGAAGGCTTTGCTCAGCACTTCCTCGTCATTGCGATTGAGGGTTTCGAGCAAACGGAATTCGCTGCGGGTCAGCCCGGCGGGTTGTTCGCGGAAAAACACATCGCACTGTTCGTCATCGAATCGCAGCGTACCGACCGCCACTGGCGCCGCCAGCGCTGCCGGGCGCCGATCCAGCGCAACCCGGCGCAGGATCGCTTCGATGCGCACATGCAACTCGGCCATGCTGAACGGCTTGGGTAAATAATCGTCAGCACCGAGACGGAAACCGCTGATGCGATCCGCCTCGGCGCCGAGGGCCGACATCAGCAGTACCGGTGTCGAATGGCTCTGGCGCAATTGCGTCAACACCTGCAAACCGTCCAGGCCCGGCAAGAGAATATCCATCAGCACCACGTCGAACGGCTGGCGCGTGGCGATGTTCAGGCCTTCCTGACCGTTCTGGCACCAGGTCACCTGAAAGCCGCTGCGGCCCAGATGTTCGTGAACATAGGCGCCGAGTACCGGATCGTCTTCGATGGAGAGAATGCGTGGCTGGCCAGCGGAAACAGGAGTCATGAGTATCTGCAAGTAATTCTCAGTTGAGACTGATTATTCAAGATTGCCGGGCATCGGGCAACTCAAGGTTGACCGAGCTGACCAACGAGCAGCGACGCCCTGCCCCGACGCGAGCGCATTTTTCCGGAGATTGCCCGCGAGCAAATCGCTACACTGCGCCAATGTCGCGTGCCGGATGCACGCATGAGTCAACAGATCAGCGGGATGCAGGAGATAGGCGTGCTCAAGAAACTGGGAATCAAAGGTCGCGTGTTATTGCTGACCTTGTTGCCGACCAGCCTGATGGCGCTGGTGCTGGGTGGTTATTTCACCTGGACGCAGCAGGCCGACTTGCAGACCCAATTGATGCAGCGCGGCGAAATGATTGCCGAGCAACTGGCGCCGCTGGTGGCACCCGCCATGGGCCATGGCAACAGCGAATTGCTGGAGCGCATCGCCACGCAATCCCTTGAACAGCCGGACGTGCGCGCGGTGACCTTCCTCGCCCCGGACCGCTCGCCGCTGGCGCATGCCGGCCCGACCATGCTCAATCAGGCACCGAGCGGCGACAGCGCGCATTTGCAACGGCGCAGCGGCAATGACGCGACGCGTTACCTGATGCCGGTGTTCGGCAAACATCGCAACCTCGCCGGCGAACTGATCCCGGAAGAATCCGAGCGACTGCTTGGCTGGGTCGAATTGGAGCTGTCGCATAACGGCATGTTGCTGCGCGGTTATCGCAGCCTGTTTGCCAGCCTGCTGCTGATTGCCGCCGGTCTGGCGGGCGCCGCCCTGCTGGCGTTGCGCATGGGCCGCACCATCAACCGGCCGCTGAGCCAGATCAAGCAAGCCGTCGCGCAACTCAAGGACGGCCATCTGGAAACGCGTTTGCCGCCACTTGGCAGCCAAGAGCTGGATGAGCTGGCCTCCGGGATCAATCGCATGGCCGGCACCTTGCAGAACGCCCGCGAAGAACTGCAACACAGTGTCGATCAGGCCACCGAAGACGTGCGCCAGAACCTGGAAACCATCGAGATCCAGAACATCGAACTGGACCTGGCGCGCAAAGAAGCGCTGGAGGCGAGCCGGATCAAATCCGAATTCCTCGCCAACATGAGCCACGAGATCCGCACGCCGCTCAACGGCATTCTCGGCTTCACGCACCTGTTGCAGAAAAGCGAACTGACCCCGCGCCAGCTCGATTATCTGGGCACCATCGAAAAGTCTGCCGACAGCCTGCTGGGGATCATCAACGAGATCCTCGACTTCTCGAAAATCGAGGCGGGCAAACTGGTGCTCGACCATATTCCGTTCAACCTGCGCGACCTGTTGCAGGACACCCTGACCATCCTCGCCCCCGCCGCACACGCCAAGCAATTGGAGCTGGTCAGTCTGGTCTACCGCGACACGCCGCTGTCGCTGGTCGGTGACCCCTTACGCCTGAAGCAGATCCTCACCAACCTGGTCAGCAACGCAATCAAGTTCACCCGCGAAGGCACCATCGTTGCCCGCGCGATGCTTGAAGATGAACACGAAGACAGCGTGCAGTTGCGCATCAGCATTCAGGACACCGGCATCGGCCTGTCGAATCAGGACGTGCGCGCGTTGTTCCAGGCCTTCAGTCAGGCCGACAACTCGCTGTCGCGGCAACCGGGCGGCACCGGCCTGGGACTGGTGATTTCCAAGCGTCTGATTGAGCAGATGGGTGGTGAAATCGGCGTCGACAGCACACCCGGCGAAGGCTCGGAATTCTGGATCAGCCTGAGCCTGCCGAAAACCCGTGACGACGCCGAAGACTTGCCGGCCCCGCCGCTACTCGGGCGCCGCGTGGCAGTACTGGAAAGTCATGAACTGGCGCGTCAGGCCTTGCAACATCAACTGGAAGATTGCGGCCTCGATGTCACGCCGTTCAATACGCTGGAAACCTTGACCAATGGCGTCACCGGCGCGCACCAGACCGATCAGGCGATTGATCTGGCGGTCATCGGCATCACCAGCAACGACATGCTGCCCGAGCGTTTGAATCAGCACATCTGGGACCTCGAACACCTCGGCTGCAAAGTGCTGGTGCTGTGCCCGACCACCGAACAGACGCTGTTCCATCTGTCGGTGCCGAACCCGCACAGTCAGTTGCAAGCCAAGCCGGCCTGCACACGCAAACTGCGTCGTGCGCTGGCCGATCTGGTCAACCCGCGCCAGCCGCGCAATGAGCCAGGGGAACCGCTGTCGAGCCGCGCGCCGAAAGTGCTCTGTGTCGACGACAACCCGGCCAACCTGCTGCTGGTGCAAACCCTGCTCGAAGACATGGGCGCCAAGGTACTTGCGGTGGAAAGTGGCTACGCGGCGGTCAAAGCCGTACAAAGCGAGTCCTTCGATCTGGTGTTGATGGACGTGCAGATGCCGGGCATGGACGGCCGCCAGAGCACCGAAACCATTCGCCAGTGGGAAAGCGAGCGGCACTGCACGCCGCTGCCGATCGTCGCCCTCACCGCCCACGCCATGGCCAACGAAAAACGCGCGTTGCTGCAAAGCGGCATGGACGATTACCTGACCAAACCGATCAGCGAACGGCAACTGGCGCAGGTGGTGCTGAAATGGACCGGCCTGGCCTTGCGCAATCAAGGGCCGGAGCGGATCAGCGACAGCGCGGCGGGCAATAATGAACTGCCGGTGCTCGATCACGAGGAAGGTTTGCGCCTGGCCGCCGGCAAGGCTGATCTGGCGGCAGACATGCTGGCCATGTTGCTCGCCTCACTGGAAGCCGACCGCGAGGCCATCCGCGCGGCGTGCGAAAACCGCGACCAGAATGCATTGATCGAACGCGTCCATCGCCTGCACGGTGCCACCCGTTATTGCGGCGTACCGCAATTGCGCGCGGCCTGCCAGCGCAGCGAAACCCTGCTCAAGCAGGACGACCCCAAGGCCGTGGCAGCGCTGGAAGAACTGGAGCGCGCGATCAACCGGCTCGCGGCACAAGCGAAGATCAGCGCCTGATCCACGGCAATGCCGGCCAACACCGGCAGCGCTAAAGTGGGTTCGGGTGATTCAATCCGTGTCGATGTTCCAGGAGGATTTCATGCGCACGCTCGTTTTCAGTAGCCAGACCTATGACCGCGACAGCTTTCTCGCCGCCGCTTGCCCGGCAGGTATCGAGCTGCACTTTCAAGCGGCCCGGCTCAGCCTCGATACGGCAGCGCTGGCCGATAAACATGAAGTGGTCTGTGCGTTCATCAATGATGACCTCGGCGCTGCGGTGCTGGAGCGCCTGGCTGCGGGCGGCACGCGTCTGATTGCCCTGCGCTCGGCGGGCTACAACCATGTCGATCTGGCCGCAGCGAAACGTCTCGGACTGGCCGTGGTGCGCGTGCCGGCCTACTCGCCGCATGCGGTGGCCGAACACGCCGTGGCGCTGATCCTGGCCCTCAACCGTCGCCTGCACCGTGCCTATAACCGCACCCGTGAAGGCGATTTCAGCCTCCATGGCCTGACCGGTTTCGACCTGGTCGGCAAAACCGTGGGGATTGTCGGCACCGGACAGATCGGCGCCACGTTCGCGAAAATCATGCACGGTTTCGGTTGTGAGCTACTGGCTTACGATCCCTTCCCCAACCCCGATGTTCTGGCGTTGGGTGCGCGTTACCTGAGCCTGCCGGAACTGCTCGCGCAGTCGCGGATCATCAGCCTGCACTGTCCGCTCAACGAGCAAAGTAAACACCTGATCAACCGCGATTCACTGGCGCACATGCAGGCGGGCGCCATGCTTATCAATACCGGCCGTGGTGGGCTGGTCGACACACCGGCACTGATCGATGCATTGAAGGACGGCCAACTCGGCTATCTGGGGCTGGATGTCTATGAGGAAGAGGCACAACTGTTTTTCGAGGATCGCTCCGACCTGCCTTTGCAGGACGATGTGCTGGCGCGATTGCTGACCTTTCCCAACGTGATCATCACCGCGCATCAGGCCTTTCTGACCCGCGAAGCGCTGGGTGCAATTGCCGCAACCACCCTGCACAACATCGCGACCTGGGCGGCGGGAACGCCACAGAACCAGGTCGAGGGCTGAGGTTTTTTGCGCTTATTTCGGTGAAAGCGAAGACGCCAGAATCAGCATCGCCAGCCAGCCGAAACCAAAAAAGCGCTGTTTCATCGAGTGGCCGTAGCGCAGCAGGAACCAGACGAAAAACATCGGCAGCAGGAAGATCATGATCTTCAGCCAGCCTTCCACCGGACGACTGCCGTCGGCATTGGCCTGCTCTGTGGCCGGTTGCTCGGTTGGCTGCTGGCGCCGACGCCGTGCGGCGGCCGGCATGACTTTCGGTAAAGGTTGCGGTTCAGGCGCTGGAGCAGTGACTTCGGGCACAGCCTTGTTACGCGGCAGACTGCCAAAAGAAATCGTCGAAGGCTGAGCCGGGGCCGCAGTTGCCTGCGCCTGGGCGTGAGCGGTTTGCTCCGCCATCGGAGCTCCACAATGAATGCAGGCCGAGGCTTCGGAGCTGATGCTCTTTTTGCATTCATAACATTCGATCAGCGCCATGTTCCGTTCCTTCAGATTCGAGGCCGGCAGTTTGCCATGAGTGTCGCGGTATTTGAACCGGATCGAAGGTCGCACGCGCGCATCATTCTGCAATCAACCCCGTGCTAGCATGTCGCGCATATTTGGAGGACCCATGGTCGAACACGATTTCCGCTATACCCTGATGAACCCGCAACACACCCTCACCGAATGCCGCGCCCTCGTTCCGGGCCGCTATCAGGTCACCGGCAATGGTGGCTCGATTCGCATCGGTGACGCGCTGTTGGTCACCCTCAAAGGCAGCAAGGACTTGTCCATGCGCCTGACCGTTGAAACCGTCCGCCACCTGATCAACCCGCCGGGCCAATGGACCGCGATGACCACTGGCCCGGTGTTCGGCGAACTGGCGATCCACACCTGGCAGGTCAATTGCGACAGCTGCGCCAAAGAGCTGAGCTTCGAATTTGCCGTGGACGCCAAACTCGGCAAGGCCGCAGAGAAACCGGCGGCCACCGCGCGCATCGCCGAGCTGGGCTGGAAAGCCGTGGGCGAAAAGCACCTGTGCCCGAAATGCCAGGAGCCTGCGTGATGAAACGGCTTGCCCTGACCGCTATGGTCGGTGTGGGTCTGGTGGGTTGCGCGGCAGAGCCTGTGCAACTGCAACAGAACCGCAGCTACATTCTGGAGTGGATCGGCGAGCGCCCGCTGATGGATTACAGCCATCTGACCGTGACCCTGGGCGATGATGGCCGCGCCTACGGCAACGGCGGCTGCAACCATTGGTTTGCGCCGTATACGCTGGACGGCGACAAGCTGACCTTCGGCAAGATCGGCAAGACCCGCAAACTCTGTGCACCAGCGTTGATGGAGCAGGAACAACGCTTCCTGCAGGCGCTGGAACACGTCGAGCGCTGGGATATCTCGCCGATCGAGCAGATGCGCTTCTGGCCGGCTGAAGGCAAGCCGCTACGCTGGTGGCTGGAAGAGGGTTGATTGGCTAGTCCGCCGATGCCCTCATCGGAACGCCGCCCGCCTAGCCCTCTCCCAGGGGGAGAGGGGACTGATTGGGGGATATTGGGGAGCTACGCCGACCTGAAGGGTCTTCATCGAATCCATAATCGATCGAATCCCGCTCTTGCGACTGCCTAATCGAGCGGATCTGGTTTTGACGAATTCACAATCGACTCGATCTCTCAGGTCGATGTACCTCGCCAGACACCTCGGTCGGCTCCCTCTCCCTATGGGAGAGGGCTGGGGTGAGGGTTGCTCTTTAGCGGCAACTCACTTGGTCGCTTGTAACGCCTCCAGCTTCGCCATCACCCCCGCCGCCGTCTGCTCCCCCATCAACTGCTCACGCACCTTGCCTTTGTTGTCGATGATGTACGTCACCGGCAGCGCCTCACTGCGCGGTAACTCAAACAACTCCGCCGGATCCTGCGCCAGCACGGTGAACTTGATGCCCAGTTTTTCACTGGCGTCTTTCAGCTCCACACCTTGCACATTGTCAAAGTTGACCCCGAACACGCCGACGTTCTTGCTCTTCAGCTCGTCAGCCAGATGGTTGAGCTCCGGGATCTCGGTGCGGCACGGGCCGCACCATTCGGCCCAGTAGTTGAGCACCACCCATTGTTTGTCGAGACGTTCGGACGCGACCTTCTGACCGTTCTGGTCGATCCCGTAATCATTGCCGCAGCCCCCCAGCATCAACGCCCCGATTATCGTCAATGCCGCTGCCAATCGCCGTGTCATGTCGTGTTCCTTGAGAAAATTTGAAGGCGCCTGCGACCCATTGCCTCCGAAGGTTCTGGATTGCGCGCTGCACAGTTAGAATAGCCGCCACTTTACGCCAGAAGCGACCCGCCATGACCGATCTGACGCTTTATCACAATCCGCGCTGCTCGAAATCCCGCGGCGCGCTGGAGCTTCTTGAAGCCCGCGGCCTGACCCCGAACGTCGTGCGGTACCTCGAGACCCCGCTGAATGCAGCGCAAATCAAGGCCCTGCTCGGCAAGCTCGGGATCAGCGCACGTCAGTTGCTGCGCACCGGGGAAGATGAATACAAAATGCTTCAACTGGCTGACGAAAGCCTCAGCGAAGCGCAATTGATCGACGCTATTGCCCAGCATCCAAAACTGATGGAGCGACCGATTCTCGAGGTCGGCGACAAAGCGGTGATCGGTCGTCCACCCGAAAATATCCTGGAGTTGTTGCCGTGAGCGCGCCGTACATTCTGGTGCTGTATTACAGCCGCAACGGCTCGACCAACGAGATGGCCCGGCAGATTGCCCGCGGTGTCGAACAGGCTGGCCTCGAAGCGCGCCTGCGCACCGTGCCGGCGATCTCCACCGAGTGCGAAGCCGTGGCCCCGGCCATCCCGGAGGACGGCGCGCTGTACGCAACGCTGGATGATTTGAAGAACTGCGCTGGCCTCGCCCTCGGTAGCCCGACGCGTTTCGGCAACATGGCCGCGCCACTGAAGTACTTCCTCGACGGCACCAGCAACCTGTGGCTGACCGGCGCCCTCGTCGGCAAACCGGCTGGCGTGTTCACCTCTACCGCCAGCCTGCACGGCGGTCAGGAAACCACCCTGCTGTCGATGATGTTGCCGCTGCTGCACCACGGCATGCTCATCACCGGCCTGCCGTACAGCGAGTCGGCGCTGCTGGAAACCCAGGGTGGCGGCACGCCTTACGGTGCCAGTCATCACGCCGGAGCGGACGGCAAAAAAGGCCTTGATCAGCACGAAGTTGCACTGTGCCGTGCGTTGGGTCTGCGGCTGGCCAAAACCGCTCAGAAACTGGTGGGCTGAGATGGCGAAGAAGCCGAAGATTCTGCCGAGTGTCGAGTGGCTTGAGCCACGGGTGAAGGCGATGCGGGTGCTCAGCCTGCTGAGCTTTTTCGCCCTAGCCGGTCTGCTCGCGGCCTACTATCTGCTGTTCGCCGACCTGCACGGCGCGCGGCCATGGGTGATTCTGCTGGTCGAGCTGATCCCGTGGATCATCCTCGCCCCGGCGATGATCATGGGCAGTGCCCGTGGGCATTCGTGGATGTGCTTTGTGGTAAACCTGTATTTCATCAAAGGCGCACTGGCGGCGTATGACCCGAGTCGACAGTGGTTTGGCGTGCTGGAGATGATCGCGAGCCTGGCGGTGTTCTGCTCGGCGCTGTTGTATGTGCGGTGGCGGTATCAGTTGAATCGCAAGTTGGCGGGCGAAGGCGAGATCTCCGTCGCCTGACAGATCGACATCGCTGGCAAGCCAGCTCCCACAGGGTCAGTGTTGAAACACAATATTGTGATCAATAAAAAACTGTGGGAGCTGGCTTGCCAGCGATTGGGGCAACTCGGTATCAATGATTCACTGTGTACGCGAGCATCATCGAAATCTGGCTCATCGCCCGTCCGCCGCTCTGCTCATGCCACTGGTTGAACGTGTCCTGGACAATCGCCAGGTCACGCAAACTGGTCGGCACCTTGTCGACGATCTTCTGCGCATTCAGCGCCGCGACCACGTCGTAGCTCGGCACAAACGTGTCCTTGCCAACCATGCGCAAAAACCGTGGCGCCGACAGCCCGCCCAGTTGATGGCCGTGCTTTTTCAGGTACGTCCATAAACCGACGATATCGGTCACCGGCCAGTCGGCAATCAGCGCACCGAAACTGCCCTTCTCCTTCTCCACATCGAGAATGAACTGCGCATTGCGCGGCACGCTCTTGAGCTTGCCGAGGTGACGGATGATTCGCGCATCCTGCATCAGGCGCTCAAGGTGTTCGGCGCTCATCAGCACGACTTTTTCCGGGTCGAACTTGAAGAACACCTCTTCGAAGGCCGGCCACTTGGCGTCGACCAGACTGTGTTTGAGGCCGGCGCGAAATACGCGCAGGGCCATGGTCGAGAGGTAACGGTCGTCGCTGATCTTGCGCAGTTGTGCCGGGGTCTTGGGAACGGGCAGATGGGCTTCCAGTTCAGCCGCCGAACCGAAGCGGTTCAGACAGTATTCGTGCAGCCACTTGTAATCGCGCATGCCCTCTCCTATTGAATGAAGCAAGAAACCAATGTGGGAGCGAGCCTGCTCGCGAAGTGGGAGTATCAGTCAACAAATCAGTGGAATGACGCACCGCTTTCGCGAGCAGGCTCGCTCCCACATTTGAAATGGGTTTACAGATTGACGACGTTGACGAAGCGCGAAGCCGCGGTCTCGTCGATCTTCAGGCTGGTGAAGTCGAACAGGTTGCGGTCGGCCAGTTGCGATGGAATCACGTTCTGCAGGCTGCGGAAGATGCTTTCGGTACGGCCCGGGGTCTTGCGCTCCCAGTCCTGAAGCATCTCCTTGACTACCTGACGCTGCAGGTTTTCCTGCGAACCGCAGAGGTTGCACGGGATGATCGGGAATTCCTTGAAGTCCGAGTACGCCTGAATGTCTTTCTCGTTGCAGTACGCCAGCGGACGGATCACCACGTTGCGGCCGTCATCGGCACGCAGCTTCGGCGGCATGGCCTTGAGGCTGCCGTTGAAGAACATGTTGAGGAAAAACGTCTCGACGATGTCGTCGCGGTGGTGACCGAGGGCCATTTTCGTCGCGCCAATCTCATCGGCAAAGGTATAAAGCGTGCCGCGACGCAGGCGCGAGCACAGCGAGCAAGTGGTCTTACCTTCCGGGATCAGTTCCTTGACCACCGAGTAGGTGTCTTTTTCGACGATGTGGTACTCGACGCCCAGATCTTTCAGATAGGCCGGCAGCACATGCTCGGGGAATCCCGGCTGCTTCTGGTCCATGTTCACCGCGACGATCTCGAACTTGATCGGGGCAACCTTTTGCAGGTGCAGCAGCACATCGAGCATGGTGTAGCTGTCTTTGCCGCCGGACAGGCAGACCATGACCTTGTCGCCGTCTTCAATCATGTTGAAATCGGCGACCGCTTCGCCGGCCAGACGGCGCAGGCGCTTTTGCAGTTTGTTCTGGTTGACCGTAAGAGTGCCCATGACGCGAAATCCGTGAGGTGTGACGAAAGGCCGGCATTTTACGCAAAAACCCCGGGGTTGTGGGCACAGGTTGTCGCGGCCAGCCGACGACTCGTTAACAGACCCCGAGGCGATTACCCGCCCTGTTTACAGCGCGATTTGCTCTAAGCCCCTAATACCTGTGCGGGTAAGACCTTTCTATACTGCGACATAAGGTCGCACACATCTGAAGACCTGAATTTGCTCGGCCACCTTGGCCCGTAGGCGCTCCGTTGGGGGGCGATGGCAATAACAAGAGGAGTGACTGGCATGATCCATCACGTAGTGGGACTTTTTACCCACCCCGATCAGGAATGGAAGGAAATCCGTGGCGACCAAGAGGAAAGCATCAGCCACATGTACCTCACCCACACGCTGATTCTGGCGGCGATCCCCGCTGTCTCGGCGTTTATCGGCACTACTCAGGTTGGCTGGGTGATCGGCAACCGCGCACCGGTGATGCTTACCTTTGAAAGCGCACTGTGGATGACGATCATGTCGTACCTGGCCATGCTCGGCGGCGTCGCGGTCATGGGCGCTTTCGTGCACTGGATGGCGCGTACCTATGACGCCAACCCGAGTCTGGCCCGTTGTGTCGCATTTGCCACTTATACCGCGACACCGTTGTTCGTCGGCGGTCTGGCGGCGCTGTATCCGCATATGTGGCTGGGGATGATCGTCGGTACGGCGGCCATCTGCTACACGGTTTATCTGTTGTATGTGGGGCTGCCGACGTTCATGAATATTCCGTCGGACGAGGGCTTCCTGTTTTCCAGCTCGGTGCTGGCGGTGGGTCTGGTGGTGCTGGTCGCCATCATGGCATTCACCGTGATTGTCTGGGGGCTGGGCGTCGGGCCTGTGTATACGAACTGACTCGACAGGCTGATCACAGGCCGCCGCAAGGCGGCCTTGTCGTTTCAAGGATGACCATTCGGCAGCTCGGCGATTCGCAAGTCCACAGGGTTGCGGCATACTCGACGCCTCTGGAGATCCATCAAGCATGCCCGAGCAACTCAATACCCGCGTCGAAGACTGTTACCAACTCGCTGAAGCCTTTTTCAAACGTTCTTTCCCACGCCCTGTCGTCAGTCTCAAGCTGCGCGGGCAAAAAGCCGGTGTCGCGCATCTGCACGAGAATCTGCTGCGCTTCAATCCGCAGCTGTACCGGGAAAACACCGAACACTTCCTCAAGCAGACCGTGGCCCACGAAGTCGCGCACCTGATCGCCCATCAGTTGTTTGGCGAGCGCATTCAGCCCCACGGCGAGGAATGGCAACTGATCATGCGCGGGGTTTACGAACTGCCGCCGGATCGCTGCCACACCTATGCAATCAAGCGCCGCAGCGTGACCCGCTATATCTACAAATGCCCATGCGCTGACAGCGATTTTCCGTTTTCGGCGCAGCGCCATAGTCTGGTACGGCAGGGACGGCGTTACCTGTGTCGCCGCTGCCGGAACACGTTGGTGTTCAGTGGCGAGATGCGGGTGGAATAGTCAGTTTGTTTCGCCCTGACTGGCCCCATCGCTGGCAAGCCAGTTCCCACAGGTTTAGGTGTCTTACACAGAATCTGTGGACACCTCGAAAACTGTGGGAGCTGGCTTGCCAGCGATGAGGCCAGAACAGGCACTAAAGAATGACTTTGGCCCGGCGCAGCTCTTCAATTTTCGAAGGACTCAACCCCAACTCCCCCAACACCTGATCCGTATGCTGCCCCAACACCGCGCCAACATGCCGCGGCGCCGGCAACGCTTCGGAAAACTTCAACGGACACGCTATCTGCGCCTGCGTCGTACCATCCTCACGCGGCACCTGCGTCACCAATTCCCGTGCCCGCAACTGCGGATGGCTTACCGCCTCCCCCAGACTCAATACCGGCTCGACACACGCATCAATCCCGGCAAACAACTCGCACAATTCAGCAAAGTCATGTTTTTCAAACTCGACCGTCAGCGCGTATTTCAACGCCCGCTGCTGTTCAGGCTTGGGCGACAGGCCCTGTGCGGCCAACTCCGGCCGCCCCAGCGCCGCACACAATTGCTGCATGAACCCCGGCTCCAGACTGCCCACCGACATCCAGCGTCCATCGCGAGAACGGTAATAATCGTAGAAGCTGCCGCCGTTGAGCATCTGCTCTTCCCACTCTGGCTCTTCGCCGCAAGCCAGATAGCCGGCACCGGCCATTGCATTCAGGCTGAACGCGCAGTCGGTCATGCTTACATCCAGGTGCGTGCCCTGCCCGGTTTGCTGCCGCGCAATCACCGCCGCCAACAAGCCGATCACCCCGTGCAACGAACCACCGGCGACATCCGCCACTTGCATACCCAATGGCAACGGACCGCTATCGGCGCGGCCGGTGTAACTGGCCAGCCCCGCCAGCGCCAAATAGTTGATGTCATGCCCGGCGCGATCCTTGTACGGCCCGGTCTGGCCGTAACCGGTGATCGACACGTAGATCAGCTTCGGGTTGATCGCCTTCAGCGCTTCATAGCCCAGGCCCAAACGCTCCATGACACCGGGGCGAAACTGCTCGAGGACGATGTCGTAATCGGTCAGCAATTGCTTGACCACGTCCAGCGCCTCGGGCTGTTTGAGGTCCAGGGCCAGGCTGCGCTTGTTGCGATTGAGGTAGGCATGACTGGCCGAAACTCCGCCATCATGCGGCGGCAATACCCGCAGCAGGTCCATGCGCGTTGGTGATTCGATGCGCAGCACTTCAGCGCCCATATCCGCCAGCAACAGCGAGGCGAACGGCCCCGGCAGCAGCGTCGAGAAATCGAGGATCTTCAGTGAGGCCAGCGGTGCGGACATGGGCGAACTCCTTGGGCGATGCACTCAGCCTAGGCAGCGATACCGCCTACGGCAATCACCGGAAATGTCAGCGGGTGTGACCGTTACGCTCAAATCGCAGGCAAGAAAAAACCCGCCGAAGCGGGTTTTTCCAGGCAAGCAGTACTTACTTCACATTGCTTGGGGTTGGGCCTTCAGCCACACCCAGATCATCTTCTTCACGCTCATCAGAGATACCGCGACCGCCCGAGGCCAGCTCGGTTTGCAGCTGATCGGTATCCAGTTCCTTGACCCACTTGGCAACTACGATGGTGGCTACTGCGTTACCGACCAGGTTGGTCAGTGCGCGGGCTTCGGACATGAAGCGGTCGATACCGAGGATCAGCGCCAGACCGGCCACCGGCAGGTGACCTACCGCCGACAGAGTGGCAGCCAGCACGATGAAGCCCGAACCGGTCACGCCCGCCGCACCTTTGGAGGACAGCAGCAATACCAGCAGCAGGGTGATCTGGTGAGTGATGTCCATGTGAGTGTCGGTCGCCTGAGCGATGAACACGGCCGCCATGGTCAGGTAGATCGAAGTACCGTCGAGGTTGAACGAGTAACCGGTCGGGATCACCAGGCCTACTACGGATTTCTTCGCGCCCAGACGCTCCATCTTGATCAGCATGCGTGGCAATGCCGATTCCGACGAGGACGTGCCCAGTACGATCAACAGTTCTTCACGGATGTAACGCACCAGCTTGAACACGCTGAAACCGTGAGCACGGCAGATCGCACCCAGCACCACCACCACGAACAGGATGCAGGTGATGTAGAAGCAGATCATCAACTGGCCCAGTTGCACCAGCGAGCCGACGCCGTAGGCACCGATGGTGAAGGCCATCGCGCCGAAAGCACCCAGCGGCGCCAGTTTCATGATCATGTTGATGATGTTGAACATCACGTGGGCGAAGCGATCGATCATGTCCAGCAGCGGACGACCGTACGAACCCAGGCGATGCAGGGCGTAGCCGAAGATCACCGAGAACATCAGCACTTGCAGGATGTCACCGGTGGCGAACGCGCCGACGATGGTGTTCGGGATTACATTGAGGAGGAAACCGACAATGCTCTGGTCTTTACTGGCCGTCACATAAGTGGCGATTTTCGAGGCGTCCAGGGTGGTGACGTCGATGTGCATGCCGGCGCCCGGTTGCACAACGTTGACCACGATCAGACCGATCAGCAGGGCAATGGTGGAAACGATTTCGAAGTACAGCAGCGCGTAGCCGCCAGTCTTGCCCACGGATTTCATGTTCTGCATGCCGGCGATGCCGCTGACAACGGTGCAGAAGATGATCGGGGCGATGACCATTTTGATCAGTTTGATGAACCCGTCACCCAGCGGCTTGAGGGCCACACCGGTCTGAGGGTAGAAGTGACCAAGCAGGATGCCGATGGCGATGGCAACGATCACCTGGAAATACAGGGATTTGTACAGTGGCTGACGAGTCGTCATTGCAGGTTTCCTCAAGCGTCCCGCGTGGCAACATCCATCTGTTGGCCGCGAAACCTTAATTGCGAACCCTCCTGCACTGGAGGGATTTGTTGTTGGAGCAGCGTTTTCCATCAGGGCCAAACGCACGCTTCTGTGGCTTGTATCGCAAACGTCGTGCCACTTTGGTGCGATTGCCTGCAAGCCTTTTGATATCAGGGATTACACCGTCATGGATGTCACCACTCGGTGACTCAAGTGTGGCGGATTTCCGCCAACTCACCGCTTCTCGTCCTACAATTTGGCGGAAATCCGCCTTGTAGGCGTGTCCAGCCGCCGGCTACCATCCGGCGCCTGAGGAAGGATCTGCCGCTTATGCGCGAACGCACCATCGCCAGTCATTTCGCCCGTGCCGCCCTCGGTGGCGCGCGCCGCCAAGGGTTCGATTACTCGGGCCTGCTGCTGCAACTGGGCATCAGCCCGGAACTGCTCGACGAGCCGCGCGCACGCATCGCTCCGGAACAATTCACCCGGTTGATTCAGGGCCTGTGGCTGGCGCTGGATGACGAATACCTGGGTTTCGGCAACGCCCCGAGCAAGCCCGGCAGTTTCGCCATGATGTGCCACGCCTCGATTCACTGCCGCAATCTGGAGAAAGCCCTGCAACGGGGTTTATTGTTTTATAGCCTATTCCCCGAAGCCCCGCGCCTGAGCCTGACGCGCGAAGACGAATGGGTGCGCCTGAGCCTCGACGATTCGCAGATGTGCGACCCGGATCACTTTCTCACCGAGAGTTTGCTGGTGATCTGGCATCGCCTCGGCAGTTGGCTGATTGGCCAGCGAATTCGCCTCGAGCAGGCAACTTTCAGCTATCCCCGCCCCGATCACGGCGCTGAATATGACCTGTTGTTCCCCTGCCCGCTGACTTTCGGTACCGAGCAAAGCAGCCTTTTATTCCACAGCCGATATCTGTCTATGCCGCTGTTGCAGGATGAACGCACCCTCAAACACTTCCTCGAACGCTCCCCCGCCGACCTGCTCTCACGCCCGGACGACGGCGACAGCCTGAGCAGCCGCCTGCGCCGTTTGCTCAGTCGCGACACGGCACACTGGCCGGATCTGGAAGCGGTGGCGGCGCACTTGCACATCAGCCCGCAAACGCTGCGCCGGCATTTGCGTGAGGAAGGCAGCAGTTTTCAGGAGTTGAAGGATCAGTTGCGGCGAGATATCGCCATTTATCATTTGGGCCGTGCGGATCTGTCGTTGCAGCAGATTGCCGAGCAGCTCGGATTTTCCGAGCCGTCGGCGTTTCATCGGGCGTTCAAGAAGTGGACCGGGCTGACGCCGGGGGCTTATCGGGCGCAGGAGCAGTGAGGCGCTAAATCAAAAGCCCCTCACCCTAACCCTCTCCCGGAGGGAGAGGGGACTGATTGAGGGATGCTCAAGAAGTACGCCGACCTGAACGCTCTCTACTGAATCCATAATCGACTGGCTATTTCAGGTCGATATAAAACGCCAGACACCCTCAGGGAGAGGGGACTGATTGGGGGATGGTTGAGAAATACGCCGACCTGCAAGCTCTCTATTGAATCCATATTCGACTCAAATCGCTCAGGTCGATCATTTTCGCAAGACACTTCGGTCAGTCCCCTCTACCTCTGGGCGGTCCGACGCTTCGGGAGGGTTAGGGTGAGGGCAACTCCCGATCACACCGCAGGAAAATGAATCCTGAACGTCGCCCCACCCATCGGTGAATCGCCCAACGCGAGTTTGGCGTTGTAGCTTTCAATAATGTCCTTGACCACCGCCAACCCGATCCCCTGCCCCGGATGCTGGGCATCCAGCCGCTCGCCACGCTCGAGAATCCGCGCACGCTGATCCGGCGGCACGCCCGGGCCGTCATCTTCGACGCACAGTTCAATCCCGGCCAGAGTCTCACGCACGCTGATGCGCACCTCGCCCAGGCACAGGCGATAGGCGTTTTCCAGCAAGTTGCCCATCATCTCCAGCAACGCGCCCTGCTCGATCGGCACATAGCAGTGCTCAGGCAGATCGAATGCCACGCGCACATGCTTATCGCGATACACCTTGTCGAGGGTGTCGCAGAGGCTTTTCAGCACCGGTTGCAGGCGCACCTGATGTCGCACCAGTCCGCTTTTGCGCAAGCTGGCCCGTTGCAGTTGATAGCTGATCTGCTGGCTCATGCGTTCGATCTGGCTTTGCAGCACCCAGGCCTGATCGCGCTCTTCGGGACGCTGGGCCATGTCTTCGCTGACACCTTGCAACACCGCCAACGGGGTTTTCAGGCTGTGCGCCAAGTCATCGAGGGAATCGCGATAACGACTGCGCTGCTGGCGCTCGCTGTGCAGCAAACGGTTGAGCGAGCCGGTCAGGCGCAGCAGTTCGCGTGGATGTTGTTCGGTGAGGCTTTCACGGGTGCCGCCTTCGATTTCGTCGAGTTCCTGACTGAGCCGGCGCAAGGCTTTGAGGCCCCAGGTCAGGCCGATCCACAACAGCGCCAGCAACACGAGTAACGCAGCGCCGAAGCCCAGATAGAGATTTTCACGCAGGCCTTCGAGGGTGGTTTCGTACTCGCGCACCGGTTGCAGGGCGACGATGCTGAACGCCGCGCTTTTGCCGCCGAGCAATTTCACTTCAACGTCGTAGACGAAGAATTCCTGGCCGTTGGTTTCACGAATCCGCGCGAACTCGTTACCGAGGCCGTCATAGCGCGGCTTATAGTTGATCTGCTCTTCCTGGGTGGCTTTCGAGCGCCACACCAGATGCCCTTCGCGGTCGTAGATGTAGCCGAGCAAACGGAAGTCGGTGAGATTGAAGCGCTCATCCGGCAGTTGCGTCGGCATCACCAGCCGACCGTTTTCAATGCGCGCGGCCGAGATCAGCGTGGTCACGTCCGAGGCCAGCCGCTGCTCAATGGAATCCTGCAAGGCGAGGCTGAACGCGCCTTGCATCGCCGGCAGCAAGGCAAGCATGAACAATACCGCCAACGTGGTGGCGGCGAGCATCAAGCGAACGCGAAGGGAACGAATCAAGTGCAGCGCTCATTGAACAGGTAGCCGAGGCCGCGCACGGTGTCGATCGGCTTGAACCCGGCCGGGCCTTCGAGTTTTCGGCGCAGACGGCCGACCAGCACTTCGATGACATTTGGATCGCGCTCGTCGTCGTCCGGGTAGAGCTGCTCCATCAAGCGATCCTTGGGCACCACTTGCTGGTGATGGCGCATGAGGTATTCGAGGATGCGGTACTCGTAGGCGGTCAGCGCCAGCGGTTGCTCGTCGAGGCTCGCCTGTTTGCGATTGAGGTCGAGCAGCAGCGGCCCGGCGACGATGGTCGACTGGGTGAAACCGCTGGAGCGGCGCAGCAAGGCGTTCAGGCGCGCGTCGAGCTCTTCGAACTGGAACGGCTTGACCACGTAATCGTCGGCGCCGGCGGCGAGGCCTTCGACCTTGTCCTGCCAGTTGCCGCGCGCGGTGAGGATCAGGATCGGGAAGGTCTTGCCCGCCGCGCGCAATTGGCGAATCAGGTCGAGACCGCCCATGCCCGGCAGGCCGAGATCGATCACCGCCAGGTCGAAGTTGAACTGTCCGGTCTGGTACAGCGCCTCTTCGGCATTGGCCACGGACTCGACCACGTGGCCACTTTCCGTCAGGCGGGTTTGCAGGTGATGGCGCAACAGCGCTTCATCTTCGACGACCAACAGTTTCATAACACTCTCCCGGATAAATCAGAATCTCCAGTCACACACCTGTGGGAGCGAGCCTGCTCGCGAAGGCGATGGTTCAGTCGACATCTCATCGACTGAACCGGCACTTTCGCGAGCAGGCTCGCTCCCACATTGAACCTGCTGGCAACTCCTTAGAAATTGTAGTTAGCCGACAGGTAAGTCTGCGCGCTGCTGGTCAAATCCAGCGAACCTTGCTTGCTGCCACCGCGTTCGCTCATCTCGGTGCTGGCATTGCTGCGCAGGTAACGGTAACCGAGTTCGACCGAAGTGTTTTGCGATACTTGTTGCAACACACCGAGCTGACCACCGACGGCGTAACCGATATCACTGTCGCGGCTAAAGCCTGGCGATTCCTGAGTCAGCTTGGTCAAACCCGCCGTCGCGCCACCGAACAACTTGGTGCTGCCGCCTACCGGGTAGAACAGATCGTAGCTGCCCAGCAGGTTTTCCTGACGCAGTTTAATGCCATTGTGCGAGCCCGACACGTTGTCGTAGGTGGCGTAGTAGCGACCCTGGCTGTTTTGCTGACCGAGGCGTACGCCGTAGGTGTTGTTACCGTCGATGGCGCCGGTGGCGTTCGGGTGGTCGAGGTTGTTGTTCAGTGCGTGGGACTTGTCAATCTTGTCGCTGGTCTGGCCGAAGGATAGGCCGGCGAAATTCGAAGTGGTGTCAGCCTGGGCCGCGATACTGGCGCTCATTACGGTCAATGCCAGCAACAGTTTGTTAAAAGTCATGGGTATTTCCTCTTTCACAGTGCTGTTTGGGTATGGCGCAAGGTTACTGACCTCCCCCTGTACCGCCCCTGAACCGTCTCTGAACCTGACCTGAACCAAATGAACTAGGCTGTTTTGACCCTTTATTGTCAGGAGACCCGACCATGCGCCTGTTCCTCGCCCTTACTTTGCTGGCTGTCAGCAGCCTCACTCAGGCTGCGATCAAGACTGAAGAAATCCCCTATCAGAGCGCCGACGGCACGAAACTGATCGGCTACTACGCCTACGACGACGCCATCCAAGGCAAACGCCCGGGTGTCGTCGTGGTGCACGAATGGTGGGGCCTGAACGATTACGCCAAACGCCGCGCACGCGATCTCGCCGCACTTGGCTACAGCGCGTTGGCGATCGACATGTACGGCGAAGGCAAGAACACCGAGCACCCGAAAGACGCGATGGCGTTCATGCAGGCGGCGACTCAGGATGCGGCGGCTTCCAGCAAGCGCTTTGAGGCCGGGCTGAATTTGCTGAAGAAGCAGGCGCAGACCGACGTCAACAAAATCGCCGCCATCGGTTACTGCTTCGGCGGCGGCGTGGTGCTCAACGCCGCGCGACAAGGAGAGCCGCTGGCAGGTGTGGTGAGTTTCCACGGCGCGCTGGCGACCAAGACCCCGGCGACACCCGGCAGTGTGAAGGCGAAGATTCTGGTCGAACACGGTGCGCTGGACAGCATGGTCACTCCAGACAATGTCACGGCGTTCAAGACGGAAATGGACAAGGCTGGCGCTGACTATAAGTTCGTCAGCCTCGACGGCGCCAAGCACGGATTTACCAATCCGGATGCCGATCGCCTGAGCCATGGCGAGCACGGTGGCCCGGACATCGGGTACAACAAGGCAGCGGATGAAAAATCCTGGGCGGACATGAAAGCGTTCTTGCAGAAAATCTTTAGCTGACCCCTCCGCACCTGATCGTTCCCACGCTCCGCGTGGGAATGCAGCTCGGGACGCTCTGCGTCCCAAAGCGAACGCAGAGCGTCCATTGAGGCATTCCCACGCAGAGCGTGGGAACGATCATCTCGACCTTGTCTCGACTAACCGGCAAAATGCCCGCCATGAATCTCACCCCCGCCCTCCCCGCCTGCTGCACCGCGCTCGACAGCCACTGGCCGTTGCCGACGGTGTTGCCTGATACCGTGCTGCTCAGCACCCATTTCGATCCGGCACAACTGCTCGGCGATGATTTCCAGCGCAGCGCCGTCGTTGCCCCGCCAAGCATTCAGCGCTCGGTGGCCAAACGTCAGGCGGAATTCCTCGCCGGGCGGATTTGCGCCCGTGCAGCGTTGCAGCAACTGGAAGGCAGCAGCGTTGTGCCAGCGATTGGTGAAGACCGCGCGCCGATATGGCCCGCGCATATCTGCGGCTCAATCACGCACAGCACCGGACGCGCGGCAGCGATTGTCGCCAACAAAAGGCACTGGCGCGGTTTGGGCATGGATCTGGAAAACCTGCTCGACACCGAACGTGCCGAGCGGCTGGCTGGGGAGATTCTGACGCCACCTGAAATGCAACGCATGACGGCCGCCTCGCGGGATCAGTTGGCGCTGTGGGTGACGCTGACATTTTCGGTGAAGGAAAGTCTGTTCAAAGCGCTGTACCCGATTGTGCAGAAGCGCTTTTATTTCGAGCACGCTGAAGTGCTGGAGTGGACTGAAGCGGGTCAAGTGAGGTTGCGGCTGTTGGCGGACTTGTCGGCCGAGTGGCGTAACGGCGTTGAACTGGAGGCGCAGTTCGGGGTGCGGGATGGGCAGTTGTTGAGTCTGGTCAGCATCAAAGCCTGAAGATTTGTGTTGCGGGCGCTCGCGCTTTCGCGAGCAGGCTCACTCCTACATTTGAAATGCGTTCCCCTGTAGGAGTGAGCCTGCTCGCGATGAGGCCTGCCGAACCAATACAAGACTCAACGGCGTTCCTGATTCCTCGGCCAACTCAGGCTAAAGCAAGCCCCACCCAGACTCTTGCTCTTGCCAATGATCGCCCGGCCGTCATGCCAGTGAATGATCCGTCGCACAATCGACAAGCCCAGGCCATGCCCGCCCGACGCCCGCGTACGGCTGTCATCCAGGCGTAGAAACGGCGTGAAAATCCGCTCCCACGCTACTTCCGGCACGCCCGGGCCGTCATCTTCGACATCCACGCGACAGCGCAATTGCCCGACCTGATAACTCACCGTCACCTTCGAGCGTGCGTGGCGCATGGCGTTGCTCACCAGATTCTGCAATGCCCGGTGCAGATAACGCGGCTCGGCCTCGACCCAGGCATCATCGTTATCGGCGGCAGACAGGCACAATCCCCGCTGCACGGTGACTTCGGCGCGCAACGGCGCCAGCTCTTCAATCACCTGATTGACCAGCGCATCCAGATCGATGCGCTGGAACGTCAGCGCCGGCGAACCCTGCTCCAGTCGCGCATAGGTGAGCATTTCATCGACCAGCTTATCGAGGTCTTCGATGTCGTGATCCATGCCTTCGCGGTATTTCTCCAGCGCTTGCGGGGTGGTCGCCGAGCCAATCATTTCCAGACCGAAACGCAGACGCGCCACCGGCGTGCGAAGTTCATGAGAGACCGCACGCACCAGTTCGCGCTGGATTGCCAGTAGCTGCTGCAAGTGCTCGGCCATGCCGTTGAACGCCGCCGCCAGACGCCCGACCGAGTCGGCACCGCGCGCCGGCACACGAGTTTCCAGGCTGCCCTTGGCAATGCGCGTGGCCGCCGCTTCGAGGCCGCGTAAACGGCGTTCGAGCTGGCGCACCAACAGATAAACAATGAGGCCGATCAGGGTCAGGCCGAGTGCCGCAATCAGCACCAGCCATTCCGGCGGATACGGGTTCATCTGATACAGCGGCCCGATTTCCAGCACCCACGGCGTGCCGACCATGCCGGCAAACACGCGGATCGAATCGCCGCCCTTGCCCAGCGCCATCACCGTGTCGCCTTCGGCCACGCGGCGGCTCTGGTCTTCGTCCATGTCGGCGTCATTCACCGTGACCAGGCGCAAATCGAAACCGAAGCCCTTCTCGTCCTTTATCTGTGCGAGGCGCTTGGGTTGCTCGGCGACCGGCACGCGCACCAGTTCATCGGCCAGCAGGTAAATGGTTGCGCGGGCCAGTTGCTCGCTGATTTGCTGAACTTCACCCACCAGTACGAGCTGTTCCTTGTCGCTGACCATCCGGTAAACCTTCGCTGCGTGCGGACCGGTCTGCTCGACCAACGCCTGCCCCCGTTGCACGCGGGTGCGCTGGGTCAGATCGAGATCGGTCTCGGCGAACTTCTTCAGCGCCAGCGGAATCCCCAGCAAACGCTCCCACACCAGCAACGCGCGATGGCGCTCGGTTTCATTCATCGGTTGCAGGTTGCCGGCCATCAGCGAGAACGTGCCGTGTGCCAGCCGCTCGCGATACTGCTCGCTGCGCACCTGATTGAGCAGATTCAGCGCCAGCACGCCGAGCACCGCCACCAGAATCAGCGCTGCGCACATGCCGCCGTAGATGCGCAGGAAGATCGAGTTCACAGCGGCAGATCTACGCAGGCTTCAGGAACGAACAGATAACCTTTGCTGCGAATGGTCTTGATCAGGCGTGGATGGTCGGGGTCGTCGCCGATTTTCGGGCGGATGCGCGAGATGCGCACATCAATCGAACGGTCCTGACCGTCATAGCCGATGCCGCGCAGTGCAGTGAAGATTTCTTCGCGGGACAGAATCCGCCCGGCGTTGGACACCAGCAGCCAGAGCAGATCGAATTCGGCGCTGGTCAGCTCGATGCCGTTGTCGCTCAGCCACGCTTCGCGCAAGGCGTTGTCGACCACCAGCGGGCCAAATTGCAGACGGCGGGATTTTTCGGCGAGCGGTTCAGGTGTATCGCTACGGCGCAGCAACGCTTGAATGCGCGCCAGCAACAGCCGTGGGCGCACCGGTTTGCACACGTAATCGTCGGCACCGAGGTCGAGGCCCTGAATCTGATCGGCATCGTCAGTGCGTGCGGTGAGCATCAGAATCGGCCCGTCATACTGATTGCGCACCTTGCGACAGATGCTCAGGCCATCTTCGCCCGGCAGCATCAGATCGAGGATCACCAGATCCGGCTGCTCCTTGATGATCCGCGCCGCCGCCAGCGCCCCGTTGCCTTCGATATTCACGCGCAGTCCATTGGCTTGCAGGTAGTCGCGCGTCAATTCGGCCAGCCGCTGGTCATCCTCGACGATCAATACCTCAAAGGCTTGTTGCTCCACCGGTGACCTCTGCTTTCTATTGTTATTAATAAAAGGAAGGCGATTGCCCGGACACACAATCCCCTGTAGGAGCTGTCGAGTGAAACGAGGCTGCGATCTTTTGATCTTGCTTTTCAAGATCAGGATCAAAAGATCGCAGCCTTCGGCAGCTCCTACAGGGGTACGCGATATTCAGCGTGATCCTCCCGTCCTTTTGTCATGTTTCTGGAGGATAAGAATGCCTGCGCATGGGCCGATTGTATAAACGGCGTCCAGCCAGAACACAAGTCGGTAAATGCGTTCGGACAAGGCAGTTTTTTGTGATAGGGTTCGCGCCCTTAAAAATCCGCTGAAGCGTTTTTCCCGGTGAAAAAACAGTGACAGACGGTCTAGCTCAGCAGGTTCGCGGCCTACACGCGAATTCCGGATTTCTTACACAATTTACGCACAGGTTTATCCACAGCTAGTACGTTGCAAGCACCCGTGAAACGCATTATCTTGTAGCACGGCGCAGGGAGAGACCCCACATATAGGGTTTTCCGCTTAAACGCCCAACCACATTTCAGACCTGAAACTCAAGCGATTTATTGCCTGTTTCCGGTTGAACCCAGCAAGTTTTTCAAAGCCCAAACCGCACTTGCGGATGGCACCGTTTTTTACCTCGCAGCGGCGAGAACGGTACGGGTGTTGCAGTCATTACTGTCACCCGGGAAGGAATCCGGCTCGAGCCCTGGCTCGTAGCCAAAAACTTCGGCAAGGATGCGGCTTCATCAGCCTTTTTTCCTACTGTCCCGAAGTTGTTATACCCGACGCCCGTCGGCTGTAGTGCTTCTGGACAGAACGGTGGGCACCATGATGGTGCCCAAACAAACATAGAGAATGTGGAGACCACCCCCCATGCAAACCGACACAACTCGCGAGAACCCGCAGGGCACCTTGCCGCAGGCCGCTGATTCGAATTCGGATCTGGCAGCCACCGCGCCTGGTCAACTGCGCGTGATCAAGCGCAATGGCACTGTCGTTCCTTACACCGATGACAAGATCACCGTCGCTATCACCAAAGCGTTCCTCGCAGTTGAAGGCGGCACCGCTGCCGCTTCGTCGCGAATCCATGACACCGTTGCCCGTCTGACCGAACAGGTCACCGCGACCTTCAAGCGTCGCATGCCGTCGGGTGGCACCATCCACATCGAAGAAATCCAGGACCAGGTCGAACTGGCCCTGATGCGTGCCGGTGAGCAGAAAGTCGCTCGCGACTACGTGATCTACCGTGACGGTCGTTCGAAAGAACGTGCTGCCCACGCGCCGGCCGAAGAAGCGGTCAACGCTCACCCGTCGATCCGCATTACCCGTGCCGACGGCAGCCTGGCGCCGCTCGACATGGGCCGCCTGAACACCATCGTCACCGAGGCCTGCGAAGGTCTGGAAGAAGTCGACGGCGACCTGATCCAGCGCGAAACCCTGAAAAACCTGTACGACGGCGTGGCCCTGACCGACGTCAACACCGCCCTGGTGATGACCGCCCGTACCCTGGTCGAGCGTGAGCCGAACTACTCGTTCGTGACTGCCCGCCTGCTGATGGACACCCTGCGTGCCGAAGGTCTGGGTTTCCTCGGTGTGGCCGAAAGCGCCACTCACCACGAAATGGCCGACCTGTACGCCAAGGCACTGCCGGCTTACATCGCCAAAGGTATCGAGTTCGAACTGCTGAACCCTGTGCTGGCTTCCTTCGACCTGGAAAAACTGGGCAAGGCGATCAACCACGAGCGTGATCAGCAATTCACCTACCTGGGCCTGCAAACCCTGTACGACCGTTACTTCATCCACAAGGATGGCGTGCGTTTCGAACTGCCGCAGATCTTCTTCATGCGCGTGGCCATGGGCCTGGCGATCGAAGAGAAGCAGAAAGAAGACCGTGCGATCGAGTTCTACAACCTGCTGTCTTCCTTCGACTACATGTCGTCGACCCCGACCCTGTTCAACGCCGGTACCCTGCGTCCACAGCTGTCGAGCTGCTACCTGACCACCGTGCCGGATGACCTGTCGGGCATCTACCACGCGATCCACGACAACGCCATGTTGTCGAAATTCGCCGGTGGCCTGGGCAACGACTGGACGCCTGTTCGCGCTCTGGGTTCGTACATCAAGGGCACCAACGGCAAGTCGCAAGGCGTTGTGCCGTTCCTCAAAGTGGTGAACGACACCGCTGTAGCCGTTAACCAGGGTGGCAAGCGCAAAGGCGCTGTCTGTGCCTACCTGGAAACCTGGCACATGGACATCGAAGAGTTCATCGAACTGCGCAAGAACACCGGTGATGATCGTCGTCGTACCCACGACATGAACACCGCCAACTGGATCCCTGACCTGTTCATGAAGCGTGTTTTCGATGACGGCAAGTGGACCCTGTTCTCGCCATCCGAAGTACCGGACCTGCACGACCTGACCGGCAAAGCCTTCGAAGAGCGCTACGAGTACTACGAAGCGCTGACCGAATACCCAGGCAAGGTCAAACTGTTCAAGACCATCCAGGCCAAAGACCTGTGGCGCAAAATGCTCTCCATGCTGTTTGAAACCGGCCACCCATGGCTGACCTTCAAAGACCCGTGCAACCTGCGCAGCCCGCAGCAGCACGTCGGCGTGGTTCACAGCTCGAACCTGTGCACCGAAATCACCTTGAACACCAACAAGGACGAGATCGCCGTTTGCAACCTGGGCTCGATCAACCTGCCGAACCACATCGTTGACGGCAAGCTGGACACCGCCAAGCTGCAACGTACCGTGAACACCGCTGTACGCATGCTCGATAACGTGATCGACATCAACTACTACTCGGTGCCACAAGCGAAGAACTCCAACTTCAAGCACCGTCCGGTCGGTCTGGGCATCATGGGCTTCCAGGACGCGCTGTACCTGCAGCACATCCCTTACGGTTCCGACGCTGCCGTCGAGTTCGCCGACAAGTCGATGGAAGCGGTCAGCTACTACGCGATCCAGGCGTCCTGCGACCTGGCTGACGAGCGTGGCGCGTACGAGACATTCCAGGGTTCGCTGTGGTCCAAAGGCATCCTGCCGCTGGATTCGCAACAGATCCTGATCGAAGCCCGTGGCCAGAAGTACATCGATGTCGACCTGAACGAAACCCTCGACTGGGCACCGGTTCGCGCCCGTGTACAGAAAGGTATTCGTAACTCGAACATCATGGCCATCGCACCGACCGCGACCATCGCCAACATCACCGGCGTCTCGCAGTCGATCGAACCGACCTACCAGAACCTGTATGTGAAATCGAACCTGTCGGGCGAATTCACCGTGATCAACCCGTACCTGGTTCGCGACCTGAAAGCTCGCGGTCTGTGGGACTCGGTCATGATCAACGACCTGAAGTACTACGACGGTTCGGTTCAGCAGATCGAGCGCATCCCGCAAGAACTCAAAGAGCTTTATGCGACCGCGTTCGAAGTGGACACCAAGTGGATCGTTGACGCCGCCAGCCGTCGTCAGAAGTGGATCGACCAGGCCCAGTCGCTGAACCTGTACATCGCCGGCGCATCGGGCAAGAAGCTCGACGTGACCTACCGCATGGCCTGGTACCGTGGCCTGAAAACCACTTACTACCTCCGTGCCCTGGCCGCGACCAGCACCGAGAAGTCGACCATCAACACCGGCAAGCTGAACGCTGTTTCCAGCGGCGGCAACCACGGCGACGATTCGGTTCTGGCAGCACCTGCCGGTCCTGCTCCAGTGCCAAAGGCTTGCGCGATCGACGAGCCGGATTGCGAAGCTTGCCAATAAGCTGAGCTGAATCAGGCGTTGCGAGACGCCTGATTCTTCCAGGCAAAATAAAACCCCCGACAGACTTCTGGTGTGTCGGGGGTTTTCTTTTGGGCGCCGTTTACCTTCGGCAGCGCTTACAGAAGTTGAGTACATCTGGCAGAGGCTGCCTGGCTCTCAGGTCGCCTTCGCGAGCAAGCTCGCTCCCACAGTGGGATTGGGAGTGTGCAATCGGAGATTGGTCGGAGTGAGTCGCTGTAAGAGCGAACCGCCAGCCGCAGCACCCGAAGCAACGGATATACACCCAATCAAAACAGCCCCCCCCAAAAAAAGCCCAACAAAAAAGCCCCTCAAAAGAGGGGCTTCCTTGCACAAGCAGATACCAGAATCAGGTCATCTGAATGATGGTCTGCATGATGGTGCTCTGAGTCGAGATGGTCTTGGCGTTCGCCTGATAGTTGCTCTGGCCCTTGATCAGGTCTACCAGCTCGTTGGTCAGGTTAACGTTCGACTCTTCCAGCGAGTTGGAAACCACCTCACCCAACGTACCGGTTTTCGGCGCATCGTAGCCTGGAATACCCGAAGCGAAAGTCTCCTTCCAGCTAGTGCCGCCGACTGCCTGCAAGCCTTGTTCGTTGGTGAAACTCGCCAGTGCGACCTGGCCAATGGCCTTGCTCTGGTTGTTGCTGAAGTTGGCGAACAGCGTACCGGTACCGTCGATGGTCAGGTTGGTGATCTGGCCAGTGGCGTAACCATCCTGCGTCGGGATCGAACGCGCAGTGTCCGCATTGTACTGGGTGGTCTGAGCCATCGAAATGGTGATACCTGCCGGGTTCGCGGCCGCACCATTAGCCTTGAACGTACCATTGACGACATTACCCGGCACCCAACCCGTGAGCTTCAGGTCACTGCTGATCACCGGGCCAGGCAGGGTGCTGACCTGCGTCAGCTTGCCAGCGGAGTCAAATGTCATGGTGGAAGGCACCGGCGCGGTGACTTTTGGATCACTGCCCGTTGCATCCGGGTTACGACCGTCCACCAGGGTATAGACCTTCCAGGTGTTGGCACCGGTTTTCACCACGTACTGATCCATGGGGTGCATGTTGCCCTGGCTGTCATAGATCGGCGTGCTGAACGATTTGGTGTAGGTCGCGAGGTTGCTCGGATCGAACTTGCCGGCGGCCACTGTGTCGTCGATCACTGGCGCAGTCGAGTTCAGGTTGATGGTCGAGGTCACCAGCGAGGTGGACTTAGGCGCCAGGTTTGAAGTGTCGATCTTGAGGTCGGTCAACACACCATTGACGATCTTACCGTTGGCATCCACACCATAACCTTGCAGACGCGAGGTGTAGTCGGTGTTGGTAATGTAACCGGCGTTGTCGACCTTGAACGTACCGGCACGGGTGTAGGACACCGAGCCATTGTTGCTCATGGTGAAGAAACCGGAACCGTTGATGCCCATGTCCAACACGTTGCCGGTGTTGTTGATGTCACCTTGGGTGAACTGCTGGGAAACGTTGGCCAGACGCACACCATTGCCGATCACTTTGCTGCCGCTGCCCAGGCGAGTCGACGAGTAAACGTCTTCGAATTCTGCACGGGACGATTTGAAACCGGCGGTCGCGACGTTGGCGATGTTGTTGCCGGTCACGTCCAGTTGTTTGTTGGCTGCATAGAGACCGCTAAGGCCGATATTGAAAGACATATTCCACTCCTTTGTGCCGGTTAGTCGGCTCTATATACCAATGGTTTGTACTTTGGACAGGGCAACGGTGCCCTTGCCAGACAGGTTGAGCATCAGCTCGCCGCCGGTCTGGCTGATCGTCACGCTGGTGACGGTGGCCGGCAGGTAGGTCGCCATGTCGGTCGATGTGCCATTGATCGATGCGTTGGCCTTGACGGTATAGGTACCGGTCTTGACCAGATTGCCGTCCTTGTCCTTGCCGTCCCAGGTGAAGCTCGCGCTGCCTGCGGCGCGACTGCCCAGATCGATGGTGCGAACCACCGTGCCGCTGCTGTCGGTGATGCTGACGGTGCCGCCGGCAATCGACGACGGAACGGTGACCGAGCCGGTCATGCCTTTGCTCGGATCGTCGAGCTGAACCGAGTTGGTCTGCACGATCACATTGCGGCCCACCAGCGACGAAGCCTGCAACGCCTGCGAGGAGTTGTAGTTGCCGGCCAGCGAGCTGACAGTGCTGTTGAGGGTGGTGATCCCCTCAAGGCTGCTGAACTGTGCCAACTGCGCAACGAAGGCACTGTTGTCCTGCGGATCAAGCGGGTTCTGGTTTTTCAGCTGGGTGACCAGCAATTGCAGGAACGCATCCTTGCCCAGTGCCTGGCCGCCGGTGGCGCTGTTGGTCGCCGAAGCAATGCCACCGGTGGTCGAACTGGTCTTTTTCGACGAGTTCGCCAGGATGTCATTCATGCTCAGGCTGCTGGTGGTATCGGAAACACTCATGGCAGTCGCCCCTTATTACTGACCGAGGGTCAGTACCTTCTGCATCATGGTTTTGGCGGTGTTCATCATTTCGGCGTTGGTCTGGAACGAGCGGCTCGCGGAAATCATGTCAGCCATTTCTTCCACCACGTTGACGTTCGGGTAGTAGACGTAGCCTTTGGCGTCGGCCGCCGGATGGTTCGGCTCGTAGCGCGCTTCGAGGTTGCTCTGGTCTTCGACCACACCGAGCACCTGTACGCCCTGACCGGCCGCGTCCTGGCTCTGGAACAGTGAATTGCTGCCGCTGTTCTGGCCGCCCTGGAACATGGTGGCGAACACCGGGTGACGGGCGCGATAGGTCTGGTCGATGCTCGACGAGACGGTTTCGGCGTTGGCGATGTTCGACGCCACGGTGTTCAGACGCGTGGTTTGTGCGCTCATGCCGCTGCCGGCAATGTTGAAAACGCTGGACAGGGACATGGATTACTCTCCGCGCAGGGCTGACACCAGCCCTTTGAATTTGCTGTTGAGCAGGGTGAAGCTGGCCTGGAAGCCGACGGCGTTTTCCGCGTAGTTCGACTGTTCCAGTTGAGCGTCCACGGTGTTCTGGTCGATCGACGGTTGCATCGGCGTGCGATACATCAGCGATTCGTCGCCATTGCCCAGGCCTTCAGCTTCGATGTGACGGCTGTTGGTCATGTTCAGGGCGATGGTGCCGTTAGCGTTTTTCTGGGTCTGTGCTTCAAGCACTTTGGAGAAATCCAGATCCCGAGCCTTGTAGTTCGGGGTGTCGGCGTTGGCGATGTTGTTGGCCAGCACTTCGGCACGCTGGGCGCGGAAGCCCAATGCCTTTTCGTGAATGCCGAGCGCTTTATCGAAGCTGATGCTCATGTCGGGAACCTTCAGGTGACCGGTTTTTCGTAACTGAGCTTTAGCAAGCGCCGTGCCAAACGGCAAAACACCCATAAACCGGGGCTTTGCGGGGCATCGGCAAAGCGGCAATGCCAGAAAAGCGGCAACCGGTATCCGCCGGATGCCGCTTTTCTGCCGCTTGCCGTCCTTGCCAGGTCAACGCAGATCCCCTGTGGGAGCGAGCCTGCTCGCGAAGGCGGCGTGTCAGTCGCCAACTGTTTTACTGACAGACCGCTTTCGCGAGCAGGCTCGCTCCCACAGGGGGGGTGTGGTGTTCGTGGGAAATAAAATAATTGGGGCATAAAAAAACGGGAGGCCTTAAGGCTTCCCGTTTTTTTGTATTACCGCTGCAATCATTTCGCCTGGTAAATAATCCCCGGGCTGCACTGCACCATCTGGTAATGATCCGGCAAACCGTTCAACGCTTCGGAAGCGCCAAGGAACAGATAACCGCCCGGCTTCAACGTGCTGTGAATGCGCAACAGGATGTCTTTCTTCACTTCGGCAGAGAAGTAGATCAACACGTTGCGGCAGAACACGATGTCGAACTTGCCCAGCGCGGCATAGCTGTCGAGCAGGTTGAACGAACGGAACTCTACCCGGTTCTTGATCGGCGCCTTGATCACCCAGCGGCCCGGCCCTTTCGGGTCGAAGTAACGCTGCAGGCGTTCCGGCGACAAACCACGACCGATGGCCAGACTGTCGTACTCGCCGGTCTTGCAGTTGGTCAGCATAAGGCCGGACAGATCAGTGGCAACAATCTGCACGCCCATCTTCAGTTGACCAAGGTTGGTCCGCTCGAACTCGTCGATCGACATCGACAGCGAGTACGGTTCCTGGCCCGACGAGCACGCCGCTGACCAGATCCGCAAGCGCTGGTTGGGGCTGGCCTTGATCGCTTCAGGCAGCACCTTGTTCTTCAAGACTTCAAACGGATAGGTGTCACGAAACCACAGGGTTTCGTTGGTCGTCATGGCATCGACCACCTGCTCGCGCAAACCGCTGCGCGGCTGGGTCTGGATGCGCTGAACCAGCTCACCCAGGGATTTGATGCCTTGCTGCTCCATCAGTTTGTTGAGACGGCTCGAGACCAGGTACTGCTTGTTTTCACCGAGCAGAATGCCACAGGCTTTTTCCAGGAAGACCCGGAACTGTTCGAAATCCAAATTACCCGTAGACAATGATGCCGCCTCTTAAATCGTGTTGACCGCCAGGAGCAAAACGCTCCTAGCTGATATCTGCTGCTTTGATCCGGTCGACTACCCGGGATGCGAGGTCATCAGGACGGAATTTGGCCAAAAAGTCATCTGCACCGACTTTCTTGACCATCGCCTGATTGAATACCCCCGACAACGAAGTATGCAGGATGATATGAAGCTTTTGCATGCGTGCGTCGCCGCGGATTTCCGCCGTCAGGGTGTACCCGTCCATCTCCGGCATCTCGATGTCGGAAATCATCATCAGGAACTCTTCTTCCGGCTTCTTGCCCTCATCGACCAGCTTGCGCAGGTAATCCAGCGCCTGTTTGCCGTCGTTCAGCGCCACCACTTCGACCCCGATTGTCTGCAGACAACGCGTGACCTGCTTGCGCGCCACCGACGAGTCATCGACCGTCAAGACACGCAATGACAGTGCCTTGGTCTGGGTCTCGACATCGACCACGCCCACCGAAATCGCTTCCGGTGTCGGCGCAACTTCCGCCAGCACTTTCTCGACGTCGATGATTTCGACTAACTGATTGTCCACCCGAGTCACAGCGGTCAGGTAGTGATCGCGACCCGTGCCCTTGGGCGGTGGATGAATCTCTTCCCAGTTCATGTTGACGATGCGCTCCACCGAGCGGACCAGGAAACCCTGGGTCTTGGTGTTGTACTCCGTGATGATCACGAACGGGTTGTTCTTGTCCTTCAACGCTCCGGAACCGGTGGCCATTGCCAGATCAAGGATCGGAATGGTCGCCCCCCGGATATTTGCCACCCCGCACACGACAGGACTGGACTTGGGCATCAACGTCAGCGACGGGCACTGCAACACTTCCCGCACCTTGAACACGTTGATTCCGTAGAGCTGCTGACCGTCAAGACGGAACAACAACAGCTCCAGGCGATTCTGCCCCACCAGTTGCGTGCGCTGGTTCACCGAATCCATTACACCAGCCATGCCCAGACTCCTACACCAACGCCAAGTGTTGTTGCGACGCACATTCATTGCTAAACGGCACGGCGCTTGCTTTTTAACTCGTATGAACGCTCAAACGACATTTTTCCGACACCTGACCTCCCGCGCTCGCAAAAGCCTTTGCGCGATGTCCGCCGTCTGCTGCTTTTTCGCTGGCAGCCCTGCCATTGCTGATGCGGTTACCTTGCCTGACATGCTTATCGGCGTCACTCAGGGCTTTCTTGAGTTCACCGTAGAAGACTATCTGGCCACCAGTCAAACGGAAGGCCGCTACGAGATCGAAGTAAACCAGCTCGACCCCCGTATGCGCATGCCTATGTGCGACAAGGAATTGACAGCGACTTTGGAGAGTCCGGCACGTCCGCTGGGCCGGGTTACCGTGAAGGTCCGTTGTGAGGGCGCCTCGCCCTGGACTGTGTTCGTGCCCGCTCAAGTCCGCCTGTTTCGCGAGATTGTGACAACCACCCGACCGCTGAAACGTGCAGGGATCATCGAACCACAGGACGTGACCCTGCGTGAACGCGACGTGAGCACGATCAACCAAGGCTTTCTGACCTCGGTAGACGAAGCGATCGGGCAGAAATTAACCCGACCAACGGTAGCCGATCAGGTCATTACTCTGGTCCATCTGGAACAGGCGGAAGTCATTCGCAAGGGTGATCAAGTGGTCATCACTGCCCGCAGCGGCACACTCGCCGTGCGCATGCCCGGTGAAGCGCTGGCCAATGGCGGTTTGAAAGAACAGATCCGGGTGAAAAACCTCAACTCGCAAAGGGTCATCAAGGCGCAAGTCACCGCGCCCGGCCAAGTGGAAGTGGCGATGTAGAAAACTGGCGCTGACCCCGGCTGTTCCCTAAACTGTGCCGCAGCAGGACACGCGCCGGCGCATGCAAGGCTCATTGTAAATGTGCCTAAAGTTTTCCAGGGGATGGCCGAAAACATGGCAAGCGTCCAAATTCCCAGAGGTTTTTATCATGGTCATCGATTTCAGCCGTTTGAACAGCTCCTCGTCACTTACGGGCAGTACACGTACCAGCAACGCCAAGGAAACCGCCGAAACCGGTACCTCCGCGCCGCTGAATACCCAGGCCGAACCGGCCAGTACCGCAAAAAGCGGGGAATCGGTACACCTCAGCAATGAGGCTCAACAGTTGCAGAAGGTCACTGACAAGCTGCGCGATCAACCTGCTGTCGACAAAGCCCGTGTGGCCGAGTTGAAAGCCGCGATTGCCGATGGCAGCTATAAAGTCGACAGCAACCGTGTAGCCAGCAAACTGCTCAACTTCGAAGCCCAGCGCTAGGCTTTTGCCGGCGCCAGGCTTTTGGACGCTTAAAACCCAAGGCCAGCCATGCACGACACTAATTTATTGCAATTGATCAACGACGACTTTGCTCCAGCTCAACAATTGCTGGAGTTGCTGCAAACCGAATCCCTCGCGTTGCACGGTCGCGACATGCCCTTGCTGGAAGAAATTCTGGCGCATAAACAGGCATTGATCATTCTGCTTGAACAGCATGGCCGCAAACGCAGCGAAATCCTCGCCAGCCTCAACTTGCCGACAGACCGCAGCGGTCTGGAGCAACTGGCTGGCCAGTCGAGCATTGGCGAGCAGTTGTTGGCGCAAGGCGATGCATTGACCGATCTGATCGCTCAATGCCAGGCCGCCAACGTCAAGAACGGCCAGTCGATCCAGATCCAGCAGGCCGCCACGGCCAATCAGCTGAAGATCCTCACCGGCGGTGAAGCGCCGGCGCTGTATAACGCCAGCGGTACATTTGCCAAACCCGCCACACCGCGTCCGCTCAGCCAGGCATGAGCCGTTGATGCGCCAGCTCTATCAACCCGCGAAACATGCTGGCAAAATGCTGGCTAGTCGTCATATTTTGTCTGGAGATTGATAAACCGTGTCCAACGCCCTCAGCGCGGATGATGCTCCGCAGCCCCCTAAGGTGCTTACCACGCCACTGGAAATCTCCAGCAACCTGCGCCAGCTGCAAGAAAGCCACGATCCGCTGATCATCACCTTTCATGAGCGCAGCCAGCGCTTCCAGAGCTATCTGATCAAAGTCGACCGCGACAGCGCTACGATCGCACTGGACGAGATGATCCCGCGTGATGGCGAACGCTTCCTGCAGGCCGGTGAGCCATTCAAGGTTGAAGGTTTTCATGAAGGCGTGCGCATCGCCTGGGAATGCACCGGCACGCTGAATATCGAAGAATCCGAGGGTGATCGTTTCTACACCGGCGCACTGCCGACTGAAGTGGTTTACCACCAGCGCCGCAATGCCTTCCGTGCGGCACTAAAACTGACCGATCTGGTCAGCGTTGAACTGGGCGGCGAAAAACTCAAGGCGCCAATCAACGGCAAACTGCTGGATATCTCCGCGACCGGCTGCAAGCTGCGTTTCGAAGGTGATATCACCGACCGCCTGCAATTGGGCCAGGTTTATGACCGCTTGATCGCCCCGCCGCTGTTCGGCAACCAGCCGATCTCCGTCGAATTGCGCTATCTGCATTTCGAAGAAAAACTCAACATCACCTTTGCCGGTCTGCGTTTCCACAACATCAGTGGCCAGGCTGCGCGCAACGTTGAGCGTTTCGTGTATCAGTTGCAACGTGAAGCACGCCGTTTCGACAAAGACGATCTCTGATTCGCACGGCCAATAAAAAGGGCAGTCCTTGGCGGGACTGCCCTTTTTTATGCGCGATGTTTTTTGTTCAGTTCAGGGTCTACCGCCGCTGAGATCAGGCGCGGGTTTATCGGTATCCGATTCGACTTCTGCCGCAGGCTCTGACGGAGTATCAGCTTCAGGCTCGGGACTCGCCGGCGTCTGCACCGGATCCTGCACCATCTGCTCCTGCACCACCTGCTCGTCTACCCGAGGATCGAGGGCCGCCACCAGCGGTGAGCTGGACATGCTGTCCGGCATGGCCACGTGATGCAGCGGCGCGTCGTCGACCTGATGCAGATTGGTCACCGCTTTCGGCCGGATCCGCCACACCAGCACCAACGCGAAGAAGCTGAAGAACGCATACAGGCTCTGGCTGCCAAACAGCTTCATCAACACGCCCGCAAGCAACGGTCCGATGCTCGCACCGACACCATAAGTCACCAGCAGCATCGCGGTCAGCGACACGCGACGATCGCCTTCGACGTGGTCGTTGGAGAATGCCACTGCCAGTGGGTACAGACAGAACTGCACCAGTGAACACAGGAAACCAACCCCGAACAACACCTCCAGCGGAACCTGCGGCAGCACGGCCAACGGCAACGCCGCCACCGCCAAAAACCCGGCAAAGCAGCGAATCAGCAGCGCCCGGTCATAACGATCGGACAACCAGCCCAACGGCCACTGCACCAATAAACCGGCAAAGATGCAGCTACCCATGAACAGACCAACCTGCTCGGTCGATAGCCCTTGTTGCGAGGCGTACAGCGGTGCCAGACCGTAAAACGAGCCGATGATCAAACCGGCACCCAGCACCGTACTCAACGACTGCGGTACGCGCTTGATAAAGAAGCGTGGCTCCATCGGCGCCGGATGCAGTGGCGCCGGGTGAATCCGCCGCGTCAATGCCACGGGCACCAGACACAGGGCGAAACACAGCGCGACCAGCATTAGCAGTTCCAGCCCCAGGCCCGGATGCATGACCAGAATCAGTTGGCCGAGGACCAGGCCCAGGTACGAAGCGATCATGTAGCCGCTGAACACCAGGCCACGCTGATTGGCGTCCGCCTGTTCGTTGAGCCAGCTCTCGATCACCATGTATTGGCACATCATGCCCAGACCGACGATGGTCCGCAGCACCAGCCACGCCGGCAGCCAATCGACCAGACCGTGGCCAAGCACCGCCGCCCCGACGATCCCGGCACAGGCCGAATAAGCACGGATGTGCCCGACCCGGGCAATCAGTCGGTGACCGATCTTGCCACCCAGCACCAGACCGAAATAGTTGGCCGCCATCAGCGCGCCGACCCAGAGGCCGTCGACATTGTCAGCGGCCAGACGCAATGCCAGATAAGTGGATAGAAGGCCCGAGCCGATCAACATCATCAGCGAGGCGAAATACAGTGCTCGAAAGGATTTCCAGATTTGGCGCATCGGCGTTCCGAGCGGCTCCTTGCAGTAGATATCGGGCTACCAGAACGATAGCCCGATGGCGGCGGTACGTCAGGCCTGGGCTGCTAGAACACGTCGTTCCCAGGGAGTGATTTCATCAAAGAAGCTGGTCAACTCCATGGTCTTCGAAGCGATGTAGCCTTCGATGAACTCCTGTCCGAACAGTTCCCTCGCCAATTGGCTACGTTTCAGACGTTCGAGCGCGGCGTGCAAGGTACACGGCAGCGCAAGATTGTCCGGCACCGCGAACTCGCCCTGAATCGCTTCGCTCGGTTCCAGCTCATTCTCGATCCCGTGCAAACCGGCAGCCAGACTGGCGGCGATCGCCAGATACGGATTCGCATCGGCGCCCGGCAAACGGTTTTCCACCCGGCGGGCAACCGGCGAACTGGCCGGAATTCGCAGGCCGGCCGCCCGGTTGTCGTGCGACCAGCAGGCGTTGTTCGGTGATGCGTACGGATGGCACAGGCGCTGATAGGAATTCACATTAGGTGCAAACAGTGCGGTGAAATCGGCCATGCCCGCCTGCTGGCCACCGATGAAGTGGCGAAACATCGCGGTTGGCTCGCCGTGCGCATCACTGAAGACATTCTTGCCGCTAGCGGTCTCGACGATGCTCTGATGAATGTGCATCGAACTGCCTGGCGTGTGTGCCAGCGGCTTGGCCATGCACACCACGGTCAGGCCGTGCTTGAGCGCGACTTCCTTGAGCAGGTGCTTGAACAGGAACGTCTGATCGGCCAGCAGCAGTGGATCACCGTGCAGCAGATTGATCTCGAACTGGCTGACGCCCATCTCGTGCATGAAGGTATCGCGCGGCAGACCGAGTGCCGCCATGCACTTATAGACTTCGTTGAAGAACGGCCGCAGACCGTTATTGGAACTGACGCTGAACGCCGATTGGCCATCCTCGCGACGCCCGTCAAGGCCTACTGGCGGACGGAACGGCTGGGTCGGATCGGTATTCGGCGCGAAGACAAAGAATTCCAGCTCGGTCGCCACCACCGGCGCCAGGCCGCGCGCGGCATAACGGGCAATGACTTTCTTGAGCTGACCGCGAGTCGACAGGTTGGAGCTCTCGCCGCTCAACTCATCGGCATCGCAAATCGCCAGGGCACGCGGGTCGTCACTCCATGGCAAACGATGGATCTGGGTCGGGTCAGCAATCAGGGCGAGATCGCCGTCGTCGCTGCCGTAAAACCGTGCTGCCGGGTAACCACCCATGATGCATTGCAACAGCACGCCACGGGCCAGTTGCAGACGCCGCCCTTCGAGGAAACCCTCAGCGGTCATCACTTTGCCGCGCGGCACGCCATTCAAATCCGGCGTAACACACTCAATCTCATCAATGCCGGTCAATCGCTGCGCGAGTGAACGCTGGCCATCGGTTGTCATGACGCAATCCTTGTTATTGTGCGAGCCGCGAACGGCGACCCGCACAAAATAGGCTCCGGCTGTTCGGAATATCAAGCAGCGTCAAACAAAAACCTGTGTCACGGCAGATATAGGCTGAACACCCCGCCGCCAAGCGGTCCGCCGTTGCGGATTTCGGTGCGTCCTTCGACACCATTGCGCTGATGCAGCGCCGCGATACGATTGGCGAAATACAAACCGAGCCCGGTGCTGCCACTGCTGTGATTGATGCCCTGTACATAATCGGCCTGGCGCTCGAGCATCTCGGCCGGATAACCGTCGCCGTCGTCGTTGATACTCAGCACCAGTTGCCCGGCCTCGTCACTGACGGTGATCAGCAGCGATTCGCGGGCGTAACGAATGGCGTTATTGATGCAGTTGCCCAGCACCGAAGCAATCAGCTCACGGTCGAAGAAGCCCAACGGGCTCAGCGGATCGACTTCATAGGTGGCGATGATCCCGCGACTGGCAAACACCTCCTGATGCGCCGCCAGTTGCGCCTCGATAAAGTCATCGAGTTCGTGATAGGCCGGTTGCAGCGGCATCTGGTTGACGCCGAGCTTGTACAGCCCGAGCAGTTGCACCAGCATGCCGTTGAGATGGGCAAACTCGAAGTCGATCACGCCTTGCTCCGCGCCTAGCCGTTGCGCCTCAGGCAACCGCGCCAGCCATTCGCTGTGGGCCTGCATGAGCATGGCCAGCGAGTTCTTCATGTCGTGGACGGTGGAGGCGATCACCGTAGAAAAATCCAGAGCTTGCTCGTCGTGGTTCATTCGCCAAACGCCTTGCTTTTCAGCTTCTGATAACGCGCAAAACGCGCGTCGGTGTCGGGCATCAGGCCAACCATTTTCAGGCAGGCCCGACATTCTTCCAGTTCCGCCGACGGCACACTGGTGTCGGTGCCGTGGAGCAGCGACTGGGCCATGTTCAGCGCAATACTGATGTTCTTCGGTTGCATCTTCAGCGCCTTGCGGAACACATCACGGGCCTCCACCAGGTTGCCGGTCTTGTACACGCGCACGCCCTGACGGTTGAGGTCAGCAGCGGCGTTGCTGGAACTGAGGATAGTCGGGTCATCAGTGAGCTTGGCGATGTCTTTCATTACTGCCGGATCGTCACCGTAGATCTCCGCGCAGCTCTTGAGCATCGAGGTGCCCGCCTCGGCCTGTCCGAGCATCTGCAATTGCTTGGCGACCAACAGCGCAGCTTCCGGACTCATGAACTGCTCCATGCCGTCGAGGCGCATCAGCGCTTGCTCGGTGAGCTTGTCAGCGGTCTCGGCATCGTTGAGCAGCAGGCTGGTGGCTTTCATCAGACGCGCGCGAATCTGCAGGCCGGGGTCGCTCGGGTTTTCTTTGGCCACCGCACTGAGCGTGGTGTTGATCTCCAGGCGTGTGCGCGTGTCGAGCCCGCGCTCACTGCCTTTGCTGATCAGCGCGTGAGCCAGGCCGAGATTACTTTCCGGATCCTTGAAGCGCGACTGCGCGCCTTGCGCTACGGCCTGACGATAGGCGCGGGACGCGGTGTCGAAGTCTTCGTTGGTCATCGCCAGTTTGCCCAGCAACGCCTGCCGACGCACCGCCAAGGGAGACAGGCGAATCGCCTCCTCCAGCACCCGTTGCGCACCTTTGCTATCGCCTTCGGCGACCAGTACATCGGCCATGCCGTCGTACAGCGCCGGCATCATCGGGAACACCTTCAGGGCCTTTTCATAAACGCCCTTGGCTTGCGCCACTTGGCCACGCTTGAACAGCAATTTGCCAAGTCCGGCAAATGCCCATGGCAACGGCCGGTCAGCAATGATGCTGTCATAGAGTCGTTCCAGCGCTTCGTTCTGATTCATCTCGCGCAGCGCATCGGCGCGATAACGCAGGCACAGCGGTGAATAGCGAATGTCCTGCTTGCACAGGGCGATGCAGGCGTTAAGCACCTCGACCGGCTTGCCGCGATCGAGGGCTTGTAGAATCGGTTTGAGCAACGTCTTGCGCTGTTCCAGACGCTCCAGGCGCTGGGCCAGGCCGGAGCGGTTGAACGGCTTGGTCAGGTACGCATCCGGTTCGTGCTCCAGAGCACTGAGCACCATCGCCTGACTGGTCTCGGCCGTCACCATGACAAACACCGCTTCATGGCTGATGAGCTTTTCCGACATCAGATCTTCGAGCACCTGCTGGCCGTTCTTCTTGCCATCGCCGAGATGGAAATCCTGCAGGATGAAATCGTAGGACTTCTGCGCGCACATCTTCAGCGCCTGCTCACCGGTATCGGCCGTGTCGACGTCCTTGACCCCGAGCTCACGCAGCATCGAACGCACGGAACTGCGGAAATCCGAGAAATCATCGACAATCAGAAAACTTTTTTGGTGATACGACAGCATCGAAGATTTCCAGGCAATTGAAGTGAGGGCAATTTCAGGCGCGCAGATGATAGCTGGCGGCAAAATGCTATCAAGCGATTTCGCGCGACTTTTAAGTCACCGAATGGGTTATCGGCCAGAAGTGCGGTTCCCTGAAGCCAGCGCTTCAAGATTCCTCTGCGAGCATTTACCCTGCGCGCCAAGACAACTTCCCACTACAAGGCTTACATCGTGTATATCAAAGGACGCTACATCGTGTCCGCTTGCGCTCTGCTGTTTGTTCAGCAGGCAATGGCGGCTGGAATGGATTGCACAAAAGCGGCGAATGCCGCCGAAAACACTGTTTGCGCGGGCAAGTCGTTGTATGAACTGGATGCGCAGATGGGCGTGGTTTATCGGGATTTATTCAAGGTATCTGCTCCCGCACAACCTGAGCTCAGGCGCACTCAACGACTGTGGCTGAAAGCCCGCAACGAATGCGCCGAAGACATTTCGTGCCTGGATCAGCACTATCGCGAGCGCCTGCAAGTGCTGCTGGCACAGTGGCAGGCAGCCGTTGCCTATCAACCGGATGACCTCGATGAACAGGCGCTGGAAGACCTGCAAAAGAGCATTCAAGCCGCCAGTAAAGATGATCCCGAATTTGCGCTGGACCGAGCACTCGCCGCGCTCACCGTCAAAATAACTGCCGGCGGTTTTCACGGCGATGCCAATGAAGAGGATTCGTCGATAACGCACTTTCCGACTGCACAACCCAAAGGCGTTACTGCCAATGAATGGCGAGCGTTGACCGCTTCGCGGATCAATGACGCTGCCGAAACCGGCCTGACCTCTTACACTTTGCAGGATCTGGATGGCGACGGGCAGCGCGATCTGATTGTGAATACCTACGCCGGGGGCACAGGTCTGTTCACCTATGTGGAAACCTGGCGTCGCGACGGAGAACGGTTCGTCAAACGCTCTGTTGAGCCCGAAAGTTCGCTGTTCTACACCAACGATCGCGGTGCCAATCAGTCGGTAGACTGGATAAACCTGCGTGGCAAAACTTACGCGGCTTATCGAAACAGCGAGTACGGCGTTGATCGGATCTACTTGCTCAACCCGCTGCAAATCAACGTCCAGGTGCCTACGGTGACGATCCGTTATCACTACGACCTCGACGTGCCCGTTCTTCAACACAAAGATGACGGCAACAGCACGTTTGAACTCGAACCCGATCTGCACCGAGCGCTCAATCTGGCAGTGGCGAAAGTAAATGAAACCGCTGCTATCCCTTCAAAAGAACCGCTCTGCCCTATTCCGGCTACCGGCGCCGGTGAAAACGATTACTACAGCTTTGGCCCGGCGCATTACAGCATTGAAAAAGTAGCCGACCTGCCGGTCTTCATTGGCAATGATTGTTACATCGGCGCCTTGATCGACTGGTTCGGCAGTTACAGCGAAAAGAATGGTTTGTTCGCGCAACTGGCATTGCGTAAACCGGACAGCGATGACGGCAGCCGCACATACGAAGTCTACGGTCGCCGACACATAACCGAAGTCAGTACCTCAATGGGTAAAATTGAGCTGAACGAACGTTAACCGCGTATCCAGTCTGATGTTGAAGATCAATGATGCAGTCACTGCACGCTGTAGCAATTCGTCGGCTGACGGTAATATAAAAGCCCCGTCGCAATTTGGATTGCGACGGGGCTTTTGCATAGAAATCAAGCAGATGCTTTTCCTGCGGGCAAAACAAAACCCCAACTGCTTTCGCAATTGGGGTTTCGGAATTTAATCTTGACGATGACCTACTCTCACATGGGGAAACCCCACACTACCATCGGCGATGCATCGTTTCACTGCTGAGTTCGGGATG
>NZ_FYDN01000011.1:0-11203 GCF_900187485.1 Pseudomonas sp. Irchel s3a12
CTGGAGTAGACATCGTATCGCCCGAATCGACTTGAACTTGCAGATCGTTACGGCAGGTAAGAAGATCTAAAACCGTCCACCATGTCTCCGAACATGTGTCCACCATGTCTCCGGTACATACACTCCCAGAGGGAGAGGGAACCGATTGAGGGATATTGCAGAATTGCACCGACCTGATAGCTCTGCGCTGAATCCGACCGTTTCTTTCAAGTCGATGTGTAGCGCATTACACCTCGGTCGTCTCCCTCTGGGAGAGGGCTGGGCGGGCGGCGTTCCGATGAGGGTTGGCTTTTTAATGCCGTTTGATAAATCCGGTCAACGCCACCATTGCTTCTGGCGAACGAAGGCGCTGGGTGAACAATGCGCCCTCCTCCTCGATCACCTTACGAATCAACTCGCGATCCGGCGCTCGCATCAATTGCTTGCTGATACGCACCGCTTCGGCCGGCAGTTCATCGAAACGCAGCGCCATTTCCCGCGCCTTGCTTAGCGCCGCAGCGCCGCTACCCAATGCTTCGGTCGCAATCCCCCACTGCGCCGCCTGTTCACCGCTGAAGCCTTCGCCCAGTAACAACAACTCTGCCGCTTTGGCCTGCCCAAGCAGGCGTGGAAGGATCAGGCTGGAGCCGAACTCCGGGCACAAACCCAGGTTGACGAATGGCATGCGCAACCGCGCATCGCGGGCCACATAAACCAGATCGCAGTGCAGCAACAATGTGGTGCCAATGCCCACCGCCGCGCCGGCTACAGCGGCAATTACCGGTTTGCGGCACTCAAGCAGGTTGAGCATGAAGTGAAACACCGGGCTGTCGAGGTCACTCGGCGGTTGCTGGATGAAGTCGGCAATGTCGTTGCCGGCGGTGAAGCATTCGGCGCTGCCGGTAATCAGCACGGCGTTGATCGCCGGGTCGCTATCGGCCTGTTTCAGCGCCTCGGCGAGGCGACTGTACATGGCGCGGGTCAGGGCGTTTTTCTTGTCCGGACGGTTGAGGCGCAGGGTCAGCAAACCGCGCTCGCGTTCCAGCAGGATGGCTTCGGTCATGATGTGTCTCGCGTCTGAAATATCAGCGCTCAACCACGGGACAGGAACACGTCAGCCAGTAGTTGATTGCGCGGCAATCCGGCCAGGTACAGACGCCGCGCGAAGGCGTCGACGCTGGCCGTCGAGCCGCAGACTAAGGCCAGGGTTTGCCGGGAGACAAGGCGCAGTTGCGCCAAAGCGGCGGCTGACTCGGCCGCCGTCCACAGCTCGACACTGAGGTTTTCCCGCTGCGCAGCCAGTGCCGCCAGGGGTTTGGCCAGATAGTGCTCGCGATCGTCATGAGCCACGTGAATGACGCGGATCAGGCCTTGGTGATCCTGGCGCAAGGCTTCGCGCAGCACGCCGAACAAAGGGCCCAGACCGGTGCCAGCGGCCAGCAGCCACAAGGGGCGACTGTGCCAGTCGGGATCGTAATGCAAAGCACCGCCGCGCAGTTCGCCGAGACGGATCGGATCGCCGATCTGCAATTTTCGTGCGCCATCGCTGAATTCACCAGGCTGGCGGCAATCGAGATGGAATTCGAGAAAGCGGTCTTCTTCCGGCAGACTCGCCAGCGAATACGGCCGCGCAATGTGCCCGATCCACAACACCAGATGTTGCCCGGCGCTGTAGCGCAACGGCCGTTGCGGGGTCAGACGCAAGCGCAGGACGCTGTCGCTGAGCCAGTCCAGCGCTTCGACCACTGCCGGGCGACCATCGGTGATCGGGTCGAAGGTGTGCACCTGCAAATCTTCGACGACCTGACACTGACACGCCAGGCGCCAGCCTTGCTGACGCTGTTCGGCGCTCAAGGCGTCCGGCCGATTGTCGGCGGGCAGGCCTTGCACGCATTGCACCAGACAGGCATGGCAACTGCCGGCGCGGCAGCTGTAAGGCACGGCGACGCCATTCTGATTGAGGGCATCGAGCAGATTGCTGCCCGCTGCCACTGACCATTGTCGTTCACCGACGCGAAGTTCAGGCATCGACGTTCTCCCACGCGGCCGCACAACGATTGCGCCCGTCACGCTTGGCCCGATACAAGGCCTGATCGGCGCGCTGCAAGGCGTCGTCCAGATCATCGCCCAACACCAACAGCGTCATGCCGGCCGACAGGCTGAGGTTGCGCACATTCAGGCCGACCAGTTCAACGTCAGTAAAGGCAATACGCAGACGTTCACAGCAAGTAGTCAGCCGTTCGGCGTCGCAATCGGGCAACAACACAACGAATTCTTCACCACCATAACGCGCCAGCACATCACCGTCGCGCAGACACGCCTGGGCAACGCCGGCGAAGGCCTGCAACACCTGATCGCCGGCGGCATGGCCGTGCAGGTCGTTGATGCGTTTGAAATGGTCGAGGTCGATCAGCGCCAAGCCGTGCACCACATCGTCGTCCATTTCATCCAGCTCTCGCGTGGCCAGACGCAGAAAATGCCGACGATTGAACAGCCCGGTCAGTTCATCGGTGGCGACCAGATCTTCCAACTGCCGCATCATCCCGCGCAGGGTGTCCTGATGCGCCTGCAAGGCAAACCGGCGCTGGCGCTGGCGTTGCCGCGAAACCTGGACGAAGCGCGCGTACAGCACCAGCCACGCCAGCACCATTGCCAGAATGCACACCTGCAAGGCGGCAAGCGCCGGCTCGCGCAAGCGGAAGTAGTAGCCGTCCCACAGCGTGATGGCACAGAAACTGAAGAACACCAACAGGGCACAGCGTATGAACGCCCGTCGACTGAGATGGAACAGGCCGAACAGCAGGATCAGCACGTAGAACACCAGAAAGGCGCCGCGGGCTTCATCCAGATGAGCGATCAGCCAGGTCTGCCAGCCGAGACCGATCAACACCTGCGCTTCGGTCAGGCTGGGATCGGCAAAGCGCAGGTTGCGCCCACTCCAGAACAGTGCGAACAGCACCGACTGGCTGATCACCACCAGCGCACTGCCGACGGCCACAGAAGTCAGGGACTGCTCGTAGTGCCCCGTGAAAAACGCCAGCCACAGCAGCAGCAAAGCCAATCCATAGGTGGCCGCAGCGAGGGCAAAGCGTTTGAGCAAAAGACGTTGAATGGCGTTATGGGTCAATCGTTGACTCACCGTGCGATAAGAGGCTGACCGAGTGTCCTACTCTACAGACCGGCTGCCACTTTAGAGGCGTAGTCGATAAATGACCACCGATTTTCGGGCCCGAAATTTGACGTCAAAAGTGTGGCCTGCGTAGACCGCCAAAAGCCCCTCACCCTAGCCCTCTCCCAGAGGGAGAGGGGACTGACCGAGTCGATTGTTGGCGATACGCCGACCTGAAATACCGAGCCGGACTCAGACTTGAACAGCCTGAACATCGCCCCCCTTTCCTGAGTCGAACTCAGGTTTTGAACAGCATGAAGATCAGCTCCCTTTCTTGAGTCGAGCACAGGTTTGAACAGCATGAAGATCGGCTCCCTTTCTTGAGTCGAGCACAGGTTTGAACAGCATGAAGATCAGCTCCCTTTCTTGAGTCGAGCACAGGTTTGAACAGCCTGAACATCGCCCCCCTTTCCTGAGTCGAACTCAGGTTTTGAACAGCATGAAGATCAGCTCCCTTTCTTGAGTCGAGCACAGGTTTGAACAGCATGAAGATCAGCTCCCTTTCTTGAGTCGAGCACAGGTTTGAACAGCATGAAGATCGGCTCCCTTTCCCCCTCGCCCCCCTTGGGGGAGAGGGCTGGGGTGAGGGGGTAGCTCTTGAAGTGCAAACCCGCTGTCCGATATTCGCCCACCCATGCGACCAACGAATGATTGCCGGCGCGTGTACGCCCCACCGAGGCGCGTTATACTGCCGCGCCTTTTTAGCGTCGCGCCAGCAGCCCCGGCGTGCCTTGAAAGGTGCTTGCGACCGACCGATGCACCCAAGCCGCAGGCACCTTATTGAATGTTCCCGTCTTTTAGAGGAGCGCGACTCATGACCGTGATCAAGCAAGATGACCTGATTCAGAGCGTTGCCGACGCCCTGCAGTTCATTTCCTATTACCACCCCGTGGATTTCATCCAGGCGATGCACGAAGCCTACCTGCGCGAAGAATCGCCAGCGGCCCGTGACTCGATGGCGCAGATCCTGATCAACTCGCGCATGTGCGCCACCGGCCATCGCCCGATCTGCCAGGACACCGGTATCGTTACCGTGTTCGTGCGCGTCGGCATGGACGTGCGTTGGGATGGCGCCACCATGGGCCTGGACGACATGATCAACGAAGGCGTGCGTCGCGCCTACAACCTGCCGGAAAACGTCCTGCGTGCCTCGATCCTCGCCGACCCGGCGGGTGCTCGGAAAAACACCAAGGACAACACCCCTGCCGTGATTCACTACTCCATCGTCCCGGGCAACACCGTGGAAGTGGACGTGGCGGCCAAGGGCGGCGGTTCCGAGAACAAGTCGAAAATGGCCATGCTCAACCCGTCCGACTCGATCGTTGACTGGGTATTGAAGACCGTTCCGACCATGGGCGCCGGCTGGTGCCCACCGGGCATGCTCGGCATCGGCATCGGCGGCACCGCCGAGAAAGCCGCCGTCATGGCCAAGGAAGTGTTGATGGAATCCATCGACATCCACGAACTGAAGGCCCGTGGCCCGCAGAACCGCATCGAAGAAATGCGCCTGGAGCTGTTCGAGAAGGTCAACCAGTTGGGCATCGGCGCCCAGGGCCTCGGTGGCCTGACCACCGTGCTCGACGTGAAGATCATGGACTACCCGACCCACGCAGCCTCGCTGCCGGTGTGCATGATCCCGAACTGCGCCGCCACCCGTCACGCACACTTCGTGCTCGACGGCTCCGGCCCGGCCTCGCTGGAAGCGCCACCGCTGGACGCCTACCCGGAAATCGTCTGGGAAGCCGGCCCGTCGGCTCGCCGTGTCAACCTCGACACCCTGACCCCGGAAGACGTGCAGAGCTGGAAGCCGGGCGAAACCGTCCTGCTCAACGGCAAAATGCTCACCGGTCGCGACGCCGCGCACAAGCGCATGGTCGAGATGCTCAACAAGGGTGAAACCCTGCCGGTCGATCTGAAAGGTCGCTTCATCTACTACGTCGGCCCGGTTGATCCGGTCGGTGACGAAGTGGTTGGCCCGGCGGGCCCGACCACCGCGACGCGGATGGACAAGTTCACCCGGCAGATCCTCGAGCAGACCGGCCTGTTGGGCATGATCGGTAAATCCGAGCGCGGCCCGACCGCCATCGAAGCGATCAAGGACAACAAAGCCGTGTACCTGATGGCCGTTGGCGGCGCTGCTTACCTGGTCGCTCAGGCGATCAAGAAGTCGCAAGTGCTGGCGTTTGCCGAACTGGGCATGGAAGCGATCTACGAGTTCGAGGTCAAGGACATGCCGGTCACCGTTGCGGTGGACAGCAAAGGTGAGTCGGTGCACATCACCGGCCCTGCGATCTGGCAACAGAAGATCAGCGAAAGCCTGGCGGTAGAAGTGCAATAAGCCCTTCGCTGCCATAAAAACGGCCGGTTCATCTGCAACGATGACCCGGCCGTTTTCACAGGGGCCAACCGTTCGCGATAAAAAAAGCGCCGAAGCATACAAAATGATCTTGCGCACCTGTCAGATCTGACAGGTTCATTTACCCGCCATTCTTGTTAGCGTCAGTCCATTCACGCCCACCCCGTGCGCAATGGATTCGACCATGCCTGATCAACAAGAGCTGAGCATCACCACCCCTTCCATCGCCAAAAGCGCATCGATCGCCACCATCGGCAAAAGTTGGGGCGCTGTGGGCCCGACCGGAGCCGCCTCGTTCGAGTTGCCGATTCCGACGTCTGCCGGGCGGGGCTGGGATCCTCAGTTCTCGCTGAGTTACAGCAGTCAGAGTGGCAACGGTCCATTCGGCCTTTCCTGGCACCTGGCCGGCGTGGGTCAGATCAATCGCAGAACCAACAAAGGCGTGCCACGTTATACCGATCACGACGAGATCGTCGGTGCCGATGGCGAAGTGTGGATGCCGGAGCTCGATGAGCATGGTGAACTCAAGTTCCGAGAGGAAAGCGTCTACAACGGCGTCGACATTGGCCCGCACAGAGTCGTGCGCTATTGGCCTCGAGTGGAAAGCGATTTTGCCTTGCGCGAGCGCTGGCAGCGGCAGACCCGAGAAGCCGATCCACCGGTATTCTGGCTGATACACGGCGCTGACGGCTCGCTGCACCTTTACGGCAAAACCGAAGCCACACGAATTGCCGATCCCCAGGCTCCTGGACGAATCGCCACATGGCTGCTGTGCGAAAGCATGAACGCGCGCGGCGAACACATCTGCTTTGAATACAAGGCCGATGATCAGGATCCCGCCCCCGTGCGTGACTATCGCGCCCAGCGTTATCTGCGCCGCGTGTGTTACGGCAACTTCACGGCCAGCAGCGATCTGTACAGCTGGACGACGGACAATCCCGCCGAACTGGGCTGGCACTTTCATCTGCTGTTCGATTACGGCGAGCGCAGCACGTCACTGACCGAAATCCCGGCATATGACGGTGCCCCCCTCAAACCCTGGACCGTTCGCCCAGACAGCTTTTCAACCCACGGTCAGGGTTTTGAACTGGGCACTCGCAGACTCTGCCAACAGGCATTGCTGTTTCATCATTTTCCCGAGCAATCGACTGACCAACCGAAACTGGTACGCCGCCTGCTGTTGGAATATCACCAACCGCAAAATATCGCGCAGTGGGCCTACAGCCAGATCAGCGCGGCGCACTATCAGGCATTCGATGCGAGCGGCATTGTCGAAAACACGCCGCCGGTCGAGTTCGACTATGCCCCCTTCGACATCAATAAAACCCCGGCGCGCTTCTTCGAACCCGATGTTCAACCGGGTATCGAGGACGGTGGTTTTTACCAGTGTGTGGATCTTTATGGCGAAGGTGTGCCGGGTTTCCTCTGCCGTTATGACCAGGCCTGGTACTACCGCGAACCACTACGCGCGACCAAGGGCACCGATGAAATCGGCTATGGGCCATGGACCGCACTGGAAAAGATTCCGCTCGCCGATCGCAACCGTCCGGTCCAGCAACTGCTGACCGACCTGACCGGTGACGGTCGGCTCGATTGGGTCACCGCGCAACCGGGTATCAGTGGTTTTCGCACCCTGACAGAACAACGCGAGTTTGCCGACTTCGTCCCCTTCGGCAAATTCCCACCAGAGTTTTTCAACACTCTCTCGACACTTGGCGACTTGAGCGGTGACGGCTTGAGTAGCCTGGCGTTGATCGGGCCCAGCTCCGTGCGGTTGTATGCCAACGAGCGCGAACAAGGCTTCGCCGCGCCTGAAGAGGTGCTGCACGAACCCGACGACGACCGCTTGCCACTGTTCAGCAATTCGCGCACAGAACTGGTGCTGTTGGGCAACCTGCTGGGCAGCGATATGCCCGAGTTGTGTCGGATACGCCATGACGAAATCCGCTGCTGGCCGAACCTGGGCCACGGCCGGTTTGGCAAGGGTCGCAAGATCAGCGAGTTGCCCTTCAACTACGAGCAATTCGATTCGTCCCGGGTGCGCCTTGCCGACCTCGACGGCTCCGGTGCCGCGTCGCTGATTTATCTGAAGTCGGATACCTTCGAGATCTACCTGAATCGTGGCGGCAACGGCCTGGAGCAAATACCGATCAGCGTGCCGTGGCCCGACGGCGTGCGCTACGATCGCCTCTGTCAGGTGAGTTTCGCCGATCTGCAAGGCCTGGGCTGCGCCAGTCTGATCCTTACGGTGACGCACATGCAGCCGCAGCATTGGCGCTACGATTTCGTTTCGGCCAAGCCGTATCTGTTGACCAGCAGTAACAACAACATGGGTTGCAGTGCCAGCGTCGCTTATCGCAGTTCGGCGCAGGAATGGCTGGATGAAAAACACCGTTTGCTCACCCTTAAGCGTTTGCCGGCTTGCCACCTGCCGTTCCCGGTGGCGGTGGTCAAGAAACAACGGCAGCTGGATGAAATCACTGGCAATTGCCTGACTCAGACCTTCACTTGGCGTGAAGGCGTCTACGACAGCCGCGAGCGTGAGTTCCGCGGTTTCGGTCTGTTGCAACAAACCGACAGTGAGAGCGCCAGAGCAGATGAGAGCGAAGGTTTCAGCGAGCCGGTGCGTGTCTGCACCTGGTTTCATACCGGGCAATCGATGGACCGGCCGCGCGACGACTACTTCAATCAGGATGCACAAGCGGTAGCCCTGGGTAACACCCTGTTCAGTCGCCATCACCCGGAAGACGATGCCGATGAACTGATTCCGGTGCAGGATGAAGACAGCCGATACCAGCTCTCCCGAGCGTTGGTCGGCTCGATGGTCCGCTGCGAAACCTACGCTGATGCAGACATGGACGCCCCCGGGATTGCCACGCCTTATGCCGTAGAAGAAGTGCGATATCAGGTGCGCGAGGTTCGCGGGCAAGGTCCTTATGCCACCGCCGTCTTGCTGCCACTGGTGGTGGAAAGGATCAGCTACCAGTACGACGGTTTCGTCGATGACCCCATGTGTCGCAACGATGTGGTCCTGCGCTACAACACTTACGGCCAGCCGACGCACGCCATCACGGTGAGTTACGCCCGGCGACTGACCGAAAAAGATGCACCACCGTTCGACGACCCGGATGTACAGCAGTGGTGGTTCGACGCCCATGACCCGGCGCAACAATCGTTCTACCTGAATGAAAGCCGTTCAGCGTTCATCGATCTGGACAAGGACCGGCAGCATTGGCGTCTCGGTTTGCCCTATCAGCAGCGTGGCAATGCACTGGTCTTGCCCAAAGGCACCCTGCCCACCGGGCTTGAAGCCGCGCAAGTGTCCTATGAGTGCCTGAAGGCACATGAGGATTCGGCGCACTGGAACGCTGAACGGGTGCTGACCACGCAGTCTGTACAGCGCTACTTGAGTACCGATGGCCAACGGCTGGACGACGGCGTTGCCGGATTCGAGGCCCTGGTCGGTCCACTGGAAGTGGCACAACTGGACAAGACGGCGCTGGACGCTTACAGCGTGCTGCCTACGCCCTTCAACGTGCACGACGAACTGAAGAAGATCGGCTATCTGCCCATGCCGTTTCTGTTCTGGATAAATCCCTTGGGCAGCACGGAGCATGACCTGTGGTCGGCGAATTTCGGCTACGCCGAATACGCCAGCCTCGACGGTTTCTACAAGGTCCGGCGCTATCGCGAAACCCTCAGCCATGGCTTCACTCACGCCGTATACGACGCGTATGCGCTGGCTGTCACCCTCGTGGAACTGCCAGATGGCTGTACCACCTGCATCGAGTACGACTACCACGCGCTGCAACCGCTGAAAATCATCGATGCCAACCTGAATACTCATCAGGCGTTGTATGAACCCTCCAATCAGCCCCTGGCCACCAGTTTTTATGGCTCAGAGAACAACAGAGAAGCGGGTTTCAGGCCACTGAGCGAATACAAACTTCCGGAGGACCGGAGCCCGGCTACGGCAATTGCCAACCCGACCGATGCCGTGCAAAAAGCCGCGAGTACCCTGCGCAAGGATCTGTTCAGCTGGATGGGGCAGATGGCCAACGACACCCGCGCCGCCCTGGCATGGATCGCTCAGGGTTATCTGCTGCCCAGCGGCCACATCAGGGCCAGTACACGCCGCCAACTGACCCGGCGCAGCGGCGCCTTGACGCCTGATGAACAGGCGCTGCAAGACGCCATCGCAACAGTGCATCGCGAACCGGTGCACAGTGTGATCCTCAGTGCCGACCGCTACCCTGATGACGAGGTGGATGCGCAGATCCAGATCACCAAAGCCTGCGTCGACGGTTTTGGCCGGGCTCTGCAAACCCAGCAATTGGTCGATCCGGGCAAGGCCTATGCCGTGGACGCCGACGGCTCGCTGATCGTCGAGGATGGCCAGATCAAAGTGGTCGATGCCAACCCGCGCTGGCGCATCAGCGAGCGGGTCGAATACAACAACAAAGGCTTGCCCGTTCGTCAGTACCGCGCGTTTTTCGCCAACACCTATACCTACGTCAACGATCAGTCCCTGCGCACACTGAGCCATCACGATCAGCTTCGCTATGACGTCAAGAGCCGGCAGGTCGGAATGGTCAATGCCAAGGGCGACTTTTCCCGAGAGACGTACCACCCTTGGTATCACACCAGCGAAGACTTCAACGACACCGCCGAGCCGTCATCGCCAACCAAGGCATCGCAGCCATGATTGCCAACGTGCATCGCCGTACACCTGCGCTGGCGGTAAGCGATGCGCGTGGTTTGCCAATGCGGCAGGTCGGGTACTTGCGCAGTGTGACGGCCGACAACCCCGTAGCGCTGGTAACCCGTCAGCAGCATGACTACGCCGGCCGTCTGATCGAGCAATGGGATTCGCGCTTGTCGGCACCCTGCCTGACCACGGTTTACAGCCTGGACGGCACGGTATTGAAATCCGACAGCGTCGACGCCGGTTGGCGCCTGACCCTGCCGGGTCTGGCCGGTGAGCCATTGCAACGCTGGGATCAGCGCGACAACCATTGGCGCACGAGCTTCGATGAGCAGCTGCGGGTGATCGCGGTCGAGGAAAATGGTCAGTCCAATGTCGACGTTTTTACTTACGCCGACGCCTCGGCCGAGGCCGGGTACAACCGCCGCGGCCAGTTGCTGGAACAGAAAGACCGTTCCGGTTCGCTGCTCACGGACAGCTTTTCCCTGACCGGCCAGCCGCTGAGCGAAACCCGCACGTTCCACGACGGCGAGCCGTTCACCACTCACCATGTGTTCAGCTCGCTCGGCGCGCTGCTCGAGCAGACCGACGCCGGCGGCCATCGGCGACGATCGCGCTACGGCCTGGCCGGGCACCTTCGGCAGGTACAACTGTTGATCAGCGGCCAGAGCCAATGGCAGCCCGTGTTGCTTGATGCGCAGTACAACGCCGCCGACCAGATCATCGAGCAGCAGGCCGGTAATCTTGTCCTCAGTCGCTGGACGTACGACCCGGCAGACAGTCGTCTGCACACTCAGTCCAGTCGCAAAGACACCGGAGCAGTGCTGCAGAACCTCGAATATTTCTACGACCCCGTCGGCAACATTACCCGCATCGAAGACCACGCCTTTCAACCACGTTACTTCGCCAATCAGTTGATCGATGGCCACCGCGACTTCACCTACGACTCGCTCTATCGGTTGACCAGCGCCACCGGCTACGACGACGCCCCGCC